>JACRAR010000045.1 GCA_016234745.1 Betaproteobacteria bacterium | reverse complement strand
GATCAATCCCTCAACCCGCGCCAAACCTTCCAGCTTGACCCCGCATCCGCTAACCTTCGATTCTCGATCAGCAAACTCAATACCAACTGCTGCCTTCCCAAGCACCCACACCTATCGGTTGTCTGATTTTTAAAGAACTATTCAGCAACAAAAATTGCTGTCTGCATCAAGCAGAGAGATGAGATTATAAAGATGAAACTAAAACTTGTAAACACCAACGACATGAAGTAATGTAATCACTTGCGCATTGCTTGATAAAGATGCTGATCGCGCAGATAAGAAAACTTCATAAGCCCTTGATAAACCAATTCATGTACAACAAAGTTGATGGGGAATAGCAACTCGGTTCTGAGCCCGGAAAGGCATACGCCGATGATGCAGCAGTATCTGCATATCAAGGCGCAGCACGCAGACATGCTGCTGCTCTACCGGATGGGCGATTTCTATGAACTGTTTTTTGCGGATGCTGAGAAAGCTGCGCATCTGCTGGACATCACCCTGACGCGCCGAGGACAATCTGCGGGACAGCCGATCCCCATGGCAGGGGTACCCTATCATGCTGTCGAGCAATATCTCGCGCGCCTGGTGAAACTCGGCGAATCAGTCGCGATTTGCGAGCAAATAGGAGACCCGGCCACAGCCAAAGGTCCCGTCGAACGCGCCGTAACCCGCATCGTCACTCCCGGCACGTTGACCGATGCGGCATTGCTTGATGACAAGCGCGACTGCCTTCTGCTATCGCTGGTAATGAAAAAACAAGACCGCGGTGCAGATACTGGATTGGCATGGCTCAATCTGGCCAATGGCGACCTGAAAATTCTGGAATGCGCATCCAGTGCGCTGGCTGCGCAATTCGAACGCTTGCGTCCCTCCGAGTTGTTGCTGCCGAGCGATCTGTCCGCCGAAATTCCCGAATTTAACGGCGTGTCAGTCAAGCGCCTACCCACCTGGCATTTCGACACAGAGTCTGCCACAAGACTCTTGGCAGACCACTTTGGCACGCACGATCTGGCAGCTTTCCTGCCGGAGGGTACCGCAGAATTGTCACTCGGACTTGCTGCAGCCGGCGCTCTGCTCCAATACGCACAAAGCACACAACAACAGGCATTGAAACATGTCACCGGCATCAAGATAGAAAGGGATGCCGAGTACTTGCGCCTCGATGCCGCCACACGTCGCAATCTGGAAATCTCCGAAACGCTGCAGGGCGAAACCTCTCCTACCCTCATCTCGTTGCTCGACTGTTCCATAACCAGCATGGGCGCACGTTGGTTGCGACATTGCCTGCATCACCCATTGACCGACCGGCACGCGGCGGCTATGCGCCACCAGGCTGTCGCCGAACTGCTGGAGGCAATGACAGATACTCCGCGCCATGCAACATTCCGCACTAACCTTCGTGGCATGGCCGACATCGAGCGGATCACTGCGCGCATTGCACTGAAAAGCGCCAGACCGCGCGACCTCTCGGCCTTGCGAAACAGCTTGGCCATGCTCGAGCAACTGTCCCAGACGCTCACTGCAACAATGGCGCCGCTACTGCTGGAAATCCGTACTGCGCTGGCCACACCGCACGAGGTGCTGCATCTGCTGAAGCGAGCCATACATGCTGAACCTTCGTCAGTGTTACGCGAAGGCGGGGTTATTGCTGATGGATATGATGCATCGCTCGACGAGTTACGAACTCTTCAGAGCAATTGCGGCGAATTCCTGCTGGAACTCGAGTCGAGGGAAAAAGCACGCACCGGGATTGCCAATCTCAAGGTCGAGTTCAATAAAGTGCATGGCTTCTATATCGAAGTGAGCCACACCCATACGGCAAAGGTTCCAGATGACTATCGCCGGCGCCAAACCCTGAAAAATGCCGAGCGTTATATCACGCCCGAATTAAAAAACTTCGAAGACAAAGCGCTCTCCGCGAATGAGCGAGCACTGTCTTTGGAAAAGCAGCTCTACGAAGCACTGCTGACCCAACTTGCCACAGCCATCCCCGAACTGCAACGCATCGCCCGAGCACTGTCTTTGGCGGATGGTCTTTGTTGCTTCGCCTATGCTGCACAGCGCTACGATTATTGTCAGCCCCAATTCCAGGACGTCCCTGGAGTTGAAATTGTTGGCGGACGTCATCCGGTGGTGGAGGTGAAAAACGGGATCAGGACCGGAAAATTTATCGCTAACGATACGCGCTTTTCACTTACGAGGAGATTGCTGCTAGTTACCGGACCCAACATGGGCGGCAAGTCGACCTATATGCGGCAAGCAGCGCTCATCGTGCTGCTTGCCCACTGCGGTTGTTATGTTCCCGCTGAGTCAGCCTGTATCGGACCTATTGACGCCATCTTCACCCGCATCGGCGCATCTGACGATCTGGCATCGGGTCGTTCAACTTTCATGGTCGAGATGACGGAGGCCGCCGCCATCCTGCATGATGCAACCGATCGTTCTCTGGTGCTGATGGATGAGATCGGCCGCGGCACATCAACCTTTGACGGGATGGCATTGGCCTTCGCGATCGCCTGCCACCTGATAGAGAGAAACCGCGCTTTCACCCTGTTCTCGACTCATTACTTCGAGCTCACGCGCTTAACGCAAGATTATCCCGAATGTGTCAATGTGCATCTTGACGCAGTCGAGCATGGAAACAGTATCGTCTTTTTGCACAGCGTTGAAGAAGGGCCTGCCAGCCAAAGCTACGGCATCCAGGTTGCTGCACTGGCGGGAATTCCCGGCAGCGTGATTCGCGCAGCCAAACGACGGCTTAGCGCAATGGAAAATCGAGAAGTCGCATTGGTTGGTAACGGGATGCAAGCCGATCTTTTTGCCAGCGGTAATCAACCAACCGAGGCTGCGCCACATCCGGCCTTGGAAATGCTCCGAGATCTGGAACCGGATTCGGTCACGCCGCGCGAAGCCCTGGAAAAGCTCTATCAGTTGAAACGACTCACCAATTCAGAGTAGCCCGAAATGCTAATGATGAGGCCCATGCGGTCCATGCGCGTGGCCATGGGCAATCTCCTCATCAGTTGCCGGACGCACATCAACCACAGTGCAGTCAAACACCAGTGAAATACCGGCGAGAGGGTGGTTGCCATCGACGACAACTTTGTCGCCCTCGATATCCGTGATGGTAAATAACATGTCGTCTTCGTCATCTTCGGTGCTACGCTCAAATTGCATACCAATCTCTATGTTTTCCGGAAACAGATTGCGCTCCTCGACATTGACCAATTCGGCATCATATTCGCCAAAGGCTTCTTCCGGCTCAAGCTTAAGTTTGAGCTTGGTGCCGATATCCTTGCCATGCAGTTCTTCCTCTATCCGGGGGAATATGCCGTCATAGCCGCCATGAATATAGACGAGAGCCTGATCCCCTTCGTCAATCAGGTTGCCATCGATATCATGCACTTTATATTCGAGCGTCACTACTGCGTTTTTCGCGATTTGCATGGCTTCTCCAGTTGTTTCACGAGTTGCAGAATTTCCGCAACATGCCCTCGGGGCTTGATATCGTAAAGCGCGTGTCTTATGACTCCCGAACAGTCAATGACAAAGGTAGAGCAAACGATGCAGTGCTTGCGCATGCCGTTCTTCTCGCGCAGCTGACTGACACCATACTTACGGCTCACTTCGCCTTCGTCATCAGACAGCAAGCGAACCGAAAGCCCGTGCTTGTCCCGAAATTCCGCATGGCTCAGACAATCGTCTTTGCTGATTCCAACAATCACGCAACCCAGTCGCGCAAACTCTTCCTCGTGGTCACTAAATTCGATAGCTTCGAGGGTGCAAAACGGGCTGTCGTCTCTAGGATAGAAAAACAGCACAGCATGCTGCCGGCCATGCAGCGATGACAAATCAAAAGTCTCCATATCCGCATCGGATAAGGTAAACAGAGGAGCAGGTTGACCGGCTTGCAGCACTATCACTATCCCATGAAGTGACAGCTGGATTCTAACCGAGGCTTTTGGAAAAAAACCAGAATCGTGCAAGTCAAATAAGCAGCCGGCCGAGCCCGAAGTCCCCCTTTAGGGCAGATGGAAATTCCTGCTCAGACTGAAACAGCTACAGAGACAGAAAGAAACTTAGCCGGCAGGGATCAAAAATGCAACGGCCGATTGTCGACCGCCAACGCAGCCTCGTGCATCGCTTCGGACAACGTCGGGTGCGCATGGCAAATGCGGGCGATATCTTCGGAAGCGGCGCCGAACTCCATCGCCACCACGGCTTCAGCGATCAGTTCGGATGCATTGTTGCCGATCACATGCACGCCAAGAATCCGGTCGGTTCTGGCATCGGCGAGCATCTTGATGAAGCCGGCGGTATCTCCTTGCCCAAGCGCACGTCCATTCGCCAGAAAAGGAATCTGACCGACACGGTAGTCGACACCATCGTTCTTCAATTGCTGCTCCGTCCTTCCGACCCAGGCAATCTCAGGGTGCGTATAAATAACCCAGGGAACCGTGTTGTAATCGACATGCCCCGCCTGGCCAGAAATCAACTCTGCCACCATGACGCCCTCTTCCATTCCTTTGTGCGCTAGCATCGGCCCAGGCACCACATCGCCAACGGCCCAAACATTCTCCAGATTGGTTCGGCAGTGTTCGTCAACTGCGATACGACCGCGTTCATCAAGCTTCAGTCCGACGCCTTCGCAGCCCAATCCGTCGGTGTTGGGTAAGCGTCCAACCGATACGATCAGTTTGTCGCATTCCAGCGTGGCAGTTTCATCACCGTTTTCGTATTCAATACTGACTGACTTCTTGCCGACACTCACCTTGGTGATCTTGACGCCCAAATGAATATTGAGACCTTGCTTGCGGGTGAAAATTTTCCATGCTTCATTGGCGACCGCCTGATCGGCAGCTGCCAGGAAATCCGGCAAGGCTTCCAGGATGGTGACTTCCGCGCCTAATCGCTTCCAGACACTGCCTAACTCCAGTCCGATCACGCCCGCACCAATGACACCCAAACGCTTCGGCACACTCTCCATGGACAGTGCCCCAACATTGTCACAAACAATTTTGTTATCGACAGGCACTCCCGGAAGATGCCGAGGCTTGGAACCAGTGGCAATAATGACGTGCTTTGCTTCGACAGTCTCGTTGCCGCCGGATGAGGATATTTCAATCTGCCATGGCTCGTTTTCACGTGGATTGTCTTCAGGAAATCCGCGTCCCTCAAAGCTTGTACCACTCGGTGTAGTAAGAATTCGCTTGGGTGACGGAACAAATTTGCCATGCCCAACCAGCAAGGTCACCTTGTTTTTCTTAAAAAGCCCCCTGATGCCCCCAGTCAGTTGCGTAACGATGTTGTCCTTGCGCCGCACCATCGTCGTCACGTCCATTTTGACGTTGTCACAAGTGATGCCATGCATCAAGAAAGCGTGATTCGCCTGATCAAAATACTCTGAGGATTGGAGCAGCGCCTTGGACGGAATGCAGCCCACGTTCAGACAAGTACCGCCAAGGCGCACTTCGCCTTTCGGATCGGCATAGGACTGGGATTCAACACAAGCCACATTTAGCCCAAGCTGTGCGGCACGAATCGCAGCCACGTATCCGCCAGGCCCTCCCCCAATGACGATCACATCGAATTGCTTGGGCATCTTGTGTTCTCCTCAGACTTCCAGTAGCAGACGGGTCGGGTCTTCCAGCATCTCTTTCATGGTCACCAGCCCGAGCACGGCCTCGCGTCCATCAATAATTCGATGGTCATAGGACAAGGCGAGATAGTTGATCGGCCGTACCACAACCTGGCCATTTTCCACCACTGCCCTATCCTTGGTCGCATGCACGCCGAGAATCGCTGATTGGGGCGGATTGATGATCGGGGTCGACAACATCGAACCAAACACGCCACCGTTTGAAATGGAAAACGTTCCCCCGGTGAGTTCTTCAATGGTCAGTTTGCCATCCTTGGCCTTGGCGCCGAATTCCGCGATGGTTTTTTCCACCGCAGCCAGCGACAACTGATCGGCATCACGCAATATAGGCACGACCAGACCACGCGGGCTGCCAACGGCGATACCGATATCGAAATAGCCATGATAGACGATGTCGTTACCATCGACAGATGCGTTGAGCAGGGGATATTTCTTGAGGGCGGCCACCGCCGCCTTGACAAAGAAGGACATAAAACCCAAGCGAACGCCATGCTCCTTCTCGAACTTTTCCGCATACAATTTGCGCAACGCCATGACTGGCGCCATATTGACTTCATTGAAAGTCGTCAGAATGGCGGCAGTGGATTGCGACTGCACCAACCGCTCGGCAATACGGGCGCGCAAGCGTGACATTGGCACACGCTGTTCGGGACGGTCGGCCAGGATATTGTCGATATTCACGGCAACCGGCTGAGCCAAAGCCGGTTTTGCGGCCACCGCCGGGGGCGGCGTTGCGGCAGGCGCGACTGCAACGGCCAAACTACCCGCCGTACCCAAGGCGTCGGCTTTGGTGATACGCCCATCGCGACCGGTTCCTTTAAGGTTTGACGGATCAATTCCCTTTTCCGCCATGATCTTGCGCGCTGCCGGCATGGCTTGGGGCGCGCCTGCCGCAACGGGTGCCTCTTTGGCGACCTGCGGCTTGCTTGGTGGAGGTGGCGCTGCAGATTCGCTGGCTTTGGCATCACTGTCGATTTGCGCAATGACTTCTCCGCTAACCACCAGCGCGCCATTTTCCTTGAGAATTTTGACGATGACACCGGCGCCGGGCGCCGGCAGTTCGAGGACAACCTTGTCCGTTTCAATATCGATCAGATTCTCGTCTCGGGCGACGGCCTGGCCAACTGTCTTATGCCATTTCACCAGCGTCGCTTCGGCGACTGATTCGGAAAGCTGCGGTACTTTGACTTCGATAAGCATGTCGACTCCCTTGTTATTCCGCAGATGCTTTGAGTTTTGAACTGGCACCCAGCGCTGTTTCAATCACGGTTCTCTGCTGGGCGTTATGCTTTGCGTAATAGCCCACCGCCGGGGATGCCGATGCAGGGCGGGCCACGACATGCAGCGTCTGTCCATCACGCAAGCCGGAAACCAGATGATGTCGAGTAGCAAACCATGCTCCCTGGTTTTGCGGCTCTTCCTGGCACCACACCATTTCCTTGGCATTGGGGTACTTCTTCATTTCGGCAGCAAAGAGTTTTGCCGGAAATGGGTAGGGTTGCTCCAGGCGCAACAAGGCAATATCCAACAATTTTTTTTCGCGTCGCTCTGCCAGCAAATCATAGTAAACCTTGCCGGAGCAGAGCACGACACGCTTGACTTTCTTCGGATCAATTTCGTCGGCGCTGCCAATCTCGCCGATGATGGTCTGAAAACCTCCCTTGGCCAGATCATCCAGGCTGGATACTGCATCCTTGTGGCGCAGCAGGGATTTCGGCGTCATCACGATAAGCGGTTTCCTGACCGAGCGCAGCATCTGACGACGCAACAGGTGGAAAATCTGCGCAGGCGTGGAAGGCACGCACACCTGCATGTTTTGCTCGGCGCAAAGTTGCATGTAGCGTTCCAGACGGGCTGAGGAATGTTCCGGCCCCTGGCCCTCGAAGCCATGCGGCAACAAAAGAACCAGTCCGCAGAGGCGCCCCCATTTGGCTTCGCCCGAACTGATGAATTGATCGATGACAACCTGGGCGCCATTGGCGAAATCGCCAAACTGTCCTTCCCACACCACCAGTTCATTGGGCTCCGCAGTGGCATAGCCATATTCGAATCCAAGCACGGCCTCTTCGGAGAGCACCGAATCAATGACAATGAAGGGCGCTTGTTTGTCCTGGATACGCTGCAACGGAACGTAATTTCCGGCATCCCATTTTTCGCGGTTCTGATCGTGCAGAACGGCGTGCCGGTGAAAGAATGTACCGCGGCCGCAATCCTCTCCGGAAATTCGCACGCCATAACCTTCGACCAACAGTGAGGCGTATGCAAGGGTTTCGCCCATGCCCCAATCCAGCGGCAATTTGCCTAAACCCATCGCCTTGCGATCATTGTTGATTTTCTGAACGCGCGGATGCAATGTGAAGCTCTCGGGGATATCCGTCACCCTTTGCGCCAAACGCTTGAGATCGGCGAGTGGAACCTTGGTGTTGGCTTCATCGGTATATTTCTGACGCAGGAATGGCGTCCAATCCACCGCGAAATTGCGCTGGTGGTTGGATAGCACCGGATTCTCCACTAAACGCCCCTCATCCAAGGCTGCGCGATAGTCCTTGATCATTTGGTCCGGATCTTCGGCCTTGAGCACGCCTTGGCCGACCAGCTTGTCGGCGTAAAGCTTGCGCGTACCCGGATGGGACTGAATTTTCTTGTACATCAACGGTTGAGTCACCATCGGCTCATCCTGTTCGTTGTGCCCTAACTTGCGATAGCAAACCAGGTCCACAACCACATCTTTCTTGAATTCTTTGCGAAACTCCATCGCCAATTGCGTCACCAAGGCCACAGCTTCTGGATCATCGCCATTTACATGGAAAATTGGCGCCTCCACCATCTTGAATATGTCAGTGCAATATAGCGAAGAGCGATAATCGCGCGGGTCGGAAGTGGTGAATCCGATCTGATTGTTGATGACGATATGCACTGTTCCGCCAGTACCGAAACCGCGCGTCTGGGAGAAGTTGAGCATCTCCTGGTTGACGCCTTGCCCCGCCACAGCTGCATCGCCATGAATCAATACGGCCAAAACCTCTTCGCCGGACTTGTCGCCGCGCCGCCGCTGCCGTGCGTAAACCGACCCTTCCACCACCGGATTCACGATTTCCAGATGAGAGGGGTTGAACGCCAGCGTCAAATGAACCGCCCCACCCGGTGTCGCAACGTTCGAGGAAAAACCGTTGTGATATTTGACGTCACCTGCCGACAATTCATCGGCGTGCTTTCCCTCGAACTCGGAAAACAGATCCTGCGGCGACTTGCCAAGGATATTCACGAGCACATTGAGGCGACCGCGGTGAGCCATGCCGATCACAACTTCCTGTATCCCGAGATTACCGGCACAGCGCACCAGCTCATCCATTGCAACAATCGCGGCCTCGCCCCCTTCCAGCGAAAAACGCTTCTGTCCAACATATTTGGTGTGCAGGTAGCGCTCCATGGTTTCGGCGGCGGTTAGCCGCTCGAGCAAGCGTTTCTTCTGCTCCGGCAAGAATGGCATGTTTCCGCGCAAAGGCTCCAGCTTGGACTGTATCCAGCGCTTGTGCGAAATATCGCTCATGTAGGTGTACTCGGCACCGATCGTGCCGCAGTAGGTCTGCCGCAAAGCTTCGAGAATCTCGCGCAGACTGGCCTGCTCCGGTCCAAAGGCAAACGAGCCGGTATTAAAAACAACACCGAGGTCAGCTTCGGTAAATCCGTAATACGCCGGATCAAGCTCAACAATGTTCGGGCGCTCGGTACGCTTGAGCGGATCCAGTTGAGCCCAGCGATTGCCCAGAAAGCGGTAGGCATTGATCATCTGCAGAATCTTGACCTGCCTGACATCGGAGGGTGGCGTTGCAGCTTGGCGCAGCGTCCCTAGCTTGGCGCGCTGGGCAAATGAGGCCACAATCGGGGCGTGCGTGACATCAGGCGCCGAATTGCTTCCGGCACCGGGGAGATTCTGGAGCTTGTCAAAATAATCCCGCCACGCCGGGGTCACCTGGCTTGGATTGTTGAGGTAAGCCTCGTAGATGTCTTCGATGAAGGGCGCATTGGCGCCAAACAGATACGAATTGGCAAGCATTTGCTTCATCATGAGAATAACCCCTGGTCAATTAGGTAAAGTGATGGGCACTTGCGCAGCTTCGCCGAGCAACACCAAAACGCAGACATCGCCACGTTCGGGCGTTGCTCCTAAAAACGCCAATCCCCGTTTTTTCAGCGTTTGCTGATCGTCTTCACATCGCGACGAGTTGAGCCGGTAAAGAGCTGGCGTGGACGGCCAATCTTCTGCTCCGGATCGGAAATCATCTCGTTCCATTGCGAGATCCAGCCGACGGTGCGCGCCATGGCGAAAATACCGGTAAACAGCTGCGTCGGTATGCCCAATGCATGCTGGACGATGCCGGAATAGAAATCGACGTTGGGGTACAGTTTCTTCTCGATGAAATATTCATCCTCAAGCGCGATACGCTCGAGTTCCTTCGCCAGTTTGAACAGAGGATCATTTTGCAAGCCGAGTTCGGACAGCACTTCAGCGCAAGTCTCCCGCATCAATGTAGCGCGCGGATCGAAATTCTTGTAAACGCGATGGCCGAATCCCATCAGCATGAAGCTGTCATTCTTGTCCTTGGCGCGCTTGATATATTCGCCGACGTGCGAGACATCGCCGATCTGCTGCAGCATCCGGAGGCAGGCCTCATTTGCTCCACCATGCGCTGCACCCCACAGGCACGCAATACCGGCCGAAATGCAGGCGAATGGATTGGCGCCGGAAGATCCCGCCAGACGAACCGTAGAAGTCGAAGCATTCTGCTCGTGGTCCGCGTGCAAGATCAGTATCCGATCCAACGCGCGCACCAGCACCGGATTCGGCTTGTAGGTTTCGCACGGCGTGGCAAACATCATGTGCATGAAATTGGCCGAGAAATCGAGATCATTGCGCGGATACATGAATGGCTGTCCCAAGCCGTACTTGTAAGCCATTGCGACGATCGTCGGCATCTTGGCAATCAGGCGGTAAGCCGAAATGTCGCGATGGTGCTGGTCGCTGATATCCATGGCATCGTGATAGAAAGCCGACAGCGCACCGACCACCCCAACCATCACCGCCATCGGGTGCGCGTCACGGCGGAAACCCTGGTAGAAGCGGGTAATCTGCTCATGCACCATGGTATGGCTTCTGATGGTATTGCCGAATTCCTCTTTCTGCTTGGCATTTGGCAACTCGCCGGTAAGCAGGAGCTGGCAGACCTCCAGAAAGTCGCAATTCTTCGCCAGTTGTTCAATGGGGTAGCCGCGATACAGCAGTTCGCCTTTGTCACCGTCGATATAGGTGATCGTTGATTTGCAACTGCCGGTGGACATGAAGCCGGGATCGAACGTGAAGGCGCCGGTCTTCGCGTAAAGGGAGCGAATGTCAATGACATCCGGACCGATGGTGCCCGACAAAACTGGAAACTCGACCGTCTTGCCGTCGAGCGTGAGAGTGGCTGTGCGCTGCGTAGTCATGATAATAAATCCCCTATGTTTGAGTCGTTACTGATTTAACTTCAAAGCTACTTGCCTTATTGCAATTACCAAACCAACCAAAACTTAACCCGTTTCACAAGCCAATAATGCCGGCCCCAAGAAAATTCCAACTCATCCCAACTGGTTCAAATAATAATGATCCGCAGTCGAATATAAGCCACGCCGCCACTCAACCGGTCGATCCGCATAAGTGAAGCTGACCCGTTCAATCGAAAGCAGCGGCGCACCCTCAGCCACTCCCAATAATGCAGCGCTGGCACGATCTGCCGCGATGGCTCGCAAGCGCTCTTCGGCACGGATCATACGCACGCCGAACTGACTTTCAAGCAAGCCGTAGAGTGAGCCCTGGCAATTTTGCAACATCTCGAGAGTAATACCGGCAAATATTTCCCCGGGCAGATATATTTCATCGATGACTACCGGCTTGGCGGCAAACTTGAGCAGACGCCGAATGATAGTAATCGGAGCACCGAGTTTGATTTCCAAAATGCGGGAAGCCTCTTGTCCGGCCTTGGCGCGCCAGCACTCCAGCGGTAAATTTTCAGGCGTTTCCACATTGCCGCTGTCCGGCATCAAGCGTAAAAACCTGAATTTTTCATGCTGATCAGCATCATTGTGCGACGCAACATAAGTGCCTTTGCCTTGGCGGCGTATTAGCAGATTTTCAGCCGCCATTTCGTCGATCGCCTTGCGAACAGTGCCTTGACTGACGCTGAACCGGACTGCCAATTCATTTTCGCTGGGAATAACCTCACCCGGACGCCACTCGCCGGATTCCAGGCCTTGCAGAATAAGGCTCTTGATCTGGCGATAAAGCGGACTAAAGGTCGGCGACGAATGCGTTCCCTGCAACATAGTGTGAATTGCACCACAAAATTGTCCCGCCGTCTATACTGTATCATGTATCTTATATATGTTATATGACAGTTATTGACACGGTGCAATAAACGGATTTAGTATTCGTTGCTAATGCTGCATCGGATTTGGCGAATTTGGCCGAGGTTGGAAAAAATTGACCCGGCCTTTTCTACTTACCCTCGCTCGTGAACTTCACTTCTAACCTAAGGAGTATTGCAAATGTCCAAAGCCCCCATTCGTGTAGCCGTTACAGGTGCTGCCGGCCAGATTGGCTACAGCCTGCTCTTCCGCATCGCAAGCGGTGAGATGCTGGGCAAAGACCAACCGGTTATCCTGCAATTGCTGGAAATTACCGCATCTCTTTCCGCGCTCAAGGGCGTTGTGATGGAATTGGAAGATTGCGCCTTTCCGCTACTCGCAGGCGTTATCCAATCCGACGATCCCAAGGTTGCCTTCAAGGATGCCCAGGTCGCATTGCTGGTTGGCGCCCGCCCTCGCAGCAAGGGCATGGAACGCAAGGACCTGCTGGAGGCTAACGGCGCCATATTCACGGTTCAAGGCCGCGCTCTCAACGAAGTTGCAGCACGCGACGTCAAGGTTCTCGTGGTTGGCAACCCGGCAAATACCAACGCGTTGATCGCGATGAATTCCGCCCCTAACCTGCCTCGTGCCAATTTCACTGCAATGCTGCGCCTCGATCACAACCGCGCCCTGTCGCAACTCTCGACGCGCACTGGCAAAGCCGTGAGCGAAATCGAGAAAATGGCCGTTTGGGGCAACCACTCGCCGACCATGTACCCGGATATTCGCTTTACCACCATCGGCGGGCAAAGCGCGGTCACCCTGGTGAACGATCAGGCCTGGTACCGTGATACGTTCATTCCCACCGTGGGTAAACGCGGCGCTGCCATCATCGAAGCCCGCGGGCTTTCCTCCGCCGCTTCCGCGGCGAATGCGGCCATCGACCATATCCGCGACTGGTCCCTGGGCACCAACGGGAAATGGGTCACCATGGGCATTTGTTCCGACGGTTCATACGGTATACCGGAAGGCATCATCTACGGTTTCCCATGCACCTGCGCGAATGGCAAGTACGAGATGGTCAAGGGGCTCGATATCGATAGCTTCAGCCGCGAGCGCATGAATCTCACGCTCAAGGAACTCCAGGAAGAGCGTGACGGCATCAAGCACCTGATCGGTTGATCAGAGTTCAGTATCAAGGCGGAAATGGGATCATCACCAGGCAATGAGTGTTCGATCCCATCCCGCCGCAGTACTTTATCAGGGGCTGAATAAGGCCCGCCCCTTCCCCGCTCTCTCGGCTTGCGAACATTACGCCGGCAGCGAAAAACTCATCAACAAAGCGATGGCCTTGCAGGCTGAGATCGGGCCGATTTTCGATATCACCTGCGACTGCGAGGATGGCGCGCCCACCGGGCGCGAACGGCAACATGCCGAGATGATCGCAGGGTGCATCATGAGTCCGGGCAACCGCCATGACCGCTTGGGCGCGCGCATTCACGACATAACCCACGCCTGCTGGCGGGATGATCTCGAGATCATTGTCGGAACGGCAGGATCACGGCTTGCCTACCTTGTGCTGCCCAAGGTACGCAGCATCGACGATGTGCTTACGCAAATGGCCGCGTTCCAAACCGTGCAATCGGCACACCGCATCAATGCCCCCATCCCGGTCCATGTCCTGATCGAAACACCCGGTGGATTGCGCGATGTCTGGCAGATCGCAGCACAGCCTTCGGTGGAGTCCCTCGATTTCGGTCTGATGGACTACGTCAGCGCCCATCATGGCGCGATACCGGCGAGCGCCATGCAGAGTCCGGGGCAGTTCGAGCACCGCTTGATCGTCCGTGCCAAGGCGGAAATAGCTGCTGCGGCGTTGGGCAACGGCATCGTGCCCAGTCACAACATCAGTGTTGAAATTCATGACACCGAGGCGGTCCGGGCGGATGCCCGACGCGCCCGTGAGGAATTCGGGTACCTGCGCATGTGGAGCATCCATCCGGGCCAGATTCTGCCAATCGTTGAAGCCATGCGCCCGGACTATGTCGAAGTCAGTCAGGCCGCCGATATACTTGTCGCCGCGCAAGACGCAGCTTGGGGTCCCATACAAGTTGCAGGTAAACTGCATGATCGCGCCTCCTACCGCTACTACTGGGATATCCTGCGTCGAGCCCATGTGAATGGCACCCAATTGCCCGAAGTCGCCAAGGAACGTTTTTTCAATTAATCACTCATACTTTTGCTCGTTCATTACTGAAAGGATGTCACTGTGCTAGAAGCCTATCGCACCCATGTTGCCGAACGTGCCGCTCTCGGCATTCCACCCTTGCCTTTATCCAAACAGCAAACCCAGGAGTTGGTCGGCTTGCTGAAAAATCCGCCCAAAGGCGAAGAGGCGTTTCTGGTGGAATTGCTTACCCACCGGGTGCCGGCGGGCGTTGACGATGCCGCCAAGATCAAGGCGGATTTTCTTGCAAAGATCGCTGCCGGCAGTGAATTCTGCGCTTCCGTCTCGCGCGAAAAAGCCACCGAACTGCTGGGCACAATGGTGGGAGGCTACAACGTCAAACCGCTCATCGATCTCTTGGCAGATGAGGCAGTAGGGGCTGTCGCTGCCCGAGGACTGAAAACGACGCTGCTGATGTTCGACTTCTTCCACGATGTCGCCGAACTGGCCAACTCAGTTGGCAAACCCGGCAATGCCAACGCCAAGTCCGTGATGCAATCCTGGGCAGACGCAGAATGGTTTACATCGCGTCCGGCAGTACCGGATTCCCTCAAGGTCACCATTTTCAAAGTGACTGGGGAAACCAATACGGACGATCTCTCGCCCGCGCCCGATGCCTGGAGCCGCCCCGACATTCCCCTGCACGCCCTGGCGATGCTCAAGAATCCACGTTCCGGCATCGAAGCCGACAAACCCGGCGAGCGTGGCCCGCTCAAGCAGCTCGATGCGCTCAAGGCCAAGGGCAACCTCGTCGCCTATGTCGGCGATGTCGTCGGCACGGGTTCTTCGCGCAAATCCGCGACCAATTCCGTACTCTGGTTTACTGGCGAAGATATTCCTTTCGTGCCAAACAAGCGCTTCGGCGGCGTCTGCCTGGGCAGCAAGATCGCACCGATCTTCTACAACACCATGGAGGACGCTGGTGCCCTGCCGATCGAACTGGATGTCTCAAAAATGGACATGGGCGACGTTGTCGAACTGCGTCCCTACGATGGCAAGGCGTTGAAAAACGGCGCAGTGATTGCCGAATTCAAAGTCAAATCAGATGTCATTTTCGACGAAGTGCGTGCCGGCGGCCGGATCCCGCTGATCATCGGACGCGGTCTCACGGCAAAAGCACGCGAAGCGCTTGGCCTGCCGGTCTCCACCCTGTTCCGCTTGCCCACCGCCCCGATTGAATCGAGCAAAGGCTTCACCCTGGCGCAGAAAATGGTCGGACGCGCCTGCGGGCTTCCTGAAGGCCAGGGCATCCGCCCGGGAACATACTGCGAACCGCACATGACCTCAGTGGGCTCGCAAGACACTACCGGACCGATGACGCGGGATGAACTCAAGGATCTCGCCTGCCTTGGCTTCTCTGCCGACCTAGTGATGCAGTCTTTCTGCCATACCGCCGCCTACCCCAAGCTGGTCGACGTCAAGACTCACCGTACCCTGCCCAGCTTCATCACGGCGCGCGGCGGCATCAGCCTCAAGCCGGGCGACGGCGTCATCCACTCCTGGCTCAACCGCTTCCTGTTACCGGATACCGTCGGCACCGGTGGCGATTCGCACACCCGCTTTCCGATCGGCATCTCTTTCCCGGCCGGCTCCGGCTTGGTCGCCTTTGCCGCCGCCACCGGTGTGATGCCTCTCGACATGCCGGAATCCGTGCTGGTGCGTTTCAAGGGCAAGCTGCAGCCCGGCGTCACGCTGCGCGACCTGGTCAACGCCATCCCTTTCTACGCCATCAAGCAGGGATTGCTGACCGTCGCCAAGCAGGGCAAGAAAAACATATTCTCCGGGCGCATCCTTGAGATCGAGGGCCTGCCCGATCTCAAAGTAGAGCAGGCTTTCGAACTCACCGATGCCTCGGCCGAACGTTCCGCCGCCGGATGCGCGGTACGCCTGAACAAGGCCCCCATCGTCGAGTACATGCGCTCCAACATCACACTGATGAAGTGGATGATCGCCGAGGGCTACGAGGACAAACGCACGCTGGTCCGCCGCATCAAGGCCATGGAAGAATGGATCGCCAAGGGTACGCTGCTCGCCCCGGATGCCGACGCCGAATACGCCGCCGTCATCGAAATCGATCTGGCCGATGTCAAAGAGCCCATCCTCGCCTGTCCCAACGATCCGGACGACGTCAAGGTGCTCTCCGAAGTCGCTGGAGAAAAGATCGACGAGGTTTTTATCGGCAGTTGCATGACCAACATCGGACACTTTCGGGCTGCGGGCAAAGTGCTGGATGGCAAGACCGACATCCCGACGCGTCTCTGGATCGCGCCGCCGACCAAGATGGATGCCATGATCCTCAACGAGGAAGGCTACTACGCCATTCTCGGCAAGTCCGGCGCGCGCATGGAAATGCCCGGCTGCTCGCTGTGCATGGGCAACCAGGCGCAGATCCGCAAGGGCAGTACGGCGGTATCGACTTCGACGCGGAATTTCCCCAATCGACTCGGCATCGACACCCGCGTCTATCTGAGTTCTGCTGAACTCGCTGCAGTTTGCGCTTTGATGGGCAAGATTCCGACAGTCAGCGAATATATGGCGCAGGTCGAGGCCGTCAATGCCAAGGCGGCCGACGTCTATCGCTACATGAATTTCGATCAAATCGAAGCATTCCGGGAGGTAGCGGATACCGTAACAGTTTGAGCTACCCCGGCAGTAAAGCAAGCGATCCGCCCCTGCCTTCCGGCAGGGGCGTTTTTTTGTATGCAGCCGAGGCCTTACTGTAGAATCCGGCAATTCCATGACGCCGAAAAACCGTTTCTGCCAATGATCGACCAACCTTTACCCGATATCGATGCCTGGGTTAAGTTCTACACCCAGGCCGACTTGCCGGTGCTGAGGCATACGCTGCTTGCGCTGGACAAGCTGCGCGACAATGCCGAAAACGTCAACGGCCGGGTATTGTCTTCCGTGATTCTGCAGGATCCGCTGATGACCTTGCGTGTCCTGGCTTATCTGGAACAAAATCGACGCAACAAGCAGCGCACCGATATCACGACCATTGACCGGGCGCTGATGATGATTGGCGTTGGTCCGTTCTTCAGCAACTTCGATAAGCTGCCGCTGGTCGAGGACCATCTTAAGGTTTATCCAAAAGCCTTGCTTGGACTGCTCAAGGTCATTCGCAGGGCACGCAAGGCGACCCACTGGGCGCGCGAATGGGCGATTTGGCGCCACGATCTGGATGTGGACGAAATCACCGTCGCCACACTGTTGCACGACATCACTGAAATGCTGATGTGGTGCTTCGCGCCGAACCTGCAGTTACGTGTCCAGGAAATGCTGACGCAAAACCGTGGACTACGCACCACGGCTGCACAGCAGGAGGTATATGGCATCCGTTTGATCGATCTGCAGTTGGCACTGGTCAATGCCTGGCATCTGCCGAGTCTGCTGGGAGCACTCATCAATGCCATTCCCGCGGATGGGGCCGAAGTTACCGGCGAGCTCATCGGCCCCGACAACCCCCGCATCAAGAATGTCTTCCTGGCTGTCGATCTGGCACGGCACTCGGCCAACGGCTGGGACGATGCGGCGTTGCCCGACGATTTCAAAGGAATCGAGGAATTGCTGCGCATCAATCATGAAGCATTGCTGCACAAGCTGGGACTGGATGCAGACACCTCAGCCAATACAGGTCAGAATCAGCCGCAGTAACGCAGATTGAGAAAATTCAGCAGCAGACCCGGCTGCTGATAAGCCGCAAACACGACGAGCGCAATCATCACCCCGAGTATCGCCGCAACCCACCAACCGACATTTCTCATTTCACATCCTCTCGTTCAGGCTGCTCGCCGTTCGAGTTCTTCCCAGCGCTGAAGCAGCTGTTCCAGTTCTGTATCGATAACCCCGGAGCGTTCTTGCAAACGCTTTGCCTGCATCGGCGATTCTCGATACACCTTGGCGTCGGCAAGGCTTGCCGCGATATCTGCTTGCTCTTTCTCCAGCATAGCGATTCGATCCGGCAACTGGGCTAATTCCTGGGTTTCCCGATAACTGAGTTTGGTGCGCGGCTCACGTCGTATTCCTGAAGATGGTGCAGCAACTGAGGCTTTTTCGATTACGGTGGGAGTCGTGCGCGGTGCCCTGGCCTTGGCAGCCAGCCAATCCTCATAGCCGCCTGCATATTCCCGCCACAACCCTTCCCCTTCGGCAACGATACACTGAGTTACGACGTTATCCAGAAATCGCCGGTCGTGACTAACGAGAAACAGAGTACCCGCATAATCCTGCAACAGGGTTTCGAGCAATTCCAGCGTCTCGATATCCAGATCGTTGGTCGGCTCATCGAGTACCAGCACATTGGCCGGCCGGGCAAACAAACGCGCCAGCAACAAACGATTGCGCTCGCCTCCGGAAAGCGACTTGACCGGCGAGCGGGCGCGCTCCGGCGCAAACAGGAAATCTCCCAAATAACTGATGACATGCTTGCGCTGACCAGAGATCTCGACGTATTCCGAACCCGGGCTGATCACCTCGGCAATTTCAGCCTGCTCGTCAAGTGCCGTGCGGAATTGATCGAAATACGCCACTTCTATCCGGGTGCCGAGCTTGACGGTCCCCGCATCAGGAGCCAGCTCCCCGAGGATCAACTTGAGCAAGGTGGTCTTGCCGGCGCCGTTGGGTCCGATCAAGCCGATTTTGTCCCCGCGCAGGATTCGCGAGGTAAAGTTTCGTACCACCCAGCGATCCCCATAGCGCTTGGATACGCCTTCAAGTTCGGCCACAACTTTGCCCGACTGCTCGCCGCGCGCCACACGCAAGTCGACGCTACCCAAACGATCGCGACGCGCCATGCGTTCACGGCGCAATGCCTCCAGACGCAGCACCCGACCTTCATTGCGCGTGCGGCGCGCTTCCACGCCTTTGCGAATCCAGACCTCTTCCTGTGCCAAAAATTTGTCGAACTTCGCGTTTTGCTGTGCTTCACTCGCCAGATCGGCAGACTTGCGCTCTTGATAGGCACTAAACGAACCCGGATAACTCGTCAAACGGCCCCGATCGAGTTCGACGATGCGGGTTGCAACGACATCAAGAAAGCTTCGGTCATGGGTAACCAGCAAGACGCCACCCTGAAAATCGCGGATCAATTGCTCAAGCCAGAGGATGCCGTCGATATCGAGGTGATTTGTCGGTTCATCCAGCAACAACAAATCGGGTTCTGCCGCCAAAGCCTGGGCCAGCGCCACGCGCTTGATCGTACCGCCGGAAAGCGCGGCGATCTTGGCATCGCCATCCAATCCAAGCCGGCTGATTACTTGCTCGACACGCGTGTGCAAACGCCAGCCATCGAGGTGCTCAAGCTGCGACTGCAATTCCTGCAGTCTGTCCATATTGTCCTCTGAGTGATCAAGCGCCAGCTGTCGCGCCGCTTCGTGGTAGTCCAGCAGCAATTGGCTGGCCGTTCCCACAGCGGATGCAATGGTTTCATAGATGCTGAGCTGCGCATCGAAGCTGGGTTCCTGCGCAACATAGGCCAGTCGCAAGCCTGATTGTCGCCATACGGTGCCTTCGTCGAGCAGCGTCAGACCGGCCAACGCCTTGAGCAATGACGACTTGCCGGTACCATTGCGGCCGATCAAGGCAATTCTTTCACCCGTGTCGATTTGTAACGCTGCATGATCGAGCAGAGCCACATGGCCGAAGGCGAGGTGTGCGTTGTCAACGGTAAGTAAGGGCATGTTATTGTGTAACCATAGCTTCAAGTTCCGCTAGAAGCTTTGCGGTGCCAGAGGAACACCGGGCAGCAGCAACGAGATAAAATAAGACCACTCCTCCCCGTAGCACAATGGATAGTGCATGCGCCTCCTAAGCGCAAGATGTGGGTTCGATTCCCGCCGAGGAGGCCAATGCAGCATTCTAGTGCCCGACGCTGCTTCTGGGGTGCTAGTGCCCGCCAGTTGTGCCCATGGAGTTGTGATCGGCATGGCGCTCTCCGGTGCTAGAATTGCAGTGCCTCTTTCCTCATGCAGATGGATACATGGATTTCCCACTGAATCTCGCTATTGAAGTCGAACGCAATGTACTTGCCGCCCTTGCCGAGGATATCGGCGGCGGCGATCTCACAGCGCAACTCATGCCAGCAGGGCATAAGAGCCGTGGACTGGTGGTGAGCCGGGAAGATGCCCTGCTCTGTGGCACAGCGTGGTTTGATGCCTGCTTCCATCGGCTCGATGTGAACGCCAGAATTGACTGGCATGCTGCCGATGGCCAACGAATCGCTGCCGGACAAACTCTGTGCGAAATCAATGCCGATACGCGGGCATTGCTGACTGCCGAGCGCACCGCCTTGAACTTCCTGCAAATGCTCTCCGCCACAGCCACAGTTACCCGTACCTTCGTCGATGCCATCGCCATGACCCGGGCGAAAATCGTCGATACCCGCAAAACCCTTCCCGGACTCCGCTTGGCCCAGAAATATGCCGTCAAGACCGGCGGTGGCCACAATCATCGTCTCGGTCTTTATGACGGCATCCTGATCAAGGAAAACCATATTCTCGCTGCCGGCGGCATCCGTCCGGCTTTGGCGCAGGCGCGCCAATTGGCGCATGGCGTCACCTTCATCCAGATCGAGGTGGAAACCCTGGCACAATTGAGTGAAGCGCTCGAATGCGGAGCAAGAATGATCTTGCTGGACAACATGAGTCTGGAGCAGATGCGCGAAGCCGTAGAAATCAATGCCGACCAGGCGGAACTGGAAGCTTCGGGCGGCGTCAACCTGGAGCGAGTCTGCGGGATTGCTGCAACGGGAGTACACCGAATTTCGATTGGCAGCCTGACCAAGGATGTTCGGGCTATCGATCTCTCACTGCGTCATATTGAGAGATAAGCCACGGAAGGGCCAAAGATAAGGCCTTTTTACCGGCTAATCCCGGCTTGCTTTGTTGATATGAACAAGGTATAAAGATTCCCGTCAATGTCGGTATTTGCTTGATAAACAAACACACAGCCATTCAGCGGAGATTATCAAGATGTGGTTCACCCTTTATTACATCGTCGCAATCGTGATCATGGTCATGCATTTCACGGGGTTGCTCGCCCGCTTTAACATTGAATGGCTGATTCTTGTGCTTGCAGCCACCGTGTTCCCGGCGGTCATCTATCTCTAGCGTAACCGGATAGTTGTGCCGGACAACTCATCCGGCGCGAGCAGCAATGTAGTCCTTGACCGCTTGAGCATCCACCGGCATCACTGCGAAACGCTGCGGTAAGTCCTCCAACCCATCCATCGCACCAGGTCGTTCCGGCTCGCGTTGCAACGCTTCGCGGATCGTATCTTCAAACTTGATCGGCAAAGCTGTCTCCAGGCAGATCAGCGGAATCCCTGACGTGCTGTTCTCCAGACCCACCTTGATGCCGTCTGCGGTGTGCGTATCAACCATGACGCCGAATCTGTCCCAGACACTTCGAATGGTTGCCAGTCGGTCGGCATGGCAACTGGTGCCGGAAACGAAGCCATAGTCGGCAATATGCGCGAAATGCCCCATCCGGGACAAATCGAATGCACCGCCAGAGTCGATCCTGCCCCATAACTCGCGTATCGTGGCTGACTCGCGGCCAACCAAGTCGAAGACGAAGCGTTCGAAGTTCGAGGCTTTGGAAATATCCATCGACGGGCTGCTGGTCTGAAAGGTCTGTGCCGTGCCACGCGGACGGTAGATGCCGCACTTGAAAAACTCGTCCAGTACATCGTTCTCGTTAGTAGCGAGAATGAGCTTCCTGATGGGCAATCCGATCATCCGCGCGATGTGACCGGCGCAGATGTTGCCGAAATTGCCCGAAGGCACGCTGAAGTCGACCCGCTCGTCGTTGCTATGGGTTGCGGCGAAATAACCTTTAAAGTAATACACGACCTGGGCCACGATGCGCGCCCAGTTGATCGAATTGACCGTGCCGATGCGGTATTTTTTCTTGAAGGCGTGGTCGTTGCTGACCGCCTTGACGATGTCCTGACAATCGTCGAAAACACCCTGCACTGCAAGATTGAAAATATTCGGATCGGCGAGCGAAAACATCTGCGCCGTCTGGAAGCGGCTCATTTTCCCCAGCGGGGAAAGCATGAAAACGCGAATGCCTTGCTTGCCACGCATCGCGTATTCTGCCGACGATCCGGTGTCCCCTGAGGTTGCGCCGAGTATGTTTAAGTCAGACTTTTCTTGGCTCAGAACATATTCGAACAGATTGCCCAGGAGTTGCATCGCCATGTCCTTGAAGGCAAGCGTTGGCCCATTGGAAAGTTCCAGTAGATGCAGTCCCGGCGCCAAGGTGCGCAAAGGCGCAATTTCGGCGGCATTCTCACCCGACCGGGCATTGCAATACACGGCAGCCGTATAGGTCCTGTCGATCAACTGCTTGAGGTCGGCGGCGGGAATATCGTCAATAAATTTTTCCAGCACCCTGAAGGCCAGTGCCGGATAGGAAAGCCCGCGCCATTGCGACAATTCGTCGGCGCTCACGTGCGGATATTTTTCCGGCAGGTAGAGGCCGCCATCGGGGGCCAGCCCAGCCAGCAGGATTTCCCTGAAACGCTGCGGCGGAGAATTGCCGCGGGTGCTGATATAACGCATCGCCTTACTTGTCCAGGGCTTCCAGGCGCAAGCGAATCACCTGGCGTTTGACCACCGGCAGCGACTCGATTTTGGCAATCGCAGCATCGATGCGTTTCTCCTCGGTCAGGTGGGTCAGCATGATGATGTCGGTCTGCTCCTCGCCTTCGCCGGGTTCGCGTTGAATCATCGCATCGATCGAGATGCTCTGGTCGGCCAGCACCCGGGTAATGTCGGCAAGTACCCCAGGGCGATCGGCGACGCGCAAACGCAGGTAGTAGCTGGTCTCGACTTCAGCCATTGGCAGAATCGGCGTATCCGCCAGCGCATCAGGCTGGAATGCCAGGTGCGGCACGCGATGTTCCGGGTCCGCCGTGTGCATGCGGGTTACATCGACGAGATCGGCGATCACCGCCGAAGCGGTCGGTTCGGCACCCGCACCCTTGCCGTAGTAAAGCGTCGCCCCAACGGCATCGCCCTGCACCAGAACCGCATTCATCGCGCCCTCGACGTTGGCGATCAGGCGCCGCGTTGGGATCAGCGTGGGATGCACCCTTAGTTCTATGCCAGCCTGCTTGAGTCGCGTGATGCCCAGCAGCTTGATGCGGTAGCCTAGTTGTTCGGCATACTTGATGTCTTCGGCCTCCAGCCGGCTGATGCCTTCGACATGCACTTTGCTGAACTGCATGGGGATACCGAAAGCGATGGCCGCCATGATGGTAAGTTTGTGCGCAGCATCCACGCCTTCGATGTCGAAGGTCGGATCGGTCTCGGCGTAACCCAGGCGCTGGGCATCCTGAAGCGCCGTTGCAAACGACAGCCCCTTGTCGCGCATCTCGGAGAGGATGTAATTGGTGGTGCCGTTGATGATGCCGGCGATCCACTGGATGCGATTGGCGGTCAATCCCTCGCGCAATGCCTTGATGATCGGAATGCCGCCGGCCACCGCCGCCTCGAAAGCGACCATCACTCCCTTGCGCTGCGCCGCAGCGAAGATTTCGTTGCCGTGAATCGCCAGCAGTGCCTTGTTCGCGGTGACCACATGCTTGCCGTTCTCGATGGCCTTGAGCACCAGGTCCTTGGCAATGCCGCAGCCGCCGATCAACTCGACGACGATATCGACTTCCGGATCATTGACCACGGCAAACGCGTCGTCGGTGATGCGAATTTTGCTCGCAGTGACCTGCCGCGCCAGCGCCAGATTCTTTTCGGCCACCACGGATATCCGGATCGGCCGGCCGGCACGGCGGGTAATTTCGGCTTCGTTGCGGGTAAGCACGGTGTATGTACCGCCGCCGACAGTGCCGATGCCCAGCAAGCCTACATTGATTGGTCTCATCTCAAGTGCCATGGCGTTTGCGATAATTTTCGAGGAAGCGCGCGACGCGGCCGATGGCCTCGCGCAAATCGTCCTCATGCGGCAGGAAGACGAGGCGGAAGTGATCCGGATGCGGCCAATTGAAACCGGTGCCCTGCACCAGCAGGACGCGTTGCTCCTGCAACAGTTCCAGGATGAACTGCTGGTCGTCGGTGATCGGATAAATTTTCGGATCGAGGCGCGGGAACATGTAGAGCGTTGCCTTGGGCTTGACGCAGGTCACACCGGGGATGGAAGTGATCAGGTCATGGGCGACGTCGCGCTGGCGCAGCATGCGCCCGCCCGGCCGGACCAGGTCATCGATGCTCTGGTAGCCGCCGAGCGCAGTCTGGATCGCATACTGCCCCGGCACATTGGCGCAGAGGCGCATCGAGGCCAGCATGTCGAGCCCCTCGATATAGTCCCTGGCGTGGCGCTTGTCGCCGGACACCACCATCCAGCCGGAACGATAGCCGCAGGCGCGGTAATTTTTCGAGAGGCCGTTGAACGTGATCGTCAGCACATCCTCGGACAGCGCACCAAGTGCGGTATGGGTCACGCCGTCGTACAGCACCTTGTCGTAGACCTCGTCGGCATAGAGGATCAGGTCGTTCTGGCGGGCAATCTCGACCAACGCTTTGAGCAAGTCGTCGGGATAGAGCGCACCCGTGGGATTGTTCGGATTGATGACGACAATGGCGCGCGTCTGCGGCGTGATCTTGGCGCGGATGTCGTCGAGATCGGGCAGCCAGCCATTGTTGGAATCGCACAGGTAATGGCGTGGCGTGCCGCCGGAAAGGGTCACCGCCGCGGTCCATAGCGGATAGTCGGGCGCCGGCACCAGCACCTCGTCGCCGCTGTTGAGCAGCGCATTCATGGCCAGCACGATGAGTTCCGACACGCCGTTGCCCAGGTAGATGTCGTCGATCGCAACACCTTTGACATGCTTCTGCTGCGTGTAATGCATCACGGCCTTGCGCGCCGAGAAGATGCCTCTGGAATCCGAATAGCCGGAAGCGTTCGGCAAATTGCGGATCATGTCCTGCTGTATCTCCTCGGGTGCATCGAAGCCGAAGGCGCCGAGGTTGCCGATATTCAGCTTGATGATGCGGTGCCCTTCTTCCTCCATCTGCTTGGCGCGTTCCAACACGGGACCGCGGATGTCATAGCAGACATTGGCGAGCTTGGCCGACTTGATTACGGGTTGCATCGAGCTGATCCGTCCTTTCGGGTAACTTGCATGATGGCGCGGGATAGTTGGAACTGTTGGTGCAGCGCCAAAAAGATATAATCTTACCGAACCCGGCGACATGCCGCAAACCAATCTCCACGTTTGTTCGCATTGTCCGTTCTCCCGACGCCATGAAACTTCATCAGGACCTCCCCGCTGGCCAAAACACCGTCACCGCAATCGGCGACGATTACGTCGCCGTGAACGGTGAGCGTCATGCCAATAGTTTTCTGCTGCTGCCGCAACGCCTCGAAGAAGGTTGGGGGCGGGCGGGCTTCGAAGCATTGACCGAAGCGGATTTCGCCCGGATCGCAGAGCTTGGCTGTGAAGTGGTTTTGTTTGGTACCGGCCGGCGCCAGCGTTTTCCCCCGCCGGCCTTGCTGCAACCCCTGATGCAGGCGCGCATTGGCGTTGAAGTGATGGACACCGCGGCAGCATGCCGCACCTATAACATCCTCATGGCCGAGGGCCGCAACGTGGCAGCGGCGCTGCTGCTCGATTGATGGCGCAGAACCCGCACGATCGCCTGATCTCCGGCAGGATGCTGTTGATAATGCTGGCGATCTTCGCCGTTGTCTGGTTTGGCACACTCGACTATCGCAAGCTGATCAAGCCGGATGAAGGCCGCTATGCCGAAATACCGCGCGAAATGGTGGCGACTGGCGATTGGCTCACGCCACGCCTCAACGGCCTCAAATACTTCGAGAAGCCGGCGCTGCAATACTGGGCAACCGCGACTGCCTTCACGCTGTTCGGCGAGCACCACTGGACCGCACGCCTGTGGAGCGCGCTGACCGGCTTCCTCGGGATCCTGGTCACCTTCTTCACGACGCGACGACTCTGGGGAAGCACGCCCGCTCTATATGCCGCCGGAGTATTGGGTAGCAGCTTGCTGTGGGTGATGATCGGCCACGTCAATACCCTGGATATGGGCGTAAGCTTTTTTCTCTCCAGCGCAATTTTCTGCTTTGTGCTGGCGCAACGCGATCAGGCCCCGGCCGGGGAAAATCGCTGGTACATGCGGTTGGCATGGCTTGCACTGGCGCTGTCCGTATTGAGCAAGGGACTGATCGGCCTGTTGCTGCCGGCAGGGACGCTCGTGCTCTATACACTGTGGCAACGCGATCTTGGCCTCTGGCGGCGGCTGCATCTGCTATCCGGCCTGGGATTGCTGCTGGCCGTCACGGCACCCTGGTTCATCGCGGTTTCTCTGGCGAATCCGGAATTTGCCCGCTTCTTCTTCATTCACGAGCATTTCGAGCGCTTCCTGACCAAGGTGCACGGCCGCTATCAACCGCTCTGGTATTTCATTCCCGTGCTCCTGGTCGGCATGCTGCCGTGGCTGGTTGCACTGTTTGCGGCGTTACGCCAGGCATGCCAGGCTGAGCCGCAGAGCCGCTTCCAGCCGCAGCGCTTCCTGTTGTTGTGGTGCCTGGTGGTATTCGGCTTTTTTTCGGTCTCCAGTTCCAAGCTGGCCTCCTACATCCTGCCCTTGTTTCCTGCACTTGCGGTCTTGGTGGGACTCTACTTGGCAAAGCTTGCCCAGCGCAATGCGCGACTGTTCCGCTGGCAGGCCCTGCCGATGGCTGCGCTCGCCCTGGTTTGCCTGTTTGTCGCGCCGCAGGCGGTGCAGCTCAGCAGCCCTGAAGTGCCGCTGCAACTTTATGCCAATTACGTTCCCTGGCTGCAAGCTGCCAGCCTCCTGCTGCTCTGCGGTGCAATCGGCGCCACTGCTTGCGCCTGGTTCGCCCAATCCACGGCAAGCGTCCTGTGCCTTGCCTGCGGTGGTCTGCTGTCCAGTCAGTTGATCCTGCTCGGTCACGACAGCCTGGCACCTGCCAACTCGGCCTACCAGACTGTTGAGCGGATTCGCGATCAGGTCAAGCCGGAAGACCCCTTCTTCAGCGTAAACACCTACGATCAGACGCTGCCGTTTTATCTCAAACGTACCGTGACCATGGTGATCTATATGGACGAACTCGCTTTCGGCATTGCCCAGGAGCCTTCCAAATTCATTGCCGACCGCGCCGGCTTCGAACAAGCCTGGCAAGCCGCGCCGCGCGCCTGGGCACTCATGGAACCGCCGACCTATCAGCAGTTCGTCACATCCGGGTTACCGATGCGGCTGGCTGCCCAGGACAGCCGCCGCATGATCGTGAGCAAACCATGAATGCGGTCAGTTTCAGTCTGGTTCTCGCCGGCGTGCTGCTCAACGCGGCAGCGCAACTGCTGCTCAAGGCTGGCACCAATGCAGTTGGCCGGTTCGAGTTCCATCTCGACAATCTCGTCCCGGTCGGACTCAAGCTGGCACTGGAACCGCATATCCTAGGCGGCATGGCCTGCTATGCGGTCAGCCTGGTGGTATGGATCATGGCATTGTCCCGCGTGCCGGTCAGCATCGCCTACCCGATGCTGTCGATCGGCTACGTCGTCAACGCCTTCGTTGCCTGGCAGTGGTTTGGCGAGGCCCTTGCCGCGCAAAAAATGCTCGGCATCGGTTTCATCGTGCTTGGCGTATTTTTGGTGGCACGCTCATGACAGCAAGTTTTTTGCCTTTTACTAGGCCGTCGATCGACGAGGAAACCATTGCGTCGGTTGCGGATGTATTGCGCTCGGGCTGGCTGACCACCGGACCAAAGGCCAATGAATTCGAAGCTGCTCTTTCAGTCCATTGTGGCGGCCGTCCTGTGCGCGTCTGCAATTCGGGCACGGTGACCATGGAGATCGCCTTGCGCCTGGCCGGCATCGGCGTCAACGACGAAGTCATCACCACCCCGCTGTCCTGGGTCGCAACCGCCGGAGTTATCCTCGCCGTGGGTGCAAGACCCGTATTTGTGGATATCGACCCAATTACACGCAATATCGACCTCGACAAGGTTTCTGCGGCGATCACGCCAAGAACCCGTGCCATCATCCCGGTGGATCTGGCCGGCCTGCCAGTAAACCGCGACAAACTCCATGTCATCGCACAAGACCACAAACTGCGGGTGATCGAGGATGCCGCCCAGTCATTTGGAGCTTGCTGGAAAGGCAAACCCATCGGCAGCTCATTTGGCAACGACAGCGATTTCGTTTCTTTCAGTTTCCATCCCAACAAGAACATCACCACAGGCGAGGGCGGTGCACTGGTGCTGCCGGCCGATATCGACCCGGCCGCCTGCGAACGCATGCGATTGCAGGGCGTGCGGCGCTTCGGCGAAGACGGCATGGATGTCGAAGTACTGGGCGGCAAGGCCAACCTGACCGACATCGCTGCCGCCATTGGCCTCGGACAATTGAAGCGCCTGGGCGAATTCACTGAACGCAGAAAAGCACTGGCGCGACACTACTTTGGACATTTCGACCGCAACCTCGCTTGCCAACTGCCTCCGGAAGATTTCGAGAATTCCAACTGGCACATGTTCCAGATCCTCCTCCCATCAGGCTGCGACCGTGCCCGCCTGATTGCCGCAATGCGGGAGCGCAGCATCGGCATCGGCGTGCATTACCCGGCGATGCACTTGTTCACGCTGTATCGCAGGCTCGGCTACAAGGAAGGCGATTTTCCGCTAGCCGAGGAGGCCGGCCGCAGAATCGTTACCCTGCCGCTCTTCCCGGCGATGCTGGATTCTGATGTGGAACGCGTCTGCAGCACCTTGGCTGATGTTCTAAAATCACTCGTATGAGCCGGCCAGAGATCTCCATCGTCATCCCCGTTTATAACGAAGAATCGGGCCTCGCCGAGTTGTTCAACCGGCTCTATCCGGCGCTCGATGCACTTGCCACGTCCTATGAAGTTGTCTTCGTCAACGACGGCAGCCGCGATCGCTCCGCCGCCTTGTTGCGCGAGCAATATCAGAAACGACCCGACGTTACCCGGGTCATTCTGTTTTCGACCAACTTCGGTCAGCACATGGCGATCATGGCCGGGTTCGAGCATTGCCGCGGCGAGATCGTCATCACACTGGACGCCGACTTGCAGAATCCTCCCGAGGAAATCGGCGCCCTCGCGGCAAAAATGCGCGAAGGCCATGACTATGTCGGCAGCATCCGCCGCCAGCGCCAGGATAGTCTCTGGCGGCGCTGGGCATCGCGCGCCATGAACCGGCTGCGCGAGCGCATCACCCGCATCAAGATGACCGACCAGGGCTGCATGATGCGCGCCTACTCGCGCTCCATCGTCGATGCGATCAACAGCTGCAAGGAAGTCAGCACCTTCATCCCGGCACTCGGCTACACCTTCGCCCAGCGTCCGACCGAGATCGAGATCGGTCATGCGGAACGTCACGCCGGTGAATCGAAATATTCCCTGTACAGCCTGATCCGCCTCAATTTCGACCTGATGACGGGCTTTTCGCTGGTGCCGTTGCAGTGGTTCGCCATGCTGGGCATTGGCATCTCGCTGCTCTCCTCCCTGTTTGTGGCCTTCCTCGCGATTCGCCGCATCATTGTCGGTCCGGAAGCGGAAGGCCTGTTCACGCTGTTCGGCATCGCTTTCTTCCTGATCGGGCTGACCTTGTTCGGGGTCGGCTTGCTCGGCGAATATGTCGGACGCATTTATCAGCAAGTGCGCCATCGGCCGCGCTATCTCGTCGAAGCCATCCTGGAACGCCAAGAATGACCCGCGCTGTGGTCTTCGCCTACCACAATGTGGGTGTGCGTTGCCTGTCGGTGCTTCTGGCGCATGGCGTTGACGTCGCATTGGTGGTCACGCATCAGGACAATCCGGACGAAACCATCTGGTTTGACAGTGTCGCCGAACTCGCCGCACAGCATGGCCTGCCCTGCATCACCCCGGATGACCCCAACGACCCGGCCATGATCGCACGCATCGCCGCACTGGCGCCGGATTTCGTCTTCTCCTTTTACTATCGGCTGATGCTCAAACCGGCGCTGCTGGCTCTGCCAAGACTTGGCGCCTACAACATGCACGGCTCACTGCTGCCGAAATACCGCGGGCGCGTCCCGGTGAACTGGGCGGTGCTGCATGGCGAGCGCGAAACCGGTGCTTCGCTGCATCGCATGCTGGAGAAACCCGATGCCGGTGCGGTGGTCGCCCAGCAGGCCGTGCCTATCCTCCCCAATGACACGGCGCTGGCGGTATTCCAGAAAGTCACCGTAGCCGCGGAAATGGCGCTTGACCGCATCCTGCCTCAGCTGATCGATGGCACTGCAAAGGAAATTCCCCAAGATCTGGCGCGAGGCAGCTATTTTGGCGGGCGCAAGGCCGAGGATGGACGCATTGACTGGTGGCAGCCGGCGCAGGCCATCCACAACCTGGTTCGCGCCGTCGCCCCACCCTACCCCGGTGCATTCTGCAACTTCCTCGACGGACAGCTGCGGGTCCTGGCCACGCTACAGCCAACTGGTGAAACCGGCGAATGCGGCAAACCCGCCCTGCTGGTCCGCAACGACAGGCTGGTCGCTGAATGCGGCGATCGCAAGCTGTTGCGCCTGCTTACGGTAGAATTCGCAGGCAAGCAATTTTCCGCAGCGGAGTGGCTCGCCAAATTCGGTCCGATACCGGTATCCCTCGACTCCCAGGCCGATCCCCGCACCATTACCCCTACCTCACTGCCCCAAACATGAAAAAAGTCCTCATCCTCGGCGTCAATGGCTTCATCGGCCACCACCTCTCCCAGCGCATCATGGACACCACCGACTGGGAGGTGTACGGCATGGACATGCAGTCCGAGCGCGTCACCGACCTGATGGCCAACCCTCGCTTCCATTTCTTCGAGGGCGACATCATGATCAACAAGGAGTGGATCGAGTACCACGTGCGCAAATGCGACGTCATCCTGCCGCTGGTCGCCATCGCCACGCCGGCCACCTACGTCAAGGAGCCGCTGCGCGTCTTCGAACTCGACTTCGAGGCCAACCTGCCGATCATCCGCCAGGCGGTGAAGTACAAGAAGCGCGTGATCTTCCCCTCGACCTCCGAGGTCTATGGCATGTGCAAGGACGCCGAGTTCGACCCGGAGAATTCCGAACTGATCCTCGGCCCGATCAACAAGCCGCGCTGGATCTATTCCTGCGCCAAGCAGATGATGGACCGCGTCATCCACGCCTACGGCCAGCAGGAAGGCCTGCAATACACGCTGTTCCGCCCCTTCAACTGGATCGGGCCGGGCCTCGATTCAATCTACACGCCGAAGGAAGGCAGCTCGCGCGTCATCACCCAGTTCCTCGGCCACATTGTGCGCGGCGAGCCGATCAAGCTCGTGGACGGCGGCGCCCAGAAGCGCTCCTTCACCTACGTCTCGGATGGCATCGACGCCCTGATGAAAATCATCGAGAACAAGGACGGCATCGCCAACGGCAAGATCTACAACATCGGCAACCCGAAGAACAATTACTCGATCCGCGAGCTCGCCACGCTCATGCTCGACCTCGCCCGGCAGTTTCCCGAGTATGCCGCGAGCGTAGCCAAGGTGAAAGTACTTGAGACCACCTCCGGTGAATACTACGGCAAGGGTTACCAGGACACACAGCACCGCGTGCCGAAAATCACCAATACCATGGCCGATCTCGAATGGGCACCCAAGGTGACTTTCGAGGATGCCTTGCGCAGCATTTTCGAGGCTTACCGCAGCGACGTCGCCGCCGCGCGGCAACTGATGGATTGAACGCTTGCCGAAACTCGCCCTCAAGATCGATGTAGATACATTTCGCGGCACCCTGCAGGGGGTGCCGCGTCTTGTGGAAAGCCTGCGCCGCCATGATGCCGGCGCCACCTGCCTATTTTCGCTCGGCCCCGATCATACCGGCAGGGCGCTCAAGCGCGCCTTCCGTCCTGGTTTCCTCAAAAAAGTCTCGCGCACTTCTGTAGTCTCGCATTACGGCTTCAAAACCCTGCTCTACGGCACTCTGCTGCCCGGGCCGGACATCGGCGTGAAATGTGCCGAGATTCTGAGGAGCGTGCGCGATGCCGGTTTCGAAGTCGGCATCCATAGCTGGGACCACGTCAAATGGCAGGACGGCGTTGAAAAAGCCAATGCCGGCTGGACGGAAAACGAAATGGAACGTGCCTGTACCCGCTTTCAGGACGTTTTTGGGGAACCCGCCATAACCCACGGCGCGGCAGGCTGGCAGATGAATGCGCATGCCATGCGCCTGACCCAACGGCTGGGATTCAAATATGCCTCCGATACGCGCGGCACCCACCCATTCATGCCCGTATACAGGGGAGAGGTGATCCTCTGCCCGCAACTGCCTACCACTCTGCCGACACTTGACGAATTGATCGGACTCAACGGCGTCAACAGCGGCAATGTCGCCGACTATCTGCTTCAGCTGACACAGTCGCCGCCGCCGCAAGGGCATGTATTCACGCTCCATGCGGAAATGGAGGGCATGAAACTGCTGCCGATTCTCGAAAATTTGCTGTCGGGTTGGCGTGCGCAAGGCTACGAATTGACCTCGATGCAATCCCTGTTCGACTCGCTCGATGCCGACCGCCTGCCGCGTCACGAGGTAATCCGCGGCGAAGTAGCCGGGCGCTCCGGCACATTGATGCTGCAGGGAGAGGAATTCCTTGCAGCCGAAACTCTGAATGGATGAAATGATCATGAAACTCAAACAAGCTGTGCCCGATTTTTCCCTGCTCGCAACCGGCGATCAGACTTTCCAGCTTGCCGCCCAGCGTGGCCGGAACCTCGTGCTGTATTTCTATCCCAAGGACAGCACGCCCGGTTGCACCACCGAAGCGGGACAGTTCAGGGACCATCACGCCGCTTTCCAGAAACTCGGCTGCGACATCTACGGCATCTCGCGTGACAGCCTGAAATCGCACGAAAATTTCAAGTCCAAGCTGGGGCTGCCCTTTGAACTGTTGGTCGATGCCGAGGAAACAGCCTGCGAGCTTTTTGGCGTGATCAAGATGAAGAACATGTACGGCAAGCAGGTGCGCGGAATCGAACGCAGCACTTTCCTCATCGATGACAAAGGAACATTGCGCCAGGAGTGGCGTGCGGTCAAGGCCGATGGCCATGCCGCAGAAGTCCTCGCCGCAGTCAAATCCCTCTGAGCCATTCCAGGAAACCAATGAACGCCAAGCACACCGCGCGCGCCAAGTCGCAAAAAACCGCCAAGCAGCCCAAGCTGTTCGTGCTCGACACGAATGTGCTGATGCACGATCCGACCAGCCTGTTCCGCTTCGAAGAGCACGACATCTACGTGCCGATGATGACTTTGGAAGAACTCGATGCCAACAAGAAGGGCATGACCGAAGTGGCGCGCAACACGCGGCAGGCCAGCCGTCTGCTCGATGAAATAGTTTCCGGATTCGAAGACGAAATCAAGCACGGCATTCCACTCAAGGAAGCTTCCCGCGACCTGGCCAGCGGCCGCCTGTTCCTGCAAACCGAAGCCATCAACGGCGCCATCCCCTCCTCCCTGCCCACTGCCAAAGCCGACAATCAGATCATCGCGGTGGTGATGCATCTCAGCGAGAAATTCCCCAAGCGCCCGGTGATCCTGGTGTCGAAAGACATCAACATGCGCATCAAGGCGCGCGCCCTGGGTTTGGCCGCGCAGGATTATTTCAACGACAAGGTGCTGGAAGACACCGAACTGCTCTACACCGGTTCGCGCGAACTTCCCGAAAATTTCTGGGACAAGCACGCCAGGGATCTCGAGTCGTGGAAACAGGAGATGCGCACCTTCTATCGCATCCGCGGTCCGCTTTGCGCCGAACTGCTGGTCAATGAATTCGTCTGGCAGGAAGGCGCGCAACCGCTCTATGCCTGGGTCCGCGAAGCCGACGCCAAGAGCGCCGTGCTGGAAACCCTGACTGAATACACGCACCAGAAAAACGCCGTGTGGGGCATCACCGCGCGCAACCGCGAGCAGAACTTCGCGCTCAACCTGCTGATGAATCCCGATATCGATTTCGTGACGCTGCTGGGACAGGCGGGCACCGGCAAGACCCTGCTGACGCTGGCCGCCAGCCTCACCCAGGTGCTCGAAAACAAGCGCTATTCGGAAATCATCATCACCCGCGTCACTGTCCCGGTCGGCGAGGACATCGGTTTCCTGCCCGGTACCGAGGAAGAGAAAATGACCCCCTGGATGGGGGCGCTCGACGATAACCTCGACGTACTCAATCGCCCGCCGGAAGACGCGCCTACCGGCAGTGCCGCAAGCGGCGACTGGGGCCGGGCCGCGACGATGGATTTGATCCGCAGCCGCATCAAGGTCAAGTCGCTGAATTTCATGCGCGGCCGCACCTTCCTGAACAAGTTCCTGATCATCGACGAGGCGCAGAACCTCACGCCGAAGCAGATGAAAACCCTGATCACGCGCGCCGGGCCGGGCACCAAGGTCGTCTGCCTGGGCAACATCGCGCAAATCGACACCCCCTATCTGACTGAAGGCAGTTCCGGGCTGACCTATGTCGTCGATCGCTTCAAGGGTTGGCCGCATTCAGGACACGTCACGCTGCAGCGCGGCGAGCGTTCGCGGCTGGCGGATCATGCGGCGGAGGTGTTGTAGATTGCCGGGACTCGCCCCGGCGGGCGACCCACTTTCTTGCTGTGCGGCAAGAAAGTAGGCAAAGAAACGCACCCCGCTGCCCCGGCCTGCGGCTTCCCTCGCTCCGCACCACCAGCCCGGCCAGCCTCGCAAACTCGCCTACGGCTCAAACAGCGAGTCCGGACTACCCCGGTCTGGCGGTCCTCCGCTCAGCGGCGCAGAGGGGAGTTTCCGAATTCGCATCAGTATTCGAGTATTGTCTGCCTCGCGAATCTGGACTCGAACCAGATAATCTCCACAGCATAAATATGGCTTATGATGTAAATTGCATACACTATGCATCAATAGCTCCCCCCGTGCTACTTGGACGAGGGGAATATCCAAATCTTGGAGGAAAATATGAGCGAAGCAAAGATCGAATTCAAGCTGGGTTCTATCGAGTTTTCCGGTGAAGGCGACAAAGACTGGGTTAGTCAGCAACTCGATAAGATCATTCAGCAAGCCCCGAAGCTACTAGCTATCGCCCCTATTCCTCTTCCTGCGGCGATAACATCTAACGACTCTGCTTCACACAGCCATCAGCCGATGCCGGCAGATCCTGCAATTGCTAGCCAGCCTCTTGCAACTTTTCTGAAAGGGAAGACGGCAGACAAGAATCAGGTGAAAAAATTCCTCGCTACTGCTGTGTGGCTAGAAGCGAAAGGCAAGACTAGAATCTCGTCAGCCGACATCACAGCAGCCCTCAAAGCCAGCAACCAAACTAGGATAGGGAACCCCGCACTTTGTCTGAGCAGGAATATAAGTAAAGGGCATTGCGAAAAAGATGGGAATCAGTTTTTTGTAACCACGGACGGAAAAGCTTCCCTATAAAAGATGCTTCCACCAACAACGCTGTTATCGACGTTGCCTGCCGGTTTAAGAGATCCCCTGATTCAAGAATACAACAGCATTGTCCAGAACTTCATGGAGCATCGCTGGAGTCCGGCGGAATTAAGTGGAGGTAAGTTTTGCGAGATCGTCTATACGATCCTCGATGGATACACGACGGGAACATTCGCAGCTACGCCCACCAAACCCCGAGACTTTGTGGGTGCATGTAGAGCACTAGAGTCCAATGCGAGTGCGCCAAGAAGTTTTCAAATTTTGATACCACGCCTTCTGCCGGCCCTATACGAAATTCGAAATAACCGTGGATCAGGACATGCAGGCGGCGACGTAGACCCTAATCCGATGGACGCAAGTGCAGTTTTGTCTATGGCCTCTTGGGTTATGGCTGAACTCATTCGAGTAGTCCATCAGACTTCAGTTGCAGAAGCTCAACTCGCTGTAGATTCCTTAGTAGAACGTCGCATACCATTAGTCTGGAGTGGCGCTGACGTTCGACGTGTCCTACGTCCTGACATCAAGTTAAAAGACCAAGTCATACTTCTAATTGGAGCAACCTACACCGCCAACGTGGGGCAACTAATTCAATGGACGGAATATGGCAACTCGTCTCGTTTTAGAAAAGTATTGAGGGAGATGCATAGTCTGCGGTTATTAGAGTATAACCAGGCTACTGGTGACGTAATGCTGCTGCCCCCAGGCGCTGATTATTTGACAGACCTTATTCGGAGATTGGAATTGGCTCCGTAAATCACCACTGTAGCAATCCGGTGCCCAGATTTGTCCGGGTTGGCGACCCACAGCGTCCAGTGCTGGATAGCTTCCAATTGCTGCACCGGTCATTCCCCTTGTATGTTTTGTTTTTCAAAAAATATGAGAATAGATGGAGGGCTGTGGAGCTTGTGGGCAAAGGGGCGCGCGGTGGGAAACGCGCAGCGTTTTCCACGGCAAGTGTCCCGGTTCGCCGTAGGCGAATTGT
>JACRAR010000046.1 GCA_016234745.1 Betaproteobacteria bacterium | reverse complement strand
GCCTTTCAAACAGCGGTGGCGCCACGGCTTTGCTCGTCACCGTCGGCTTGATGAAGAATGCCGCATACAGCAGACCCGCTATGATCGCCAAGGGCATCAGCGAACTGATAACGTTCAATAATTTGTTTTGCATGAGCATGCGACTACAGTCCTTTTCAGAGTATGAATCAGCTCGCCTGGAGCGACGCCATCGAATCGGTGACGATGTGCAGGACCTCCTCGACCTGAGCCTGGTCGGGATCGGCCTGGTAGACCTTCTTCACCTCGTATTGCGACAGTTCGTGCCAGATGGCAGGCTGGACATCATGGCGCGCAAGACTGTTCTTGACGCAGGCCAGCACGCAGCCGTCGATGGCGACGATGGGACGCCCTGACTTGGCCACCTTGACCAGATTGCGCACGTCACCCCCGACGCCGGCGATGCAGGACATCTCCGCGAGATTGCGTCGGTCCAGAGCAATCGCGATCCGGTTCGCCATTTGAGCGGCGCTGGCGCCGCCGGAACAGGAATAAACCAGCGGCAACTTCGAACGGTCAACCGCAACGGGTTCACTTTGGACACTCATGGTTTTCCTCCTCAAATGCGCAACTATTTATTCTGCATGGTCATGCGGGAGGAGTTCCTCCTCAGGCATCCAAGAATATTTATTCCGGGCAATCTTTGCTGCCGCGGGGACGACTTGATCGATCGATCGATTCCGGAAATATACCGGCTTCTGCTTGCCTGTCAAGAGCGCGCTGGAGCCTATTGTTTCCGGCAGTCTAGGGATTTGTTTAGGCGATTAAAATCGTTCAGATGCGCTGCTCGCTCAAGTTACGGTTGCGGCAGTGCAATATTCACTAACAATAGCGCCGGCAAAGTCAGCGCATGGGGCAGATGTCAGTTCACAGACGCGCGCTTGTTGCGTGGCAGCAAACATAACGTGACCTTCCCGCCATATTGGCATCATTCAAATGAACGATGCCGGTATGAGCAACTTAATCAACAATTCAACAATTTTGTCTGGCAAAGTAGCGGATACAGGCTTAACTGTTCATTGGAATCGACCGCGAAACCGCCCTATGAGTGAACGAATGCGCACTGAGCTACCGGAAAGTACCCCGAGCACCAGCGAGATGCCATACCCGAACGCGGAACTGGCTCTGCCGGATGATGAACCGGCACGGCCTGGCTCCGATCCGGTTCCTGTCAAGCTCAGTCGTTTTCTGCTGGAACTGTATCCGTTGGCCATGTCCTCGCCCATCGGAGAATTCGAAGAACAATTGTTCCTGCTACTGCACGAATACTTTGCTTTCGATTCCGCCTGGCTCGGCCGCTCGACCATGCTGCTGCAGGGACCGCTGATGCACAACAGCTATGTGCACAATCTTGCCGCAGAATTCGTTGCCGATTGGGACACGGTCAAAGCGGCCGATCCGATTGTGCCGATTGTCATGAACTCGCCCAAAAAAGCCGTGGTCATATCGATGGCTGACGAAGGAATCGTGGCGCACTTCAGAAAGCTGCTGGCGGGCAAGTACGCGATTGCGCGGATTCTCTGCGCTGTCAGCAAAGACGACCCCGCGCTCAAGCTATGGACTCATTTGTCGCTCTACAAAAATTCCTTCCTGCACGCTTTCAGTGCTGAGGAAATCCAGCTGATCGAACTGGTGATACCGCATATTGCCTCCGCCATCAATCTGAACCGGGTGCATCATATCGAGCAGCTCAAGGCCGCCAAGTCATCGCGGCGCGTCTCGATTGCCATCTGCGACAGCCGCGGCGTATTGCAGTACGCCGACGCGGCATTCGCCGACCTGATGCTGATGGAATGGCCCGAATGGAAAGGTGCGATGCTGCCGCGCACATTCCGCGAACTGCAGCAGGAGAAAAATCCGAACCTGTATGTTGGCAAGCTGATTTCCCTGCAAGCCGAGCGGGTTTCGGACCTTCTGCTGATCAATGCCAAGCCGCGTTCGGTCATCGACGTATTGACGCCCAGGGAACTGGCGGTCGCGCGCTTGTATGGGGAAGGACTGACCTACAAGGCGGTGGCCAAGCAAATGGAAATCTCGCCGGCCACCGTACGCCACCACCTACGCCAGGCTTACGCGAAACTGCGCATCCAGAACAAGGGCGAAATCGCCTGGCTGCTCAGCCGCTACGAGCAAGGCGCCCGCAGCCATGCGCACGGCGACGGAGAAGACGTAGTCTGATCCGAAAGAGTGCAACCTTACATCTGCGGAATCCACTTCGCGCCCTGCATCACCACCTCCAACCAGAACATATCCATCGGATGCGGCGTGAAGTCGGTGCGCACGTCGAGCAAAACCGGTCCCGGTGCAGCCATGGCACGCTGGAATGCCGCCGGAAGCTCTTCGATGCTGCCCACTGACTCAGCCTGGCAGCCAAAACCTTTCGCCACCATGGCGAAATCCACGCTGGTGAGTTTCGAACCGAAATTCCCGTTCTGGAAAACCATCTCGCCGATGGGACGGTACATGCCCCAATGACTGTCGTTGAAGACGATCATCACCGTCTTCAATCGGTAGCGCGCTGCCGTCTCCAGTTCCTGGATCGTCAGGCCGGCCGCGCCGTCGCCGGTGACCAGAATCACCGGGCTGTCGGGACGCGCCATCCTGGCCGCATTGGCGGCCGGTAAACCTGCGCCGAGATGTCCCATGCCCGGATTGAAGGTCACGTTGTTCGGATGGCTGGGCTGCAGATAAGTCAGCGCCCATTCCATGGTCTGCCCGCCATCGATGCAGAAAATTGCATCGCGCGGCGCCAGTCTGGCGATTTCGCGCATCAGTGCAGCACTGTTGGCGATCTGCGTCCCCGCCGTGTATTTGCCGTCGGCGATGGCATCGACCTGGGCGCGGTAGGACCGGTAGTCGGCTTGCAGCGAAGCGATCCAGGCGTGGTCCGCCGCATAGCTCGCCTGTGCGCCCAAGGCATCGAGAATCTGTTGCAGGCTCTCGCGGGCATCGCCCACCAGCCCCATGGTCAGCGGTGCATTCTTGCCCAGCATGCTGTCATCGATGTCGATCTGGATGATTTTCTGGCCGGCCGGGACCGAATATTTGGGCGGCTTGTTGACCGGGATCCAGGAAGAAAATTTGCAGCCCACGGCAAAGATCAGATCGGCTTCCTGGCAGGCGCGCACCATCGCCGTTCCGGCCAATACGCCGGCGCTGCCGATATGGCTGGGGCTGGCGAAATCCACCACACCGAAAGCCTTGGGCGTGGTGGTGGCAGGGAAACCGGTACGCGCAACCAGCGCGCGGAATACTTCCGTGGCCGCAGAGCGCGCCACGCCGCCGCCAGCGAGCAGCAAGGGACGCTTGGCGGAACGCAACGCGGCGACGATCTTCTCGATATCACCAGGCGATGGCACCGGCCTAGCTGGCGCGATGGCGGGAATGCTGTCAAGGTCGTGACTGCAGTCCCAGGTCCCTACATCGCAGGGGATATCGAGATGCACCGGTCCCGGCCGCCCAGAGCGCGCCTCGTAAATCGCCCGCTCGATCAATTCCGGCGCCCGCTGCGGCGTACGGATCATCGCGCTCCACTTGGTAATCGGCTTGTACAGGGCGATCTGATCCATGTTCTGCAACAAATCCTTGCCCGGGTCGATGCGATCCAGTTGATTGTTGGGCGTCAGCACCAGCAGCGGAATGTTGTCGGCCCACGCCGCAGCGACACCGGGCAGCAGATTGGTCGCACCGGGACCGACCGTGCCGAAGCACGCCGCCATCTCCCCCGAGACCAGATGCACCGCATGCGCCATGTGGCCGGCCGCTTCCTCGTGGCGCGTGGTGGCGTAACGGAAATAGGCATCCTTGCTGGTGCCATCCATCACCAAACCAAGCTGTGCCGCAGGCAATCCGAAGATATGGCGGATGCCATGCTTCTTGAGAATCTCGACCAGCACGCCGCTGACCGTGCTGTTGATTGTTTTGCTCATGCTGCCGTCTCCTCGGAAAATTATTGTGATGCAAAACCTCTAGCACACTGTTTTCTACGCGGCCGGATCAATCGGCGTGGCAAGTCCGAGACGCGCTTCCACGGCTTCGGCAGCCTCCAGGCAAAGGTCTTCACGGAAGCGCTTGCCTGTCAATAACACGCCGATCGGCAAGCCGGTCTTCTCGTCGCGGCCGGCCGGCACACAAGCGGAAGGCAAGCCGAGCAGATTGGCAGGCCGCACCGGCCGCATCATTTCCATCGCCGCTGCCGCGCCTGCGGCGCTTGCGGCATCGAAACCATGCTCGAACGGCAACTGCGTCCAGGTCGGACTGAGCACCAGCGGATAGTCTTCCATGAAAACTGACCATTCCCGGGCTACGGCATGACGCTGCACGAACATCAAGGACATGGCCTTGGCGTCGTAGGCCGGAAGCGGCTCGTAAACGTAGCGCAGGAATCGTGCACCGCTCTCGCCCATGATCGGGTAAAGCTGATCCAGGATGGCGGCCAGATCGCCAAAAATGAACTGGCTCCACACCTGCAACGCATCTTCGTAGCTTGGCGGGCATACCTCATCCACCTGATAGCCCGCATCGCTGAGCGCTGCGCCGGCCTTGCGCACCGTGGCGGCGATGACGGGATCGATGCTGCCACCGGGCGGCTCCGCCACCATGGCGATGCGCAGCGGCTTTTGCAGCGGCTCGCCTGCAAACGGCAGGCTGATCGACCAGGGATCGCGCGGATGGGCACCCATGAGAATTTGCAAGCCGAGCCGCACATCGGCGACGCGGCGTGCCATCGGACCCTGCGCCAGCATCAGTTGCGCAACCAGCAGCGGATCGGCGCCGGGCACCGTTTCAACATGGGGCACCCGCCCCGCCGAAGGCTTGATCGAGGCAATGCCGCAAGCACTGGCCGGATTGCGCAGGGAACCACCGATGTCGTTGCCCAGGCCGATCGGGCTCATGCCGGAGGCCAGGGCCGCGCCTTCGCCGCCGCTCGACCCAGCGGCGGTCCGCGCGAGATTCCAGGGATTGCGCGTCAGGCCATGCAGACTGCTCTCGGTATGAACGCGCAGACCGAGGTCCGGCAGGTTGGTGCGCGCCAGTGCGATGGCGCCGGCTGCCCGCATGCGTTCGACCACGGGCGCATCGCGCGCCACCACGGCGTGCTCCAGAGCCTTGCAGCCATGCGTCGTCGGCAGACCGGCGACGTCGATGTTCTCCTTGATGGTGAATGGCACGCCATGCAGCGGCCCGAGCTTGGCGCCGGCCGCCACCTGGCTGTCGGCGGAGCGCGCTGCGGCGCGTGCCTCCTCGGCCATCACCCGGACCACCGCATTCAATTTCGGATTGACCGCATCGATGCGCGCCAGATGCGCTTCAATAAGTTCCAGCGAGGATACCTTGCGGCCGGCCACCAGGGCCGCCTGTTCCATCGCCGACAACTGCCACAATGCTTTCATGTGAGCTCCTCAATCGTGATGAAAGGTTTTGGCAACGATCAGCCACTGGCCGTCCACCTTGAGCAGGTGAAAATAATCGACGAAATCCAGGTCGGAAAAACCGTCCTCGACCAGCTTCGCGCTGGCCGTGTTTCCCGTCACTTCAATGCTGACGATTTTCGCCCGGTAGGGCTTGCCCGCTTGCGCAAGACTGGGACCGCTCGCCAGATGCGCGAAAAATGGCTCGGGACTGCCTGCCAGCAGATTCGGTCCGAAATAGCCGAACATCGCAGCCTGGGGATGAAAAATGCTCTTGAGCAAGGCAACGTCGGCGTTGAGTGATCCCTGGATGTATTTCTCCAGCGTAGCCGTAATTTGCTCGATGTCGCCGACACGATGGGTCATGCTCTCTCTCCTTGGTTGGCATTTGAGAAGCGCTTTTCGCGCATGCTACTACGCTTCTTTAGTAGACAAACGTTCAAATGCGTCCTTGTCGATTCGGCGATATGTGCGCTTCTCAGCACCGGGAGCCGGAGCGAAACCACGAGTCAGCGCAAGCACAAGCGTTCCAACCGGCTCTCGGTTGAATTGCCGGAGTTGGGCTATCCGGCCAACACACTTACAACAAACGAGCCCATCGGGAATGTCGACGCTATCACAATGTGATTGCATTTTCACGCACTAACCGCTAGTATTTGACCCATGAAAAGCAAGCACGCCAAGACTTTACGCGCCATATTCACCAAGCCGACCTTGGCGACAGTGGCATTCACCGACATCGAGATGTTAATCGTCGGGCTGGGTGGAAAAGTGGCGGAAGGTAAAGGCTCGCGAGTAGCCTTGCACCTTGGTGATACCGTCAAGCATGCCCATCGCCCGCATCCCGGCAAGGAGGCAAAAAAGTACCAGATCGAGGAAATCTGCCTCTGGCTTGAATCGCAAGGAGTTAAACCATGAACAGCATGACCTACAAAGGCTATACAGCCCGCGTCGAATTCGATGCACGGGACAGCATTTTTTGGGGCAAGGTGCTCGGTCTGCCCGATAGCATCAACATCACTTTTGAAGGTGAGACGGTGGCACAACTGACAAAAGACTTTCACAACGCCGTCGATTTTTACCTTGAAGATTGCTTGAAGGAAGGTAAGGAACCCACCAAGCCTGCCAGCGGTAAAATGATGTTGCGCGTCCCTCCCGAAGTGCATGGGTCTGCTCTCATAGCTGCTCAAGCTGCAGGAAAGAGCCTCAACCAATGGGCGGCGGAGGTATTGAAGGAAGCCGCTCAGGCCTGATATATCAGAATACGAACTTACGTTGCAAGTATGACGATGGTGGCCGACTTGGTATCCGCGGCGCGGTCGCCGCCCATGCAATGCGCCAACCCGAGCTTTGCGCCGTGCACCTGCCTTGCGCCAGCCTGCTCACGCAACTGCAGCGTCACCTCGGCGATCTGGGCGAGGCCTGTCGCCGCCACCGGATGGCCGCGGCTCAAGAGGCCGCCCGAGACATTCACCGGCGTCGTACCGCCCAACGCGGCTGCGCCCGATTCGACGAAGCGGCCACCCTCTCCCGGCGCACACAGTCCGAGTGCTTCATAGTGCATGATTTCGGCGATGGTGAATGCGTCGTGACATTCGACGAGATCGACATCCGCCGCGCCGGCCCCAGCCTTCTCGTAGACCTGCTGTGCGCAGCGGAAATCGGTCTCCCAGCGTGCCAGGTCCTGCGGATTGTCGTAGGAACCCGAAACCAGGATCGAGGCGCGCACGCCGATCCTGCACGACAAGCGCTTCGCCACTTTTTCCGAGCACAGCAACACAGCCGCTGCGCCGTCGGCAATCGGGCAGGATTGCAGGCGCGTCAATGGGTCGGCGATCAGCGGCGAGTTCAACACTTGTTCGAGCGTAATCGGCTCACGGAACTGGGCCTGCGGATTGAGGGCGGCATGCTTGCGGTTCTTCACGGCGACCTGCGCCATTTGCTGCGCCGTGGTGCCGAACTCCTGCATGTGGCGGCGCGCACGCAGCGCAAAGCTGGCAGGGGTCACCAGGCCGAGCAGCGTATCCGGATCGGTGTTGCCGGAACTCAGCAGGCCCATCTGCGGCAGGCACATTTTCTCGGCACCGATGGCCAGCACCAGATCGCACTCACCGGCGCGGATCGCCATGCAGGCCAGATGAAACGCCGACGATCCTGACGTGCAGGCGTTCTCGACGTTCACCACCGGAATGCGGTTCATGCCCAGGCTGGCGAAAACATTCTGTCCGAGGGTACTGTCACCGAACAGCCGGGATGCCAGTACATTGGCGAAAAATCCCATGCCGATTTCGCGCGGTGCGACACCGGCATCGCGCAAGGCGAGCAGACCAGCCTCGACGGCCAGTGAAGTGACGCTGCGCTCGACATGCTTGCCGAAGGGCAGCACGCCGATGCCGGCGACGAAGACCTTGGGTTCAGTGCTCATCGGATTTCACGGCAGGAGTAAAGACCGGCCGCAGGCAGGGCTGGCCGTCGTTGTTGATGCCCAGAGGAATTTCCTCCAATGCCACCGGCATGCCGATGCGCAGTTGTTCGATGACCTCGGGGTGGAACAATCCGAACACCCGCAAGCCGCTCGCCGCAAGATCGACATAGCCGACCGCATAGGGTTCGGGAAGCTGGAACGGCGGCCGGGTACGGATCACGGTATAGCTGTAGATGCTTCCCTTGCCGCCGACAGGCTTGCGCTCGGTTGGCTGCAGACATTCCGGGCAATGCTCCACGCGCGGATACGCATAACGCTGGCAGGCAGCGCAAAACGAACCGGTCAGTTCGAGTTCGCCCTGCTCATTGTGAGCGTACAAGCCGGGTACAACCGACGCCAATGATTGAGTCATCCTGCCGGCGCGCTCAAGCGCTCTCCCGATCCCAGGTATCGGTGGTGACGCCTTCCTGACGCAACTGGAATTTTTGCACCCGTTCGGTGGGTGTCTTCGGCAGGCGGTCGAGGATGCGGATATAGCGCGGCACCATGAACTTCGCCATCTGCTTTTCGCAATGCCGGGACAAGTCGGCATGGTTCGGCGCCTGCCCCGGACGCAACACCACGCAGATCATCACCTCGTCCTCGCCGAGCTCGGACGGGATCGGCACCGCGGCGCATTCCAGCACGGCCGGATGCGTCATGACGCTGCGCTCCACTTCGAAAGAACTGATGTTCTCGCCGCGGCGGCGCAGCGCGTCCTTCTTGCGGTCGACGAAATAGTAAAAGCCCTCGGCATCGCGCTTGAGGTAATCGCCGGTGTGGAACCACAGGTTTTGCCAGGCTTCGACGGTCTTCTCCAGCATGGCGTAATAGCCCATCAGCATCGACCAGGGCTTTTTCGGACGCACCAGCGCCTCGCCGGGAACGCCAGGTGCCACCTCGCGGTGATCGTCGTCAACCAGGCGGATATCGTAATCCTCATGCGGCTTGCCACAACTGCCGGGCTTCCTGTCCTCGGGCGTGCTCATCAGCGGGATGCCGATCTCGCTCATGCCATAGCCTTCGAGCAGGGTAACCTGGAAGCGCCGCTCGAATTCCTCGAAGACCGCCGGCGAGGCCCCGGCACCGACGAGGATGCGCAGCGGATTGTCTGCATCGTCGGGACGCGGGTCGGCCTTGAGCAGCATCGCCAAAATGCCGCCGATGTAATTGAACTCGGTGCAACCGTAGCGTTTCACCTCGTCCCAGAACTGGCTCACGGAAAAACGTTCGGCCAGCACCATGCGTGCGCCGGAAAGCAGCGCCGGCAGAGTCGACAGCACCTTGGCGTTGCCATGGAACAGCGGTAGCGCGTTGTAGAGGCAGTCCTCCGGACCGTAGCCGGCCTGGCCGCAGATCAGCTCCGCCATGTGGATGGCATAGTTCTGCGGCATCACCGCGCCCTTCGACGGACCGGTGGTACCCGAGGTGAACATCATCAGCCCCGCATCGCTCCAGGCCACTTCGACCGCGGAGAACGTTCCGGAGTTGTCGGTCAGCGCTGCATAACTCGTGACGGTCTTGCCCGTGTCGCCCGGCAAAGGTCCACCCAGCACAACCAGCGTCTGCAATTTCGGCAAATCCTTGACGACATCGAGCAGCGCCGGCAGGAAGCTTTCCTCGATCACCAGCACCGTGCAATCGGCCTTGTCCAGCATGTAGGAAAGCAGATAGCCGCGGTGCGCGTTATTGATCGAGACTTCGACGGCGCCGAGGTAAGACAGGCCAAACCAGGTAAACAAAAACTCCGGCCGGTTGGCCAGCATCAGCGCCACCTTGTCGCCGTGCTTGACCCCCAGGGCTTGCAGGCCGGCCGCCACACGGATGCTCTCTTGCCGGATCGCCGCATAGCTCCAGGCGGCATCGCGGAAAAACATGAAAGTCTTGTCGCCATAGCGCTCGGCCTGCTGGTCGAGCAGGCCATGGACGGTGCGCGGAATGGATGGATGCAGGGCTGCCATGATGTCCTCCTTGCCCCGGTCAGGAAGGCTGCCCAGGCAGCGGATAGTCGCCGTAGTAGCGCAGGATCTGCGCGGGCGGCCGCAAGGCATTCCAGCCCGCCAGGAATTCGGCGTAGGGCTTGGCGCGGCGCAAACGTTCCTGACGCGCAGCACGGCGCAATTCTGCAGTCGCTTCGAGATCGGGATAGAGGCTGTCCGGGTCGTAGGCCACGAGATAAACGTCACGCGCTGCAGCCGCACTGGTCAGGTTGTTTCTGACATCCTTCATGACCGCATGCGGATCGCGTTCGAGCACGTCACCATAGCCGGCACCGCCGGTGACCGGCACATAGTAGGTGTCGCCACCCATGAAGGGCCCTGGCGGTAGGCTGACATCCGCGTACTCGCGCTTGCCTTGCTCGACCTGTTCACCGCCGCCGTACAACTCGGCCATGTTGTGCGGCAGACCTTCGCCACCGGAGGCCAGCAAGGCGCCCATGTTGCTGCCGCGCACCATCTGCAGGAAGGCTGGTGGTGCGGCGCGGCCGCCGAAAATGCCCAGGGTCGACGGGAATTGCGAGCCGAAGCCCATGCCACCCATACCCAGCCAGGGCACCCCATGCACCATCAGGCCATAACCGACACCGGCCCCGCCACGGTACTTGCCGTGGCCATAGGAATGGTTGAACTGGTTGCGGAAGAGATAGAGGAAGGGGCGGTCGGACTCGGTCGCCTCGACATCGCCGCAGTCGCTGAGCGTCGCGAAGAAAGCGCCGGCGACATCCACGCCGTCCATGTCGGATCGGGCGCCCGCACCCGTCGCATTGATTTCCGGGGTGAGGTCGGCGACCGGATCGCCGAGCTGGTTGAAGCCGCCATACAGCGTCACGGCGAAGGCCGAGAACCACGAGGCCACTGCCCGCAACGGGTCGCTGCTGTAGATCATGCGCGCGCCACACATAAACATGCCCTGGGTGAACGCCACCTGGGTCGCCGGCGCATAGGAGACCGGCACGTCACCCTGGGCATTGATGAAGGAATTGTCGGGAAATTCCCAATCGACGGATTCGAGCAGGCCATTGTTGGCGGGCAGGTCATGGAAAAACCAGCCGCAGAAATACACCATGGCCAGGCCGATGATGCCCTGGAAATAGCTGTTGACGGGACGATCCATAAGCATCGGCGATGAACCATGGAAGCGCAGGGTGATGCGCTCGCCGCGCTTTTCCACTTCGATGTTGATCTTGAGCAACTGGGATTCGGGGCCGACCGTGTCCATGAAGCGCGGCTGGCGATAGATGCCGTCATTGAGGCGCGAGACCTTTTTGCGGGCTGCGTCTGCGGTCATGGACAGAATGCGGCGCAAGGCGCCGACGAAGAAATCGGCGCCCTTCTCGGCGATGATTTCCTGCACCCGCCGTTCGGCGATGCGGCTGGCCGCCAGGCGCGCCTTGATGTCGAGCATCATGGTGCGCGGGTCGCGCGTCATGGTCGACAGCATGCTCAAGATGTCTTCCTTCAAGGCGTGCTGCTCGCCGATCTTGATCGGCGGCACCAGCAGACCCTCGTCGTAGCGCGACTTGGCGCCGCACACCGTGCCACCCGGCTCCGAGCCGCCACATTCACCGGTATGCACCGCAGCACCGATGAAGCAGACCAGTTCGTCGTCGGCGAACACCGGAATCGACAGGCCCATGTCGGCGTTATGCACGCCGCCGTAGAAGGGGTCGTTGTAGAAGAAAGCGTCGCCGGGGTGCAGCCCCACCGAGGGCTCGTTGCGCCAATGCTTGACGATGTATTTGACCGGAATCTGCGACAGCACCGCATGGTGATAGATGCCGGTGGCGCACACCGCCAGGTCGCCCTGCGCGGTATAGATGCCGAAGGCCACGTCGCCCCAGCGCATCGCCGTGGATGCGCCGAGCTTCATGGTGGTCTCCTTGCCTTCCAGCGCCACCATGTCCATCTTGTGGCGGAAGATTTCGAAGTCAAGGTCGTCGACCGCCGCCTGTGCGGCCTGCTCGCGCGCCGTCAGCGGCTCGGGCCGCAGGCGCTGCACGACTTCATGGTCACGTCCGTAGCGAAAGCTGGCGTTCATGCTGCGTTCCTTTCCAGTATGCCATTGCGATAGGCATCCATGCGGTAAGTCCAGCCCGGCTCGATCACATAAGTCGTGTCCGGCGCCTCGATCAGGGCGGGACCGGCAAGCTGGTTGCCCGGCACCAATTCCAGCCAGTCATACACCGGGGTATCCATCATTCCGGCAGCGGGATCGAAGCAGGCAGGACGGGATTCGAGGCGTGCCGCTGCGGAAACACCAGCTGTCGACAGAGCAACCGGCTTGAACTCCTGCCGCGGATTGTGCACGCCGGCTGCCAGATAAAAACATTCGACATTGATGCCGCCGACCGGGAAAGCGGCTTCAGGCGAATAGATTTCCGAATAGCGCCGGGTAAAAAGTTCGCACAAGGCCTTCACATCGTCGGTATTGTTGAGGAACAGACCCGGCAGCTCGATCTTGGTCAGGTGATACTGGCTGCCATAGCGCATGTCGAGCTCAAGCCGGAAATTGATGCGGTCCTCGCTGAAGCCCTCGAGTTGCAGATCGCGCACGGCCAGTTCCCTGAGTTCGCGCACCACCTGGTTGAAACTCTCGAGATCCTCCAGGTAAGCCTGCTTGTCCCAGCGGAACAGCTTGAGCGTGCGCGAGATGTCCCACACCTGCTGGATTTCCATGGTGGACGCGCCGAAGGCGCCGAAGATCGACGCCACCGCCGGCACCACCACCGAACGCGCACCAACGTAAGGGGCGAAACCGCAGGCATGGGTCGCCCCGGCGCCGCCGCAGGCATACACCACGAACTTGCGCGGATCATGCCCTTTGAGTGCCACTTCGTTGAACACCTCGTGGCCCATGCGCGCATCGACCAGCCGGCGAATGCGATAGGCCGCTTCCAGTACGCCTAAGCCCAGCGGCCTGGCGATTTTTTCCTCGATGGCAGCGTGGCTCAGATCGGCATCGAGCAGCATCTCTCCATCCAGATAATTGTCCGGATTGAGATAGCCCAGCACCAGGTCGGCATCGGTGACGGTCGGCTCGCGCCCGCCCTTGTCGTAGCAGGCCGGTCCCGGCATGGAGCCGGCCGATTGGGGGCCGACTTCGAGTGCATCCTGCATGAGTTCATTGATCCAGGCGATTGAGCCGCCGCCGGCGCCGATCGACTTGACCTCAATGGCGGGAATATTGGTGCGCCAGCGGTCGATCACCGGGATGAAGTCGTGGGCGCGCAACACGCCGTCGGCAATCACACCGATGTCGAAAGACGTTCCGCCCATGTCGGTGAACACGATATTGGGACAATCGGTGAGCTTGCCCAGTTCGGTCGCGCCATACATGCCCGCCACCGGCCCGGCGTTGTGCGTAAACACCGCCTTGGTGCGCGAGACTTTCTTGGTGCCGCCGGTGTTATGCACCAGGATCAGCGGCCGTTGATAGCCTTCGTCGCGCAACTCGTTGCCGAGGCGCGTCAGCTCGTCGGCCATCAGGCCATGGATGTAGGCGTTGACCACCGAGGTCATGGTGCGCGTGTACTCCCCCTGCTTGGGTGAGACTTCGCTGGAAAGCGTGACGGGCATGGCACCGAGATAATCTTCCGGATACTCTTCCTCGATGATGCGCTTGATCATGCGCTCGTGTTCCGGATTGACGAAAGACCACAGCAGGCTCACGACGAAGCCCATGGCGCCGCGATCAACCAGTTTCTGCAACTGTGCCAGCACATCCGCGCGCGACAGCGGGCAGATGACCCGGCCGCTGTAGTCGATGCGTTCGCGCACGCCCATCACCATGTCGGGCGAGATCAGCGGTTGCGGCTTGGCAATGCGCGCCATGTCCTGCGCCAGGTGCGTCGGCAGACCGTCCGCCCAGCTGCGCGAGCGGCCGATGAAGATCGTGTCCTCGAAACCGGCCGTGGTGATCAGCCCGAGCTTGGGGCCGGTGCGCTCGATCAGCGCATTGGTGCCGACTGTCGTGGAATAGCGCAGCGCCTCGACCTGGGCCAGGTAATCCCGGGTTTGCAGGCCGGTGCGCTTGGCCAGGTCGCGAATGCCGCGCATGAAGCCGACCGACAGGTCGTAATGGGTGGTCGGCGTCTTGCAGGTGGTCAGGGTGCCATCCTCGGCAATGCCGCAGAAATCGGTGAAGGTTCCGCCGATATCGATGCCTACACTGAAACTCATAAGGTTCTCCTGATCATGACAGCATCGCGTTGATGCCGTGCAATGCCTCGATGGCGGGCTCTGCTTGCGGCAGCGTGGTGAAAAGAACCCCCACTCCGTTCTTGTCCAGACTGCCGGTCGACGCCTCGATGCGCGCCTGGCTTGCCGCCGCGTCGCTGGTGGACAAGGGCCAGCCCAGGCTCTGCCAACCTTCGAAGCAAGCCGGCTGCGGCAACTGCCCTGCGGCGTCGGCGCCGAGCAGCAGATGGTCGATCCTGAGCACCGTCCAGCGCGCTGCGTCCTGCTGCCAGTCGGCATAGCCGTCCAGATGCAGTGCGGTCATGACGCCGTAATAAGATGCGATATTCTTGAGGGTGTTGTAGATGCGGCGCAAATCCGGCTTGACATCGCCGGTCGCAGACACTCCGCTCTCGCGCAACACCAGGCATTCGGGACGCCCCTGGCACAGCCCTTCGACGACTTCCACCAACACTGGCTTCAATTGTTCCAGCACCGGCTTCTCCGGCTTGGCGGCAAACACTTGCCGCGCCAGCGTGGCCGGACCCGTGATGGCCAGCACGCAGGCGCGCTCCGGCCTGGCGGTCTGGCTCAGACGCTGTGCAGTTTCGAGCAGCGCAGGTAACCGGCCGGCGCTTTTGGCCTGTGTGTTGAATTGCTCGGCGCGCGAACCAAGCTGCGGCCGATCTTCATTCCAGATCAGCGGCACGCCGCAAGCTTCTGCCAGCAAGGTTTCATCCCAGCCCAGCGTCAGCGCGCTGCTGCCCAGCAATTGCGCAGTCTGGCCCAGCGCACTCGACCAGGCCGTGGGATCGGAACTCATCTGCTGCCAGGTCGAGCCGGCCACGCGCGGCGCGATCATTTCCAACAGCGGCATGAATGCGCTGCCGGCAGGACGCTGGCCCGCCGCAACACTCTTGAACCAGTCGCGCGCGCCGATCAATTACTTGACTCCATGGCGGCGCTTGAACGCATCGATGTCCAGCTCGATCTCGTGCGTCAGCGGATGTCCGGGCGGCAGATATTCGTTCTCGAGCGTGATGCCGCAGCCCGGACAGTAGAATTCGAGCAGGCGGCAATACTCGGGGTTGGGCGTGAAAGAATGGCTGGTTTCCGTCACCAGCGGCGGGTGGGCTACTTCCAGAGGGACTTCGGCGATGAGGCAGCCGGTCTTGTAGTTCTCCCGGGCGCCGGCCAGGACGTGACCGCAAGCATGGCAACACCATTGCTCGCTGGCCAGGTCAACCGCCAGGGATTCGGTTACGCGTACTTTCATGAAGGCATCCTTTCCAGCACCGCATTCTGATATTGGTCCACCGTCAGCCGCCAGCCTTGCGCGACCCAGATGGTGGTCTGCACCGACTCGACCAAGGCCGGTCCATCGATTTGATGACCGCATTCGAGACGATCGCGGTCATACACCGGCACCTTGACCGCATGGCCGGCACCCAGATAGATGTCGCGCTGGCTCTTTTGCGCATCCTGCAGCTTGCGGCCACTACCGGTCTGGGCTGCCATCTTGAAATGTGGCACGCCGGCGCGGGCGAACAAACCGATGCTGGTGATCACCGGCGACTGACCATTCTTCTCTCCAAGCGCCTCTTTGGCCTGCACCGCAAGCCTGGCAACGGCCTGCGGCGCGCGGAAGAAATCTGCCGCTGCGGTAAGCCTGGCTTCGCTTTCCGGATCGCTGCCCTGCACAATCAGTTCCACGGTCCAATACAGATTTTCCGGGGCAAAGCCTTCGCCGCGCATGTCCTGCTCGGCGCGCACGCGCATTTCCGAAATCGCCTGGGCCATGCCGGTGAAATCGCCGTCGGCCGACAGTGCGGCGCTGCTGCGCCGGTAGTAGATATGCCCGACATCCATGAGCGATGAGGAGTAGGCGGAAAACACCGCCGAATAAGGCGTCACCACCAGTTTGCCGATGCCTTGGGCCATGCTGCAGCAGTGCAGCGGCCCTGCCCCGCCATACACCACCATCAGCGTGTTCTGCGCCTCATTCCCCGCCAACCTGGCGATCTCGCAGGCGACGTTGGCGTCGACGACGTTGACGATGCGCAGCGCTGCGTCTTCGACAGAAATATTCAGCGGCTTGGCGATCTTGTTTTCGATCGCGGCGCGTGCCTTTACGAGATTAAGCTTTTTCGCCCCGCCCAGGAAAAAATCGGAGTCAAGCAGGCCCAGCACCAGATTGGCATCGGTCACAGTGGCATCGGCACCGCCCAGGTCGAAGCAGGCCGGGCCGGGCAAAGCGCCGGCCGAACGCGGTCCGACACGCAACTCACCATCGACCAGCGTAGCGATCGAACCGCCGCCCGCGCCTAGGGCGAGGATGGACAGCATCGGCAGATTGCAGCGGAAACCTTCCACATCGGGCCGCAGGGAAAAACCGGGCTCGCCATCGCGGATCAAGCCGAGGTCATACGACGTGCCCCCCATGTCGCCCGAAATGATCTGGCGGGCCCCGTACAAGGCGCCGATTTCGCGCGCACCCAGCAGGCCCGCCGCCGGGCCGGAGTTGTAGGTGTTGATGGCGCGGGTCTTGGCCACGCGCGCCGCGGCGCCGTTGTTGTGGCCGATGAAAAGATGTCCGCGATAGCGGTTGCGCCGCAGGTCCTCGCCCGACTTGTAGAGCAGTCGCGTCAGCTTGCTGTGGATATATGCGTTGAGCACGGCCGTGTTGATGCGCTCGGCATAGCCGCTGCGCGCGGAGATGTCCGAAGCCAGGAACACCGGCACCGAGCCCAGATAATCGCGCGGATATTCGCGCTTGATGGTCTCGCGCACCAGTTGCTCGTTGGCCGGGTTGGCTTCGGAGTTGGCCAGCGCCACCACCAGGCAGCGCGCGCCGCGGTCGATCAGGGTCTGGGCCGCCGCCATGATGGCGCTGGCTTCGGGGGCGCGCACGATGGCGCCGTCCACGCTCACTTCTTCGCTGAGACCCAGCACCATCTCCGGCAGCAGCAGCGTATGCTTCTGATCGCCCAGCGGTGCCAGGCTCTCATTGCCCTGCGTCAGTAACAAGCCGACCCGGCTGCCGTTGCGCTCGATGATGGTATTGGTGCCGATGGTGTTGGAAAAGCGGATCAGGTCGGCATGTTCGAGAAAGTCGCCGAGCGCAACACCGAAAGCCTGCGCTCCGGCTTTGAGGCACTCCATGAAGCAGAGTGTCAGGTCGTGCGGTGTGGTGGCGGTTTTCACCGCATGGAATTCACCACCGCGCGTGAAGAAGCCATCGGTGAAAGTCCCACCCGTGTCGATGTCCGCTGTGTATCCCATGCTGCTCCTCCTCTCAAACCGGCTTGCTGGCTGTCGGCCTGTCTTTGTTTATCGCGCCATTCAGTATGAAATTGATGATCTCGTCGAAAACCCGCTCGGCCGGCAACGGACCGTCGGCCTTGTACCAGCGCAAGTACCAATTGACTACGCCAAGTATGTTGAACGCCAGAATCTTGGTTTGCTGCGTTGCCAAGTAGCCCGCCTGCTGCAGGGCGGCGAGATGCTTGAGATAGATGTCCAGCACCTTTTTCTGGATCTGCTTGCTCTTGCCCTGGCCCTTTTTCGAGATCTGGTCCTGATCCATCATGAAAATGCGCGATTCCTTCTGATAGGTGCCGGATGACTCGAGATGCGCCCGAAGCAACAGACGAAAACGCTCCAGCGGATCGGCACTAAGCGCCCACACGGCCTCCAGCCGGTCCGGCAGCCAGCGTACCGAATACTCCTGGATCGCCAGCCAGAGGTCTTCCTTGGTCTCGAAGTAGTGGTACATGTTCGAGACGCTGATGCCAAGGTGGCGCGCGATGTCGCGGATCGAAGTTCCCTTGAATCCGTGTTCCGAAAAGAGTTCGACTGCGGTACGGATCAGCTCTTCCTTGCGTGACAGCTCATCCTGCCCCGGATCGGAAACTTTCGCTGCTGCACGTGGTCTGGCCATGATATGCCTCACTTGATCGATCGTTCGATAATGATTCTAAGTGTGGCGACAAGGCGATGTCAATGCCCCTCACTGACAAAGAGTAAGCGGGGGCTATCCATCTGATATCACGCAATCTCTCATGACAGGATGCGGATGGATGTTCGCTGGCGGGATCAGACTATAGCGTAATCCTGATGGCGTTTTCTCCGGTATTGACGGAACTCAAGCGGCCGCTGCCCCAGAACCACGCATCATGCGGGATGACTTAAAAGGGAAATTTTCGCGATGTTTGATGTCGGCCATTTCAGTCGGACACGAAACGCTGCGCCGTCAAACGTGGAAGCGCGCGACCGAGCGTTCGAGATCGCCGGCCAAGCCGCGCAGGCGCTCGGCGGCAGCCGAGGTCTGACGCACGCTGGCGGTATTCTCTTCCGCCTTGTTGGCGATGCGCTCGACGCCGCGGGCGATCTCCTGCGTGGCGGTGGACTGCTCGTCGAGCGCAGTGCCGATGTCGGCAATGGCAGCCCCGACACGTTCGGCGCCCGCCTGGATGCCGGTAATCGAGTCACCGGCCTGGTGCGCCAGGTTGACGCCCTCGTTGACACGGGCGACGCCGCTTTCAATATCCTGGACGGCACGGCGGGCCCCGGCCTGTACCTTGTCGATGACGTTGGCGATGGTATGGGTTGATTCGGAGGTGCGCTCGGCAAGCTTGCGCACTTCGTCGGCAACCACCGCAAACCCACGCCCCTGCTCTCCGGCGCGGGCCGCCTCGATGGCGGCATTCAAGGCCAGCAAATTGGTTTGATCGGCAACATCGCGGATGACGTTGATGACCGTTGAAATCTCGTTCGAATAGTTTTCGAGCTGGCGGATGGTGCTGGCGGCTTCGTTGACCGCCGTCGCCACTTGGCGCATTTCCTCGGCACTCGAATGCACCACCTGGCCGCCGGCACGGGATTCCTCACCCGCAGAGACGGCAATGCTGCGCGCATCGCGGGCGTTGTCGCGCACCTGGTCGATCGATACGGACATTTCCTCGACCGCTGCAGCCATGCTCGAGGCCGCCTCGCATTGAGCTTCGGTGGCGCTGGTCGACTGACAGGCGGCTTCGGTCAGGTCTCCGGCGGCGCGGGACAGTTCCTGCGCACTCTTTTGCGAATCACTGACCATGATGCGCAGGCCGTCCTGCATGCGGGCAAAGGCGGCAAGTAGGCGCCCGGCCTCGTCGCTGCCACCGCGCGGCACCTGGCGGGTCAGGTCGCCGCTGGCGATGGCTTCGGCGATCTCGACCGAGGCATTGACCGGTCCAGTGATGGCTCGCGTAAGGAACCAGGCGAAACCACCCGTGGCGGCCAGGCCGCCGCCGATGATCAACAGGAACAGCAAGGTGCCCGTGGTATGGGTGCCGACCTCATCCTCGTAAGCCTCGCGCGCCACTCGTTCCTGGTACGCCGACAGCTTGCCCAGCGCCTCGATGGCGGCCACCGAATGCTTGTTGCGTGCGGCGAGCAGCTCCTTGATCAGTTCCGGCGAATAATCGCCGCCCTTGATGCGCCGGAGCAGACTGGCGGCCATTTCGACCCAGGTCTTGCGCTTGGCGGCAAAATCGGCGGCCAGCCGCTTTTCTTCTTCGGTCAGGTAGGTGGCCATGTATTTGTCCCACAGGGTGCCGATTTCGGCGCGTCGCTTATCGAATCTTTCCAGGTGAAGGTCCACCGAGTGATCGTGGGCGATAGCCAGGGATCCTCTGGGATCATGCTGGATGGACAGCAACAGCTCGGCGGTGTTGTCGCCCAGCAGTTCGCCGATCTTGGCCAGGTCGCGCAATGGCACCACGCGGTCCTCAAACACAGTCTTGAGGGCGGCAACAGCGTGGTTCTCGTTCCGCCATGCAATGCCGGCGATGGCCAGCAAGAGAACGCCGGCCGTCAACATGAGAATGAAAATGCGTTTGCCGATGGAAAGATTATTCATTGAGCGTCTCCCGAATTGTTGTATTTATACGCACTATATCAAGGGGCGCGCAGCTTGCTTTGCAGGCCGAAATACGCGCTTAACCCGGCAACGCAGGCCGTCCGTAATAATAGCCTTGCGCATAGTCGACCCCGATCTCGGCGAGCGTCTTCGCCGTGATCTCGTCTTCGACGAACTCGGCGATGGTCTTCAGGCCGAATTTGTGCGCCATGGCGTTGATCTGCTCGACGATAACGCGGTCGCGCGCATCGATGGCGATTTGCCGGACAAAGCTGCCCTCAATCTTGACGTAGTCGATGGACAGGAATTTCAGGTACAGGAAGGACGAGAAACCGCTGCCGAAATCATCCAGCGCCACGGCAATTCTGTGCTCCCGCAGTTCCTCGATCATCGCCCTGACTTGCGTCAGGTTGGGCAAGGCCTCGCGTTCGGTAATTTCCAGGACGATGTTTTCGCAGGGCACACTCGCTCCTTTTAACATGTCTGGAATGCCGCGCACCCACTCGATGTCGTCGAAGCTGTGCGGAAACAGGTTGAAGAACAACTTGGCCCGCGGGTGTCGGGCGGTAACCTTGGCGTAGTGCGCAAGGCCCTTGCGGAACACCTCGCGATCGAGTTCCTTGGCCATGCCCAGCTCTTCGGCAACTTCGACGAATTCTCCGGCAGGAATAATGGTCTCGCCCTCGCGGATGCGTACAAGCACCTCAAAGGCGATCACGGCGCCGCTGCTCACCTCGATGATGGGTTGCAAGAAGGCTTCGATGCGGTCTTCGCGCAGGGCTTTGCGCAGGAAGTCGCCCTGCTTGAAGATCGCCATCATGCTGCGGTCTTCTTCCGATTCCGCCGTCATCACCTGGTTCTTGCCGCGCGTCTTGGCCTTGTACAGCACGACATCCATCGCCGTGCAAATCTCCTCTTCGGTCTTGCCGTCCTCGGGAAAGCTCACCATGCTGAAGCTGGCGGTGCTGGTGACATTGCCGACCGGCAGCTCGAACACTTTGCCGGCCAGCGCCTGGTGCAGCTTGCTGGCGACCTGCAAACCGTTCTGGGCGGGCGTCTCGGGCAGGATGATGGCAAACTCGTCGCCGCCCATGCGCGCCAGCACGTCGCCCTGGCGCAGACCTTCGGTCAGCATGGCGGAGAGTTCCTTGAGCACCATGTCGCCGATGGGATGGCCGAAAGTGTCGTTGATGTACTTGAAGTTGTCCAGGTCGATCATGATCACCGAGAAACCATGCTTGTGGCGCGTCGCCCTGATGATTTCATAGCGCATGAATTCCTGGAATTTGCGGCGGTTGTACAGGCCGGTCAGGGGATCCCGCACGGAAAGCTCTTCCAGACGGGTGTTGTAGTCCTGCACGGTGGCAAGCAGGTGATTGAAGTACTCGGCCAGCAACCTCAGTTCGACAATCCATTTCGAACCGCTGACGCGGTGGTCGAGGTTCATTTCATCGGTCACTTGCCGCATGATGCCCACTAGGCTGGCGATAGGCATGACCACCAGGTGGCGCAGCTTTAAATAAAGCACGAGCAACACCAGTCCCATGATCAACAGGGTATAGCCGATCAGGGTTCTGATCATGTAGTCGAAGGAAATCTTGAGATTGGTGATCGGATAGACGATGTCAATCACCCCCTGCACCTCCCCAAGAGAAGATTGCTTATGGCAGGACAGACACTCCGTTTCCGCCACAATCGGGTAAAGGTAGCGAATGGTGGCGCGGTCTGGAAACAGCAGCGTCTCCTGGCCGCTGCCCAATACGCCGGCCAACGCCGGATCGCCACCGATTATTGTCTGCTCGTCGGGAATTTCACCGAATTCCCGCGCCACGATCCTGCCTCGAAAAACCCGTATTACCGAACCCGGCTGTGCGGAATTAAGCCGTGCGATGACCTCGTTGATATCCTGTTTGTTCCAGCCCTTGCGCATCACCGAATACAGACTCTGGAAGGCCATCCGGGAAATATTTCTCGCTTCGTCGCGCGCCAGTTCATGTACCGCCCGATCGCGCATGATCTCGGACATGAGAAGAATCAGCGCCAGGGCAATTGCCAGCGACACGGCCGAAAGCAGGATCATCAGCTTGCCCAGGGTCAGGCGGGCGATGGCGTCGCTAATGATTCCTTGCGATTTTGTAGACATGCCGAGCCATTTACAAAATTGACTGCTGAACGAAAAGATGCAATGTGGGCTTATCCGGCAAGCACCACCCAGCGCCTAATGGCTTTGGATGGCTTGCTAACCAGCTAGCCAGGGCATTCTAGCATCCTGGGCAATGATCGCTGACTCACGGTTATTTATTGAGGATCATGGGCAGCAGCGCAGGCTGATGTGACATGACGACGAAACAAGCATTCCGGCTTCCGTGATTTTTTGCATAAACCTAGGACAGGTGTAGCATGCAGGACATCAACGTTTCCATCTTGGGGTAAGGATGTTTGTGCCACTGAAAAGCCCGCGAAATAAAGTTCGCGGCAAGACGCAAGCGCGCTCCGCGCCAAAGCGCAACCCCGCTTACCGGCCTCATCTCTTCCCCGATGGTTGAAGGACACGAACCAGCTGTCGTCGCATTTCCCATTGTCGGCATCGGTTGTTCGGCCGGCGGCCTCAATGCCCTGGAACGATTCTTCACCCATGCACCTGCCGACAGTGGCATGGCCTTCGTGGTGGTTCAGCACCTTGCTCCCAGCCATGAAAGTGCCTTGCCCGAACTGTTGCAGCGCCTCACCCCGATGACCGTGGTTGAAGCCGGCGATGGCATGCACATCAAGCCTAACTGCGTCTACGTCATCCCGCCCAACAAAGACCTGTCCTTGCTTCACAACACCTTGTACCTGCTTGATCCACCTGAGCCGCGCGGCTTGCGCCTGCCGATCGATTTTTTTCTGAAATCCTTGGCGCAAGACCGCAAGGAACAAGCCATTGGCATCGTCCTGTCAGGCATGGGGTCGGATGGAATGTTTGGCCTGCGAGCGATCAAGGAAAAGACCGGACTGACTTTGGCGCAGGAACCGGCCAGTGCCAGTGCCGACAGCATGCCGCGCGCTGCCATCGAGGCCGGCGCGGTCGACATCGTCGCGCTCCCCGAGGAACTGCCGGCGCGGATCGCCGCCTTTCTGGGGCATCCGGCGGAAGGACAGCGAGCCGATTCCTCCGGTGAAACGCCTATCCAAAGCGACCTCGAAAAGGTTGTCATTCTGCTGCGCGATCGCAGCGGCGCCGACTTCTCCCTTTACAAGACCAACACCCTCGCTCGCCGCATCGAACGGCGCATCGCCCTGCACCAAATTAACGGCATCACCGCTTATGTCAGATACCTGCGCGAGAACCCCCAGGAAATTGACCTGCTCTTCAAGGAGCTCCTGATCGGCGTAACCAGTTTCTTCCGCGATCCCGCCGTGTGGGAGTATCTGCGCAGCGAAGCGATTCCAGCACTGCTGGCAAAACAGCCGGGCGGCAGGACCCTGCGGGCGTGGGTTCCCGCCTGTTCCAGTGGCGAGGAGGCTTATACGCTGGCGATGGTCTTCAAGGAAGTTCTGCAACAGTCGGAACCAGGCAAACGCGTCGATTTGCTGATCTACGCCACCGACCTTGATCAGGATGCGATCGAGAAAGCGCGCCGGGGCAACTACCCTGGCAACATCGCTGCGGATGTTTCCCCGGAACGGTTGGCCCGCTACTTCGTGAAAGAGCCGAATGGCTACCGGATCAGAAAAGAAATCCGCGAAATGGTGGTGTTTGCCCCGCAGAACATCATTTCCGATCCGCCTTTCACCAAACTGGACATCCTGTCCTGCCGCAATCTGCTGATCTACTTACGCGCACAACTGCAAAAGAAACTCCTGCCCTTGTTCCACTACGCGCTGAATCGCGACGGGCTGCTGTTGCTCGGCAGCGCGGAGGCCGTCGGCCACTTCGGCCACCTGTTCGGGCCGGTCAACAACACCTTGCGTTTGTTCCGGCGGCTCGATCAGCCGTCGGCGGGAGTGGAGTTCCCGACCAAGATGACCGGGGGCACGCAGCGAGCTGTCGAAAAGCCTCTCGTGGCGCATGCCGAGACCATCGGGCAACTAACCGACCAGATGATCCAGCAGAACTACGCTCCAGCGGCCGTTCTGGTCAATGCTGACGGCGACATTCTCTATATCAGCGGGCGCACCGGGAAATACCTCGAACCGGCTGCCGGGAAATTCAACATGAACATTCACGCCATGGCCCGTGAAGGACTGCGCGGAGCACTGACCGGCGTGATCCGCAAGGCGTTGCAGGAGTTGCAGCCGATTCATCTCAGCGGCTTAAAGGTCGGCGTCAATGGCAGCACGCAGATCGTCGATGTTACAGTGCAGGCGCTCGAAAAACCCGACCCATTGCGCGGGCGGGTGCTCATCGTGTTCAAGGACGTGGCGGCGCCTCCGGCCGGCAGGAAGAAGCGCAAGACCGTCGCGTCCGACATGCAAGGGGCGCTGGCACAAGAGCTGAAACAAACCCGCGAGGCATTGCAGATCACCCACGAGGAAATGCAAACCTCCGTGGAAGAACTGAAATCCAGCAACGAGGAACTGCAATCCACCAATGAGGAATTGCAATCGACGAACGAGGAGCTAACGACCTCCAAGGAAGAGATGCAATCGCTCAACGAGGAACTGCAAACCGTCAATGCCGAGTTGCAGTCGAAGGTGTCGAACCTGACCTGGGTGCAGAACGATATGGCGAACCTGCTCAATAGCACGGAAATCGCCACCGTATTCTTGGATAACGAGATGAGGCTGCGACGTTTCACTTCTCACGCCACAAACCTGTTCAAGCTGATTCCCGGCGACGTCGGGCGGCCACTCTCGGATGTGGTGACCGACCTCGACTACCCGAAATTGAAAAGCGACGCCAAGGAAGTGCTGGGCACGCTGGTATTTCAGGAAAAGCAGGTCGGTACTCACGACGGTCGCTGGTATCGGGTGCGCATCATGCCCTACCGCACCCAGGACAATGTGATCGATGGCGTGGTCATCACGTTTACCGACATCAGCGAGATCAAGAAACTGCAAAATGAATTAAACACTCGTGCTGCAAAATGATGTCATTCGCATTGGACGCGGTGGTTTGGAAGATCGAACATGCCAGCATCGAATAACCCACATCAGAACCACCTTCTCGACGCCCTTCCAAGAGACGAATTCGAGCGCCTGTTACCACATCTGGAACTGGTGCCGATGGTGCTTGGTCAACATCTTCATGATTCCGGCAGCAAGATGCGTCACGCCTATTTCCCTACCACTTCTATAGTGTCCCGACTCTATGTCATGGAAGATGGAGCCTCGGCCGAAATTGCCGTGATAGGCAATGAGGGAATCGTCGGCGTTACTCTCTTCATGGGTGGCGAGACCACTACCAGTCAGGCCGTTGTACAGAGCGCCGGCAACGCCTACCGGTTGCCGGCATCACTGATGAAGCAGGAATTCAATCGTTCCGGCAGGTTCCAGCAGTTACTGCTGCGATACACTCAGGTGCTGCTGACGCATATGGCACAGTCTGCGGCGTGTAACCGCCACCATTCCTTGGAACAGCAGTTGTGCCGCTGCTTGTTGTTGAGACTCGACCGCTCTTTCTCCAACGAACTTGCCATGACGCAGGAGCAAATTGCCAACATGCTCGGGGTGCGCCGCGAGGGCGTCACGGAGGCTGCCGGCCACTTGCAGAATGCTGGGCTGATTGAGTACCGCCGTGGCCACATCACCGTGCTAGACCGGCTGGGCTTGGAGACGAAGGTCTGCGAATGTTACGCGGTGGTAAAGGCAGAGTTAGATCGCTTGCTTCCCGAAACGCATGATTTCGAAAATAGACTCCCCATTGCCGGCAGAGGCGATTCGGTTAAGGTGCGGGAAGCATCTGAACAATACTGCAATCTCATGCCATCAAGTAGCGACAAGCTTTATACTCTGGCACCGCCGCTCAATTCGAGCCATCACCATTCAAGTAAGGAACATAGGGCATGAAACAGAAGCCGGATTGGATAGAAGCTCGCCAGTCGCTAAGAACGGAAGCGGAGGTCATGCTCTATGGCCTGTCTCCGACAGAGACGGTGGCTCAACCTACCGAAGTTCTGCTGCATGAACTTCTGGTACATAAGGTCGAGCTGGAAATGCAAGTTGAGGAGTTGCAAAGAGTCCATCGCGAAATGGAAGAAGCGCGCGATCGTTATTGGGATCTTTATGATTTCGCTCCGGTTGGCTATATCACAATCAGCAGGGAGTGTCTGATTAGCGAAATCAATCTGGCCGGGGCGGCAATGCTTGGTGTTGATCGCAACAAACTGGTTAATCGCCGTTTCTCAAAGTTTCTTTCTCCACTTGATAGCGACCGTTGGCATCGCCTTTTTACAAACATCATGGAACATACCCAAATTGAGAAGCAAGAGATCGTTCTGGAGATGATACGGGACGATGCTTCCACCTTCATTGCCCATCTCGATTGCCAGCGTGGGGAAATTGTGGGTGCGCCACCAATGTTGCGTCTGGCGCTAATTGACATCGGTCAAATCAAGCGGGCCGAGGCGGAAATGCAGGATTCGCGTATCACTCGCAAGTCATGAACCAGTAGTTAAGGGTTGGCATTAGCCAGTGATTCATGCGAAACCCGGCTTATGTCATGCAAGCAGGAAGCGCCGCACCACCTCGACCTGGGCCGATTCCATGAACATCGGCGCATGGCCGACTTTGGGAATCTCGACGCAGAAGGCGCGCGGACCGCGCTGCGCCATCTGCGCCACGGTCTGTGGCAGCAACAGATCGGACTGTGCCCCGCGCACGACCAGGGTGGGGCAACGAATGGCATCGTAGAGCGGCCAGAGTTCGACATCTTTGCCACCATCGCCCATGGCCTGACGGAAGGGTTCGGCGATACCCGGGTCGTAGCGGAATTCGATCTTGCCGTCGGCCGCCGTGCGCACTACGTGTTCAGTGAGGTGGCGCCACTGGGCGTCGGAAAACTCGCCGAAGGTGGCGCTGACGGCGCGCACGAACTGCTCGGCCTCGTCTATGGTGTCGAAACGCGGGTCGCGCCCGACGTATTCGCCGATGCGCTTGAGCGACGCTGCCGTAACCACCGGGCCGACATCGTTCAATACCAACCGCATAATCGGGGTGTTTTCCTGCACTGCGAGTCCCATGCCAATCAAGCCGCCCATCGAGGTGCCGAGCCAATGCACCTGCTCGACATCGAGGCGCGCAATCAGCGTCACCATGTCTGCCACGTACTGCGGCATGCCGTAGAGGGCCTTGACCTTGAGCCAGTCGCTGCTGCCGCGACCGACCACATCGGGACAAACCACGCGGTATTCGTCAGACAGGGCCTGCCCGAGAAAATCGAAGTCGCGGCTGCAACGCGTCAGTCCATGCACGCAGATCAGCACGCGCGGGTTGCGCGGGTCGCCCCACTCGGTGTAAGCCATGCGATGCAGGCCGGCAGAACTCGCGCACTGGACGCTGCGGCTACGCATGGGCAGCATGGTCAGCGGTCCTTCGCTTCCAGGTTGCGCTTGGCCTGCCGGGCCTCGAAAATTTTCAGGGCATGGTAGGTAGCCCAGCCGATCAGCACGGAGCCAATGATAAAGCCCGTGTAGGCCAGCGGCCAATTGATGTTGTAATCCTTGGCCATCATGGAGAACTCGGACATGCCACCGATGCCGGCGAGAATGTTGATCGGCATGAGCACGATGCTGATCGCGGTCAGCCGCGACACGCGGTGGTTCTGGTTGATGTTGATGAAGCCCACCGTGGCGTCCATGAGAAAGTTGATCTTGCCGAACAGGAAGCCGGTGTGACCGTCGAGCGATTCGATGTCGCGCAGGATCTGGCGCGCATCGTCCTGCTGATCGGCGCTGAGAAATTTGCCGCGCATCAGGAAGGACACGGCGCGGCGGGTATCCAGCACGTTGCGGCGGATGCGTCCGTTGAGGTCTTCGCCGCGCGCGATTTCCGACAGGATCTGCGCCGCTTCTTCGTCGGTGACGCGCGGATTCAGCACCCTGCGGCCGACCGCTTCAAGATCGGCATATACGTCCTCGAGCGCATCGGCCGAGTATTCGGCATCCGCGGCGTAAAGATCGAGCAGCACATCCTTGCCCTCGGTCACGTAACCCGGCTGGGTGCGGGCACGCAGGCGCTGCAAGCGGAAGACCGGCAGTTCTTCCTTGCGCACCGAGAACAGAATGTCCTGGTGGAGAATGAAAGCCACCGCCACGTTGCGCGCCTTGTCGTCGGCATCGAGCAGGAAGTCCGAATGGAGGTGGATTTCGCCGTTGTCCTCGACATAAAAACGCGCGCTGGCCTCGAGGTCGGTGAGACTGTCGGGATCGGGCAATTCCAGTCCGAAATGTTGTCCCACCCAGAAGCGCATTTCGGCCGAAGGCGCGACCAGGTCGACCCAGATCGGCGTGATGTTGTGCAAATCGGCCTTGTTCGCTACCGGTACCTGGCGCAGGCGGCCGTTATGCAATTCGAATGCATTCAGCGAGACCTTCTCGCTGCGATGCTGATCGGCGGCCAGCAGTTCCTCGCGGATATCATCGAGCAACAGCAGGAGTACTGCGTCGAGCCGGTCCTCGCCGACCTGCTGCCAGGTCAGCAGACGATCTTCGGGCGACAAGGCTTCGAGAATGCGCGCCACATCGACGGGGTCCAATCCGGCCAGCAGCTTGTTGAGCTCGGCCAAGTTTTTCTTGTGGACGATGTTCTCCACCAGGCCGTGCTTCGGCATCTCTTGCCGATTCACCAGGTTTTCCACCAGGCGATGGCGCGACAGCAGATGCTGCACCTCATTGAGATGCTGCGTCAGCCGGTCGAAATCGGGTGTCGTCGCGTCGTCCATGGTCATCCTCGTTGCACGGCGGGATTCTATCCGACTTAGTTGAACCCAAGCCAATGCCATGTCGGCAAAGCAATATCGACACCGCTCACCGCATGTGCCAATAGCGCCGTCGCTCTTCGCGCTCCGCTGCAACGTTCACACCGGACGCCGTCAGGCTCACCGTCAAAGCGCCATCCATGTCGGTTCGATGCATCCTGGCGCCGCTTTGCCGGTAGCGTTCAACCACATCCGGTTTGGGATGACCGAAATGGTTGCGGTATCCCACCGGGAAAATCACCTGGGTCGCACCGACAGCCCGGATGAACGCGGGTGTCGAAGAGGTCCGGCTGCCGTGATGCGGCACGATCATCAGGTCGGCTCGCAACTTGCCGGCGGCGCGCTCGAGCAGGGCTTTCTCGGAGATCGCCTCGATGTCCGATGTCAACAGCACCTTGCCATGGCTATTGCTGACCATCAGGACGCAACTCATGTCGTTGGTCTTGCGTGATGGCGCCGCATACTGCTCGCGCAAAGGATGCAGCACTTCGAAGCGCACGCCATCCCATTCCCATGCCTGCCCGGCACTGCAGGGCAGCGTCCGGACCGGCATGGCGGACAGACCATGTTCATAGGCCAGGGAACTCATGAGCCAGTCCACCGCCACGGCGTCGAGCACCGCTTCGGCGCCGCCCGAGTGATCCGTGTCCTGATGCGTGACGACCAGTCCGTCGAGCCGTGCCACCCCGAGCGCCCGCAAATAAGGAGCGATGACGCGATTGCCGCTGTTGGCTTCGGGCGAGTAAAGCGGGCCGGTATCGTAGAGCAGGTCATGGCTGGCGGTCTGGATATGCATGGCCAGCCCCTGGCCGACATCGAGCACCACCAGTTTTGCCTCACCCACGGCTGGACGCAGTGGCGGCACGAGCAGCAGCGGCAAGAGTGCCATCAAACCCAGCCAGCGCGCCGGAAAGCCGCGCGGCAACAACAACCAGACGCACCCCAGCAAGCCGGTCAGCCAGGCCCAAGTCGGCGGCGCATGCTGCTGCCAGACTGCCCAGGGCAATTCGGCAAGCCATTCGATGAAACTCATGAGCCAGGTCGTGATCAAGTGCGCGGGATATAACAAAAACCCGAGCGGTGGCAAGACCGCCGCTGCCAGGACCAGTGGCGTGACGACAAAACCCACCACCGGAATGGCAAGCGCATTGGCCAGGGGCGAAACCAGCGAAAACTGCTGGAACAGCAGCAACAAGGCGGGGAGACTGCCCAGGGTGACGGCCCACTGCGTGCGTCCCCACTCCCTGAGCCAATGCGCTGCGCCCAGGCGTCCGCTGCCGACGTAGAAGAGCAGGCCAACCGCACCGAATGACAGCCAGAAGCCGGCCGCCAGCACCGCCCACGGATCGACCAGCAACACCGCAAGCAAGGCCAGCGCCAGCACGCGACTGGGAACAACGGCACGCTGCATCCACAATGCAACGACCACTACAGCCAGCATATACAGCGTGCGTTGTGCAGGCACGGCAAAACCGGCGATCAGGCAATACAGCAGCGCCGCAATGAAGCCGCCGGCCACTGCGGCACGCTGCGCCGGAATCACCAGCGGCAACATCGGGCTGCGCCGCCACAGCCAGTTCAGGAGCGCATACACCAGGCTGGCGAACAGGGTCACGTGCAGTCCGGAAATGCTCATGAGATGGGTGATGCCGGTGCGGCTGAACAACTGCCATAGTTCGCTGTCGATGGCGCGCTGGTCGCCCACCGCCAGCGCCACCAGCACGCCGGCATAGGGCTGCTCCGGCAGAATCCGGTAAAAGCGCTCGCGAATGTCCTCGCGCAGCTTCTCGATCAGGTTAGCCGGGTTCAAGACAAATTCGTCGAGGCGTCGATTCTCCGGGACTGTCCGGACATAGCCCGTTGCACGAATGCCGGCTTCGAGCAGCCATGCCTCATAGTCGAAGCCGGCCGGATTCATATTGCCGTGCGGACGCTTCAGGCGCGCCGTCAGTTGCCAGCGTTCGCCGGCATGCAGCGGCGGGGCGGCATGCAGCTCGACTTCCTCGGTCTCGTCGATCTCGCGCCGCCAGCCCTGATACCAGGCCAGCGAGATATGTTCGGGTACCCGCACCTCGGCCTGCTCCACCCGGAACTCGAAACGCACGCCGTTCTCGAAGCGCTGGGGCATGGAGCTGATCACTCCGACCAGACGCAGGTCACGTCCCTCGTCAATGGTTGCCAGCGCGTCTGCGAGTCGGTACTGGGCCAAAGCACCGGCCCAGGCAATTCCGAGCAGGAAGGCGCCGATGGGTGCTCCGCCTCTCAGGCGAAACCTGGCAAGTGGCGTTAGCAATAACGTGGTCCCGGCAACGGCAAGCCAGGCCAGCTCGACCCGATCGGGCAGGCTGGCCTGCTGTTGCAGCCAAACGATGCCAACCGCAAAGCAAAAAATTGACAGGCGCATGACTGACAATTAGAGCAGAAGAACAGCGGTTTCCGCTAAAATCGGCACATGGGGATCGAGCATTTCGGCGCAAATTTCAGCCGTCGCATTTACTTCAGTTTTGTCTGGTCGCTGATCGGCTTCCTCTGCATCCTGGTTCTCGGCACGCTCGGCTACAAATTCATCGGCGGAGATCGCTACAACTACCTCGACGCGCTGTTCATGACCTTCATCACGGTCACGACCATCGGCTATGAGGAAGTCATCGACCTGCACAATAATCCCTTCGGGCAGGTGTTCACGATGGTCATCGCGTTTTCCGGCATCGGCCTGATGACTTATTTTTTCTCGACGGTCACGGCCTTCGTGCTGGAGTCCGACCTTGATACCACGTTGCGGAGAAAACGCATGGAAAAAGCCATCAAGAAACTACACGGGCATTACATTGTCTGCGGTTCGGGCCGCGTCGGCCGCAATGTGGCGACAGAACTCGAGGCAACCCACCGCCACTATGTCGCAGTTGACGAAAACCTCGAGAACCTCGAAGCGCAGCACGATAGAAAGCCCGGACTGCTCTACCTGCACGGCGATGCCAGCGATGACGACACCCTGATTGACGCCAACATCGCCCAGGCGCGCGGCGTCTTTGCGGTCACCGGCGACGACAGCAAGAACCTCATGATCGGCCTTACCGCCAAGCAGCTGAACCCCGCCACGCGCGTGGTTGCGCGCTGCAGCGACATGCGCAACGTCGAGAAAATGCGCAAGGCTGGCGCCGATGCGATCGTTTCGCCCGATTTCACCGGCGGCATGCGCATCGTCTCGGCGATGATCCGTCCGCATGTGGTGTCCTTCCTTGACGAGATGCTGCGCTCAGAAAACAAGTTGCGTGTCGAGGAAGTGGTGATTCCGGATGAGTTCAAGCCATGCCAGTTGGGCCAACTGCCGCTGCAGCGAAGCAGCGACTTCGTGCTGCTGGCGGTGCGCACGCGCGGCGACTGGATGTTCAATCCGCCCAAGGACTTCATGCTGCAACCGGGCTTTGCCCTGATCGCCATGGCGACGCCGCACGGCCGGATGGAACTCGAGGAAGCATTGACGGGCGGCAACGCCTAGCGCAGCTTCCCGTCGTCAAGGTGCAGGATGCGCCCAGCCTTGGCTGCCAGGTGCAGGTCATGGGTGACGATCAGGAAACTCGTGCCATGACTGGCATTCAGCGCCAGCATCAATTCGAAAACGGCTTCTGCGGTATGTCGGTCGAGGTTGCCGGTCGGCTCGTCGGCCAGGACGCATGCTGGCCTGGTTACCAGCGCACGCGCAATTGCGCAACGCTGGCGTTCGCCGCCGGAAAGCTCGCCAGGCCGGTGCGTCAAGCGGTGCCCGAGTCCGACCTCGGCCAGCAGGGCGGCGGCCTGCGCCTCGGCAGCGGTTTTGTCGAGGCGCCGGATCAGCAGCGGCATGGCGACATTCTCGAGCGCGGAAAACTCCGGCAGCAGGTGATGGAACTGGTACACGAAGCCGAGGCTGCGGTTGCGCATCTGGCCGCGCTCAACTTCCGACAGCGAAGTCAATTCCCGTCCCAGCACGCTGACACTGCCTGACGTAGCCGTGTCGAGCCCGCCCAAAAGGTGCAGCAAGGTGCTCTTGCCCGAGCCGCTGGCGCCGACGATGGCGACTCGCTCCCCAGGCTGGATGGCGAAGTCGACGCCATTCAATACCGGTACCTCGCTGGCACCCTGGCGGAAGACCTTGCTCAGGCTCTGGCAGGAAATGACCGGGCCGTTATTCATAGCGCAATGCCTCCGCCGGATTGACGCGCGCTGCGCGCCAACTTGGGTAAAGCGTAGCCAGCAGCGTCAGACAGAAAGAGACTCCGGCGATCAGGCTGACATCGTTCCATTGCAGGTCGGATGGCAGCTCCGAGATGTAATACACATCCTTGGCCAGAAACTGCATGCCGAACACGCGCTCGATGGCCGGCACCACCACATCGACATTCAGTGCCAGGGTGATGCCGCCGGCCACGCCCAGCAGCAGGCCGATGCAGCCGATCAAGGCGCCCTGGACGATGAAAATCTGCATGATGCTGCGCGGGCTGGCGCCAAGCGTGCGCAGGATGGCGATGTCGGCCTGCTTGTCGGTCACCGCCATCACCAGCGTCGAGACGATGTTGAAGGCGGCGACGGCGACGATCAGCAACAGGATCAGGAACATCATGTTCTTTTCAATGGCCACGGCGCGAAAGAAATTGGCATGGTTGCGGGTCCAGTCGGAAACGCCGACGCCCTCCCCCAGCGCAAGCAGCAGTTCGCGACCAACCCTGGGCGCCCCAAACAAGTCGTCGATCTTGAGGCGGATGCCGGAAACGCGGTCTTCCATGCGGTAGAGTTTCTGCGCATCGCTCAGATGCACCAGAGCCAGGCTGGCATCGTATTCGAACATGCCGACTTCGAAGATCCCGATCACCTTGAACTGCTTCAGGCGCGGCAACAGCGCCGCCGGCGTCACCAGTCCTTGCGGCGCGATCAAAGTCACCTTGTCGCCACGGCTGACCAGCAAGGCACGCGCCAGTTCGGCGCCGAGGATGATGCCGAACTCGCCCGGCAGCAAACCGGTAAGATGGCCGCTCTTCATGTGCCGCTCGAAATCGGCGACCTTCTCTTCCGCCTCCGGCAAGACACCCCGCACCATCACGCCGCGCACCTGCTGGTCGAAGGAAAGCATGCCCTGCGCCTGGATGTAGGGCGCCGCGTTTCTCACACGCGGGTGCTTGGCGGCGGCTTGCGCCACGGAATTCCAGTCGGCCAGCTCGCTGCCCTCCGGCCCGCTGACCTGGATATGCGCCGCGACTCCCAGGATGCGCGTGCGCAATTCCTTCTGGAAACCGTTCATCACCGAGAGCACCACGATCAAAGCGGCCACACCCAGCGCGATGCCCAGCATCGAGGTCAGGGAGATGAAAGAGATGAAACTGTTGCCCCCACCATCGCGCTTCTTGGCGCGCGTGTAGCGCAGCCCGATCCAGAGTTCATAGCGCATGCGAATTATGCGGCCCGAAACCCGCGCCGCCAGTGGAGATCCTGTCTGATTGTCGAATATCTGTCTAAAACAGCCTTCGAGTTTAAACCAAATTCCAAGCCCATCGCCAAGGAAACCGCCTGGGGAATGACAACCTGGAGGATGCGCCAGGAACTTAACAGCGACTGGCCGAAATGATAGCGTCGCTCGAAGTCCGTCAGCAAATTGCCGTTAGTATAGAGTTTCAACAAAGCCTTGCATCACCACTCCTTTGCTATCTTTGCATTTTCAACCTATCGGGGAAGCGCTTAACTTAAGCCCAGGTACATGTTATGTCTGTGCGCTGTCGTACAGATAGACCTTCCGATCTGCCTCGATAATCCGAATACGTAGGACAAATATTCTTCTGGCGACATGGGGAAGCACACATCGGCACCCTTCAAGAATGGCGGCGACCTAAATGTTTCGCCCAAGACATCGATTCACAACCCAATCAGCTGAGGATAGACATCGTGACCGACAAAACGCCCAATATCGCGCAAAAATCACCCTACGCCGTTGCCGTGGAAGCAGGCAAGAGTTACTGGTGGTGTGCTTGCGGCAAAAGCAAGAACCAGCCATTTTGCGATGGCACTCATAAGGGTTCCGTATTCACGCCGGTGGAATATAAGGCCGATAAAACTGGCACTGTCCATTTCTGCGGCTGCAAGCATAGCGGCAGTGGAGCATTGTGCGACGGTAGCCACAAGAAGCTGTGAGGACCGGTGAATTGGAAAACTCTTACAGGAAACGCTCTATGTACCGACTCTTGATTTATTGCGTATTGGCCTGCGTCTTCTGTTGCGGTGCTGCCGCCTCCCAGGTCAATCGCGGCGAGTTGCTCTACTCAACCTATTGCAATGCTTGCCACGCTGAGCAAGTGCATTGGCGCGATAAGCGACTGGTGGCAGACTGGCCCAGCCTGCGAGCGGAAGTTGCTCGCTGGCAGATTAATGGCAAGATCGAATGGAGCGAAGACGACATCGATGTGGTGGCGCGTTACCTCAACCAGCTTCACTACCACTATCCTCAACCGGAGAAATAATCATAAATTATCTGCACACTGCCTTTGTCGCGCTGGCCGCATTAGCTGCCCGCTCATCATCGATGGCCGAACCGGATGGCGCTGCACCCAACCCGCCGCTCGGGACCGCCAGCCCTCAAGCCTAGCAGTGCTGCATTGAGGTCGTCTGCGCCAGATTCTACTCATCCAAAAATGTGTCTTAGCAGCTGTCCTATAGAACCCCGCGGGTGCGTAGTTGAACAGCCTGGACTTGTTGCCAATCAGCCTGCAATCAGCCTGTCTTGTAAATTTTGGCAATGCTGGCGCGGGGATGCCATGTTAGCATCGACGCATGCCGTTCCATCTCGTCCTGCCCGGTCTGCTCTGGCCCCGCCAAGCGTTGCGCGACACCGCCCACGATCTCGCGCTGCCCGGATTGTCCTGGCTGCTGGGACGCGGTCGCATCGCTTGGCAGGCGGCACAGCCCCTGGAACACTGGCTGTGCCGGGAATTCGGCTGCGATGAAGGTGAAGGCGCCCTGCCTGCTGCCGCGCTGCGCCTGCTGGGCGAGGGCATCGATCCCGGTGACGGCATCTGGCTCTGCGTCGATCCGGTGCATTTGCAATTCGAACAGGGACGGCCCAGCCTGAGCAGCGCCGAACTTGGCATCACTGCCGAGGAGATGACCCAGCTTGAAACAACGCTCGCGCCGTTGTTCAAGGCACTGGGCGAGTTCAGGTCCGGCAGTCCGGGTCGGGGCTATCTCAAACTAAAAACTCAACCGCAGATGCAGACCTTGCCGCCAACCGCCGTGATCGGCCGCAGTCTGCCGTTGCCCTCCGGTCGTGATGCGGCGCAATGGCTGCGCCTGGGCAACGAGGCGCAGATGCTGCTGCATGCCCTGCCCTTGAATGCGGTACGCGAGGCCTCTGGCCGCCCGACCATCAACTCGCTGTGGTTCTGGGGGGCCGGCGTTCTGCGCACCCGCGGCGCCGAGCCAGCCGACCTTTGCCAGTTCGTCGTCGGCAGCCAACCCTTGCTGCCCGGCCTGGCAGCGTGGCGCGGCATCGCGCACGCTGGCAGCGAGGATCACGGCGCCCTGCTGCAGCGAGATCAGGCCGCACTGGTGGTGGTCGATGACTTGTTGACGCCGACGCAAAGGCTGGATGCGCTCGCCTGGCGCGAGGAACTGCTCAAGATCGAAAAGAATTGGCTGCAACCCCTGCAGTTTGCCTTGCGCAAGGGATCGCTTAGCAATCTGCGCATTACGGCTCTGGGCGACGCAGCGGTCCTCGATCTCCACCTGAACCGTGCCGCTGCATTCAGATTCTGGCGCCGTGCTCTGGCTTTGCATGACTTGGAGGCGCCCTCATGACCCGCATCCCGCAGGGATTTTCTTCGGTCATGGTCACCCGCCGCCTGCCGGTCAAGGCCAGCCTGATGCTCGAGCAGCAGGGCCTGCCGCCGCTGCTGGCCCGGCTGTATGCGGCACGCGGCATCGCCAGCCGGGAAGAACTCGACACGCAATTCGCCTCCCTGCTGCCACCAACCCTGCTGCGCAACAGCGAGGAAGCCGCCAGCCTGCTGGCGGACTCGATCGCCGCGCAACAACGCCTGCTGATCGTCGCCGACTACGACTGTGACGGCGCCACAGCCTGCGCCGTGGGCATGCGCGCCCTGCGCAGTTTCGGCGCCAACGTCGCCTACCTGGTCCCCAACCGCTTCGAGTACGGTTACGGACTCACCCCGGAAATCGTCCAACTCGCAATTCAGCAGCAAGCGAAACCTGATTTGCTGATCACCGTCGACAACGGCATCGCCAGCGTCGAGGGCGTCGCCGCGGCAGCACGGCTCGGCATCAATACGCTGATCACCGATCACCACCTGCCTGGCGAGGCGCTGCCCGCCGCCGCGGTCATCGTCAATCCGAACCAGCCGGGCTGCGGCTTCCCGAGCAAGGCGCTGGCAGGCGTCGGCGTGATGTTCTACGTGATGCTGGCGCTGCGCGCCGAGTTGCGGCGGCGCGGACATTTCGCCACGCGCGCAGAGCCCAATCTGGCCGCCCTGCTCGATCTGGTGGCCCTGGGTACGGTCGCCGACGTGGTACCGCTCGATCGCAACAACCGCATCCTGGTCGCGCAAGGACTTGCACGCATGCGCGAGGGACGCCTGCAGCCGGGCATACGGGCCTTGTTCCGCGCGGCGGGACGCAGCCCGGAGACGGCTTCGACCTTCGATCTCGGCTTTGCCCTCGGCCCGCGCCTCAACGCCGCCGGACGGCTGGCCGACATGGCGCTGGGCATCGAATGCCTGATCAGCGACGACCCGGCACGTGCGCTCAACATCGCCCAGCAACTCGACGCCCTCAACCGGGAGCGGCGCGTGATCGAAATCGGCATGCAGGAAGAGGCCCAGCGGCTGTTGCAAAATATCCCGATATCGACCCCGCCGCGCGCCAGCCTGGCGCTGTTCGATCCAAGCTGGCACCAGGGCGTGATCGGCATCCTCGCCTCGCGCATCAAGGACAAGCTGCATCGCCCGACCTTTGCCTTCGCCCGCAGTCAGAACGGCGAGGTGAAAGGTTCCGGACGCGCCATTCCCGGGCTGCATCTGCGCGATGCGCTCGATCTGATCGCCAAGCGCCATCCCGGTTTGCTGTTGCGTTTCGGCGGCCATGCCGCGGCGGCCGGCGTGACCCTGCGCGAGACCGATCTGGCGTATTTCGCAGAGGCTTTCGAGGAGATCTCGCAAAACCTGCTGTCGCCGGCCGATCTCACGCGCACCCTGGAAACCGATGGCGCACTCGAAACCGGCCATATGTCGCTGGAGTCAGCCAAGCTGCTGCAGGCGCAGATCTGGGGCCAGGGCTTTCCTGCGCCGCTCTTCGCCGACGAGTTTTCCGTAGAGCGCCAGCGCATCCTCAAAGACAAGCATCTCAAGCTCACGTTGAGCAAGAACGGCGTGAGCTTCGCGGCGATCCAGTTCAACTTTGCGGAAAGCGTGCCGCAGCGCATCCGCGCCGCCTACCGCCTCGGGCTGAATGAATACAATGGCCTGGCCAGTGTGCAATTGCTGCTGGAACATCTGGAACCCGCTGCGGCTGGATAAGAACCATGGCGTGGAATCCGTCGCAATACCTTAAGTTCGCTGAAGCAAGGTTGCGTCCGGCGGCAGACCTGCTGGCGCGGGTGACGCTGACCGCCCCGCGGACCATCTACGATCTGGGCTGCGGAACGGGCAACGTCACGCGCATGCTCAAGGCGCGCTGGCCCGAGGCTGCGGTGACCGGGGTCGATAGCTCGGCGGAAATGCTCGCGCAAGCGGCCCAGGATTCCGGCGATATCTCATGGCAGCGGCTGAATCTCGCCGACTGGGAGCCAGAACAGCCTGCCGACCTGATTTTCTCCAACGCGGCCCTGCATTGGCTGCCCAACCATGCGCAATTGTTCCCGACGCTCATGGCAAGACTGGCCGCGGGCGGCATGCTCGCAGTTCAGATGCCGCGCAATTTCAGTTCGCCGTCACATACCCTGATCGAGGAAACTGTGCGACAGGGCCCGTGGCGTACCAAACTGGAGCATTTGTTGCGCCCGCCGCCGGTGGGCACGCCGCAGCAATACTATGCCTTGCTTGATGGCCAGGCGGACAAAACCGAGATTTGGGAAACCGAATACCTCGAGGTATTGGCCGGAGCCGATCCGGTCAAGGAATGGATCAAAGGCACCTGGCTCAAACAGTTTCTCGACCAGCTTGAGCCATGCGAGCGTTCGGCCTTCGAGGCGGATTACGCACAGCGCGCCGCGCAGGCTTATCCACCGCTACCGAACGGGAAGACACTGTTTCCTTTCAAGCGGCTGTTCATGATCGCGCAAAAAGCGCTTCGCTGATCGAACCCGGCAAACGGGCGGCGTTGAATGCGCCATTGCCCTGTATCGGCTGCGATAGAATGTCGGAATGACTTCCTTGCGCTCTGGTCAAAACAGTCAGCCGGACAGCAAACGCTTCATCCGTCTCTTGTGGCTGGGCGTCGCGGTGCTCAATCTGCTTGTTGCTGTTCTTGCCGTACATCACTTGCATTCAAGCTGGCGCAGCCATATCGAGCGCGCGCGCATTTCCACTGAGAACCTGTCGATGCTGCTCGAGAGGGAGATCGCAGGTGACTTCGAGAAAGTCGACCTTGCATTGAAAAATCTGGTCGATGATCACGCGGAAAATCGTCTCGCGAATAAACTTCTGGCTGAAGTTTGGAATTCCGAGTTGCGCCTGCAGCGCTCCCACCTGCCAATTCTTTCCGGGATACGCGCAACCGATGCCAGCGGCACCGTCATTTACGGACTCAACCCGGGCGACCCGCAACACGCCAGCGTCGCCGACCGGGATTATTTCCGGATGCAGCGCGACAATCCCCAGGCCGGGCTGCTGATTTCACAACCGGTACTCTCCCGTGTCACCGGCAAATGGTCGCTGGTGCTGTCGCGCCGCCTCACCGGGAATGGCGGCAAATTCGCAGGTATCGTCGCGGCGACCGTTCCCCTGGAGCATTTCAGGGAACGTTTCACCTCGATCAAGATCGGCGACCTGGGTTCGATCGCTATGCGCGACGACGATCTGCACATGATCTTGCGCCTGCCGGAACTCTCCGATGGCGGTCAAACCGGCTCGACCCGAATCGCCTCCGAGTTCAAGGCCGCCTTGATGCGCGATCGCGATGCCGGCAGCTATGTAGCCGGCGCCAGCAGCATCGATGGCGTGCCACGTTTCCACAGCTATCGACGCAATCCTGTCTATCACTTCTACATCAACGTCGGCGTGGCCGATAAGGAATACCTAGCGACATGGCATGGTGAACTGCTGCCGACTGGCGCATTGGTCTGCGTGTTCCTGCTGGTCACGGTCGTATTTGCCGGCCAATTGCACAGCGCCTGGACAAGACAGCAAGACTTCGCGGCGCAAATGATGAGCAGCGAAGTCAAGTACCACCAGCTCTTTGAACAGGCGAATGACGGAATTTTTCTGCTGGACGAAACCGGCTTCGTGGATTGCAATCACCATGGCGCCCAATTATATGGCCTGACCAAGGAACAACTGATCGGCCGCACGCCTGCAGAGCTTTGCCCTGAGCGGCAACCCAACGGGTTGTTGTCGGCCGAGATGGCCGCAGAGAAAATCGCAGCGGGCATGAAAGGGGCTACGCCACGCTTCGAATGGCAGGCGTTGCACGCAGATGGAACGACCCTCGATGTTGAAATCTCGCTGAGCCGGGTCGTGATGGGCGGGAAACATTACCTTCAGGCGATCGTCAGAGACATCACCGCACGCCGCCAGGCAGAAGAAGAGATCAAGCATCTGGCTTTTTACGATCCGTTGACCCAGTTGCCCAACCGGCGGCTGCTGCTCGACCGCCTGATGCAGGCGCTGGCGTCGAGCAAGCGCAGTGGCCGCTTCGGCGCGCTGCTGTTCATCGATCTGGACAACTTCAAGATGCTCAACGACACCCTTGGCCACGACATCGGCGACTTGCTGCTGCAGCAGGTCGGGGAACGCCTGTCCACCTGCGTGCGCGCAGGCGACACCGTGGCGCGCCTGGGTGGCGACGAGTTCGTGGTAATGCTCGAAGACCTCAGCGAAAGCGCCAGAGAGGCTGCAACGATAACGGAAACGGTGGCGGAAAAGGTGCTCGCCACGCTCAGCGCGACCTACCAACTGGCGGGCTATCAGCAACGCAGCACGCCGAGCATCGGCGCCACCCTCTTCGGTCATAACGATGACGCGGTGGAAGAACTCCTCAAGCGTGCCGATCTCGCCATGTACCAAGCCAAAGCCGCGGGACGCAATACCATGCGCTTCTTCGACCCCGAGATGCAAGCCGTGGTCAGCGCGCGCGCCGCAATGGAGGCCGGACTGACTGAAGCCATGCGCAAGGAACAGTTCCTTATTTACTTTCAGGCCCAGGTGGACGGCGCCGGCAAGCTCACCGGCGCCGAAGTGCTGTTGCGCTGGCAGCATCCGCAGCAAGGACTGGTGTCTCCGCTGGAGTTTATCCCCCTGGCCGAGGACACCGGGTTGATCCGCCCCCTGGGGCAGTGGGTGCTGGAAGCCGCTTGCACGCAACTGGCTGCATGGGCCGGGCGGGCGGAGATGGCGCATTTCACCCTGGCGGTCAATGTCAGCGCACTGCAGTTTCACGAGCCGGACTTCGTCGAGCAAGTGCTCAAGACGCTTGAACAAACCGGCGCCAATCCGCACCTGCTCAAGCTGGAACTGACCGAGAGCCTGCTTGTATCCAACGTCGAGGATGTCATTGCAAAAATGACTGCGCTCAAAGCGAAAGGCGTCGGATTTGCCCTGGATGATTTCGGCACCGGCTACTCCTCGCTTTCCTACCTCAAGCGGTTGCCGCTCGACCAGCTGAAAATCGACCGAGGCTTTGTCAGAGACATCCTCACCGATCCGAACGACGCGTCGATCGCCAAGATGGTCGTCGCCCTGGCGCAGAGCCTGGATCTGGCGGTCATCGCCGAAGGAGTGGAAATCGAGGCGCAAAAGAACTTTCTCGCGCGCCATGGCTGTCTTGCCTATCAGGGCTTCTTGTTCAGTCGTCCGCTGCCGATTGGAGAATTCGAACGGTTTGTCCTGGCCGGTTAGGCACCTGAAGCACCATGCCAGCGCAGCAAATTCGGGTGAGCGGCGTGGTCCAGGGCGTAGGGTTCCGCCCTTTCGTCTGGCGCCTGGCGCATGAATTGGGACTCAACGGCTGGGTCAAAAATGACGGCCAGGGGGTCGATATCTTTGTCGAGGGCGCTGCAGAAAAGCTGGTGCAACTGCTCCAGCGCCTGCGTTCCGAGGCTCCGCCTTTGGCGCGCATCGATGCACTCCACGCAGAGCCGGTGGCTTCCGACGGTTGTTCGGAGTTCGCCATTGTGGCGAGCCAGCCCGGCAGAATCCGCACCGCCATCGGCCATGACACTGCCACCTGTCCGAACTGCCTGAAGGAATTGTTCGAGCCGGCCGATCGCCGCTGGCGCCACGCCTTTATCACCTGCACCCACTGCGGACCGCGCTATACCGTGACACGGCGCTTGCCCTACGACCGGCCGCAAACCACGCTCGACGCTTTTCCGCTCTGTCCCGACTGCGCAGGCGAATATGCCGACCCGGGCAATCGCCGCTTCCATGCCGAGACGACCTGTTGCCCAGCATGCGGACCGCGCCTCGCATTGCTCGATGGCCGAGGCCTTCTGCTCGAAGCGGATGACCCGCTCCGCACCACACTCGAATGCCTGCGCCGCGGCGAGATCGTCGCCATCAAGTCGCTCGGCGGCTTCCATCTGGTCTGCGATGCGCGCAATGCTTCCGCCGTCGCACGCTTGCGCGAGCGCAAGGCGCGCGAGGAAAAACCCTTTGCCGTGCTGCTGGCGAATATCGCCTCGGCGAACGATCTGGCAGGCCTGACCCCGGATGAGGCGGCATTGCTGGAATCTCCCGAACGGCCGATCGTGCTCTGCAGGAAACACCCGGAAACCGATCGCAAGCTGCCGGGAATTGCTCCCGGCCTCGCCTGGCTGGGGCTGATGCTGCCGGCCAACCCGCTGCAGTTCCTGCTGTTCCACGAGGCTGCGGCAAGACCGCAGGGGCTCTCCTGGCTCGCACAGGCACATCCGCTCGCGCTGGTATGCACTTCTGCCAACCCGGGCGGGGAACCGCTGGTGACGGGCAACGACGAAGCCAGCGCGCGGCTGTATGGCATCGCCGATGCCATCCTGTTGCACGATCGCGACATCGCGGTGCGCTGCGACGATTCCGTGCTGCGCATGGCAGCGAGTACCCCTCACCCTCAGTTCATCCGTCGCGCCCGCGGCTACACCCCTCGCGCCATCCGGCTGGCCCACGGCGGACCGAGCGTGCTGGCCACCGGCGGCTGGTTCAAGAATACCGTTTGCCTGACGCGCGACAGCGAGGCTTTTGTCTCGCAGCACATCGGGTCGCTCGACAATGCCGCGACTTGCAATTTTCTCGAGGAAGCCGTCGCGCACCTGCTCGACATTCTCGATGTCGCGCCGGCCTGCGTGGCACACGACCTGCATCCGGACTTCTACAGCAGCCGCTTCGCCGCAGAATTCGCACAGCGCCGGGACGTGCCATGTATTTCCGTGCAACATCACCACGCGCATATCGCCGCGGTCCTGGCCGAGCACCGGGTCGAAGAACCGGTGCTGGGACTGGCGCTGGACGGGGTCGGGCTCGGTACCGACGGCAGCATCTGGGGCGGCGAGCTGCTGCGCGTTGACGGTGCGCGCTGCCAGCGCCTCGGACAACTGCAGGCACTGCCCCTGCCGGGCGGCGATCGTGCCGCACGCGAACCCTGGCGGATGGCTGCCGCTGCCTTGCACCTGCTTGGACGCGCCGAAGAAATTCCCGCGCGCTTTCCTGATCAGCCAGCAGCCGCCATGGTGAAGCAGATGCTGGAACGCGGCATCAACACGCCGCCGACTTCCAGCCTGGGGCGCGTCTTCGATGCCGCAGCAGGACTGCTCAAGGTCCACCCGGTCAACAGCTTCGAGGGACAGGCTGCGATACTGCTGGAAGGTCGGGCTGAGATTCATGGAGAAATCCCGCCGCTCAAGGATGGCTACCTGATCGATGCCAACAATGTTCTCGACCTGCGTCCATTGTATGCAGTTTTGGCGGATTGCCGCGACTCCGCCCATGGCGCCGCGCTGTTTCATGCCACACTTGCGGCGGCTCTGGCCGACTGGGCAGAGCAAACCGCCCGCCGCGAAGGGCTTCTGACGGTGGCTTGCGGCGGCGGCTGCTTCCTCAACCACCTGCTTACGCTTAAACTGACGGCGCTGCTGCGTAGCCGCGGCCTGCGCGTCCTGCTGGCGCAACAACTGCCGCCCAACGACGGCGGACTGAGCCTGGGCCAGGCCTGGGTGGCACGCCTGACAATGGATAACTGAGGGTAACTGAGGGTAACTGAGGAGAACTGAACATGTGCCTGGCGATACCTGCCCGCGTCATTGAGAAAAAAGAAAACGACCAGGCGCTCGTCGAACTCGGCGGCGTCAGGAAAGAAATTTCGCTGGCGCTGGTCGATGGTGTGGCGGTCGGCGATTACGTCATCGTTCATGTCGGCTTTGCCCTGACCCGTCTTGACCCGGAGGAAGCGGCGCGGACCTTGGCCTTGTTTGCCGAGATGGGTGAATTGGTCGCGGCGGCCGACGCCTCTGCCTCATGAAATTTGTCGATGAATTCCGCGATGGCCAGTTGGCCAAGGGATTGGCCGGCGCCATCGCGAACAGTGCCGACCCCGCTCGCAGCTATCATTTGATGGAATTTTGCGGCGGCCATACCCATGCCATTTCGCGCTATGGACTGACCGATTTCCTGCCGCCCAATGTGCGCATGGTGCATGGTCCCGGTTGCCCCGTCTGCGTCCTGCCGATCGGTCGCATCGACCTGGCCATCCAGCTTGCCCTGGAGCGCGGCGTGATCCTCTGCAGCTACGGCGACACCCTGCGCGTGCCGGCCTCCGGCGGATTGTCCCTGCTCAAGGCCAAGGCCGGGGTTGGCGCGCGCAACGGCGACATCCGCATGGTCTATTCCGGCGCCGACGCGCTCAAGGCTGCACGCGAGAACCCGGCCCGGGAGGTGGTGTTTTTCGCCATCGGCTTCGAAACCACGACACCGCCAACGGCCTTGCTGATCCGCCAGGCCCATGCCGAGGGCCTCAAGAATTTCAGCGTGCTCTGCAACCATGTCCTGACGCCCGCGGCGATCACTCACATCCTCGAATCGCCGGAAGTGCGTCAATACGGCACTGTGCCGCTGGATGGCTTCATCGGCCCGGCGCACGTCAGCACCATCATCGGCAGCCGGCCCTATGAGCATTTTGCCGAAGAGTATCGCAAGCCCGTGGTGATCGCCGGCTTCGAGCCGCTCGACGTGATGCAGGCGATCCTGATGCTGGTGCGCCAGCTCAACGAAGACCGAGCCGAGGTCGAAAACGAGTTTTCGCGGGCGGTCACGCGCGAAGGCAATCTCAAGGCGCAGGCATTGGTTTCCGAGGTGTTCGAGCTGCGCCGCAGCTTCGAATGGCGCGGCCTGGGCGAAGTGCCGTATTCGGCGCTGAAAATCCGCGCCACCTTCGCCGCCTTCGATGCCGAGCAGCGCTACGGCCTGCGCTACGTGCCAGTGCCCGACAACAAGGCGTGCGAATGCGGCGCAATTTTGCGCGGCGTGAAGAAGCCGCAGGATTGCAAGATCTTCGGCACGGTGTGTACGCCGGAAAATCCCATGGGCTCGTGCATGGTGTCGAGCGAAGGCGCCTGTGCTGCGCATTACACCTACGGTCGCTATAAGGATGCCATCCCCGCATGAACGATAAGAAGACCTATGTCCGGCCGCTCGACATCAGCAACGGCCGCGTGGACATGAGCCACGGCAGCGGCGGCAGGGCCATGGCGCAACTGATCGAGGAAATGTTCCTCGCGGCTTTCGACAACGAATTCCTGCGCCAGGGCGACGACGGCGCCTCCCTGCCACCCTTGCCGACAGAGGCCGGCCGCCTGGTCGTCGCCACCGATGCCCATGTCGTCTCGCCGCTGTTTTTCCCCGGCGGCGACATCGGTTGCCTGGCGGTGCACGGCACCATCAACGATGTCGCGGTGATGGGCGCCCGACCGCTTTACCTGGCGGCAAGCTTCATACTCGAGGAGGGTTTTCCGCTTGCCGACCTGCAACGCATCATTGCTTCGATGGCTGCGGCCGCAAAATCTGCCAGGGTACCCGTGGTCACCGGCGACACCAAGGTGGTGGAAAGAGGCAAGGGCGATGGCGTCTTCATCACCACCACCGGCTTCGGCTGGGTACCGCAGGGCGTCAACCTCTCCGGCAATCGGGCCGAAGCAGGCGATGCGATTCTGCTGTCGGGCAGCATCGGCGACCACGGCATGGCGATCATGAGCCGACGCGAAAATCTTGCCTTCGATGCACCGATCGAATCCGACACGGCCGCACTGCATGATCTGGTCGCCACAATGCTGGATAGCGGCGCAAAGATTCGCTGCCTGCGCGACCCGACGCGCGGCGGGCTGGCAACCACCTTGAACGAAATCGCCCGGCAGTCGGGCGTCGGCATGATGCTCGATGAGGCGGCAATCCCGGTCAAGCCCGCAGTCGATGCCGCCTGTGAATTTCTCGGGCTCGACCCTCTGTATGTGGCGAACGAGGGCAAGCTTGTGGCGATTTGCGCAGCAGCCGATGCCGATTTGCTGCTCTCTGCGATGCGCGCCCATCCACTCGGCCAAGACACGGCAATCATCGGCAGCGTGCATGCCGACCCGCATCATTTCGTGCAGATGCAGACGCGCTTCGGCGGCCGCCGCAACGTAGACTGGCTGACGGGGGAGCAACTGCCGCGCATCTGCTGATATAGAGGAAGTAGAAAATTGAGCCCCCAAGCCTGCTTGCCCATTGGGTGCAATCGAAAGTGGTGGACGCCAAAGTAAAAACCATTCCATTTCTCGGCCTGGGTGCTGGAGTGGGCTGACGCGGCGCTTTGCGCCGCTCATGTCCCCCGCCGCCGGCCTGCGGCCGCCGCCTCCTCCTTGACTTCGCTGCGCAAAGCGCCGCGTCAGCCCACTCTAGAAGCTTGGGTGGTTCGTCGCTGCCGCAGCACCGGCGTGTTCAGCCAAGGGTGGCGGGTGGCCGCCGCAGCGAAGTCAAGGAGGAAGGACGGGCGTTGCCCGGCTCGGGGGACATGAGCAGCGGTGGCCACCCGCCACCCTTGGCGCGCTGATACATCGAGCGCACCGGGGTTTTGACTTCTCGTCCACCACTTTCGATTGCACCCTTGCCCATCTCTCGGCTTGATACTATATTTAGTGCCAATGAACCAGCAGACCAAACTCTTCGCGTCGATTCGCGCAAACCCCAAGGCAGTGCGCTTCGCTGATGCCTGCAAGGCTGCGGAATTGTTGGGTTTCATACACAGTGGCGGACAAGGATCGCATAAAGCCTTTGCCCGCACTGGCGAACAGGTAGGTTTGAATTTTCAGAATCGCGGCGGCAACATCCCGCCCTATCAGGCGCGCCAACTACTTGCAATGATGGATAAATACGAGGTAAAGCCATGAAACATCGTTATCCGGTGGAACTACATTGGAGCGCCGAGGATGCTGGCTGGATTGCCACATTCCCCGATCTGCCCGGCTGCTCAGCCTGGGGCGTGACCGAAACCGATGCCTTGCTCGATTCGCAAGCAGCGGCGGCAGCCTGGCTCAAAGCCTGCAAGGCCGCAGGCAACCCTATCCCCGAGCCGTCGCCGTTGGTGGACGATGCCGATTATTCTGGCCGTTTTGTAATGCGGATACCCAAGCGGCTACATGCCGATCTGGCGAAGTCCGCGAAACGGCAGGGGGTGAGCCTCAATCAGTATGTGCTGTACTTGCTTTCCGCCCGTGCAGCCGCGAACGGCGAGGCGCGTGCCTGATTCGACGCGATCATATTTAGCCCATCGCCATAAACTCGGTCCTGATACATTCATCTTGCTGCAACTATTCTGTTTCTCTGAAGCCGACATTGGGCTACTCCCGGAATCGGCCATGACCTGCCGCTGGCGATCCCTCCTCCATTGCAGCCATTCGCGACCGCAATTTATTACTTCAATCCCTTACGACCTCCGTTGAAGCGGGCGCGTCTCCGTGTTTCATGCGGGTGGATAGGATGGCTTGTGCGGCGGCAAGGACATTCTCAGCTTCCCCTGAGTGGGCAAGCCGGAGTGCTTTGTTCATGCGGCGATATGTTCTTTCGGTGGTCATTGGGGTGTTCCTGTTGTGGACGAAAAAAAAGCCCAGCCACCGGATAGGCAGCTGGGCACGACGGTATGAAGCTGATAAGCGACTACAAGGCCTTACTGAGTTTGGCCAGCACAAACACTTCCTACTACTCAAGCGCTACACGCACATCAGAGCTGAAGACTTGGCACTAAAACTGGAGTAAGATTTGTAGACTTAGAGGAGACCCATCATAACTACGGCTACCGCTCTATCCTTACCAACTGGCATTACTCGCCGAATTGAAAGGCTTGCAAGGGAAGCTGGCCGCACGCCGGCACAAATGCTCAAGTTCGTTATCCGTGACGGCTTGGAACACACCGAGTACGCAGTCAGGGAAGCCAACGCCGGCCTTGCAGAACTTGACGCCGGCAAAGGCATTCCTCTAGATCAGGTTAGAAAGCGCGCCGAAGTCCGGCGGCAACAACGTGCCCACGCGGCCAGTTGAGTTTTCGCCTCGTGCCGAGCGGCAAATTGCGCAAATCGAGGCCTATTACCTTAAGGAAGCCGGGGCCTCGGTAGCTGATGATGCAGTAGCCGCCATTTTGGGGGCCGCGAGTCGTTTAGGAACGCTACCCGTCATCTATCGCATATCCTCCCGCGTCGGTTTACGTGAATACGTGCTTGGACATTTCCCCTACATCTTGATTTACCGGTTACAGACCAGGAAGATCCAGATCGTTGCCATCATCCATCACCGACAGAAACGATGACGTTTGCACTCGGGAGCCCGAGCCAAGCTTCATATTATGTCTGCTGACTACGCCGTCCGGCTAACCCTCGGGTGAAATGTCCCAGGAGGCGCTTGCGCTGGAATCTGGCCTGGAACGAAACTATGTGTCGTTACTGGAAATTGGCAGGAACAGCGCCAGCGTAAAGACGATCTTCAAACTGGCATCTGCACTATCACCGATCGAGAAGAGTCATTACAGTGATATGCAAGACCGACCAAATCAGGATAATTCCTCGGCCATACCTGATAGGCCGCAGTTAGTAACTTCCAAACTATTTGAGGCTTATCTTGCATGTCCCACCAAGTGCTATCTCCAATCAAATGGAGAAGTGGGAGCTGGAAACGACTTTACGATCTGGCGAGAGAAATGGAACGGGGCATACCTGTCAGATGGGTTGACGAGGTTAAGGTCTGAGTCGCTCGAGTATATCGATGGAGGACAACCCGATTCGATGCTCTGGAAGGCCGCATCATGGAAGTTTGCCTTCAATCAAGTTGCACGAATACAAAACTGCGGAGCACACATTTCTACGGATTTCTGGACTCATCGGAATTCAAAAGTGAATCTGCAACGAAGTACCAGCAGCGTTTTCAGAAAAACCGCGATACACTCTTTACGTTTCTGCATTACGATGGCGTTCCTTGGAACAACAATAATGCTGAACACGCCATCAAGGCATTTGCGAGACTCCGAGATGTCATTGGTGGTTCATCTACCAAGAGAGGTATCAATGAGTACCTGACTCTCTTGTCCGTTGCAGAAACCTGCGAATACCAAGGGCTAGATTTCCTGGATTTCCTACGTTCTGAGGAGAAGGATATCGAAACGTTTTCGCGAAATCGCTGCCGCTACGTCAAGAAAAATCCAGAAAACTCAAGGCAGCTACCAGATCAGAAATCGCCGCCAACCGGAAGTGGCCAAGATGAATCAAACTTATTCGACAATCTTATTGGGGAAACCCAATGATGGAATTGTATAGCGCCGCCACCCCCGCCGCCATACACCCACGGACCATAGGTACGCTGCGCTTCCCCCGATCCGGCAGCCTCTGTATCGACCCAGCCTCCACTCTATTCCGACCTACGTCTGCGCTGCATTGACGTGCTGAATGGCCGCTCTTCACATCCCAGGGCGTCTGCAATGGGTCGCCAAGAGCCTCTGACCTCTTCAAGTTCACAACCGTAAACCGGTCGCTGCGCAATCCAGCTACCAGACAGGCAATGTAAAATGGCGGCATGCGTACGACTCGCGCAACTGCCACCATAGCCCGGCTCAATTTATGGAGCGAGGGACATCAACTATATGATGGTCCTCGTCAGTTCCGGCTTATTCAAGTTGCACGAGCGGGTTGAAGGCGGCGACGATGACAATCATCGGCAGCACCACACGCACCGACCCACATCATTTCGTGCAGATGCAGACGCGCTTCGGCGGACGCCGCATCGTCGATTGGCTCTCCGGCGAACAGTTGCCAAGAATTTGCTGAACCCTTCCCCCAGCCCAAGGATATTCGATGGCCATTCTGATTACCGGCGGCACCAAAGGCATCGGTCGCGCCATTGCCGAACATTTCTCGCGCCCGGGACAGCAGGTATTCCTCAACTATGTCAGCGACTCGGAATCTGCCGAGCAGGCGTGCAAAGCGGTTCGGGCGCGTGGCGCCGAATGCCATCTGATCCGCCAGGACGTTGGCACGCCCGAGGGCTGCCAGGCTTTGCTGGCCGAAGTGGCGAAGCATGCCAAACGCCTCGACCAGTTGGTTCATTGCGCCGTGCGCGTGGTGGTTGCGGATTTGTTGGAGATGGACCCGCACGCCTTCACCGCCGCGCTCAACGTCAATGGCAGCGCACTGCTCTACCTCACCCAGGCGGCACTGCCCCTGTTGCAGCGTGGCAGCAGCATCGTCTTCCTGAGCAGCCGCGGCGGCCGGATCGTCCTCAAGAACTACGCGGCGATCGGCGCCGGCAAAGCCCTGGCCGAATGCCTGATGCGCTATCTGGCAACCGAGCTGGCGCCGCGCGGCATACGCATCAATACGGTGGCACCCGGCATCGTCGACACGGCGGCGGTGCGCGCGGTTTTCGGCGACGAGGCCGGCAGCCTGGTGGCCCATGCCGCCGCGACCAACCCGAGTGGGCGCGGCTTGCGCGATGCGGACTACTGCAACTTGATCGAGTATCTGGCCAGCCCTGCGGCCGAGATGATTCAGGGCCAAGTGATTTTCGTGAACGGGGGAGCGAATTTATCGGCTTAAATTGACATTTTCCATATACCGTCTATGCGCATCGATTTGCTGATGCCCGAGGCCGGGGCGATATCGCCGGTGGCTTACCTTTGATTTACTTCATGGGCTCCACAAATTAGAATTTGCCGTTATGCTATTTAGTTCGACACTGTTCATCTTTCTTTTCCTCCCAATTACTCTTTCAGCTTATTTGCTTCTTCCGTGGCGCTTGAAGAATCTATGGCTGCTTGGGACGAGTCTATTATTTTATTTTTGGGGTGAAGCTGGATATAGCTTAGTAATGATCGCCTCCATAGGGATCAACTTCGCTTTTGGCAAAGCCGTTGCGAACTCAGCAAGCAAGCTGAGAGCAAAAAGATGGCTCACAAGTGCAGTAGCTTTCAATATAACACTGCTGGCAGTCTTCAAATACGCTAATTTCCTAACCGACAATCTTAACTACTTGCTCGTCACGTTGCATTTTCAAACTGTCAGTCTTAATCCCGTGCATTTGCCGCTCGGTATCTCGTTTTTCACATTCCATGCTCTGTCCTACGTCATTGATGTCTACCGTGGAGATGCTCCAGTCCAGAGAAAAATCACAAACTTCGGCCTCTACATCGCATTATTCCCGCAGCTAATTGCTGGGCCTATCCTTCGTTACCATGATGTTGCCTGGCAGATCACTGATCGCAAACACGACAGTGATCTATTCTTATCAGGTATCGGGCGTTTCGTGGTCGGTTTCGCAAAAAAGATGCTTCTTGCCAATGGACTCGGTGAAATTGCCGACACAGTATTTGCGATACCGAGTCGAGAACTCAATTCGGCTTGTGCTTGGATTGGTATTGTCTGTTACACACTCCAACTCTATTTTGACTTCTCTGGTTATTCGGACATGGCCATTGGTCTTGGACGGATGTTCGGGTTTCGTTTTCTGGAGAATTTTAACTATCCGTATATCTCTCATACGGTTCAGGAATTTTGGCGGCGCTGGCATATCTCTCTTTCCAATTGGTTTCGTGATTATCTATATATCCCTCTTGGCGGTAATAAGACAAATAGAGCGCGGGTTTACTTCAACCTAATTGTCGTCTTCGTTTTGTGCGGATTTTGGCACGGCGCTAGCTGGACTTTTATCTTCTGGGGTTTATACCACGGGCTATTCCTTGTATTGGAACGCTTAGGGCTCGCGGCACTACTCGCCAAGCTTCCACGCTTTTTTCAGCACACCTATCTTCTTATTGTTGTGACGGTTGGCTGGGTCTTTTTTAGGTCAGATACCTTGCCTCATGCTCTCATCTTCGTTAAAGCTCTATTCGGAGCTGGGCCATCCGAGACAGTTTATTCTGCCGCCGCTCTTCTTAACAACTGGACACTATTGCTCCTAGGTGCAGGAGTAATTGGTGCTACACCAATCGCAGGTTGGCTAAGAAGCATGGTCCTACGTCAGCTGCGCGGAGGAATGGCGTGTGGCTACACCTTTGTTGAATATGGAACGACCTGCGGATTATTTGTGCTGTCTTGCGCTTTTCTTGCAGCCGGAACTTATAACCCATTTATTTATTTCCGCTTCTAGAACTACCTTGGCAAGCTTCCACAACCGATTACTTATTGTTGCCTTCGTTGGATTGCTGTGGCTTCCGATTGCTACGATGATGATGTTCGGCAACGGCACACCTTCCAGCGAGAAGCGTAAGTTAGCGGAATATCCAGACAATGCAAAAGATTTCCGAACGTTCACTGTGGAATTTGAACGCTACTTTGATGATCGCTTCGGTCTGCGTTCCTCTCTGGTTAGCTTGCACCACAGAACCAAATTACTTTTAGGGGCTTCCCCATCAAACAAGGTGGTAATTGGTCGCAACGGCATGCTTTTCTATACTGGCGACAAGGAGTTGGAAGATTATCGACACCACGTTCCGTTTACTGAATCTCAACTCGCACAATTACGTGATTACCTCGAAACAGTTCATGGGTGGCTTGCCGAGCACGGTATTAAGTATCTATTTGTTATCCCACCCAATAAGACCACAGTTTATCCAGAATTCATGCCATATCCTGCCCCACTAAAGGGTAGTAAACGCATTGACCAACTCATTGACTATTTGCGGGTCCATCACTCTGCAGTTATACCACTTGATTTACGTATGGAGCTTGCGTCTTCGAAAGCCGCGGGATTACTCTACTACCGTACGGATACCCACTGGAACTACCGTGGAGGACTTGTCGGCAATCAAGCCATCATTACGGCACTTCAGCGACAGTTGCCTGGGATGAAGCCTGTCCCCAGTTTGCCTAACCTATTCGTCAATGAAGAAGGCCCAGGCGGTGACCTTGCACTTATGCTTGGCAATCCAGATGGATTTAGGGAGTCCTACACCAATGTCAATTTACAGGTAATGCGCGCGGGTGGGTTTTGTATCTATTCCCTTGGTATGATTTCAGAAAGTAGTCCTCCATTCACGACACACTGCGTGAGCCAACCGTATCGGACGGTCGTTTTTCATGATTCGTTCTTTATCGGGATGTTTCCATTTTTTGCTGCTAGCATTGGAGAAGCAACTTTTCTCTCCCACCGGATTACCACCAGCGATCTAAGAAAATTTGCATTGAATAGCCATGTAGACGTCGTTATCGATGAGTGGCTAGAGCGTTTGCTAGACCCTAGTGAACAGCAGAATTTGGTTGCTGAAGAGTTGCGACGCGACGCAGGACACACGTTTTATAAAGCACCCATGGTCAATTGTCCCTCTTTTTTGGATCTTACTTCGAAAGAAGGGGTTCCTTTCGGTATGCTGTATGGATTTAGCTATATTGAACCCATCGGGCGCTGGAGCTTTAGCGACGAACTCCTATTTAGATGCCAGTCAGATGCAAATACTAGGGTGCCAATATATCTGCAAATCAAGTTATCTATGGCCATGGTATCGGAACTTCACAAGCAGAGAGTTTTGGTCTCCATTAATGGAAAACAAACAAATCAGTACCTACTAGAAACCAATGGCCCAAGCGACATAGAGATGACAATCCCACCCAGCAACACTGGTGAAATTGAGGTTACCATTGGACTCCCGGACGCAATCACTCCGAAAAAATTAGGAATAAACGAAGACTTAAGACGTTTAGCTATTGCTGTGAAATCGATTGCAATGAAGGAAGTTCATTAACATTAGGTTTGTGTTCGATCATTGACTTACTTCTGCTTGATAGACAGGCTTACCAGCGCGACGCCGAGCGTTCGACTATCTTTACTCAAGCCAAGTTTTGCCGGTGAGACGGCATTCGGTGTGCGCAGATTGAGCTTGAGTTCTCCATCAGCATCAAGTGGTACTGTAAAGCTCTCGCGACGAAAATCGCTGCCCGATTTAGCGCTGAAAACCAGCCGCATTACTTCGTTACCGTTTGCCTCGATGATGACCCGCTGTTCGGGATGGCGCTCGTTAACATAAGCGGACATTCGAAGCTCGACGTTTACCACCGGTACTGTTGGCCGCAGCTTGAAACGCAAACTGGCTTGATCGTCTATCGACCAGCAACCCCATTCTTCTGGCGTCGACCAGCCCACACGCGAATACGCCGTACCTTCGCCCAATGTGGAAAAATCGATGACCCTGCCCAGTGAATAGATGCTGGAAGGAATAGCATCTGCCTCGCTCCAGAACGGTTTGGGTCGACCTAGACGAAAATGGTAATTGCCGCTACTGGCAGCAAGAACTTTCTGCTCTATGTTCAGTCGTTGATCGAGGCGGAAAATGATTGACTTTCCGCGTACGGGACGAATAAAGAGAATGCGCACTCCCCATGGTGCCTGCAACACTCGGTAATCATGGACGATCTTCAACTCTCGGCCGTCAATAGCCAAACCATATGTGCCGAAATAGATGTCAAAAAAAGCGCCGCGCACTCCATTTAGATCGATTAGATCGACATCTCCTTCACCAACAGGAATAACCAACTCTGTCCCGGGCGTACTTGGAACTGTTGCCGGATTAGTGGCGAGATGGATCTGTAGTGGCCGCATTTCGACTTCGGTGCGTAGCGATACCAGTAGCGATGCAACGATGGCAAAAAACGCCAACCAAGCCACTCCATATGCGGGTGCGGTGCGGATCGTACGAAATGTCGCCATCCCGGCGTAGCAGGCAAACAGGGCCAAATATGGGAACGTCCATTTGAAGTAATGGATGTTGTAGTAACGCCAGAGTCCCGTCGGCAGAAGATCACCATAGGGGAGATAAAGTACGAATTGCGCACACACCGCTGCCGCAACAACGCGCAGAGCGAAATCGCCCCGAAGTAGTACGAAAGCCAAAGCTGGCAACGCAAAAGTTAACCAGGGATAGTGGTCTAGTAGTCCCGACTTGGGTTCTAGGTAAAGCGTGTAGCCATCGAGAAAGATTGAGACAAATTTCTCGGCAATGTCCGAAAGAAAATAGCCATTTGATGCACCCATACGAATGTAACCGCCGAACGGGGAACCGAACACCAACTGGTTGAATAATATGAATAATAACGGACCGATAAATATCGCAAAAAGAGCAATTAAGTAATTGCGTATAAGCTTCCAACTGCTAGGCTTAGCCGATTTCCACGCACTCACAAATATGCCCAGCCACAGAATCCCGCCGACTATCGCGTCTAACGGCCGCACTATAGCAATCAGGCCTAGCGCTAGCGAGCTAACGGATATTGTCCGAAATTCCGACCGGGTTGATACTGCGCTTCCCTTAGCACTATCCGCAAAATCTGCTAAAGCTCGAAGTCCAACCGAAAGCAGCGCGGCGCTAAGCGTTGTCGTCCACGGAATCACGAAATTTTCCAAGAGCAAATGGCTGGCAACGATGGTCAGCAGGAAGATTAGTACAGCCACCCACTGGGGAACATAACGGCGAGCGAAGTAAGAGAACGTCCATGCAAACCACACCAAACAGGCGAGATCGATCAGCCAGAATGGGTGCATGGCGCTGACGCCGAGAAATAACGCTCCAAGCGCTGAATAGAGCGGTGGGTAGAAATGGCGAATGGGAGCAAAATCGAATCCGGCGAAAGCCTGCGCAGATTTCAGGTAATTGCCCTGATCGAACCAGCCCCACCAGCCTTCGGGATAAGCTGGATTGCTTCCTGGTGCCGCTGGAGAGCCAAGATAGGCCCCAATATATGCGAGCGCAACCAGAACCAGGAACAGTCGTGCGTCTGTGGCAATACGAAGTAGCTCAGTGCCGAATTTTAAAACTGCCGGGCGAAACTGAAATTTCACAGATTCTCCTCACGTTGCATTACGTTCTATCTATCCATCGACCGGCAACCCAACCATCAATAGTCTTTTCGCGAAGACAAAGCCAGATTTGATAATCAGATAATTTCTTCTTATTCTGCTGTCAGAAATGGTTAGTCGGGTACCCATGTCGATCTACTCTAAAGGTCCAAAGCTTGGCACCGCTGAAGTTCCACAGCAGTCCAAAAAAAGAACCAACGGCAAACGGCAGTAACGGCATGGTACGCCAACTGGGTTCTGCGTAAAGACACCAAGAGAAGACGCCAAAATTAATGAGCCCGCCACCGACCTGGACGATGATATGGCGTACATATTCGTTTGTGCGATCACCTGCGGTTCTGGCTACTGTAGTGCTGAAAGCGTAGGTTCTGTTGAGCCACCAAGTAGCAAGGGTGGCGAGAAAAAAAGAGCATCCCCGCGCCGCGTATACGTTCACTTCCCATGCAACCGAAAGCAGAGTCAAAATGCCGCCATCGACAACGAAACCAATACCACCTATCCACAAAAAATGGAGAAACTGGCGTTGCAACTTCATTTAATGCGTGTGGCGACAAGCAAATCCTTTTCGAAGCGCATCTTTTCCTGATGGGAGATGGAGTCGAGGATCAAGCCCACGCCAAAGGACATCACCGCGACAATCTCTAGCGCAGCGGCAAGTACTGCCAGAGGGAGATGGTATATGTATTGGTATCTGATCCAGTCAGAGAATACCGGAAGCGCGGCAGCGAGTCCGCTCAGGACGAACAACCCCGACAAACTGCCAAAAAACAACAGCGGCCTGTAGAAGCGCAGGATCTGAATAATGGTAAACAGAACACGCGCACCGTCGCTTAACGTATTGAGTTTGGAGTGGCTACCCGGGGGCCGGTCCTTGTAGGCGACAGGAATTTCAATGATACGAAAGCGCTTGTCCAGGGCATGCAGCGTCATGTCGGTTTCCAACTGGAAACCTTCAACCAGGATCGGGTAGTTTTTGACAAAGCGCCGGCTGAAGACGCGGTACCCGCTCATGATGTCACTGAGGTCAGCGCAAAATAATTTATTAACGAGCCACTTGACTAGACTGTTGCCAAAGGTGTGAAAGTTGCGCTTGTTTTCCTTGCGATAATGACCGCCGCTGAGCCGGTCACCAACGACCATGTCGGCACGTTGTTCTAGTATCGGCCGGATCAAGTCGCGTATCCGCTCAGCCGGGTAGGTCAGATCGGCATCGGACATCACGTAGATGTCAGCATCTATATCAAGAAAAGCTCTGCGCACGGCATTGCCTTTACCCTGGCGCGGCTCCGCTAACACTTCGCCAAGTGCTCCCAGGCGCCTCAGCGTCTCGGCCGCAATCGTCGCTGTAGCATCGCTCGAATTGTTGTCCACCACCAAGATGCGTGCTTCTGGCAATTCACGATGAAAAGCTTCCATGGTTGCCGCGATGGTAAGGGCCTCGTTATAGGCGGGCAATATTAGGGCGATGTTAGAAATGATCTACTCCTTGTCAGTCCAATCGAGGAAGGGCTTCAAACCGCAACCGGTGCCGGTATATGCGGATGCGGATCGTAGTCGGTCAGGGTGAAATGCTCGAAACGGAAGGCCAGCAGTTCCTCGATATTGGGGTCGAGTTGCATGTGCGGCAGCGCCCTGGGCTGGCGCGTGAGTTGCAGGCGGGCCTGCTCGAGATGGTTGGTGTAGAGATGGGCATCACCCAGCGTATGGATGAATTCGCCCGGCTGGTAGCCGCATACCTGGGCGATCATCAGCGTCAGCAGGGCATAGGAAGCGATGTTGAAGGGCACGCCGAGGAAAATGTCCGCACTGCGCTGATAGAGCTGACAGCTCAGCTTGTCGTTCGCGACATAAAACTGGAACATGACGTGGCAGGGCGGCAGCTTCATCTTCGGCACATCGGCCGGATTCCAGGCCGAAACCAGATGGCGGCGCGAATCCGGATTATTTTTGAGTCCTTGGATCAAGTCCGCAATCTGGTCGATTTGCCCGCCGGCGCTTTCCCAGCGCCGCCACTGCTTGCCATAGACCGGCCCGAGGTCGCCGCTGGCATCGGCCCAGTCGTCCCAGATGGAGACGCCGTGCTGCTTGAGATAACGGATATTGGTGTCGCCCTGAAGAAACCAGAGCAGTTCGTGGATGATGGACTTGGTATGCAGTTTCTTGGTGGTCAGCAGCGGAAAGCCGGCCGCCAGGTCGAAACGCATCTGCCAACCAAAGATCGACAGCGTCCCGGTGCCGGTCCGGTCGCTCTTGGGATGCCCGTGCTGCAGCACGTGGCGCATGAGGTCGAGGTATTGCTGCATGGAAGTAAATTGAGGACTAAAGCGGCATTTTACAGTTCAGGCTAAAGTTTGCGCTCAAGATGCCGTTATGTAATTTCGATACGGGAGAAGTCTGCCCGGCATACCGATTAAACCCCGGTGACGTTAATCGAGATAAAGAGAGTCGATGGAGTCGAGGCAATGAGCAAGATCAATCAATTGCTGGCCAAATGGGCATGCTGCCTGGCAATCGCCGGGCTGGCAGCGCAAAGTCATGGACAAACGATCTCGCAATCCCCTTTGATTGCAGCAGGCGCGAATCACTCGCTTGTCCTGAAATCCGACGGCAGCCTCTGGACCTGGGGCAACAACGAGTCTGGCCAACTGGGCGACGGCACCACCACCAACAGCAGTTCGCCGAAACGCATTGACGAGGGGTTTACCTCGATTTCGGCGGGCTATGCGCAAATTTTCGGTACCAAACCGGATAGCAGCTTTTGGGGTTGGGGCAACAACCAGCAGGGGCAGTACGGCGACGAAACGACTCTCAGCAATCTCCAACCCATGCAAGTCAACAACAATTTCACGGTCATTGCCTCCGGAATCAGCCATACCCTCGGCATCCATACCGACGGCACGCTATGGGCCTGGGGCAGCAATGGCTACGGCCAACTGGGCGACAGCACCCGCACCGATAATTTCATACCGACACAAGTTCCCGATACAGCAACTTGCACGGGACCATACCTGGCAATCGCCGTCGGCTACTCTCACTCGGTCGCCCTGCAGGATGATGGCACTGGCGATAATGCGGGAACTGTCTGCGTTTGGGGATATAACTGGGCCGGACAAGTGGGCGATGACACCACCCTAGACAGTCTGGAGCCCAAGATGATCGATGTGGGTCCCGCGGGCGCACCGATACGTATAAAAGCGATTGCGGCCGGAGCGTCGCATACATTGGCATTGGGGACGGACGATACGCTGTGGGCCTGGGGAAACAACCAAAATGGCCAGCTCGGCGATGGCACGCTGGTAAGCAAGCATGTTCCCACAAAAGTTGGCACCCTTGCGGTGAGCGCCATCGCGGCGGGTTACTCACATAGCGCGGCGCTCCTGAAATCGGCAACACTGACCCTCGATGGCGGACTGTATACCTGGGGCGGAAACGCTAACGGCCAGCTTGGCGATGGCACCCGGGTCGACAATCCCACGCCCAAGAAAATCGGCACGGCTCTCTACAGTGCCATAGCTGCCGGGTTGAGGCATAACCTCGCCCTGCTCAAAACTGATGGAAGCGTTTGGGCCTGGGGCAGCAATGCCTCGGGACAGATCGGCGACGGCACCACCACGGACAGCCTGGCACCGAAGCAAATCGCGACGGGCTACACCACGGATATCAGTGCGCCAACCGTTCCTACCGGTCTGGCTGTTATCAGTACCAGCACCGATGGCACTCAAGTAAATCTCTCTTGGAATGCCGCTACGGACAACATCGATGTTACGGCCTACAAGGTCTATCTGGCCGGAACCCTGGTCGCGACACTGGGGAACGTCACCACCTACACGGGAGCCGCTTCTTCCACCAGCCAATACACCGTCGCTGCCTGCGACGCCGCGGACAATTGCTCGGAGCAGTCCGAAGGCGTGTATGGCACGCCAGTCACCACGACCGGCCCGACGGTCAGTCTGGGCGCTGGCTGGAATTTACTGGGGAACAGCTATAGCACGCCCTTCCAGGTATCCTCGCTGTTCGGTAATTCGTCCAAGGTCTGGGCAGTTTGGAAATGGACAGTGACCACCGGCAAGTGGTCGTTCTATACCCCAACCATCAGCGACGGCGGCTCGGCATACGCGGCCAGCAATGGTTTCGACTTGCTCACCACCATCAATGGCGGAGAAGGTTTCTGGGTGAATGCCAAGCAGGCATTCTCAGTGCAGCTGCCGGCAGGGACAGTGATAACCTCGTCCTCATTCAGCGGCATGAAGAGTGGCTGGAATCTGATCGCGGTAGGGGATAACCTGGCACCTAGCCGTTTCAATGCCGCGTTGACTGTCAATTCCTCGTCGGGCAGCAATCCACCCTCGCCCGCGGTTGTTCCCGTGAATCTCAACTCGCTGTGGCTCTGGGACAACACGCTTTCGAACTGGTACTTCTACGCCGCCAGCCTGGAAGCAAAGGGCGGCACCGCGCTCACCGATTACATCACCAGCAAGGGCTATCTTGATTTCACTGCAGCCAAAAAGACGCTAGGCGTCGGAGCGGGATTTTGGGTCAACAAACCATAACGCAGCGAAAGAACCGGACGGACCCTGCCCTGCTTTTCCGGGAAACGCCCCGCAGGCTGCTGGCCGTGGCCGCGACCGTGACCATCATGGGACTGGCCAGCGGTTGTGCATCGGTTGTTTCGGTGACGAGCACGCATTACCAAAGCATTTCGGTACAAACGAGCGAACCGGGCGAGGGAGAAGTTCTCGGCGCGAGCTGCGAAATCAACAGCAAAAGCGGCAAATGGTATGTGACGACACCCGGCTCGGTGATGATCCCGCGCTCGAATGAAGATTTGCAAGTGATCTGCCGGAAAGCGGAACTGGAAAAGGGCAGCGTCAGGGTCGTACCCGCCTTTCGCCTGGCCATGTTCGGCAACGCTGCAGTGGGTGGGGTGCTCGGCGCCGCAGTCGATCATGTCGATGGTGCGGCATACGCATACCCTGAAACCATTTCCGTCGTGATGGGAGCCTCCAGCGTAATTGAAGTTCCGGACAGGCTCAGTGCGCTGGGATCCTCCGCCGCACCAGTCGCATCGCCCGCGCAAGCCCCGCAGGTGGCAAAGGGCAAGGATTTTCAGGGAAGCTACACCCTGCACCAGAGCGGGGAAATTGTCGCGGATTCGTCTAACCTCGCTTTGAAGCGTTCCAAGGGAATCGCCGTCACCAACGGTCCGGCTGCGGCCAATTTCAAGAAGAAACGCGGCGATGCGTGCGACGTCTACGTCGGCAGGGGAGAATACTGCTGGTGGAGCCCGCCGGGCAATTACAACACATGTCCAACTCAGCTTTCATTGGCCGCCTGCAAGACGACGTATGGCAACGGCTGCCAGCTTGGACACGGCAAAGTGGTTCCCTCGTGCTGAGGGATGAGGAGATTTAAGGTGATTAGAAATGTAGTGGTTGCTTTCGCATTTGCCTTCGCGCTGGTCGGTTGCGGCGGCGGTGGTGGCGGCGGAGTCGTCGCCTGCGGCGCAGTGGGCTGTGGCGGCACGGGCAGCGGGAGCAGCAGCGGCAGTTCTTCGTCAACTACGATTCCAATATCTGTCGCCAACAGTCCGCTCATCGGTGTCACGATGCGCGTCGACTGCGCCAACGGCATCGCAGGCAGCGGCAGCATCGGCGACAGCGCCAACCCCGGCATCGGCACGCTGGTGATCAACGACATTTGTACCGCGCCGATCAAGATCAGTGTCAGCGGCAGCGGGAAAATGCGCCCGTTTGGAGCGCTGTCAGATGGTTCCGAAGACCTTCCCTACGACCCCGCCGTCAATTTCCCCATAAGCGCCGTGCTGACCACGCTGCCCAGCACCTCCTTGCCCGCTGTCGTCAATCCGGTGACGACGCTGACTGCGGAAAAACTGGTTCCCGGCACAGCCTCGCCAGCGACCCTCTCCGCGCTGACCAGCGCGATGCTCAATGCATCCCAGGTCGCCGTGGCTGGCGCCTTGGGCGTCGGTTCCAGCGAGGTGGGACAAGACTATCGGAATGCAAACATCGCTGCGGCTGCTGCGAGACTCGTCGAGGTCTTCGCCCTTGCTGCGGCGCAGGTTGCCAACAACGGCATGCCTGCCGCATTGAGCAACGGCAGCAACATGAGCGAGCTGCTGGCACAAGGCCTCGCCAATCAGGCCGCAACTGGCGTAGCCCTGACAACAGCGGCAGGCATCGCCGCCGCAACAAAAAATATCGATCCTGCAGTACTGGACGCCGCCAAGTCTGCAATGCTGGCCAGGATAGACGACGACAGCAACCGAATGCGCAACCTGATTGCCTTGGCCCAGGCGTCGAGCGCAGCAAATTCGCTGGCCGATATCAGCAACAATGCGGCCAGAATGGTGGCCGACGCCCGCGCCGCTATCACGCCCAATGCACAGCAACAACAACTTATTGGCAACGCGAATGCGCGACTGGCACAGGCGGCACTGACGTCAATTCAATCTTCTGCCGCCAGGATGGTCGCCGATGTCGCCAATGCGGCAGCAAATCTTGCCGCGGCAGAAAGAGACACCAAGAACGCCATTGCGCGAGCCGCTGCCAACAAGGTCATCAACGACTGGGCAACAACGCTGACGCAAGCAGGAACCCGCCCCATTGATCAGGCAGCGCAAGGCAAGGCGGTCGTCGACAGCGTCGGCGGCGCCATCAAGTCCGATATTGGCGCCTCATCCCCGGCGTTTGCCACGCCCCCGGCAATCGGAGCCAGCCACGCGGCAGCGGCGTTGGTCGGTCAGGCCCAGAAAACCGTGGCCGGGGTCACGGCGAAATCGCTGGCGGGATTTGATGCGGCAGCAGCCAGCAAGGATGTGCTGAAAGTCGGTCTGGCAATCAAGGACGTGATCGGGCCGCCGACAAACGCCAGCCCGGCGGTACAAAAAGCCTTCGAAGCGGCCGTGACCTCCATCGCTGCCGTGACCGATGGTGCGAGCGCCAGCAACAGCAGCACCAACACGGCGAAGATTTCGGCGACGATCAGCGTCATCCAGGCGCAACTTCTGGCAGCGATGGGAGGCGCCAACGCCGCGGTGGATAGCTCCACGGTCGAGCTGGCGCAGCAAATTGCTCAGAAGGCTCTGCAAACCGCTCTTGGCGCATCCGGATTGCCGCTCAATTTTGCCGCGCCACCCGCCTCGAATTCGATTATCGTCGCATCCACCTTGCCAACCACGACGACAACCACCACGTCGACGCTCATGGCGACCAGCACGGCCGGATCGACCACCACCACATCCCTGCCGACCTGCGACCCGCTGGCTTCTCCGCCAAGTGCAGGCAGTCCTGCGAACTGCACCAACTCGACGACCACCACCACGACATCATCGACCAAAGGCACGACCACCACTGCCGGCACGACCACCACCACGACCTTGCCGCAATGCGACCCGTTCTCCGCTCCTCCTGTCGCAGGCTCCCCGGCGATCTGTCGCCCCTGATCCATACTGCGTATGCGCCACAGCCATCCTCTCGCCCAACTCGTCTGCCGCCCGATTGCACCGGCTAAACTGACGCCCTCTCCTTCTGGGCAGGCTTTGCATGTTCTGGTCGTCCTGCCGGCCCAAAGCGCTGCGCCCAAGGACATGCCGAACCGGGATCAGCTCCTGGCCGCACTCAAGCGACGCAAAATGAAATTCGCCGAACTGGCAAAAAGTCCGGTGCCGCTCGAACTCGTCGCTGGCTGCCGCTACGCTTACGTCATCGCGGACCTGGATCAGCCGCGTTTTGCGCAACTGACTGCGCTGCGCAAGGCCGCCCTGCTCCTGCTCGAAGAAAACCCGCAAGAGGTTCATGTGGTGATCGGCGGCGAAGACCAACAAGTCTCGCTGCAACTCGCGCGTGAGGCGCTCTACGTGCTCTGGCTCAATGGCGCAGCGCTGCCGGTGCGCAAAAGAAAACCCGCCAAGCCGCTCCAGCAGATCGTGCTCCACCCGTGCCCCAGAGGGTACGGCCCTTTCAAGAAAGCCGATTTCGCTGCCGTGGCGACCCTGGCGGAGGCCAACACGCTGGCGCGCGAACTGACCGCGCTGCCCCCCAACGAACTGACCCCGGCCAACTACCGCAAGCGCATCCGCAGCTTGGCGCAGGAGCAGGACTGGCGCATCGAGGAATATGGCTTCAAGCGTCTCGCCAAACTGGGCGCCGGCGCTTTCTGCGCGGTGGCTCAGGGCAGCCACGAGCAGGATGCGGCGATCGTCCATCTGCACTACCGTCCCAAGTCGGCGAAGCGGCATCTGGCACTGGTCGGCAAAGGCATCTGTTTCGATACCGGCGGACACAACCTCAAGCCGGCAAAGTACATGTCCGGCATGCATGAAGACATGAACGGCTCGGCAGTTGCGCTCGCGCTGCTGCTCGCCATAGACAAGCTCAAATTGCCAGTGCGGGTCGATGCCTGGCTTGCCGTGGCCCAGAACAATATCTCGTCCCGCGCCTACAAGCAGAATGACATCGTCACGGCTCTGGACGGCACCCATATCGAGATCGTGCATACCGATGCCGAAGGTCGGATGGTACTGGCCGACACCCTGACCCTGGCAAGCCGCAGCAAGCCCGACCTGTTGATCGATTTCGCCACGCTCACCGGCAGCATGATCAGCGCTCTGGGCAATCGCTATTGCGGCATCTTCGCCAGCAGCGATGAACTGGCGATGCTGGCGATCGGCGCCGGACGCCAGACCAGCGAACGCGTTTGCGTCTTCCCGATGGATGAGGATTACGAAGCCGCCCTGGAAAGCAAGGTCGCCGACATCAAGCAATGCACCCTGGAAGGCGAAGCCGACCATATTCTCGCCGCACGCTTCCTCAAGCGCTTCACGGGCGAGACGCCCTGGCTGCATGTCGATCTTGCCGCAGCCAACTGCAAGGGCGGCCTCGGCGCAGTCGCCAGCGACATCACCGGCTTCGGCGTGGCCTGGGGCGCCGGCCTGCTGGCGCAGTGGCTGGCTGCCTAGTGCCCGGTGTTGCTTCTGGGGTACTAACTTTTCTTGCGGATCGCCGACTTCGGGCGGAAAGCCTTCACCACGGCTTCGTTGGTTTCGATATACGGCCCGCCGATCAGGTCGATGCAATAAGGCACTGCAGCGAATATCCCGGAAATCACGGTTTTCCCTTCGGCATCCTTGACGCCTTCGAGCGTTTCCTTGATTGATTTCGGCTGTCCGGGCAGGTTGAGGATCAACGATTTTCCCCGGATCGCACCGACCTGGCGTGAAAGGATGGCGGTCGGGACGAAGTTGAGGCTGATGCGGCGCATCTCTTCGCCGAAGCCCGGCATCAACTTGTGTGCCACCGCCAGGGTGGCCTCGGGTGTGACATCGCGCGGTGCCGGTCCGGTGCCGCCGGTGGTCAGCACGAGGTGACAGCCCGCCTGATCGCAGAGTTCGATCAAGGTCTGCTCGATTTGCGCCTGCTCATCCGCAATCAAGCGGGTCTCCATGCGCCAGGGCGAGGTCAATGCCGCATCGAACCAGGCGCGCAGAGATGGAATGCCTTCGTCCTGGTAGACACCGCTGGAGGCGCGGTCGGAAATGGATACGAGGCCGATCAAAAGAGTTTCATCCATGGCTTTCGTCCAGTGATTTCAGGAATCGGAAAATTTCGCGGTAGGCGCGCGGCGGCTTTTGCAGCTCGTGCTCCTTGCGCGCATTGCGGCACAACTGGCGCAACTGCTGCAGATCGGCCCCGGGATGAGCGGCTATGATCTCGGCCAGGGTCTGGTTCTCATCCTCAAGCAGGCGCAGGCGCAAGTTCTCAAGATGATGCATGCGCGCCTTCTCGGCGGCGGAAACGCCGGCCAGCGCATCGAGCGCTTCCCGGATCGGCTGCGGATCGACCGAACGCATCAGCTTGCCGATGTACTGCAACTGACGCTTGCGCCCGCCATGCTTGGTGATGCGCTGCGCCTCCAGCACGGCCTCGCGCAGATTGTCGGGCATCTCGATTTTCGCCAGACGCTCCGGCGATAGTTCGACAAGCGCTGCGCCAAGGTCCTGCAAGGCCGTCGAATCGCGTTTCCTTTGCGATTTTGAATCCTGAGGTTCCGGGTAATCGGTGGGTTCCACGGGTATCATTATAACTTTGACGCCAACCAACACTCTCCATGTCTTCTCCCGAATTCAGTTATTCCCAGGACGTGCTGCACCAACTGGCCGCAGACGTCCTGCGCCATGCCCGCGAACTCGGTGCGACCGCTTGCGAAGCCGATGTTTCCGAAGCCTTTGGACTCTCGGTAACCGTGCGCAAGCGCGAGATCGAAACCATTGAGTACAATCGCGACAAGGGCATCGGCGTCACCACTTATCTTGGTCAGCGGCGCGGCCATGCCAGCACCTCCGACTTCTCGCCACAAGCCCTGCGAGCCACCGTGGCAGCCGCTGTATCCATCGCCCGGCTCACCGCCGCCGATCCCTGCGCCGGCTTGCCCGAAGCCAAGCTGCTGGCGAAAGAAGGCAAGAATCTCGATCTGTACCATCCCTGGCATCTGCCGGTCGAAGAAGCCATGACGATCGCACGGCAATGCGAAGAGGCGGCTTTCGCGGTCAGCCCCTTGATCCGCAATTCGGAAGGCGCCAGTGTCTCTCTGCAGCACTCGCAATTCGTATTCGCCAACAGCCTGGGGTTCATGGGGGGCTTCCCGACTTCGCGACATTTCATCTCCTGCGCCGTCATTGCCGGCAAAGGCAACCGCATGCAGCGCGACGATTGGCACACCTCGGCGCGCGACTGGACCAAACTGGCGGCTCCCGCGGCTGTCGGCGACTATGCGGCACGCCGCGCGCTTTCCCGCCTCGGCGCAAAGCGCCTGAAGACCCGGCAAGTGCCGGTGCTGTTCGAAGCACCGCTGGCCAGCGGCCTGATCGGCAGCCTGGTGCATGCGGTCAGCGGCGGCTCGCTTTACCGCAAGACTTCCTTCCTGCTCGACAGCATCGGCCAGAAGATCTTTCCCAGCCATGTCCATATCAGCGAAAGACCGCATCTGCCGGGCGCCATGGCCAGCAGTCCGTTCGACGATGATGGCGTCGCCACGCATGACCGGGAAGTAGTCAGTGCCGGCGTGCTGCAAGGTTATTTCCTGTCCACTTATTCCGCACGCAAGCTCGGCATGCAGACCACCGGCAATGCGGGAGGCTGCCACAACCTGATCGTCCGTCCGGGCTCGCTGGATTTTCGCGGACTGCTGCGAAAAATGGGTACGGGGCTGCTGGTCACGGAACTGCTCGGCCAGGGCGTCAATTACGTCACCGGCGATTATTCGCGCGGTGCCGCAGGATACTGGGTCGAGGACGGCGAGATCGCCTATCCGGTCCAGGAAATCACCATCGCCGGCAATCTGCGCGAAATGTTCCAGGGCATCGCCGCAATCGGCAATGACATTCTGGTGCGCGGCTCCAAGCAAGTCGGCTCAATTCTCATTGAGCGCATGACCGTCGCCGGTCGTTAGCACCCATCCCTGATGTTGGGGTATTAGCAGAAGCAGTTCTAGCCCATGTTTTGTAGTATCCTTCAGCATCCCCGGTAGGCAGGGATCATCTTCCGCTACGGGTTCATCGGTGCGGAAATCAACTTAAATTTTTTGGAGATTTTCCATGGAAAGACGCAAATTCCTTAAGGATGCGGGTTTGGCTGGCATCCTGGCTGCCGGCGCCGCCCCGGCTATCGCACAAACTGCGCCGACCATCAAATGGCGCCTGACCTCCAGCTTCCCGAAGAGCCTGGATACGATCTACGGTGGCGCCGAAGTTCTATCGAAGCGGCTTAATGCGATCACCGGTGGCAAGTTCCAGGTTCAAGTCTTCGCTCCCGGTGAAGTCGCCCCGGGCGGACAAGCGCTGGATGTGGTGCAGAACGGCACGGTCGAATGTTGCCACACCTGTTCCTACTATTATGTCGGCAAGGATCGCACCTTTGCCTTCGGCACCGCCGTTCCGTTCGGCATGAACTGCCGCCAGATGAACGCCTGGATCTACTACGGCGGCGGCCAGAAGCTGCTCGACGATTTTTACAGCAACTACAACGTCGTTTCCTTCGTCGGCGGCAACACCGGCGTCCAGATGGGCGGCTGGTTCCGCAAGGAAATCAATACGCTGGCCGATGTCAAAGGCATCAAGATGCGCATCGCTGGTCTTGGCGGCGCCGTATTCTCGGCACTGGGCATGGTGACGCAGCAGATTCCGGGCGCCGACATCTATCCCGCCCTGGAAAAAGGTACCATCGATGCCGCCGAATGGGTCGGCCCTTACGACGATGAGAAGCTCGGTTTCCAAAAGGTCGCCAAGAACTATTACTTCCCGGGCTGGTGGGAGCCGGGTCCGGTGATTCACTTCTTCGTCAACAAGAAGGCGTGGGATGCGCTGCCCGCCGACTACAAGGCCGCTTTCGAGGCTGCCGCGTATGAAGCCAACGTCACCATGATGGCCGAATACGACCACAAGAACCCGGCGGCATTGCGCAGCCTGGTGCAGCAAGGCGTCAAGCTGAAACGTTACTCTAACGAAATTCTCGAAGCCGCCTACAAGGCCGCCGTCCAGTTGTACAGCGACGAATCGGCCAAGAACGCGCACTTCAAGAAAATCTACGACGAGTTCCTCAAATACCAGAAAACGCAGAACCAGTGGTTCAGCGTGGCCGAACTCGGCATGGACAGCTTCCTGCAGCAACACATCAAGTAACATCCGGGAACAGCAAAAAAGCCCTGCGGCATGCCGCAGGGCTTTTTTTATGCCGCAGCAGAACTTTAGTTCTTGCCCGGGTCCTTGAACGCCTTGGTGATATCGTCATCGCTCTGACCGGGCGCCTGGCTTGCCGGCGGGGGCGTCAGATCACCGGGGCTGGGCGCCTTGTTGCTGTCATCCTGCAGCATTTGCTGGATATCGATTTCCGGACCGCCGGCGGCCACTTTCGGGTCGTGACCGACCAATTGCGGGAAGGCGATCACCAATCCAACCATGATAAGTTGGATAATCACAAAGGGAATCGCGCCCCAATAGATCTGCCCGGTCGTAATCGGGTCCGTCAGCTTGCCGGTCTGGGCGTCCTTGTAGGGCAGGCTCGGCGCCACCGAGCGCAGGTAGAACAAGGCGAAGCCGAAAGGCGGATGCATGAAGGAAGTCTGCATGTTGATGCCGAGCAGCACGCCGAACCAGATCAGGTCGATCCCCAGCTTGTCCGCCACCGGGCCGAGCAGGGGCACGACGATGAACGACAACTCGAAGAAATCGAGGAAGAAGGCCAGTACGAAGACCAGGATATTCACCACGATCAGGAAGCCGATCTGTCCGCCGGGCAAGTCGGTCAGCAAATGCTCGACCCACTTGTGGCCATCCACGCCATAGAACGTCAGGCTGAACACGCGGGCGCCGACGAGGATGAATACCACGAAGGTGGTCAGCTTGGCAGTACTGTCCATCGCCTGCTTGAGCAGGGACCATGTCAGCCGATTGCGCGCCAGCGCCATCAAGATCGCACCGGCCGCACCCATCGCGCCACCCTCGGTCGGCGTGGCGATGCCCAGGAAAATGGTGCCCAGCACGAGGAAGATCAATGCCAGCGGCGGGATCAGGACGAAGGTCACTTTCCGTGCCATCGCCGACAGCAGGTTTAACTTGAGCAGGCTATCGAGCACCGCCAGCGCGAAAGCGAAACCAATGCCGACCAGCATGCCGATGACGATGGTCTCGTCCAGCGGATTGTCGGCAGGAAGGCGAAGCTTGACGTAGGCGAAGGCAGCGGCCACTGAGAGGATGGTCAGAACCAGCAAAGAGGTTGAGCCGGTCTTGCCGCTGGATTCGCGGAACACGCGGGCTTCCGCCGGCAGCGCTGGCGCCCACTGCGGCTTGACCATCGTCACCAGCAACACATAGCCGATGTACAGGCCGGACAAGACAAAGCCCGGCACGAAAGCGCCCTTGTACATGTCGCCGACCGACTTGCCGAGCTGGTCGGCCATGATGATCAGCACCAGTGAAGGCGGAATGATCTGGGCCAGCGTGCCCGAAGCCGCAATCACTCCCGAGGCCAGCCTGCGGTCGTAGCCGTAGCGCATCATGATGGGCAAGGAGATCAGCCCCATCGAAATCACCGAAGCGGCGACGACACCGGTCGTGGCAGCCAGCATGGCACCGACCAGGACCACCGCGTAAGCCAGGCCGCCACGCACCGGGCCAAACAGCTGGCCGATGGTATCGAGCAGATCCTCGGCCATGCCGGAGCGTTCCAGGATCAGCCCCATGAAGGTGAAGAAGGGGATCGCCAGCAAAGTGTCGTTGTTCATGATGCCGCCGAAAATCCGCTCCGGCAGCGCTTGAAAGAAGGTGGGCTGGAACAGTCCCAGCTCGATGCCGATCCAGCCGAAGATCACGCCATTGGCGGCCAGGGCGAAGGCAACCGGGAAACCCAGCAGGAGGAAGACCACCAGCGAACCGAAGATGATCGGCGCCATGTTGGCGATGATGAACTCGGTCATTTCCTGCTCCCTTCGTGCGGCTTGTCGTCTTCCACCATGTCACGATTCATTTCGACGATGTCGGCAACCTCAGGAGCCACCTGACGCTTCCTGATGGCCTCGGCCAGTTCTTCCTCCGCGGTCGGGCCTTTCACCTTGTCGAGGGGATTCGGAGCCTGGCCGGCGAGGAAGGCAACACGCTTGATGAGTTCGGAAAATCCTTGCAGGGTCAGGAGCAGAAAGCCAATCGGCATCAGCAGCCGCACCGGCCAGCGGATCAACCCGCCCGGATTGGGCGATCCTTCGCCGCTATCCCAGGCATTGATGAATACCGGCCAGGACAGGTACATGGTGATGATTGCCATGGGCAACAAAAAAGCCAGGATGCCGAACACATCGATCCAGTTCTGGGCACGCGGAGAAAGCCGCCCGGCGATGACGTCGATGCGGATATGTTCGTTGTTCAACAGGACATAACCGGAGCAAAGCAAAAAAATGGCCGAGAACAAATACCACTGGATTTCCAGCAAGCCGTTGGAGCTCCAATTGACGGCATAGCGCATCACGGCATTGCCGGCGCTGATGACCACGACAATGAGTATCAGCCAGGTGGTCGCCTTGCCGAGGCGGAGATTGATGTTGTCGATGACGCCGGATAGTTTTAGCAGGGGTTGCATGCGAGTCTTTCCTCCCTGAACCTGCGGTGAATAATTGCTCTTCCGCACAGACTGAATAATGCGGGCCACGTAACCTTAGTCAACTCGGCCGACACGGATTATAAAGGCATGCAGCCGTTTTCCGCCTTTTCGTTTCCGCGGAACCAATTCAGGCAAAACCTCGTGCTCAGGTTGGCCAGACCAAAGTGGTAAAATCACAAATCCCAATACCTCCCCCGCCGAACCGCCATGTTTTAGTTCCGGCTTGACGCGCTTTGCGCGAGCCTTCACTGAAACCGCCAAGTTTTAGTTCCGGCATAATGCGCTTCGCGCATTCGCCTTCACTGAAACATTTTTTGGAGCAATAAATGTTTTCCAAACAGAAAACCCTCGCCAAAGTCGATCAGGAACTGTGGCAGGCAATCCAGTCCGAGAACCGTCGCCAGGAAGACCACATCGAGCTTATCGCGTCGGAGAATTACGTTTCCTACGCCGTGCTCGAAGCGCAGGGTTCGCAACTCACCAACAAATACGCCGAGGGTTATCCCGGCAAGCGCTACTATGGCGGCTGCGAGCATGTCGATGTCGCCGAGCAACTGGCAATCGACCGCGCCAAGCAGCTGTTTGGCGCCGATGCGGCTAACGTCCAGCCGAATTCCGGCTCCCAGGCGAACCAGGCGGTGCTCATGGCCTTCCTCAAGCCGGGCGATACGATCATGGGCATGAGCCTGGCCGAAGGCGGCCATCTCACCCATGGCATGGCCCTCAACATGAGCGGCAAGTGGTTCAACATCGTGCCCTACGGCCTCAACGAACGCGAGGAAATCGATTACGACAAGATGGAGAAACTGGCGCTGGAGCACAAGCCCAAGCTGATCATCGCCGGCGCTTCGGCCTACAGCCTGCGCATCGACTTCGAGCGCTTTGCCGCAGTCGCCAAGAAAGTCGGCGCGATCTTCATGGTCGACATGGCGCACTACGCCGGATTGGTCGCGGTGGGCTTCTACCCGAACCCGGTGCCGCATGCCGATGTGGTCACGTCGACCACCCATAAAACCTTGCGCGGCCCGCGCGGCGGCCTGATCCTGATGAAAGCCGAACACGAGAAAGCCATCAATTCGGCAATCTTCCCCGGACTCCAGGGCGGCCCGCTGATGCACGTGATCGCCGCCAAGGCGGTGGCGTTCAAGGAAGCGCTGGAACCCGAGTTCCGCAATTACCAGGAACAGGTCATCGAAAACGCCCAGGTCATGGTGAAGGTGCTCTCTACGCGCGGCCTGCGCATCGTTTCCGGCCGCACCGAGTCGCATGTATTCCTGGTCGACCTGCGTGCCAAAAACATCACCGGCAAGGAAGCCGAGGCCGCGCTGGGCAAGGCGCACATCACGGTCAACAAGAATGCCATCCCCAACGATCCGCAAAAACCCATGGTCACATCCGGCATCCGCATCGGCACGCCCGCGATGACCACGCGCGGCTTCACCGAGATCGAAGCCGAGCAGATCGCCCACCTGATTGCCGACGTGCTCGATGCCCCGGCTGATGCGGCAGTGATCGCCGGCGTCCAAAACAAGGTCAACGAGTTGTGCAAACGCTTCCCGGTATACGCATGACCAAAACATGGTTCGCACCTGCCCACAAAACCCAGCATGCACGTTGACTCCCCCGCCTTGGGGCGGGGGCTGGGGGGCGGGGGGCCAATACTTCCGCCTTTGGGGCTTCACAGCCCCACGGACATTTCATGATTCACTCTTGAGGAGTGAATCATGAAATGCCCTTATTGCGCCGAACCTAATACGCAGGTCGTCGACACCCGCGAGAACGAGGACGGCGACACAGTGCGGCGGCGCAGGCGTTGCCTGGTGTGCGACAAACGCTTCACCACCTACGAGCGCGTCGAATTGCAATTGCCGCACCTCGTCAAGAAGAACGGCAGCCGAGCCGAATACGACCGAGAAAAAGTCCTTGCCAGCATGATGCTGGCATTGCGCAAGCGTCCGGTTACCACCGAAAGCGTCGACGTCGCCATCGACCGCATCGAGGAAAAGCTGGTCACGCTGGGCGAACGCGAAGTGCCAAGCGACAAGATTGGCGAACTGGTGATGCGCGAGCTCAAGAAGCTCGACAAGATCGCCTACATCCGCTTCGCCTCGGTGTATCGGAACTTCGCGGATGTCGAGGAATTTTCCGACGCCATCAGAGAAGTCAAGAAGCCGCGTGTGCCACGGACGCCGCGTTCCGGCACGAAATCCTGAAGAGCCGGAGATTTGAAGGTGCGTGACGAGTCACCGACATTTTCAGCCACCGATCATCGTTTCATGGCGCAGGCGTTGCGGCAGGCACGCCTATGCCTTTTCAACACCACCCCGAACCCGCGCGTCGGCTGCGTTCTGGTGCGCGACGGCAAGAAAATCGGCGAGGGTTACACCCAGCCAGCCGGACAAAACCATGCCGAAATCCAGGCGCTGCTCGATGCCCGCCAACATGCCGGCGACGCGCGCGGCGCGACCGCCTATGTCACACTGGAACCCTGCAGTCACCAAGGCCGCACGCCGCCATGCAGCGAAGCATTGATCGAGGCGGGCATTGTGCGCGTGATCGCCGCCATGCAGGATCCCAACCCCCAAGTCGCCGGTCAGGGCTTGGCGCGCCTGCAGTCAGCCGGTATTGCGACCGCTTGCGGACTGATGGCCGGCGAAGCTCTGGAACTGAACCAAGGCTTCGTCTCGCGCATGACCCGCGGACGCCCCTGGCTGCGCCTCAAACTCGCCGCCAGCCTGGATGGCAAGACCGCTTTGAACAATGGCCGCAGCCAGTGGATCACCGGTCCTGCCGCACGCCAGGACGGCCAGCGCTGGCGCGCGCGTGCCTGTGCCATCCTCACCGGCATCGGCACGGTCAAGGACGACGATCCGCACCTCACGGTCCGCGCTATCGAGACCTCCCGCCAACCGCAGCGGGTAGTGGTCGACAGCCGCCTGGAAATTCCGCTGACGGCAAAGATGCTGGAAGGGGGTAATGCCATGATAGTAGCAGCGGTGCCCGACGGCGCCAAGATCGACGCTTTGCGCAATATGGGCTGCGAGGTGCTGCTGCTGCCAAACGCTCAAGGCAAGGTCGATCTGGCAGCACTCATGGAGGCATTGGCGCAGCGCGGCATCAACGAAATTCACAGCGAAGCCGGATTCAAGCTCAGCGGCTCGCTGTTGCGTGCGGGCTTGGTCGATGAGCTCCTGCTGTATCTCGCGCCCACGCTGCTGGGGGATGCCGCCAGGGGAATGTTTCATCTCCCGGAACTGACCGATCTCGCCGGCCGCAAGGATCTGCACATCATCGATCTGCGCCGCGTCGGCAAGGATCTGCGCCTTCTGGCACGCTGGCAATGAGCACAGATACCAATACGCGTCGCGATTTCGCCGGACGCGGCCTGATCATCAATCTGCTTCGCGCCGTGCACCTGGTCGGCGTGGTGGGTTTAGGCGCTGCGGTGCTGGGCGCCGTGACCAGTCCGGCAACAGCGTGGTACGCAGCACTACTGGTCGCCAGCGGCATCGGCATCGCCGCTCTCGACCGCTGGGCCGAACCGGCCTACTTCCGCCAATTCAATGGTCAATTGGTTTTCCTCAAACTGGTCCTGCTGATATTGGTAGGCTGGTGGACGGGTGTCGATGCAACCCTGTTTTGGGTTCTGCTGGTTGCTTCGGCACTGATGACTCATGCACCGGGACGAGTGAGACATCGCCAGTTGTTCTAATCAGCGAACTGCTGGAACTCGCCCGGCAAGCTGCGCTTGACGGGTGTGGATTGCGTTAGTGAAGCCATTGGTTGATCTATATGAATGCCGGTCAAACGTCCGACTTGCTGTCCTGGCCCGCGATGATCTGTTTGAGGCCAACATAGGAAGTCGCCTCAGTTGTCTCTGACTCTACGGAAAGAACCTGTGGTTGAAGGATTTGGATTCTGGCCTTCATTTCGTCGCAGATTTGTTCCAGTTCCGTTATACGTTTCCGCTGACGGCCAAGCGCCCATTGTTTGCGGAGTGTAGATGGCGTCGAGACCAACGCGATGATGAAGCCACCGGCAGCGATGGCCAACAAGATAACGAGCGCCAATGAACTTTCGAAGTTCCAGAACAGAAAAGTGACAGTCACGGAAACATTGTTCTGCAGCGCAAAAATGACGCCGCATGCAGCGATGAGCATCCCGGTAATAATGAGTAATTGCATGGTGATTTAATACCTTTAATTTTTGGACTGGCTCGTCGCAGTGAAGGGTTTAAAGCGGATATTGCTTTTACCGCTTTCCTTTACTTCATACATCAATTCATCGGCCGCTTTCAGCATGTCAGGGAATAAACGATCAGCTTCCCTGAACCATGCTACACCGATGCTTCCACTTACCGGTGGGAATTCTTCGTAAGCGACTGTCGGCACCACCTGTAGTTTTTGGCTGAGCTGTGGAAACGTGTGATCTTTTCGAAGGTACGAGTGATGGCGAAAAGACACGGGTTAGCATTCTGGCGTAAGCACGTTGAGGACTGGTGCCGAAGCGATCTG
>JACRAR010000044.1 GCA_016234745.1 Betaproteobacteria bacterium | reverse complement strand
AGGAATCGGCATCGAGAGTCGTGCTGCGGATATCGTCGTTGTCCTTGCTCATATCGTTCTCCAGTGAAAAGGGTTTGGGCATTGCCTCATTTCAACGCTGCTGGCGCCAGTTTGAGCGGGCAATCTTAAGGCCGCCTTAACTGCCGGCCCGTCCTGAAATATGCCTTAGAGGCGCATCGCCGCAACCGGATACTATGTTTATGGGAGGGCGGTGGCTGTGAAGCCGCTCACAGTTTGAGGCGATTTCGTCCACGCCGCTGCACGCGGCACCATCAACCGCAGTTGTCGAACACCATCGGTCAGCCATCCGGCTGCCCGGGACATTCCACAGCGAGGCCCCCGCTGCTGCTCTATTCCTTTTCCTTCGTGACTACTACCTGACTCACGAACGAAATGCTTGGAAAAGTACGATTGAGCGTCTTGCTGTGAAAGTTGCCCATGGCCATTCCCTCGTCAAAACGGATCACATCGCCTTTCTTTACGACCACGGTGGGGACGGCGATCCACAAGACCTTTGCGTTCTGCATTACTTCCAGATAAGTGTACTGGGGCACGTTGATGACGCTGACAACCCTGCCCTTGAGCGGCAATGGGGTTGCTGGGGCACCCGGGACCGGTTTCTGGTCTATCTTGGGGTGGTTTGCGGGAAGCGCATCCGCACTGAGCGGGGCCACGGAAAAAAGAGCCAGAACAAGCAGCAGGGAAGGAGATTTCATGTATGGCGATCTTTCTCGGTCATGGGTACCGGAATTATTGCGGGAGCATCCGCATTGCCTTGGGATTCGCGGAACGTCCGGTAAGTATTCCGCCCAGCGTTTTTAGCTTTGTAGAGCGCAGTATCCGCTGTACTGAGAAGTTCCTCGGCGGTCTTGCCGTCATCCGGGAACAAGCTGACACCGATCGTGACCCCGACGCTCGCCTCTCGGCCATCGCCGAGAGCAACCGACTCGCCTGCTAGACGGATTAAGTCATTCACCAGATTGTAAATATTGTCGACCTGGTTGATCCCTTCGAGAAGCACAACAAACTCGTCTCCACCCAAGCGTGCCAGGGTGTCCTCCTCGCGCAAGCGGCCCAGGAAGCGGGAGGAAATAATGCGCAGCAAATCGTCGCCGGCCTCGTGTCCATATTTGTCATTGACCTGTTTGAACCGATCCAGGTCCATATACAGCACGGCAACGCGGTGATGCTGGCGCCTGGCGCGCTCCACGGCATGGTCGAGCCTCAGCTGCAACAGCAACCGGTTCGGCAAATCGGTCAGGGCATCGTAATGAGCCAGATGCCTTAAACGGTCTTCTGCCTGCTTGATCACACTGATGTTGGTGGCGATGGAAATATAGTGGGTAACGACCTCACGTTCGTTTTTTACTGCACTGATCGAAATCCATTCCGGGAAAATTTCGCCGAACTTGTTTCGGTTCCAGATTTCGCCACGCCAATAGCCGTTCTGATGAATGCAATCCCACATCGTCTTGTAAAACGCCGTTTCATGACGTCCGGATCGGATGAAGCTTGGATTCTTGCCTATCGCATCTGTTTGGGAAAACCCGGTGATTTCCGTGAATGCGTCATTGACGGCAACGATGCGCGATGAGGCATCGGTGATTATGATTCGTTCGTGACTGTTGTGAAACACGGCAGCAGCAAGGCGCAAGCGATCGTCGATTTCCTTGCGTTCGGTGATGTCGGAAATAGACATCACGACGGCATGTGGCTGAGCGCCACCCTCGCTGAATAAAGGCTGCGAGTTGATTGCCAGCCAGCGTGTGGAATTGGCCGCTGCGCCCGTGGGGAGAATGCCCATCACGAAATTTGTTACGGGCTTTCCAGTATGCAGGGTCACCCAGACCGGATGCTGGTCGACGGGCAGGGGGGTGCCGTCTTCACGAACTTCGCTGTGACAGTGGTCGCGCAGCAAAGCGCCTGCAAGCTGGCCGCTTTCCAGGCCCAACATGCATCTCGCCGCAGGATTGTAAGTCTGGATGATGCCATCACTCCTGACGATGATTACACCCTCAATCAACGCTGTCAGTGCGGAACGGTGCTGTTCCTCGCTCTCGCGCAGCGAACGCATGAGTTCCTTGACATTGCCCACCATATGATTGAAAGCATCGCCAACCTGGGCAATTTCATTCAATCGGGTATTGGGCACTTTAGCTCCGAGATCGCCTTCGCCAATCTGCCGCATCACCAGTACCAGGTTGCTCAGAGGTTTCATGCCACGCGCAAGAATCCATGTCAGCAATGCAAGCTGTGTCAGTAGCATGCCTGCAGCCAGAAGTATCATGTTCTGTGTGCTATTCCACAGTGTACTCAGCAGTCTCTGGTACGAGGGGTTTGCAATCAGGTCGGCATAAGCCACCCCGCCTGCTGCCAGTCTTCTTTTCACGGGTTTGGGCGGTTCACCCGCCAGAAATCCAAACCAGGTAGGAACTGTCTGAGTGTCACCCGTCTTCAATCTGGAGCGGGCAAACAGAATCGGTGCATTCGTCGAAGGATCGGCAATGATGACGCTGCTCAGGCTGCCCTCGGAAACCATGTTTCGCAGGCTTTGCTGGACGGTCGCCAGATCCCCTACCACCAGCGATCCAACCAGAAGCGGCTCGACCAAATCAACCATCTGGTTGGTGTGCTGCTCGGTCATCTGAGAGATTTCCCGGGTCTCGTGGGACACCATGACGGACAGAGCAACAAGCGTGACAAGGAATACCGATAAGCCGCTGAGTACAATCAACACATACCGCAAACTCCAGCGATTTGAGGCCTGGCTCATTTTCCGATCGCCTTGTAAACGCTGCGGACACTGACGTATTCGGCGTTGCTGGCCTTCTCAAAACCCGGGAAATTGGAGCGGGCAAGGATTTCCGCTCCCTCTATTCCGGTATTCATTCCGATCAGCGCGGCACTGACTTTGTCCGCCACGCGACTGGCCACCCGCGGGTGCGCAATCACGGCGAGTTCAGGATAGCGCGGCGTCGCATACAACTCACGAAACTGAAAATTCTCGCGCTGTGCATAATCAAGCAACAATCGCGCATGGAGCGAGGCGGCGACGACGCGACGCGCCCTGAGCTGCGCAACGGCACCTTCCTGATTGCCCGCGAATACTGCCTGGACCGCAACGCCGGCTTTCATCAGCCCCACCTGGGTTGCCGCGTAGGACATGAAAGCATCCGCCGAAGGAAAAGCGACCGGTTGCCCTTGAAGATCCGTCAATGTTTGCGCCGGACTTTCCGGGGTGACGATGATCACGCCATAATTCAATTCTCCACCGGCTCGTGCCAGGACGCGATAACCCACTCGTTCGTAGGCCGACTGGAAAATGTGGTTGGTGAACATGAAGTCGTATTCGCCGCGTCCCATTGCTGCATCTGTTTCCTGCACTGTCGGCGCCATGCGCAATAACAAGCGGATGCCGGAAACCTGGCTGACGTGCCGCAAAATCGGGTTCCAGCGTTCGGCGGTGAGCTGCGCGCTTTGCTGGTTGAGCACGCCAAAAGAGTAGACCTTGTCGTCAGTGGCGGCAGCATAGCCTATCCAATTCAATGCAACGAGATAAAACGAAAGCACTATGGCTTGTATGAAATTCATGATGGCTGGGTTGGAGACAGCAGCTTGTTTAGGCTGTCCAGCACCTGACGCAGATCCGCGGACGAGATACCGGCTGACAGGGCAGCTTCCAGTTTGACTACCTGCTCGCGCAGGAAGACGAAGCGTTTGCGTTCGCGTTCTCGCCATGCCGAGGCGAGGGTAAGCACTTCGTGTTGCGAGGAGAAATCAGGGTCGGCTGAAAAATCCAGTTGCAGAGACTTGCCAATCAGATGGGAGAAATTTTGCAGCACGCGCTTTTCATGGCGGCTCCATATTCCCGCCGCGATCATCAGAGCAATCACATTGACGATAGTGAACAACCCCAACGCCCAGAATCCCTCTTCGGCAAAAATCAGCATAGTGGGGCCGACCGGGACGACATTCATGCGATACATGCTTTCGTCGATCATCTCGATCAAGCGCCAGTAGGCAAACCCGATTGAAGCTGCCACTAGTGTCACTTCGAGTGACACCATGGCAATCAGCAACCAGCGCTGAATCGATCGATCCACATAACGAAGCCGTCGCCGGAATACCGGGCGCGGCGCGGTGGCATCCATTGTATTCATCTTGCGTGACAGGCGAGACACAGCGCCGAGCGATCCAGCGTGGCGACGAGCTTGCCATGATCCTTCTTGTAGGCTTCGTGGCAGGAAACGCAACTGATTTTCCCGTCGGAGAGCATGATCTTTTTTTGCGCCAGTTGCTGCTCGGGATGGAATCCTCCCTTGCGGCTAGCATCGCGGTAGCTGCGGCCGATCGGGTGCGGCGCCGAGCCGCTGGAGTGACGCAAGATTCCGTTTCTGCTCACGCTGACACTTCCTCCTGCCGAATGGCCACCGGCGTGGCATCCCAGGCAATGCAGGGAATGCGCGTCGATATCGATTGCGTTCCGTCCATGGCTGACGTCCAAGTGTCCCGAAATCACTAAAGAGGTTCCGGCATCCTTCATGTTGTTGAAAAACGCCTGGTCGTGACAGTCCAGGCAGAGGGCCTTGGCGCGCTTGTTACCGCGCAGCAGACCGCGTTCCCGGCCGTGAGTCAGGTGACAGGTGCTGCAGGTTAGGTCGCCTTTCCAATCCAGCGGATAGGCTGCAGGCAAGCTGCGCCTTGGCGTAAAGCCGCTGGGATGGCTGACTTCAACCGCGCGCGCATGACACTTCACGCACAGGATTTCCTGCGCAGCCACCAACCTGGTCGTCGTGAACGCAGCGGCATCGTCTCCGCCAAGATGGCAGGAGCTGCAACCGACTGCCGCGGGGTGCGCCGCACCAGCACCCAGTGCGGCGTTGCTTGTTCCGCTCAAGCAGATTAGAACTGCACACCAGATTGCAATAATTGCTTTAAAGGCTGACACGCTGTTCAATTTTCTTCAAGCGGGCCATCGCTTGCCCAAGCGCATTGGCATCCCCTGTCCGCTGATGTTCAGCGACGGCGCTCTCGACTTGGTGGAACGCCTGCCGCAAATCCTCCTGATGCGCACGTAATACGCCTACGCCGGATTCGAAGGCCTTCCATTCGTCTTGCAATGTGTCCGTGGTGCGCAGCGGTACTGGCGCGACAGGGCCTTGCTCCAGTTGCATTTCCAGATTACGGGAAATCCGGAACAAGGGGCCGGCAATCCGGAAACTGGTATAGAGCGACAGCAGCCAGGTGGTCATGCCGGCAAAGCCCACCATGACCAGCCCAAAGACCAGCATGGCCGGCCCCAGGTTCTGCCTGACCGAACCAAAAGCGCCTATGACTTGCCTATAACCGGTACCCGGTTGGTCGCCGATTGGGAGCAGCACCAGCAGCAAACCCACACCTGAAGCCAGGGTTACACTCAAACCGATCTTGGCAACCAGTTTCACATCCAGCGGAACATGAAAGTTGCGATTGCCCATAAGCGTTTGAGAGTTTGGCCGTTTATGAGGAGGTTGGATAAATTTGCATCTTGGCCAGGTGAGGAGGGCAGGAGAACCCACAAGATGCGCGGGAACTCCTGCCGATGGGCATAGGCTGTTAAGCAATAAGTTTGCCACGCGAGATAAACCTTGATCTGCTGGATTTCGCGCAAGACCTAAGCCGAAAATTCCATTATTTGAGAGTAATTTTTCCCGGAAGCGGGAAACCACACTCTCGGATTATGCGCCAGCCACAATCACAGCTGCCTTTTCTTTGGCTGCATGGGCAGGCGGACCATCAAGCCTGCCCATGCAGGTTCAAGAAGCAACATCGCCCAAGGGCATTACCCTCTTGCAGGTGCAGGCCTATCCAGTTTCGCCAGAGAGACAGCCGGATTTTGACCAATTGCGTCACTCTCGAATCAAGGTGCCTTGCGGGGGATAACAGAACGTCCCAACTCCCGCCGTTCGCTGAAAGCGACTTTCCCTTCCGCTAGACAATGGGTGCAATAAAGATTTGGCACGTCTTGTGCTTGACAGGGCACTGCCTACTGCAATCGCGATCTTTACAGAATTTCCGGATTTTCGCCGCAGTGGCCCGATTATGAAAAAACTTATTGCAATCGTCAGCTTGTTGTTAGCGACTATCTCTACACCGCTCTACGGCGGCAGCGTTACCGGCACCCGGCACGATCTGAGCACGGCGGGCACGCCACAGGTCTGCGAGTTCTGTCACACGCCCCACGCAGCCAATACCAACATTTCCGGAACGCCGCTGTGGAATCGCGCCGAGACCACCCAGACCTTTACGCTCTATGGCAGTGCCACAATGAACACTGCCGTCGGCCAGCCACGAACCGCTTCGCGTTTGTGCCTGAGTTGTCACGATGGCGTGAATGCCAGCACCTCCGTGCATGGCAACACCGTCAGCACCAAACACGATTTGGTCAAGCCGCCAGGACATCCGGCGCCGGACATGACCTCAGAACCAAACTGCGAACGCTGTCACTCAAATATGTGGGGGCATAAAAAGCGGACGCTGGTGCTCGGTACGGACCTTTCCAATGACCACCCGATTTCCATGACTTACCCGACACCGGCTCAGGATCCGGGGTTCAATACACCCAGCGATAACCTCAAGGGCTGGGGCGGTACATCGCCCAATGCCGTCAAGCTCTACGGCGGATATGTCGAGTGTGGTTCCTGCCACAATGTGCATGACAACGACAACGCGCCCTTCTTGCGCACGACCAATTTCAACAGTGCGCTGTGCTTGACTTGTCATAAGAAGTAATGACGCATTCTTGTTGCCTGTGAAGAACTGCCGCGACTTGCGGCAGTTCCTGTTTACGAGGAGGTCGAATGGGATTTCAATATAAGGCGCTGGTCATTTTTCTGGTGCTGGTGCTGGCGCCACCGCTCTGGGCGCAAACTTCTGCAGCCAAGCCTGGCGCGGCTGCGGCTGCGGCGCCAGCCAAAAAGCCTGCTGCAACACCCGGCCCCGGCAAAGCCGCACCTGGTTCGCTGGCGCCCTTGCTTACCAAGCCGGCGCCGGTTTCGAGTCACGCGCCGTTCGAAGCGGGCGACTGCAAGATCTGTCATCAGAATGCCGATCCGAAGCAGCCCGGGCCGGTTACCAAGCAGGGTCCAGCCATGTGTCTCGACTGCCATGAGGAATTCGCCGGCATCATGAAGCGGCCGCACACCCATGTGCCTGCGCGAACCTCCTGCACCAGTTGCCACAACCCGCACAACTCGAATTCCCGCAAGCTGCTGGTGCAGGAACCGCTGGCTCTGTGCACCGGCTGCCATGACAAGATCGGCAAGCTCAACAGCAGTGCGGCCGTACCGCACAAGGCGCTTGCGACTGGCGCGCAATGTTCCAACTGTCACAACCCGCATGGCAGCACGGTGGAAAAACTGCTGGTGCAACTGCCCTTCGACCTCTGTGTGAACTGCCACAACGTGGATACCATGGCCGATGCCAAGGGCAAGAAGCTGCAGAACATCAAGGCCTGGCTGGACAAGAACAAGGAACAGCATGGTCCGGTCGCGGCCAAGGACTGCAGCGCATGTCACGAACCTCACGGCAGCGAGCATTTCCGGCTGCTTACTGCAGACTACCCGCAGGAGTTTTATGCGGCCTACGATGCCAGGAACTACGAACTATGCTTTTCCTGTCATCAGGAAAAAGCATTTTCCACCGCACAGACCTCCACGCTTACCAGTTTTCGCAACGGCGCCACCAACCTGCATTACCTCCATCTGCAGCAGTCCGGCCGCGGCCGTACCTGCCGCGCCTGCCATGAAGTGCATGCATCGCAACAGAAGCACCATATTCGCGAAGGCGTACCCTATGGATCGGGCGGCTGGATGCTCAAATTGTTTTACAAGAAGTCCGCAACCGGCGGCTCATGCGAAAAGACCTGCCATTCCGAAAAGACCTACGTCAACAATAAATAGAGCGCGCCTCAGTCTGCGAGCCTGTATCGGCGCTTCGTCTTTGTCGCTCTGAAAATTTTCCATGCCCTTGAAGCTGGAATCCCACCAGGATCATGTTTATGTTTTCCATGTTGCTCCGACTGTGTTTTCTGATGGCCTTTGCCGCCGTGGCAACCGGCTTTCATCCTGCTTCAGCCGCGCATGCGGCGCTCGGTACCCTGGTCGGCAATGCCGAAATGGCTACCCTGGCGGGTGGCAAGGACCAGGCGCTGAAAAAGGTCGAAGCCAATGTGCTGGTGTTCTTCCGGCCGAACCAGGAGCGTTCGTTGGGCGCATTGCGCGAGCTGGCGCAATGCCAGAGCGGATTTACCGGAAAATCCGTGCATTGGGTGGCCATCGTGTCGAACTCGGCGCCGACCGAGAGCATAGCCGCGCTGCTGCGCGACACCGGGTTCAACGCGCCGGTGCTGCTGGATCGCGACGATGCGCTCTACGGCAGCCTGGGACTGGCGTTGCACCCGGTGGTGGTGATCGTTGGCAGCGACCAGAAACTGGTGGCCTTCGAGCCATTCCGCTCGGTGGATTTCTGTACTGTCGTCGCTGCGCGCATTCGCCATTTGCTGCGTGAGATTTCGGATGAGGAGTTGAATCAGGCGCTCACCCCAGCCAAATCTATCCAAGGCGGCAGCGATCAGGTCGCAAAGCGCTATCGGGCCTTTGCCGAAGCGTTGTTCAAGGACAAGAATTACGACAAGGCGCTGGAAAATGTCAGGAAAAGTCTGGACAAGGCGCCGCTCCTGGCACCGGCGCATGCGCTTCTGGGCGAGATCCTGGCGGCTCAGGGCAACTGTGCCGAAGCGATCCCGGCTTTCAACCAGGCACTCACGCTCGATGCCGCCAACACCCCCGCCAAGGAAGGCCTGGAGCGCTGCAAACCAGTAAAGTGACGCGTTCATCGCGCCAACCGGCTTGTCTGACGCCCAACTCATCCATCAACCTGCCTCCGGTTACATTCATTGACAACCGCAGCATGTAAGCGGTTTGGCGGGCCGTGCGCAATATTTTTGCTTACAGGAATATTGCGGGATCAAGCCGAATCGGGTGCCGCATTCCCATAACCGGGAAGTCACGATGCAGCATTTTCACAGACGGGAAAAATAATCGCCAGCCGCGATCTTTGTTGCGCCCAGTTCTAGCAACAGTATTCGGGATGGCGCCAGTCAGCGCTTTCAACATATTGTTTATACGAGCTTCTATTTGCTGTCTCAAAATCGGTTGCCCCGCTTTCGGGATGTTTCGTCTTGTTGGCATGTCCCGTGCTTAGAGACCATCAGCAAGACTTCGTATGAATGCAGCAACTTATTAACTAGGAAAAGAGGGAACCAAAATGAAATCTGTAAAACAGCTTTGGATAGCAGCAGCGGCAATACTCCTGGCAATCAGTGCGCAATCTGCCCTGGCAGCCATCGGTACTATCGTCGGTTCAAAACACGACTTTTCGTCGGGCGGCCCGAATGCAGCATACAAAGGGACCGGCACTCAGGTTTGCGTGTATTGCCACTCGCCCCACGCCTCCTCCAGCGTAGGTCAATTGTGGAACCACGCCGCGTCAACGGCAACCTACACCTTGTACAGCAGCTCCACTTTGAACGCAGCACCGGGCCAGCCGACCGGCGTGTCGAAGCTCTGCCTGTCCTGCCATGACGGCACTGTCGCGATTGACAGCTTTGGCACGGTTACCGGAACCAAGCTGGTCACAGGCGCTGCCAACATAGGTACCGATCTCGGCGCGAGCCACCCGATCGGCTTTGTGTATGATGCCGCTTTGGTTACGCTGGACCCAGGTCTTAAAGCCATAACCAGCGCCGTGACGATTGGGGCAGCCACAGCGGGCACCATCGCGTCCAAGATGCTCGACAAGGACGGCAAAGTGGCCTGCACTTCCTGCCACGACGTGCATAACACCGAAATTGCAACCGCGGTGGAAGCGAAACTGTTGAAGGTCAGCACGTCGGCCAGCGCGCTCTGCAAATCCTGCCACGTTAAGTAAATGACACATGGCGCGGAAGCGGCGCGCCAAGATCCGGATGGCCGAGGGTGTCAACACACCTCGGCCATTGGCTTGTGCGTGCGGCAGGGAATATACGAACAGCAATTTCCGGCGCTGAGCGTCCCATGCTTGCCTCTGACTTGACCCCGGCTTGACCCCGATAACTGAATACGGCTTTCTCGATGTCATCAACAACTTTTCGGACATATCGCCCATGAGCACGCGCAGATTGATCTCTTCATCCGCTGTTCTTCCTGTTTTCCCCCGGCCGGGTCTCTGGCTGATAGCCTTGTTGTGCTGGTTCGCCATGCTGACCGGTTGCGTCTCGACGCCGGTCAAACAAGCCCCGGTTCCCGAGCAACGCAAGGTGCAATATTACCCAAGCCTGCCGGATCCTCCGCGCATCCAGCATCTGGCCACCTATGCGCGCGCGCGCGACCTGGAGATCGACCAGTCGCGCGGCGGTTTGCGCGATTTCCTGCTTGGCGACGATCAGCAAGACGATGCGTTGGGCCGCCCCTACGGTGCGCTGATGCACGACGGCAAGATCTACGTGACCGACAGCCAAGCGCCTGGCTTGGCGATTTTCGATCTCAAGACCCGGAAATTTTCAGTCATGACCGGTTCCGGCGCCAGCCGCATGCAGCGGCCGATCAACGTCGCCATCGGTGCAGACGGCACCAAGTACGTGACCGATACCGCGCGCAACCAGATTCTGGTGTATGACAAGGCGGATGCCTTCATCGGGGCATTTGGCGGCAAGGATGAAATGAAGCCCGTCGATGTCGCGATCGCCGGTGAGCGGCTGTATGTCACGGATATCGAACATCACGAAGTGCGGGTGCTCGACAAGCGTTCCGGAAAACTGCTGTCCCGCTTCGGACGGGCGGGTACCGATCCAGAGCAATGGCTCCATCAACCGACCAATCTGGCTATCGGCCGCGATGGCGACGTGTATGTCGTCGAAACCGGCAACTTCCGGGTTTCGCGCTTCACTGCCGCAGGCACGTTCGTCCGCCATTACGGCGAGGCAGGTCAGTCACCCGGGCAGTTCGCGCGTCCTAAGGGCATCGCAATGGATCGTGCCGGGCGGCTGTATGTGGGTGACGCAGCGTTCCAGAACGTTCAGGTGTTTGACAACGACGGACGGATACTCCTGGCTTTCGGTCAGCCGGGGGATGATTTGCCGGGGCTCAACCTACCCGCGGGCGTCTCGATCGATTACGACAACGTTGCCCTGTTCCGCAATCTTGCTGCGCCCGGATTCAACATCGAGTACCTGATTCTGGTGGTGAGCCAGTTCGGTCCCAACCAGGTCGATGTTTTCGGTTTTGGGAAGAAGAGCGGGATCGAGTATCTCCCCGATGAGAAACGGCCGGACGATAAGCCTGAAACCAAGCCGGCCAAGTGACGGGGCGTGCCAACCGAATTACGAAGGTCTCATCTGAGCAAAGAAAAAGCTGTACGACCAGGGCCGGAAGCGTGGATAAAGCCGAGTGCCCACCTGCAAGCAAGCATGGCCGCAGTGCCGTGGGCAGGGCTTTACGTTCGGCGGCCAGTCTGGTTGGCGTCGCGGTCGGTTGCGTCCTGGGCACAGGCGCAGTTCCGGTCTGGGCGCAGGGCCGCAGCTTCCTGCCGCCCTTACAGCTCAAGAGTGCCAAGGAAATCGCCCCTTTCCGGCTCACCGCCATCGAGGGAGATGTGACTGTGAAGGTTTTGAGCGATTCGCACACCAATATCGAAAAACCGGAAGCGATTGCCGGCAATCCGGCGGCAGCTACAGCGGAGAAGGCGTCGCGCAATCGGCAATCGAACGTGGTCTATGAAGTCAATCTCAAGACGCAGAGCTATATCTATCACCCGAGTCTGGTGACCCTCGATGTGAGCGGTGGTCCGCTGATCGATAAAGGCAAGTACGACACCGACGGTGTGGTGACCAATTCGCGGCGGCAGATGTACAATTTCAACGGACGCGCGACGATCCTGCGCGACAAGCCCTATACCGGCTTGCTGTTCCTGGAGCGCCAGAACGAGAACCAGAGCGTGGGGCCGGCCCAGGAGATGCTCACCGAAAATACGCGCTACGGCCTCACCTTCAAGTTGCTCAACCCGGTAACCCCGATTCCGTTGCAAGTGGATCTCAGCCGCACCGAAAATCAGGGCAGAGGTGCCGAGCAGGTCATCGACAACCGGATCGATCAGTTTCACCTCAAGATGGACGCCCATCTTGGACGCCTGGGCTGGTCATCGTTTCAGGGCATACCCGTCAATGGAACATCCACCCTCATGTATGATGGCGCGCGCCTCAGTTCAGCCAGCGGCAGCGTTAGCCTGCCGATTCATGCCAGCCGTTCCAGCGACGACCGAATCAATCTGGATACACAACTGAAACTTGGCGCCGGCAACGAATACGACCTGACCAATGTGGTGATATTGCACAACAATTCCTATGCGGCAGGCCCGGGCCAGCGGATGTCGTTGAGTGATTTCAGTTTTTCGCTCGACCTGATTGGCAGACACTCGGAAGAGTTGCAGACCAACGGCCGCTATACGCTCAATACCAGCCAGCATGGCGACCAGGATGCCACCCAGAATTCGGCCAGTGCCGGAATCAACTATCGCTTCAGCCCGGATTTGTCGGGTTCGCTCGGCGTGCGTGGCGATATCGGCAAATCCACACAGATCGATTCCACCGCCTACGGGTTCGACGGCGCCGCCCAATACCTGCAAGACCTGCCCGTGGGCAAGGCAACGGCAAGGTATGGTTTTTCCTACTCCCAGCGCGACCAGACGGCATCCGCGCAGCAAGCCCGAGTGATCGGCGAACGGGTGACGCTGACTGGCATCGCTCAGGCCACGCTGGAGAGAGAGCAGATTGTCGATGCCAGCGTGACGGTGGTTAACCTGACTCACACCCAGACTTTTGTCGAAGGCATGGATTACACCCTCTCGCGTCTGGGATCCAGGTTGCGCATCCGGCGCCTGACCGGGGGCAGCATACTCGACGGACAGGAGGTATTGATCGATTACGCGTATGACACGGGGGGAAGCTACGGGCTCAATCAACTCGAAAATTCAGTGGCTCTGGGCTGGGCGTATAAAAGTTACCTCAATGTGTTCCTGAACCATGCAGTCTCCTCACCCAAAATCACTTCGGGATTCATGACCACGCCGCTCAACCCGGCAAGAACCACGTTCTATGGCGCACGCTCTGAACTGCCGGTCTCCCTGCTGGAGCAGGAATTGGTGCTGGGCGGCAGCGCCGAGTTCGAAGACCGGCGCGAAACGCTCGCGCCCTTCAAGCGGAAGAACTTTGAAGCCTACACCCAGATCGATTTGCCTTGGGTCAGGAGCGGCAGCTTGCGACTGGGTGCGCGGCGCCTCCAGGTCGATTACGATTATTCACCGGAAAACGGAGTCAATCAGCAAAGCCGCGACCTGCGAGTGGGCGCGCGCCTGGGCTATGGCTTCGACTTGTCCGCCGAGGCCATCCGCGTGCGCGATACGGGTACGCCGCTGTACCGGGAATATTCGACAACGTCGATCAAGGCGAAATGGCAAAGACGCAAAATCAAGGCGACCTTCGATCTGAGCCGGGTCCGTGAAATACAGGGCAAGGCCGAAAACAACCGCATCCGCGGGCAGTTCATGCTGCGCAGGGATTTCTGATCATGAGATTGGGCGGCCGCCTTGCCGGGACATTGGGGCTCACGCTGGCCGTGCTCTTTCTTGCGGCCTGCGCACCAGCCGCCATCAAGCCGGAGGACGAACCGCCCCTGGTCTGGCCGGACGAAATCGAAGTGCCGGCGCGCGTCACTTTCGTCAAGGCTTTCTCGCGTCCCGATGAGTTCGGGATTGCCAAGGGCTTCTTCCAGCGTCTGTCCGAAGTGCTGTTTGGCGCCAGCGATGCCCGCCTGATCCGGCCGATGGCGGTGGTGGCGCTGAATGGCGTGGTGTATGTGGCCGATCCCGGCGCCAAGGGCGTGCATCGTTTCGACCCGGCCACTGAAGACTATGCGTTGATCGGCAGAGAGGACGATGCCGGCTTGCCATCCCCGGTAGGTCTCGCGCTCGGGAAGGCCGGTGAAGTCTACGTCACCGATTCCGAACTCGCCCTGGTGCTGGTCATCCATCCCGGCGCCAAGACGGCGGTACCCGTGGCTTTGCCGTCCCTGCGTCAGCCGACCGGCATTGCCTTCGATCCTGTGACCGGCCGCCTGATCGTTGTCGACACCGCCGAGCATTGCGTCAAGATATTCAATCCCGATGGCACGCTCCATCAGCGTTTCGGGCAGCGCGGCGGTCGCGATGGCGAGTTCAACTACCCGACGTTGCTCTGGCGCGATGTCCAAGGGAAGCTGTATGTCACCGATTCACTGAACTTTCGCGTCCAGACTTTCGATGCGCAGGGCCAGTTCCTGCGGCAGTTCGGACAACTGGGCGACGGCAGCGGCGACAACATGCGCCAGAAAGGCGTTGCCACCGACAGCTACGGCCACGTGTATATCGTCGATGCGTTATTCAATGCCATTCAGATTTTCGACTTTCGCGGGCAATTGCTGCTCACCCTGGGGACTCTCGGCTCCGACAGGGGCGAATTCTGGCTTCCCGTCGGCATATTCATAGGCGCTGACGACCGGATCTATATCGCCGATTCGTACAACCAGCGCATCCAGATACTGCGTTATATCGGAGGCCCGACATGAGCCGCTTTTTTACTTATCCCAAAGCATTCGTCTTCGCGGGCGTCCTGATGTTATTGGCGCTGCCCATCTGGCTGCCGGTGGAACCGGTCTACGCCGAAATTGCCACCACCAAGCATAACCTGTCGGTGAGCGGTCCCGGTACGCGCAAGTCGACCAATGAGGCTGAAGTTTGCGTGTTCTGCCACGCACCGCACAATTCATCGCCCAGCGGCCAGCTTTGGAACCGGCGCGTCGGCGCCAGTTACACGCCCTACACCAGTTCAACGCGCAAAAGTATCGCCGGGCAACCGAATGGCGCGTCCCTGCTGTGCCTGAGTTGCCATGACGGTACCATCGCCCTGGGCGAAGTGCGCAGCCGTGGCACGGCGATTTCCATGGCCGGGGGGGCGATGTCGGGCAATTCGCTGCTGGGAACCGACCTGTCCAACGATCATCCAGTGTCCTTTGTTTACGATGCGGCATTGGTGAGTTCGCGTGGCGAACTGGCCAGCCCGGCGACCCTGGCGCGACCCAGCAAAGTGCGGCTCGACGGCAGCAACCGGATGCAATGCACTGCCTGCCACGATCCGCACGACAACGCCAATGGCAAATTCCTGGTGGTGGCCAACACTTCTTCCGCACTGTGCAATACCTGCCATATCAAGAACTACTGGACCGGCAGCGATCACAGGAATTCCACCAGAACCTGGAACGGCGCCGGCACCACACCCTGGCCGCACACCTCGGGCACCACGGTCGCCGCCAATGCTTGCGAGAACTGTCACCGGCCGCATACGGCAGGCGGCGGTCAGCGCCTGCTCAACTATGCGACGGAAGAATCGAACTGCTTCAACTGCCACAACGGCAATGTGGCGGCGAAGAACATCCAGAGCGAATTCAACAAGGCCTACACCCATCGCGTTGCCTTTTATGCCGGTACTCACGATCCGTCCGAGCCGGCCAGCGTTTCGTCCACTCATGTGGAATGCGTCGATTGCCACAACCCGCACGCAGTGAATGCTGCGACGGGCTCCATCCCCGCCGTAACCACAACGCCTGCTCTGGCAGGCTCGATGAGCGGGGTGCGCGGTATCAATATCAGCGGCACCGAAGTCAACCCGGCCACCACCGAGTACGAAATCTGTTTCCGCTGCCATGCCGACGGCGCCAATACACCTACACCGCGTTTCGCGCGGGTGATCTCGCAAAACAACAAGCGTCTGGAGTTCCAAACGAGCAATCCCTCGCATCATGCGGTCGCGGGAGCTGGCGTGAGCACCGGTACCCGGGTACCCTCACTGATCTCGCCATGGACCGCCACCAGCCGGGTCAAATGCACCGATTGCCATAACAACAATACCGGTCTGTATAGCAGCGGGACGCCTTCAGCACCCACCGGAACCGGGCCAAATGGTCCGCACGGCTCGACTTATGCGAACTTGCTCGAGCGTCAGTATGTGACGACCGACAATTCTTCGGAAAGTGCGGCCAATTACGCGCTGTGCTACAAGTGCCACAACCGGTCCAGCATCATTGGGACTGGGACGAATAGCTTCAAGGAGCACAATAAGCACATCGTCAGCGTGAGAACGCCTTGCAGCGTCTGCCACGACCCGCACGGTATCAGCAGCACCCAGGGCACCGCGCTGAGCAACAGCAGATTGATCAATTTCCGGACTGATGTCGTCACCAAGAGCGGCACCCAGGCGATTCGCTGGGAGCGCGTCGGTACCACCGGTGGGCGCTGCTATCTGGTCTGTCACGGGGAGAACCATAACCCCTTGAGTTACTAAGCAGAAAGACACAAGATCACAGAGTGGAGGAATGAAATGAAAACGCAACGAAATCTACTGGTCAGCCTGTTTTGCGCTGTAGTCGTCGCCTTGATCTACGCATTGCCGGTACAGGCGGAAGACAATCCCTGCCTCAAGTGCCACGCGAAGCTTCTTCAGAAAAAGGAGGTCCATGCGGCGGCGAACATGGGTTGCGATAGCTGCCATGAAGAACTCGACGCCAGCGCCGTGCCGCACAAATCCAAGGGCAAGTTCGCGATGGGGCTCTCGGCCGAGGGTCCCGCCCTGTGTGCCAACTGCCACGACAAGAAACTTTTTAAGGGCAAGATGGTACATGCCCCGGTCGAGGGTGGCCCCTGCCTCGGCTGCCACGATGCGCACGCTTCGGATTACCAGGGGGTGCTGAAGAAGGAACCTGCAGCACTCTGTCTGGACTGCCATCCCGACGTCAAGAAAGGCCCCCATGTGATCGCCGGTTTTTCGCGCGGCGGACATCCGCTCGGCAATGAAACGAAGGCGGCTCAGGATCCGCTGCGGCCAGGCAAGAAGTTCTACTGTGTCAGTTGTCACGAACCCCACCGTTCAGAATTGCCGAAGCTGAGCCGGTTTGTGACAAAGAACATGGCTTCCTGCCAGAAATGCCACAAGATGTGATGGATGCGTGGCGGCAGCAGTTTGGCGCATGATCAGTCCGGGAGCTGCAATGCGCTTGAATGACGTAACCAGTCTGTCGGTCCAGCACAGTGTCGGGCACCTCGCGCACGACGCCATTCTGGAGTGCTCGCCCGCTACCACGGTGGCTGAAGCCGCGCGACAGATGCACCGGATTCGCCATGGTTCGATCATCGTGGTCGACCGGGGCCAGGCCGTTGGCATCTGGACCGAGCGCGATGCGCTCAATCTGGATTACTGCGATGCCGCCATGCTGGATTCGCCGATCTCGCAGCATATGTCGTCACCGGTCAAGACCATCCTCGACTCCGAGTCGATCCAGACGCTGACCTTCCGTTTTGAAAGCGAAGGCATTCGCCATCTGCTGGTGATCGACGAGCTGGGCAACCGAGTCGGCGTGGTCTCGCAAACCGATGTCGTCAACAATCAAAGCATTGAGTTTTTCATCCAGTTGCGCGACGTTGCCTCGGTCATGCGGCCGGATCCCCTGATCATTACCGGGGCCACCAGCGTCGCCGAAATGCCGGCCTTGATGCGCCGCTTGCGCCAGGATGCCATCATCGTCGATGACTGCGGGCGTTACGGCATCTTTACCGAAAGCGATGCGCTGCGCCTGATCGGCGAGCGCAAAACGACGAGCCAGGCGCGACAGGCAGCTTCGTTCCCGTTGCTCACAGTGCCACTGCAGACCAATCTCTACAAGGCGCGCGGCATATTCTCGGAGCACCAGGTGCGCCATCTCGGCGTCATGGATGGCAAGCAGATGGTGGGCCTGCTGTCTTACGCCGACATCATGCTGAGCGTGGAGCAGGCCTATCTGCGCGAACTGCAACAGTTGCTCAACGCCCAGAGCAGCGAACTGTTCTCCTCGCGGCGGATGTTGGCACTGGCACAAGAAGTCGCGGATTCTTCCCTCCAGGCCATCATGATCACCGGAGCGAATGGCCTTCTGGAATCGGTCAATCCCGCGTTCACTGCCATCACAGGCTATTCCCCGGGCGAAGTAATCGGCCAGAACCCGCGCATGCTCACATCGAATCGTCATGACGACGCTTTCTTCCTGCAGATGTATTCGATGCTGGATTGCATCGGGGTCTGGAATGGCGAAATCTGGAACCGCCGCAAGAATGATGAAATCTATCCGGCACAGTTGAAAATAACGGTGGTGCGCGGTGAAGCCGGCGAGGTGACCAACTACGTCGGCATCCTGTCCGACCGGAGCGAACAGCGTCGTTACCAGGAAGACTTGCAGACGGCGCGAAGCCAGCTCGACGAACAGGTGGACCTGAACCGCCTGATGCTCGAAACGCTGCCCATCACGGCTTTCATCAAGGATGCCAATGGCCGCTACGTGGTGGTCAACGATCGCACTGCCGAGTTCTTTGGCTTTCCCAGGGAAAAGCTGATCGGATGCTCCGATCTGGACATCTTCCCGTTCGAAACAGCCGAATGTCTGCGTGCGGACGATCGCCAGGTATTGCAGTCAGGGAGCCTGATGAGCAAGGAAATCCGCATGCAGCATCGCGGTGCGGAACATTTCCTGCTGGTCAACAAGCGAGCCGTCACCATTCGGGATGCCCATTTCGTAATCGGCGCCTCGGTCGATATCACTGCACGCAAGCGGATCGAACAGCGCCTGGAGGATGAGCGCATCATTCTCCACATGATCGCCCGTGGCGATGCACTGTCGGAGATTCTCGATACCCTCTGCGTGCGTATCGAGCGCTATCTGCATGGCGGACTGGCATCGGTGCTGCTGCTGGATGACACCGGATTGCGGCTGCGCCACTGCGCTGCGCCCGGTCTGGCGCCCGCCTATAGCGAAGCCATCGACGGTCTTGAGATCGGTCCGAGTGCCGGTTCCTGTGGCGCCGCGGCCTATACCCGGCAGCGGGTCATTGTCGAGGATGTCATCGTCGATTCGCGCTGGGAATGCTTCCGCGAGGTTGCCATGCGGCATGGCCTGCGCGCCTGCTGGTCGACGCCCATCCTGACGGCGAACGACAAGACGCTCGGCACTTTCGCCATCTACTACCGCACGCCACGCCGCCCCAACGCCTATGAACTCGAACTCATCGACAGCGTCATATCCCTGGCCGCGATCGCGATTGAACGGGCGCGTTCCACCGAACAACTTCACCGCATGGCCACTATCGACCAGCTGACCGGCATTCCCAACCGGCGTCATTTTCTCTCGCTGGGCACTCGCGAAGTCGAGCGGGGTAGCCGCTCCGGCCAGCCGCTGACACTGTGCATGATCGATATCGACAATTTCAAGAGGGTTAACGACACCCATGGCCATGCTACCGGCGATGCAGTGCTGAAGCGCACGGCTGGCCTGCTGGCCCAGTCGATCCGTACCGTCGATGTGTGCGGACGTCTCGGTGGCGAAGAGTTCGTGGCCCTGTTGCCCGAGGCCAATCTGGCTGCGGCCCGCCAGGTGGCTGAACGCTTGCGCGAGGATATCGCCAGGACCCGCGTGGTGACTGCCGATAACATTGAAGTCAGTGTAACGATCAGTGTCGGAATCTGCCAGTTAGGCGAGGCTGAAACGCTCGAACAGTTGATGATCCGCGCCGATCAGTCGCTCTACGCAGCCAAGCACGCCGGCCGCAATCAGGTCGTCAGCGCCTGAGCTTATCCGGGCTTCTTCCGCGCCATGCTGCTGACTGGATCAGCGGGTGGCTTCCATGAGTGCGGTGTTTTCACTCCATTACAGATAGCCGGCTATGTTTCTCGACGGGTTCAGGCTGCGGATGCACACGCCAGAGAGTGTTCAGCCTGGACAACTTGCCCTGCACCCGTTTTGAGACCGAGCGCAAAAGTACAGTGGGTGTCTAGAATTTCCGGCATTTCTGCGGGCCTCGAGATCAGATAACCTTGCACGTAGCGGCAGCCCAGTTCGCGCAACAGGGTCATCTGCTGCTGGGTTTCGACGCCCTCGGCAATCACCTCCATGTTCAGGATTTTCGCCAGTCCCATGATGGCGCGCACGATTTCAAGGTTTTCCTTGCTCTTGACCGCGGCGCTGACAAAGCTCTTGTCGATCTTGAGTGTATCCATGGAGAAACGATGCAGATAGCTCAGGGACGAGTAGCCCGTCCCGAAGTCGTCGATATGCAACCCAACCCCCAGCCTTCTGAGATCCTGGAGCAGTGATTCTGCGACACCTCCTTCGGACAGGATCACGCTCTCGGTAATCTCCAGTCCCAGGCGCTGCGGCGCCACGCCAGTAGCACGCAACGCTGCGCTGACCTGCTCGATCAGCAAAGGCGTCAGCTGCTTGACGGAGATATTGACGTTCATGGTAAGCTCGGGCCCGAAATCTTTCCTGGCGGTGTAATGGCTCAACTTCGAACACGCTTCGAGCAGAACCCATTCGCCGATGCGGCCGATCAGTCCGCATTCCTCCGCGATAGGGATGAACTTTTCCGGAGAAACCACACCGCGCTCCGGATGGTGCCAGCGCAGTAACGCCTCGAAGCCGCTGATCGAGTCGTTGTCAAGGTCGAAAATCGGCTGGTAGTACACGCGTAACTCGCCATGCTCAAGCGCGCAGCGCAGGTCGGCTTCCAGATGCATCTGGTCTATCGTGCGGGTCCGCATGCCGGCGTCGAACACTTCGTGGCGTGCTTTGCCATTCGCCTTCGCCTGGTAAAGTGCAAGATCGGCATCGCGCAGAAGCTGGTCGGGTTCGTTGTGTTGTGGCGATGCCAGCGCGATGCCCACGCTGACGCTGACGAACAGTTCGTGCTGGCCGATACGGAAAGGCTGCCGCATGGCCTTGAGCACGCGATCGGCGATCCGCACGGCTTCCGAAGCATCGCAGACCTGCTCCAGCAGAATCGCAAATTCGTCACCGCCAAAGCGCGCAACGGTATCGCCGGGACGCAGCGATTCGGCCAGACGCCCGGCGAAGGCGCGCAACAGTTGGTCGCCTGCCGCATGTCCGAAGCTGTCATTGACAAATTTGAAGCGATCCAGGTCGAGAAACAATACCGCAAAGGTTGCGGTATTGTGCCGTGGCGCCGCGTTGAATGTGTGCTGCAGGCGGTTGACGAAAAGTGCGCGATTCGGCAGATCGGTGAGTATGTCGTGGAATGCGTCATGGAACAAACGCTGTTCCGCCTGCTTGCGATCGGTGATATCGGTCTGAGAGCCGGCCATTCGAATGGCCTTGCCGTTGGCGTCACGGATCGCAATGCCCCGTGTCAGCACCCAGCGATAACCTCCCTCCTTGTGCTGCATGCGGTGCTCGGCCGTGAAATGCTCGGTCTCGCCACTGATATGCGCTGCCAGACGCCCCCGCAGCATGGCGATATCTTCGGCGTGCACCAGGGCGAACCAGTCCGCGTTCATCGAACCCAGCCATTGATCGGCGAATCCGAGCATGGCTTTCCAGCGCGGTGAAAAATAGATCCTGCCGCTGGCAAAATCCCAGTCCCATAAGCCGTCGTTAGCACCTTTCTCGGCCAGGGCGTAACGGTCTTCGCTCTTGCGCAACGCCGTTTCAACCTGGCGGCGCTCCGCCATCTCCTGCATCAACTTGTCCTGGTCGGTTTTCAGAGACAAGCTCATCGAATTGAAAGCGCGCACAAGTTCGCCGAATTCGGCCTCGTAGACACCCGGTAAAGCATAGCCCAGTCTGCCGTCGGCAATAACTCGCGTGGCAGCGACGATGTCCTTCACCGGTTGTGTAATCGACCGTATCAGGTGCAGCGCCACCAGCACACCTGCAAGGCAGGTCAGGAGAAAGGCGGAGGCAAGCAGCAGCTTGCCATGACGTGTCTCGGCCTCGGCCTGGACACTCAATTTCCTGAGATGCGCGCTTGCCGACGACGACATGGCCTCGATTTCCGAGAGCAGTGTGTTCCCGATGAGTACGGCATCGTGCTTCAAGCGGTCGGAACCGGCATCGTTGCCCGCGTCATTCAAGTAAAAGCCCAGTCTGCTCTGGTAGTCGTGGATGCCCTGCCGCAGATCCTCGAGACGTGTGGCGATGGTAGGTGTGTGATGGCAGTTGGTACATTGACCGATGATGGTGTCCAGACGTTTTGCGTCACCAAGAATGGCGGGCAATTCCGCATGATTCGCGGTGACCGGGATGAGCAGTTCCGTCTGAACCTTGAAAACAGCAGCCAGAAGTGTGCGCCTTAGGTCTTCGATCTGATGCAGCTTAAGGACATGCTCGTAGAGACCGGTTGCGCTGCCGAAAGTGAGCAGGGCAAGCACAGATCCGCTCGCGAACAGCGCAAACAGGAGTGCCAGGGAAGCGATGATGCGCGTTCTCATGATCTATTTTCAGAGCATTCCCGTCGTTACCCCGGTGCGACAACCGAAACGCAGCCGGCCAAGTTCGCCCGGAATGAACATAGTCCTGAGCTAACGTTTGGTGCAGCTTGGCACGCGCAGACACACAAGCAAATCATGCGCCACATTCAAATCATTGGCAGCATGAAAATTGCTTGAGTATCCGAACTTACTTCCGCCAACCTGCAACCATGTTCTTGACCGAAAAGCCCAGACCCCAGGGGATTTGCCGGTATTTGGAAAACCAGGCCTGGTCCCGGTATTGCTCTCCCCAGGGCTTCTATCCACTCGCCCTTGCCCTGATTCCATGGCTCGCCCTGTCGGCGCTGGTGGCTTGCGCCGCCGGGCTGTTCCTGGGATTGTTTATTGCCCCCGTTGATCCGCACCAGAGAGAAATCTCACGCATTGTTTTCATCCACGTCCCCGCATCGTGGGTGTCAATGCTGCTGTATCTGGCCACAACGGCAACGGCAACCATAGGCTGGGCATACAACGTGCGGCTTGCTGTCCTGGCGGCGCAGGCGCTTGCCCCCACCGGACTGCTGTTTGCTTTTCTGGTGCTTTGGACGGGCTGTCTCTGGGGGAAACCCATCTGGGGAGACTGGTGGGTGTGGGATTTGCGGACCCAACTGGAATTGGCCCAGGCTTTCCTTTTTATCGGCTTTATCGTGCTGCATATGGTGTTGGAAAATCAGCAGCGTGCCAACAAGGCTGGCGCGATACTGCTGCAGGCCGGCGTCCTGGGCGTAGTGGTCAATTTTACGGCGGAGCAATCCTGGACTGCCTGGCATCAGGGCAAGCACGCGGTACCTGTGGATGTGAGCTATTCAGAATGGGCCAGCCTGCTCCTGATGAGTTTGGGATTACTCTTGTATGGCGGTGTTGCAGTCTTGCTGCGTCTGCGCTGTGTCATTCTGGAAAGAGAGCGCCAAAGCGACTGGGTCGCCAGGCGCGGGCGACTATTGCAATGAACTGGCACCCCTTGCTTGAATTCCTGCAGATGAAGGGCTACGCCCTTCATGTCTGGGGTTCTTACCTGGCAGTACCGGCGCTGATGCTGGTCGAACTCATGCTGTTGCTGCTCAGAAAACGCGAGATTCTCAGGCATCTGGGATGGCGGCACGACGAGTTGGGCGAAGTTGATGAAAGCTCCTGAGGCATACAGGTGCAACGCTGGCGTTTGCGATCTTCCCGGAACAAATGCATACCTGGGTTGATTGCGGCGGGGCTGTTTGGGTGTTGTCGTAACTTGACTGAGGCCAGCCCCCATGCTTAAATCGGTAGCCCTCAAAGCATTTTCTTTCCCGATGCTATTCCCAATTCTGGAATCGGTCTGGCGTACGCTTCCCGAACTTTGGAAAACCGGCACCCATGAGTACAAACTATGGCCCTGTATCGATGCCTCATCGGACTCGCTTTGCAGGTCCATTGAAGAGCCGGGCCAAGTTGAGTTGAATTTTATGATGCGTTTTCTGATCGTAGTGGGTTTAGCGACGAGCCTTGCCGCTGTTGCCATGGCAGCGGCCTTGCCGGAAATATCGCTGAAAAAAACCACCGATGAGAGTCGCAGGGTGGCTTTGCAGGTATCCGTGGAATTGAAAAACCAACTGCTCCGGGAAATGCAGTTAAGCGGTCCGGTCCGTTCGCTTCTGGTGTGCAGGTATACCTGCCCGGAGATTCTTTCCGCTCAGTCGCGCAAGTCCGGCTGGAAAGTTGCGGCAGTAAGCCTGAAACCGCGCAATTCGGCGCTGGGCATGCCCGATGCGTGGGAGCAAGAAGTCCTGATGGATTTCGAGCGCCGTGCAGCCAGAGGTGAAAAGGTCGATGCACTTGAATTTTCCGAGGTCGTGAGCGAGCCCCAGGCCAGCTATTTCCGCTACGCCCGGGCGATGATGATGGAGCCGCTGTGCCTGCCCTGCCACGGTTCGCGTGACAAAATGTCGGATGCGGTGAAGGCGCAGCTCGCGCTTGACTACCCTTTTGACAAGGCAGTCGATTTCAGCATTGGGCAGGTATATGGCATCGTCTCGATCAAGCGGCCTTTCTGATTGAGGCTCAAAGCGAGAATCCACTTGACGATATTTCAGCGGGCTCCGTCTTTGCCCAGATTGCAGTGAAATTAAACTTACGCACAAAGGGTATCGTCGCATTCATGAGCCTGATGACCTACATCGGGATCGTCGGTGTCGTCTTGTCCCATGAGCGGACCAAGCTGTTGCATTACTCGATGGAGCTGGAGAAGGCGTACGCAGAGGAGAACGCCCTCGCCAAGGCCAGCTACGCCGTGTCGCATTCCATGCTCAAGTGGCAGGAAAAATTCTTTTCTTTAAACCTGGCGCCCGCTTTCGAGGAGCAAATAGCGCTCGATGTCGAACTTGCCCAGGCGGGGATTACAGGGTTGACGGAAAGTTATCCTCAGCTTGCGGCAGACATCGCCCATCTGAACCGGGATGTCGAGAGGCTGCGCGTCGAACCCACTCGCAGCAGCATGATCTGGCTGCGCGACCACGGCCGTGCATTGAGCGATCATCTGGATCAGGTGACGCGGCAGGTGCGCATGCACAGGAGCATCCTGTGGGACCGTTACCGCAATGTTTATGATTCCATGACCTTGATCGCGGTAATCATGGGACTCATGGGCGCAGTGTTTTTTGGCGCCTTGATGACCCTGTTCCTGACCCGTCTGGCCTGGGATATCAAGCGGCTGGCGGAACGGTCACTGGAGATTGTCTCGGGTTACCGCGGACCGGCGGTGCCGGTGACGCGCGACGATGAAGTCGGCGACCTGATGGAGGCAGTCAATCGCATGCAACACGAATTGCGTGCCCGTGAGCAGCAACTGGAAGTCTCGCGCGAGCAGCATTTTCACAAGGAGAAAATGGCAGCGATCGGTTCTCTGGCCGCGGCCGTTGCACATGAAATCAACAACCCGATTGCGGCTATTGCCGGGATCGCTCAAACCATGAAAGATAGCGAGTCTGACCAGCCTGCCGGCGGCTCCGGCTCCTCCGCTTCCGACATGATCCTTGAGCAGGCCAAACGTATCACGAGCATTTCACGCCAGATCGCCGAGCTTACTGCGCCTCATCCACCTACTCCCGAACTGCTCGATTTGAACGCACTGGTGCGTAACACCTGTCGTTTTATTACCTACGACAAGCGCTTCCGCGCGGTCGAGATGATACTTGAGCTGGATTCCCAGATACCCGCGCTGGAAGCGGTTGCCGACCATCTGACGCAAGTGCTGATGAACTTGCTGATCAATGCTGCCGATGCACTGGAGGGTATCACCACGCGCAAACCGGCCATCTATGTCGAAACGCATGTGACCGAATCCGGGGTGCTGCTGGTAGTCAAGGACAATGGGAAGGGCATGGATACAGATGTGCTGGCGCATGTCTTCGAAGAGTCCTTTACAACCAAGCCACCGGACAGGGGACGCGGTCTCGGTCTCTTCCTCTGCAAGTCTTTGATCGAGGGAAGCGGCAACCGGATCGAGATGGAGTCGACACCCGGCTTTGGCACCATTGCACGTATACATTTGACCTTGGCGAATCACACCGGAGCCTGAACCAGAATGCCCGTCCTGCACGTACTCGTTATCGATGATGAACCGGCCTTGCGGCAGATTCTGGCTGCCGCAGTGACCAAGGCGGGCTATACCGTCGATCAGGCCGCCGGATATGCCGAAGGAAAGGCCAAGCTGGCCCGTGGCGATATCGATGTGGCGCTGTGTGACATCAAAATGCCGGACGGCAACGGCATCGATCTGGTACGCAACAGCCGTGCCGCCGGGATCGAAACGAGCTTCATTATGGTGACGGGGTTTGCCTCGGTCGAGACAGCCGTTGAAGCGTTGCGTGCGGGCGCGTCGGACTTCATCACCAAACCGGTTCGTTTCGAGGAAGTCGTGCACCGCCTGGCGCAAATCGATACCTTGCAGAGCTTGAGCGAAGAAAACAAGGTGTTGCGTAAAGCAGTGAGCGAAAATGCGCCGAAGCTTTTCCGCTTCACCTCGCCGGCGATGCTGGAGGTCGAACGGCTGGTCGGCAAAGTTGCACCTACTGACAGTACGGTTCTGATCGGAGGCGAAAGCGGCACCGGCAAAGGCGTTGTGGCGCGCATGATTCATGAGCAAAGCAAGCGGCGCGCGAATACCTTCCTTCAGGTCAATTGCAGTGCCGTGCCGGAGCATTTGCTTGAAAGCGAATTTTTTGGCCATACCAAAGGCGCATTCACGGGCGCCGATCATGCGCGTAAGGGCTTGTTCCTTCAGGCAGACGGCGGCACCATATTTCTTGACGAAATCGGCGATTTGCCTCTTCACATGCAGACCAAGCTGCTGCACATGGTTGAAGAAAAAGAAGTGCGGCCGCTGGGGAGCGAACAGGTTCGCCGCGTCGATACCCGCATCATCGCTGCGACGAATGCAAACCTTCCCGACAGGGTGCGCGATGGGAAATTTCGCGAAGATTTGTATTTTCGACTGAGCATGTTTCATATCCAGATACCTCCCCTGCGCGAACGACAGTCGGATATTCCGGGACTGGTGCGGTTTCTGCTGCGCAACTTGCGGCCGAGTGCAACCGAAGCCGGGGCGATGGTGATCGACCCGATGGCGGAGGAAATCCTGCTGGCGCATAGTTGGCCGGGGAATGTGCGCGAACTTGAAAACGTGATCAATCGTGCGTGCATACTTGCCGAAGATAACCGGATTTCAGTTGCGGATTTGCCTGCGGCGATTATTCAAGGACCTCCGTCTCAGACATCTGTCGATATAGCGATAGGTTCCGATGGCCACCTGCGCAATCAGTTACGTCAGGTCGAAATCGAGATCCTGCGCCGGGCAATCGAGGAAGCCGGAGGCGATCGCCGTCTGGCCGCGCAAAGGCTGGGAATCGGTTTGTCGAGCCTGTATCGCAAGATGGACGAACAACAGCCGCATGAAGTTAATAACAGCAACGACAATCCGGGCAAGCCGGACTGAGGCGGCGGACTTGCGCGCAGCATACTTGAGTAATCGCCTTGCCGATTTATTGCGCGCCCCATTGGGCAACAACCGAGAGGTAAACAAGCTGCACAATCGGCGTCTACAGGACTACAATATCCGCATGTACTGGCAAGTTGAATCAGCTGATATGTCATCCGCAACTAAGCATGATTCGCCATGAGCAACTCATTCAGATTATTGCTGCTTGCGGTTCTTTCAGTGGCTGCCGGTCAAGTGGCGGCGGGTGGGCTGAGCAGTAGCGTCACCCCGGGCTCAAGGGTGATTTCCGGCAAGATTCTCGAATGGGCTGTGCCCACGCCAAAATATGCGCGCGACCCTGCGATCGACTCGCATGGCAATGTCTATTTCGCGGTGAGAAAGGGTGACAAAATCGCCCGCTTCGAACCGAAGGCGAAGCACTTTCACGAATGGGATGTTCCGGCCGGCATGGAGCCAAGGGCAATGCTGGTTGCGCGTGATGGAAAAGTGTTTTTCAGTGGCGCGGGCAATAACGCGCTAGGCGAATTTGATCCATCCACCGGCAAAATCAAGACTTATGCGATACCCTCCGCTGGCTGCGATCCCTATACGCTGGTATTCGATGCAGAGGAAAACATCTGGTTCACCGAGAAAAAAGCCGGCAAAGTAGGTAAATTCGAAAGAGCCAGCGGCAAATTTACCGAATACCCCATTGGTGACGAACCCTATGGTTTGTCGTGGGACAAAACCGGCAGCCTCTGGGTCACGCGCAAGAACGCCGACCGGATCGTCCGCCTCAACCCCAAAACCGGCCGGGTGACTGAGATACTTTTGGCGAAAGGATCGCAACCCCGCCGGACTGCTGTATCTTCGAACGGCATGCTGTGGGTCTCACTCTACGGTATAGGCAGGCTTGCCAAGATAGATCCCGCGGCCAGCCGGGTGGTTAAGGAGTATGACCTGCCGGGAGGCCCGAATGCCGGCCCGTATGCGGTGAATGCGGACGGAAAAGGACGTATCTGGGTCAGCGAGATCCAGACCGACAATGTCGTTGTTTTTGATCCGCTTGGCGAAACCATGCAGACTTTCAAGTTGCCCTCTCGGGACACCGGGATACGTAAAGCGGCCATCGATGCCGAGGGACGCTACTGGTATGTGGGCAGTAATGCGGGCATGTTAGGCGTCATTGAATGACGTGACACCCCGTCCCGTTTGCGCTCGGTGCAGACGTTGGTTCCTGGTACAAATTATGCGTTCGACTCGTTGATTCCTGCCTTCGGAAGGCTGGAGCTTTCCATGGAAACCACGAGAGGACGTGTCTGATGCGTATTTTGCTGATCGAAGACGACCGGTTGCTCGGCGAAGGAATATTCTCAAGATTGAGACAGAACGGCTACAAGCCTAGCTGGGTTCACGATGTTTTGGCCGCCCAGAAGGCGTTGCAGGCCGAGTCTTTTGCTGCCTTGGTACTTGATCTGAGTCTTCCGGCACAGGGGGGTGTGGATATGCTCAGACACTTGCGTTCAGTCAGCTCCGAGCTGCCAATCCTGGCGTTGGCCGCCAAACCTAACGAACAGGACATCATTGCAGGCTTAGTCGTTGGCGCCAGCGATTGTTTGCTTAAGCCGTTCGATCTGGCTGAAGTTCCGGCGCGCATGAACAGCTTGGTGCGAAGAGCCGCCAGAAGTGGGGCGCCATCAATCGAATACGGCAGTCTGCGGCTAGACCCGGCAGAATGCCGTGTCGAATACGAAGGGCGCAAAGTTGATATTTCAGTTTATGAATTCGCAGTGTTGTATGAGTTGATCTTGCATGCCGGGAAAGTCATGACGCGTGCCAAGCTCCAGTCCAGACTGTACGGCTGGGGTGACGATATCGAGTCGAATACGCTTGAAGTTTATGTCCATCATCTGCGCCGGAAAATTGCCCCTGGGCTGATCCTGACAAAGCGCGGCATCGGCTACATCATCCCGAAAATTTCGGAAGCGATGCCCGCCTAACTCAGAAGAAGCGATCGAAATGCACCTGATCGAATGGCACCCGATATTCCAACATCAGCATTTCCTGGAGCGATTGAGTCATCGGTGGCGGTCCGGCAAAATAAAACTCGAATTGCGACATACGCTGACCGAGTGTGCGTTT
>JACRAR010000042.1 GCA_016234745.1 Betaproteobacteria bacterium | reverse complement strand
TTGCGCCCAAGGCGCCCAAATGACATCTGATCAGCGGTACACTTTGACATCGGCGGAACTCCGTTAATATAGGCTTCGACACCAGTATTAACGCGCTTTACTCCAGTTCCGCCGACCTTCCCTATGAAATATTTGGGCTAGGGTTTTGCCAAAATATTTCTCGGGAGCTGTGGCGAATCGGCCAAGCCCACCGCGGAGGAGACGAACATGATGGATGAACTCAGTCGCCTGCTGGCGATTAATGGATTCCTGCCCCACGGCTATTGCATCAGCTGGTCCCAGCCGCTGGTACTGACTTTCGTCATCAGCGACATTTTGATCTTCCTGTCGTATTTTTCGATGCCCGTCGCACTGGTTAATTTCGCGCGCCAGCGCAAGGATTTTCCCTACCACTGGGTGTTGTGGCTGTTCGCCGCATTCATCATGGCGTGCGGCACGACGCACCTGATGGGCGCGATCGTACTATGGCAACCGATGTACAACCTCGATGCGATGCTCAAGGCGTTTACGGCAATCATATCGGTGATCACCGCGATCCTGTTGTGGCCCCTGATTCCGCATGCCTTGAAACTGCCCAGCCCGGCCCAGTTGAAACAGGCGAATGCGGAATTGCAACACGAGATCGTGGCTCGAAGGCGCTTCGAAGATGAATTGCGTGTGGCAAAGGAGGCCGCCGAAGACAGCCTGCAAAAGGAAAGAATCCTGATGTCGGCGATCGTGGAGTTCTCCGACGACGCCATCATCGGCAAGACCTTGCAGGGCATCGTCACGGCCTGGAACCGGGGTGCCGAAAAGATCTTCGGTTACTCGGCCGCGGAGATGGTGGGGCACCCCATTCTCGAACTGATTCCTCCTGGCCGGCGTGCGGAGGAGGAGATGATCCTCGCCGCAATCCGGCGTGGTGAATCAGTCCTGCATTTCGAGACCGAGCGTGTCCGCAAGGACGGTCGCTTGATTGATATTTCCGTTACGGTTTCGCCGATCCGAGACAAGAGCGGGCAGATCATCGGCGCCTCGAAAATCGCCCGCGACATCACGGAAGCCAGGCAGACCCAGGCCAAGATTCAGGAACTCAACAACACGCTGGAGCAAAGAGTTGTGGAGCGGACGGCCGAGTTGAAAGCCGCAAATGAAGAACTGGATGCCTTTGCCTATGCCGTCACCCACGACTTGCGCGCACCCTTGCGCGCCATGACGGCTTTTTCCAAGATCTTGCTGGAGGACTTCGGCGATAAGTTGGAACCGGAAGCAAAGAAGAGTCTCGATCACATCATCGCAGCCAGCGGCAACATGGGGCAATTGATCGAAGGATTGCTCGTCCTGTCGCGCGTCACGCGAGGCGAGATCAAGCGTGAGCAGATCGATGTTTCGGCCATGGCGCAACGCATTCGTGAGGAACTCGAGCGCACCGATCCGCACCGCAAGGTCTCCTGGGAAATCGAACCGGGTCTCTCCTTGCGGGGCGATCCGCGCATGCTTGAGTCGGTAATGCGCAATTTGCTCGGCAATGCCTGGAAATATACCCACCATGTCGCGGCTCCCCTGGTTCGGGTTCGCGCCGTGCTTGAGAACGGCAAACCCCAGATTTGCGTTGAAGACAACGGCGCGGGATTTGACATGGCCTACGCCGAACAATTGTTTCAACCCTTCCGCCGCCTGCATCGCCAGGAGGAATTCCCCGGGCTGGGCATCGGGCTTGCCACGGTGCTGCGCATTGTTCGTCGTCACGGCGGCAGCATCCGCGCCGCCGCCGCACCGGGTCAAGGAGCGGCGTTTTTCTTCAGCTTTCCCGAACACGAAGCCAAGGAGGCCGCATGAAAACTACACCCAGTACCGTCTTGCTGGTGGAAGACAATCCGCAGGACGAAGCGCTTACGCTCAGGGCGTTGCGCAAGATCAACCTCGCCAACATCATTGATGTGGTCCGCGACGGTCAGCAGGCGCTCGACTATCTTTTTCGGCAGGGTGAATTCGCAGACCGTGGCGGACCCGAAATGCCAACCCTGGTATTGCTTGACATCGGCCTGCCGCGGATCAGCGGCTTGAACGTACTGGAGAAGTTGCGTGCCGATTCGCGCACGCGTCTGTTGCCCGTCGTCATGCTCACTTCCTCGGATGAGGAAAAAGACCGCCTGAAGAGTTACGAAAACGGCGCCAACAGCTTCGTCAGAAAGCCTCTCGACTTCGCCGAATTTGCCGAAACTGTGGCGCGCCTCGGCGTGTATTGGCTGGCAACCAACGAGTCGCCGATTCGCTAGTGCCCGCATCAGAGTCTGGGAGGCCAGGTGATCACGTGAGCGGCGAACTTAATTTTCTCGTCATTGAGGACAGCGAACTCGACTTCGCCCTGATCGAGCGCGAACTCAATAAGTGGCCGCGCCAGGTTGCTTGCCATCGCATCCAGAAACCGGAGGAACTCAAGGCCGCCCTGGAACAGCCTGGCTGGAACCTGGTCATTTCCGACTACAACGTGCCGGGCATCCGCTTTGAGGAAACGCTGGTGCAGGTGACGCGCTGTTTTCCGGGAACCCCGGTGATTCTGGTTTCGGGCTATATCGGCGAAGAGAAAGCGGTTGAACTGCTCAAGCAGGGCGTACGGGATTTTGTGCTGAAGGATAATCTGGTGCGCTTTCTGCCCGCCATCGAGCGCTGCCTTTCTGATGTCGAAGATAATCGGCGTTTGAAGCAGATTGAGAATGAACTGCGTGTCAGTCACGAGACGCTGCGCTATGTACTCGACACTACGCTCGACGGCTTCTGGCAGATCGATAACCGGGGCAAATTAATCGACGTCAATCCCGCGTACAGTCATCAATCAGGCTATACGCGTGAAGAGCTGCTGAAGATGCAGATCGCCGATCTCGAAGCCGGGGAAACTGCTGCCGAGACCGCAGAGCATATCAAACGCATCATTGCCAAGGGCAGCGATCTGTTCGAGTCCAGGCACAGACGCAAAGACGGATCGATTTGGCATGTCGAGGTGAGCGCCACCTTTCACGATGCTGCCGGCGGCCAAATTTTCAGTTTTCTGCGCGACATCACCGAACGCAAACAGGCCGAGGAAGAGCTCAAGCGCTCCAATGCCGAACTGGAACAGTTCAGCTATGCTATTTCACACGACATGCGCCAGCCGCTGCGCATGATCGCCAGCTATATGCAACTGCTGGACAGACGCTTGGGGGATCAGCTGGATGCCGAAAAACGGGAATTCCTGAACTACGCCAAGGACGGCGCCAAGCGCCTCGATCAGATGTTGCTGGGTTTGCTTGAATACTCCCGGGTCGGACGCAAGGGCGAACCCTACATCTGGGTGGACAGTCGCTCCCTGCTCGAAGATGCCCTGTTGTTTCTGCGTCCTGCGATCACAGATGCTCAGGCGGAGGTTCGCATCGAGGGGGATTGGCCGCGCGTGTTCGCGAGTCCCGACGAACTCTTGCGGTTGCTGCAAAACCTCATAGGCAACGCGGCGAAGTTTCGCATTGCAGGCCGCACTCCGGAAATCGTCGTCAACAGCACAAAGAATGCCAAGGTGTGGCGCGTATGCATTACGGATAACGGCGCGGGCATGGTTCCCGAACAAATCGAGCGGCTGTTCCAGGTTTTCCAACGCCTGGAAAGCCGGGTTGCCTATGAGGGCACGGGCATCGGGCTGGCCTTGTGCCGCAGGATTGCCGAACGCCATGGCGGCAGGATCTGGGCGGAATCTGCGGGTCCCGGCAAAGGCAGCCGTTTCTGTTTCGAGTTGCCGCAGGAAGCCGGGCAATAGAGATCCTCAGGCCTTAGCCCGGCTCGACGAGCTTCACCAACTGCGCAAGATAATCGGACGCTTCGGGCGCACCCTCTGGCGGAGCCCAGGGCGCGAGTTCGGCTGGCGTCAAGGGGAGATAGGGTCCTGCCTTGGCCTCGAAGAAGACCGTGCCTCTGTCCAGCGCGAAAACGGTGTGCCATGTGCCATGCGCGATATCGACGCCGCTGCGTGACGTTGCCGGGCCAAGCAGAACCTTTTCGAGGGGCTGGCCGTCATCGGCAAAGGTCACCAGCCCGAGTCGTCCGCGAATCACCACCATGGTTTCGTCCTTGTCGCCGGCCAGATGACGGTGCGGGGTGACGTAGGAACCAGGCTCGATGGCATTGAGCAGGCGATGACAGGGGAAATCATCGGCGCCATGAAAATTTCGGTTCCTGCGCTGGCGGGGATTGGCTCTTGCCTCGGCCGAAACCGAGTCGAGCAAGCCTGTGTCAATCAATGTGATCATGACACCGGGAACCGTAGTTCCGCATTATTCTCAGGTCCTCGCGCGCGAGGACTGGAATCTGTCGGGCTTACTTTGCTCTTGCGGCCTGAAGTGCCTCATCCGAAATGGCGCCATTGAGATGCAGGCGCAGCAGCAGTTTGAGCGGCGCAGGGATGTTCCTGCCCGCCTCATAGCGCGAGCCCCCTGATTGCGTCACACCATAGCGTGACCAGAAATCGCTTTGGTTGAGTCCCATCTTGTTGCGGAAATCGGCGAGGTCATTCGGGATGGGCTTGAGTTTCGTCTTGGTGGTCATGGTCGGTCTTTCTCCTGAAAAAAGTTTCTGCCGAGTCCTGCCATTATAGTGAATACTCGGCAGCCGGCAGTCAGTATGGGCGATGATAATACGAATGTGCGGTTTGAGTCAGGTCGGAAGCCGGTCAAATGGTCCAGCCTGGGTAAAAATGCACATCCATGGAAAAAATGGCAAATCCAGAGGGCATTGATCATGGCTGACGGCAACGATCTAAGAGAACATGCTGAGAAGCTGCGGAACTTAAGCTTCAAGATCGGCAAATACCGGCCGCCCAGCGAGGGCGGCAGTGCTTCCCTGCTGCTGCGAGTCAGCGAAAACTGTCCCTGGAATCGCTGCACCTTCTGCGAAATGTACAAGGGACAGCCCTTCGTCTACCGGCCTGTCGCAGAGATCAACGGAGATATCGATGCGGTTGCGGCGATCCGCGACGAGATCACGGCGGCATCATGGAAGCTGGGGGCGGCAGGGAACATCACACGCGAGTTGGGCGCCGCTTTGCTCGCTGCCAGCCGCGCGCTCTCCGGCAATGACAGTTTCATCATGGTGTTAAACTGGCTTGCCGCAGGTGGAAATACCGCCTTCCTCCAGGATGCCAACAGCATCGTCATGCGTCCTGCCGAGTTTGCGTCAGTATTGCAGCACCTGCGGACAAGCTTGAAATCCCTGACCCGTGTGACTTCCTATGCCCGCTCGAAAACGTTGGCACATATCAAACAGGAGGATCTCGGCTTGATTCGAACGGCAGGCCTGGATCGCCTGCACATCGGACTCGAGACAGGGGACGACGAATTGCTTACCCAGATCAACAAGGGTGTGACGCAGGCCGAGCAGATTGCCGGCGGACGGCGGGCGATGGCCGCCGGATTCCAGGTTTCGATGTACTGGATGCCCGATTTGGGCGGGCGCGAACGCTGGCGGCAGCATGCGGAAAACACGGCGCAGGCGCTATCGGCCATCAACCCCCATTACATCCGTTCACGCCCCCTGGTGCCCCGGCCTGGAACGCCGCTGTTTGAGGATATCGCAGCGGCGCGTCTGCACCTTTCTTCGCCGCATCAGCGCCTGGAGGAATTGGCCCTGATGATCGATCGTCTCGAGGTGAGCTCGAAAGTCTGCTTCGATCATGCCATGAACTCCTGGGTGGATCGGCGTGGCGGACTGCTTTTCCGTCAGGGCTATGAGGGATACCAATTTCCGCAAGAGAAGCCGCTGCTGCTGGGGCGCATCGAGGAAGGGCTTGCGGTAGCGGAATCGCTGCATGGCGACGTGCGTGCGATGATGGCAATGCGTTCCTTGTAAACATCTGAAGGCAGCACTTCCGGGCTGCTCGGAATCGACGGTGTCTTCTACGCGGTCGTACTGGCAGCGCGCAACAGGGGTAGCGAGAGCGCTACGTTTATCAGCAGTATTCCCAGGGCAGGCACTGCCAGCCACAAACCGTTGGCATAGCCGAAAGCTGCCATCAGGCCGCCGGCCACGAACAGCGGCGCGTGCATGCCGGTATAGCGTCCGAGAACATGACGCAGTTGCTCGTGCCAGGCGTCCTGGCGTCCCGGACGCAGCCAGACCGGAAGCAACTGTATGGCTGCGCCGCTGACGAGCGGCAGCAGAAACGCGGGGACAAAACCAACCAGGGCATTGCCACCGTTGAGAAAGCCCAGCGCGTGTCCGATTCCGGCGAAGATCAGGCCGGTCAGGCCGAAACAAGCCATGCCCAATGCCGTTGAGGCGCCGTGCAGGCGACCGACGTGATCGGCGTAACTCATGCTCCAGCGCGTACCCATGCGCAACAGCGGCACGAAGAACAAGATGGCACCCAGGTAGGCGAGCAGGACATTGAAGCCGGCGCCGAGCGCGACCAGCGCTGCACCGCCAATGCCGAGGCCGAGATCCTGTTTGAGGCGCGTCGCGGCATGCTTGTCCCAGCGACCTGCCGCGGTCGGCAGCAGCACTTGCAGCGTGCCGATGGCGGTGAGCCCGACAAAGCCGAGCAGGTTGGCGTGCAGGTGCATGAGGCGGAGCGCCGCGTGCTGTTCGGGCCACAGCCAGAACAACGGCACGCTGAACAATGCCGCAAGCAGAAAACCCAGTGCGGCGATATACCAGGCCAGTCCGGGATGCGATGAACCCAGGCCGTGCCGCGATCTGAGCACAGTCCAGAACAACAGGCTGGCTGCCGCTTTGGCGGCGAGCAGGGTGCCGACGACGGCGATGGCGATGCTCATCTCCTCCATGCGTACGGCGAAGCTGATCACCAGGGTCAGGCCGCCCAGCCAGGCCAGCAGAGCCAGGCCCATGACTGAGCGTGGTGCAGCATCGCTACGCGTCAATACCGGAACAAAGTAGGCCATCGCCGCAAGAATCAGCGGCATGATGCCCAGCGCCAGCACCAGATGAGCCACGATAACCGACGGCAGCGCTGCGAACAGCCACAGCCCGAGGGCAATCGCCATCATGACGACAGCATTGGCAGCGAACAGATGCAGCATGGTGGATTGCCCTGAATCAACGAAAGACGATTATTGCCGCTTTCTTGCGGAAGCGGCAACTTGATCGGCATCATTTTTGGCCAACAGCGCGCCGCTGAGTGCGCTCAAGGCAGCAACGGCGAGCAGGATGGCGGCGGCGAGCATCCAGGGCTGGTTTGCAGAGCGGCGCACGATTACCAGTTCCCAGGCAGTCCAAAGCCAGCAGGCAGCGGCGCCGTAGGCGAGGGCTTGCAGCAACGGCAGAATCCAGGGGCGGTGCAGGAGAAACAACAAAGGTGCTGCCAGGCAGAGTGCGGCCACCAGCACATTGCCGGCGCGCAGGAAGTGCGCCGCGATGAGCACCGCCGCGAACACATAGAGCGAAATACGCATGCGCATGGCGTTGAGACTGGATCCGCGCTTTAGCCGGCCTTGCCGTCAATGCGCGGCCGCAGCAGAAACGGCAGGAAGCGTACCGCGAGAATCGCAAAGCTGATGCACCAGCAGGCCGCCGACAATTCCAGCCAGGTCAGGTAAGACGCCGGCCACAGCTGCGTGCCGATCACGCGCAAGGCGAGTGCGCAGATCATGATCCACAGCACCAGTTTGTCCGGGAATTCGAAGCGCACCGGACGTCCCGTGTGTCCATTCGCAATGCGCGTGATCATCGCCGGAATCACCAGTCCCATGACGCCGAAGCTGAAGACATGCACGCCCAGCGTTCCGGTCCAGGGGACCTGCACCTGGCTGTCGAGGGCTGCGATGAGCAATTGCGCGACGATGCCGAGATAGGCGAGATACATGATACCGATTTCGAGACGGCGCATCGCCAGCAGGGGCTTCCAGAAAGCGAAGCGCCAGAGCAGCAGCAGTGCCAGGAGAACATTCAGGCTTGCCGCCAGCGTTGTCGGCAGAAACGCGGCGAAGACCAGCAGCAGCGCCAATCCCTTGATCACCATGTCGAGGCGAGGGTTGCGCAGGATCGACGCTTTCAGCGCGTTCTGCATGAACTGGGTCAGCGTGCGTTCGAGCATGACCAGGAAAGCCAGGCGAAACAAACCCAGCGTCATGACGACACCAAGGTGATACAAGTCGCTTTCGAGCAGCAAGGCCTTGGCGACGACAAACAGCGGCAACAGCAGAACAAAGAAATAATTGTCGCGAAAGCTGTCCTGCTTGCGGTAGCGCAGCAGGGTCCACAACAGCATGGCGATGATGGCAAGCAGAAACAGGTTGTTGCTCAGGCGGAACAGCCAGACCGGCAGGAGATTAGCGCACGCCATGCCCAGACGTTCAATGAGCCAGGCCGTGCCGAGCAGGATCAGGGCGGTGCCGTGATAGCCGCGGATGCTCACCCAGTTCTTGCTGGCGGTCAGCAGAAATCCTCCGAGCACCGCCCAGCCAAAACCAAAGAACATTTCGTGCGCATGCCACTGCACGATGGAGAAGGTGACCCAGAGCGGGGTCACGATGCCGGTATAGATTGCGATCCAGGCGGCGGGCAGGACAGCACCTGACAGGCAGGCCAGCGCGAAGAAGGGGCGGAAGCCCGCCTGCCAGAATGGGTGGGACGCGAAACTCACTGTTTGACGAAGTCGATGACGATGCTGCCCACGTCGCGTTGCCGGTAGCGAATATCGACCGCCTTGCCGAAATGCTGCTGCATCTGTTCCAACAGGGGCAAGGGATCGTGGTCATTGATGAAACGCATCGTTTCGCCCGGGTGGAGCGCACCGAGGGCGCCGAAGATCGCAGCGTGCCGGAAACGCTTGGCGACGCCTCTGGCATCGAACTCGTAAATGGAATCGGGACGGGTGTGGATATGGATCGTGGTCATGTCATTCTCCGCTGATAGTTCGCTCATCATAGTTGACAAGCCTTCTCGGAAAATTGACATGAATCATTTATTGCGGAACATGTTCCGCAAAATACCTGGATTGGGTGTTACAGAGGCGCCTAGCGTTTATCGGGTTTCTCGGCAGCAGCCTTCTCGTACAAGGGCAGTACTTCGGGGAGATGCTGTTCGATATCCCGGATGCGATTCGGCCCGGAGGGGTGTGTAGACAGCCATTGCGGCGCCGCGCCGCGATTGGCGGCGCTCATTTTTTCCCATAGCGTGACGCCGGCGCGCGGATCAAAGCCGGCGCGGGCCGCTAGATCCAGGCCGACCAGGTCGGCTTCGCTTTCGTCCTCGCGCGAGAAGCTGAGCGTGAGCAGATTGCCGCCGGTCTTGAAGGCATCGGCGTATTTGCCATTGCCGATCAACTGTCCCAGCAGGTTGGCTCCCAGGTTGGTCAGTTCGCTTTTGGCCATGCGCTCGCGGGCGTGCTCGCGCAGGGCGTGGGCGATCTCGTGTCCCATGACGATCGCGGCCTCGTCATCGCTGAGCTTGAGGCCTTCGAGCAGGCCGGTGAAAAAAGCGATTTTCCCGCCGGGCATGCAAAAGGCATTGATCTGTTTCGAGCCGATCAGATTGACTTCCCATTGCCATTGCGCAGCACGCTGATTGAAGCGTTCGGCGAAGGGAATGATGCGCTCGGCGATGCTGCGCAAGCGGCGCAGGTCGGGATAATCCTCCGGCGCCAGCGCATGCTGCGAATTTGCCTTGCGCTTCAGGCTGACATATTCGGTGTTGGCCTGACGTTCCAGCTGGGTTGCCGGCACCAGTTCGCGCAATGCCGAAGGTTTGCCGACGCTGATGCCTTCGCCCTCGGCCGCCAGCGCGCCGGTGCTGAACAGGCAGGCCAGAATTAAGGCAGGACAGATGCGTGACCGGAAGCCGAACCGGATAGCTTCACGATTGCGTCCCTGCTTCGGCAACCTCAGCCCACCTCATGTTCGGCGACATTGACATGCACGGTATCGCGCCCCAGCGCCGCGACCACGGCGCGCACATAACGACGCGCCCAGTCGCCATTTTCCGCGAAGCGTTTTTCACCGGCTTCTTTTGCGACCAGCAGGACTTTGTCCAGGCGCAACACCTTGCCGACCGGATTGGTCGGTTCGCATCCCAGGTTTTCCCATTCCTGGTCGAGCCACTGATGCGCGGCTTCCTGGGTGAACAAGGCGCTGTCACTGTCGAGAAACCTGAACTCGAACGGATGGTCGCGGGAGAAGGAAACGATTACTGTGTATGACATTGAGATTACCCCCGGCGAATGCAACGCCTTAGCTTGTTTGGAAAGTCCAATTTTGCAACTTGCCACGGAAGAGGGCAAGTGCCGGCGGATATCGCGCGACTATGCCCCGGCTTCCCCCGCAGTCAGTCCATGGCCTCGTAGAGCGGGAGCGTCAGGAACTCCGGGTAGTTTTCGGTGAGCGACATCTCCTCGAAGATCTTCGCCGCCTGATCATAGGTTGTGGGCGGTTCGCCGCTGGCCGTTACGGTCGTTTTCACTTTGGTCAGTTCCTCCGCGATGAGGGCGCGAACCATTGCCGCAGTCACCTTGCGGCCGTCGTCGAGCCTGCCCTTGGGGCTGACCACCCATTGCCAGATCTGCGAGCGGCTGATTTCCGCGGTGGCGGCGTCTTCCATCAGGTTGTGAATCGGCACGCAGCCGTTGCCGGCGAGCCAGCTGCCGAGGTAGTGGATGCCGACGTTGATGTTGTTGCGCACGCCGGTCTCGGTGATCGGCTGCTCGGGCTGGAAATTGAGCCAGTCGCTCGGCCCGAAAGTGTCGCTGCGCTGCTTGTCCCACTGGTTGGGGCGATCGCCGAGCACTTTGACGAATTCCTCCATGGCGATCGAGACCAGGCCCGGATGCGCCACCCAGCCACCGTCATAGCCATCGTTGGCGTCCCTGGTCTTGTCGTGGCGAATCCCGGCAAGCGCCTTCTCGTTGGCGGCGGGATCGTTCTTGATCGGGATCAGCGCGCTCATGCCGCCGATCGCCGGCGCACCGCGCTTGTGGCAGGCTTTGACCAGGGCCAGCGCATAGGCGCGCATGAAGGGTACCTCCATGGTGATGGCCGAGCGGTTGGCCAGGCAGAAATTGCGGTTCTTCTTGAATTTCTTGATGCAGGAAAAGATGTAGTCCCAGCGGCCGGCATTCAGGCCGGCGCTATGCTCGCGCAGCTCAAAGAGAATTTCCTCGAGTTCGAAGGTGGCGAGGATGGTTTCGATCAGCACGGTCGCCTTGATGCTGCCTTGAGGGATGCCGATTTCCTTTTGCGCCATGACGAATATGTCGTTCCAGAGGCGCGCTTCAAGATGACTTTCCATCTTCGGCAGATAAAAGAACGGGCCGGCGCCGCGGGCAAGCTGTTCCTTGGCGTTGTGGAACAGCACCAGGGCAAAATCAAACACACCGCCGGAGACGCGCTGGCCGTCGATCAGCACATGCTTTTCGTCGAGATGCCAGCCGCGTGGCCGGACTTGCAGGGTGGCGACCTTGTCGTTGAGCCGGTATTCCTTGCCGGCCTCGTTGACGAAGCTGAGCTTGCGGCGAATGGCGTCATAGAGATTGACCTGTCCCCGGATCTGGTTGGTCCAGTTGGGACTGTTCGAGTCCTCGAAGTCGCTCATGTAGGAATCGGCGCCGGAGTTGAAGGCGTTGATGATCATCTTGCGTTCGACCGGCCCGGTGATTTCCACGCGGCGGCATTCCAGCGCCTTGGGCAGTGGCGCAATTTTCCAGTCGCCTTCGCGAATATGCCTGGTCTCGGGCAGGAAATCGGGCATCTCGCCGGCATCGATGCGGGCCTGGCGCACGACGCGCTGCTTGAGCAATTCGCGGCGGCGCGGCTCGAAAGCGCGATGCAGTTTGGCAACCAGCGCCAGCGCGTCGTGCGTGAGGATTTCGTCGAAGCGGGGATGAAGGGGGGCGTTGATTTGTACGCCAGCGGGCAGGTTGAGCGCCATGATCATTCCTTATTCTGAGCCTCCTTGCGGGAGGGGCTGCATGAGGTGATCGCACGGCGCGATCACCTCAACTAGCTTACTGAAACTGCTCTTCTTCCGTCGAACCGTGCAGCGCAGTAACCGAGGAGGCACCGCCCTGGATTACCGTGGTGACGTCGTCAAAATAGCCGGTGCCGACTTCCTGCTGGTGCGAGACGAAGGAGTAGCCGCGATCGCGCGCTGCGAATTCAGGCTCCTGCACCTTGTCGATGTAAGCCGTCATGCCGCGGCGGACATAGTCGTGCGCCAGGTCGAACATGTGGTACCACATGGTGTGGATGCCGGCGAGCGTGATGAACTGATACTTGTAGCCCATCGCGCCCAGCTCGCGCTGGAATTTTGCGATGGTCGCATCGTCGAGATTCTTCTTCCAGTTGAAGGACGGCGAGCAGTTGTAGGCCAGCAGTTTTTCCGGGTATTTGGCGCGGATGCCTTCGGCAAACTTTTTGGCGAAATTCAGATCGGGCGTGCCGGTTTCGCACCAGCACAAATCGGAGTAGGGGGCATAGGCCAAGCCGCGGCTGATGGACTGCTCCAGTCCGTTGCGGGTCTTGAAGAAGCCCTCGGCAGTCCGTTCGCCGGTGATGAAGGGCCTGTCATTCGGGTCGTAGTCTGCGGTCAGCAGGTCGGCTGCTTCGGCATCGGTGCGCGAGAGAATTATGGTCGGAACCCCGAGAATGTCGGCGGCGAGCCGCGCGGAAACCAGTTTCTGCACAGCCTCCTGCGTCGGCACCAGCACTTTGCCGCCCATGTGGCCGCACTTCTTGACCGAGGCCAGTTGATCTTCGAAATGCACGCCGCCGGCCCCTGCGCGGATCATTGCCTTCATCAGCTCAAACGCGTTCAGCACGCCGCCGAAGCCCGCCTCGGCATCGGCGACGACGGGCGCGAAGTAGTCGATATAGCCTGCGTCGCCGGGATTGACGCCCTTTCCCCACTGGATCTCATCGGCGCGCTTGAACGAGTTGTTGATGCGCTCCACCACCAGGGGCACCGAATTCACGGGATACAGCGACTGGTCGGGATACATTGCGGCATAACTGTTGTTGTCGGCGGCGACTTGCCAACCGGACAGATAGATCGCCTTGATCCCTGCCTTGACCATTTGCATGGCTTGTCCGCCGGTCAGCGCGCCCAGGCAATTGATGTAAGGCTCGTTATGCAGCAGACCCCAAAGCTTTTCGGCGCCGCGCCGTGCCAGCGTGTGTTCGATCTGCAGGGATCCGCGCAGCCGGATTACGTCTTCTGCACTGTATGGCCGCTTGATGCCTTTCCAGCGGGGATTCTCAGCCCAGTCTTTGGCCAGCAGGGCGGCTGCTTGTTTCCGGTCATTCATCTCTGATACCTCGTGTTGAGCGTTGGGGGAGGGCGTGGGCGACGATCCCAGATTAACAGGAACCATCATTTAATGAAGTATAAAGTAACTATTGCAGAGCAGCAATGGTTCTGTATAAGACCAGAAAAATTATTATCTTATTAACTATTTGATGATACAGCTTGAATTTAATGCTGCGGGAATGCGTTCCAGGCGCAAAGAGAATATTTCGCTGCGCCGCGTCTATGACGGTTGTCGCTAGTCGAGGGCAATCGCGCTGACGAGCAAGCCATCCTCGTCGGCGTAGAGATATTGGCCCGGAACGAAGGTTACACTGGCAAAGCTGACTGCAACGTCCGCATCCCCGACATTCTTCTTGACCGTCTTGAGCGGATGGGTGGCGAGAGCGAGCACCCCCAGATCCATGCCGGCGATGGCGCGCGAATCGCGGATGCAGCCATACACGACGATGCCGTTCCAGCCATTTCTGCCGGCAAGCAGGGCCAATTGGTCGCCCACCAGCGCGCAACGCAGGGAACCGCCGCCATCGATCACCAGCACCCGGCCATTGCTCGGCTGATCAAGCGCTTTACGCACCAGGGAATTGTCTTCGAAAAGCTTCAGGGTGGCGATCTGACCATGGAAGCTGCGCCGCCCGCCGAAGGACCGGAACATGGGTGCTGCCACGCGCAATGTGCCATTGCTCAGCAATTCCTCGTGGTTGTCGAGGAGGTCGGCGGTGAGCAGGCTTCTTGGCATGACAATCAAGGAGGAAAAACTTGCGGTCGGCCGGCTGCCCGGCCGACCGCACTCATGGAGGTTTGACTAGACCGCGTGCTCGACGGCTTCCTCGAAGACCAGCTTGACCTTCTGCTCGTCGTCGAGGTCGATAGTGACCTTGCCGCCGCCGGCCAGCTTGCCGAACAGCAACTCGTCCGCCAGCGCGGCGCGGATCGTGTCCTGAATCAGGCGCGCCATGGGCCGTGCGCCCATCAATGGATCGAAGCCCTGTTCGGCGAGCCAAGCCTTGAGCGCATCGGTGAAGATTGCCTCGACTTTCTTCTCGTGCAGCTGTCCTTCGAGCTGCATCAGGAACTTGTCGACCACGCGCAGGATGACCGCGGCATCGAGTGCCGCGAAAGAAATCGTGGCGTCGAGGCGGTTCCTGAATTCGGGCGTAAACATCCGCTTGATGTCTTCCATTTCATCGCCGCTCTTCTTGGTGGTGGTAAAGCCCATGCTGGGCTTCTGCAGCGCCTCGGCACCGGCGTTGGTGGTCATGATGATCACGATGTTGCGGAAGTCCGCCTTGCGCCCGTTGTTGTCGGTCAGCGTGCCGTGATCCATGATCTGCAGCAGGATGTTGAAAATGTCGGGGTGCGCCTTCTCGATTTCGTCGAGCAACAGGACGGCATGCGGTTTCTTGGTGACGGCTTCGGTCAGCAAGCCACCCTGGTCGAAGCCGACATAGCCCGGCGGTGCTCCGATCAGGCGCGAGACGGCATGGCGCTCCATGTATTCGGACATGTCGAAACGGATCAGTTCGATGCCCATGCAATAGGCCAACTGGCGTGCCACCTCGGTTTTGCCGACACCGGTCGGACCGGAAAAGAGGAAGTTGCCGATGGGCTTGAGCGGGCTGCCCAAACCCGAGCGGGACATCTTGATAGCGCGCGCCAGGGCATTGATGGCTTGATCCTGGCCGAAGACGACGGTTTTCAGGTCGCGATCGAGATTCTTCAGGGCGCTGCGATCGTCGTTGGAGACATGTTGCGAAGGAACCCGGGCAATGCGCGCGACGATTTCCTCGATTTCCATCTTGCCGATCAGCTTTTTCTGCTTGGACTTGGGCAGTACGCGCTGTGCCGCGCCGGCCTCGTCGATGACATCGATCGCCTTGTCGGGCAGGTGCCGGTCATTGATGTACTTGGCGGAAAGCTCGGCGGCGCTGGAGATCGCCGCGGCGGAATACTTGATGCCGTGGTGCTCCTCGAAACGCGACTTGAGGCCGCGCAGGATGGCGACGGTTTCCTCAACCGAAGGCTCATTGACGTCGATTTTCTGGAAGCGGCGCGAGAGGGCATGGTCTTTCTCGAACACGCCGCGATAGTCCTGGTAGGTGGTCGCGCCGATGCATTTCAGCGTGCCGCTGGAAAGCGCCGGCTTCAGCAGGTTGGAAGCATCCAGGGTGCCGCCCGAAGCAGCGCCGGCCCCGATCAGGGTGTGAATTTCGTCGATGAAGAGAATCGCGTTCGGGTTTTCCAGCAATTGCTTGAGCACTGCCTTCAGGCGCTGTTCAAAGTCGCCGCGGTACTTGGTGCCGGCGAGCAGGGCACCCATGTCAAGCGCATAAACGGTGGCGCTCGTGAGAATTTCCGGAACGCGCCCCTCCACGATGCGCCGTGCCAGCCCTTCGGCGATGGCGGTTTTGCCGACGCCAGCTTCACCGACCAGAAGCGGATTGTTCTTGCGGCGGCGGCAGATGGTTTGAATCACGCGCTCGATTTCCTTGTCACGGCCGATCAGGGGATCGATCTTGCCCAACAGAGCCATGGCATTGAGGTTCTGCGCGAAACTCTCCAGGGCGCCGCCGGATGCCTGTCCTTCCTGGTCCTGCTCGGCCTGCTCCGACTCGCCGCGGGTCACCGGCAACGGCGACTTGGTGATGCCGTGCGAAATGAAGTTCACCACGTCGAGTCGCGTCACACCTTGCCGTTGCAGAAAATAAACGGCATGCGAATCCTTTTCTCCGAAGATCGCGACCAGCACGTTGGCACCGTTCACCTCCTTCTTGCCGGAGGACTGCACATGCAGGATGGCACGCTGTATTACACGCTGAAAGCCGAGCGTCGGTTGGGTATCGATTTCGTCGGTACCGCTGACGGTAGGCGTATGCTCGGCAATGAAGGCAGCGAGCTCTTTGCGCAATTCCTCGATGTTCGCGGCGCAGGCGCGCAGCACCTGAGCCGCCGAGGGATTGTCGAGCAAGGACAACAGCAAATGCTCGACAGTGATGAATTCGTGCCGTTTCTGGCGCGCCTCGACAAAGGCCATATGCAAGCTGACTTCAAGTTCCTGCGCAATCATGCTAGTTTTCCTCCATCACGCACGCCAGAGGGTGTTGGTTCTGGCGCGCAAACGCGCTTACCTGAGCGACCTTGGTTGCCGCCAAATCATACGGATACACGCCGCAGACGCCCTTGCCATCCCGATGTACCTTGAGCATGACCAAGGTCGCCTGCTCGCGGCTCATGCCAAACAATCTTTGCAGCACGACCACGACGAAATCCATCGGGGTGAAATCGTCATTCAGCAGCAGCACCTTGTAGAGCTTGGGTGGCTTGGTCTTGCTGCGTTCAGTTTCGAGTGTGGTGCCGCCATCACGGTCGACTTGCTTGCGTGTTGCCATGAACCGATTCTAATGCGAATTAATCATACTGCAACACTGACAAGAACAGGGTTAAAGTGGGCTTATTCCCGCAGATTTCAATGGGTAAAACCCCTGTTCGACCAAATAATGCTGTAATGCAGCATAATTTCCGCAGTAAACACGGCCGAAAAGACTTGACGTTAAGATAAAAAGTGCGTAAAAAGCGGGGCGTGTTTGTCGTTGTCAATCTCCTGCAATGTTGAAAGCCCCGCAGTCCTTCGAATCCCTGAATCTCAGCCTGGCCTCACCATCTGTTGCGAACTTGCGACACAAGCATGCCCCGAAGTGTCTTCGTGACGTTTTGGTTTTTGTATTAACTTAAGGAATAAGCTTTATGGCACTAGGTACTGTCAAGTGGTTCAACGACGCCAAAGGTTTTGGCTTCATTACTCCGGACGATGGCAGCGAGGATCTCTTCGCCCATTTCTCCGCCATCAATATGCCCGGTTTCAAGTCGTTAAAAGAGGGTGAAAAGGTTTCGTTCGAGGTGGTGCAAGGCCCCAAGGGCAAGCAAGCCTCCAACATCCAGAAAGCGTAATCCGCTTTTTGCGAAGGATTCAACCCGCCGCGGCATGCCACGGCGGGTTTTTTATTGTCCGCAACAATGCGAATGGCATTGTTGCAAAAGATGTGCAATGCGATTTACATCCGCTCGATCATGGCGTCGCCGAAGGCCGAGCATTTCACCTCCTTGGCGCCTTCCATGAGTCGGGCGAAGTCGTAGGTTACGACCTTGTCCTTGATGGCGGCTTCCATCGAATGGATGATCAGGTCCGCCGCCTCGATCCAGCCCATGTGGCGCAGCATCATTTCGGCGGAAAGAATCAGTGAGCCGGGATTGACGTAGTCCTTGCCGGCATATTTCGGAGCTGTGCCATGGGTGGCTTCGAACATCGCGACAGTGTCGGAAAGATTGGCGCCCGGCGCGATGCCGATGCCGCCGACCTGCGCCGCCAGGGCGTCCGAGATGTAGTCGCCGTTGAGGTTGAGGGTCGCAATGACATCGTACTCAGCGGGGCGCAAGAGGATTTGCTGCAGGAACGCGTCCGCAATCACATCCTTGATGATGATGCCGCCGGGCAGCTTGAGCCACGGCCCGCCATCCAATTCGGCACCGCCAAATTCCCGCTTCGCCAGCGCATAGGCCCAGTCGCGGAATGCGCCTTCGGTGAACTTCATGATATTGCCCTTGTGGACGAATGTCACCGATTTGCGCTGGTTGGCGATGGCATACTGGATCGCCTGGCGCACCAGCCGCTCAGTGCCTTCGCGGGAGACCGGCTTGATGCCGATGCCCGAGGTGTTGGGGAAGCGGATCTTGGTGACGCCCAATTCCTTTTGCAGGAACTGGATGAGTTTGCGGGCACTGTCGGTTTCCGCCTGAAATTCCACTCCACAGTAGATGTCTTCGGTGTTTTCCCGGAAAATCACCATATTGGTTTTGTGCGGTTCCTTCAACGGGGAAGGAACACCCTGGAAATAGCGCACCGGCCGGAGGCAAACATACAGATCGAGTTGCTGGCGCAATGCCACGTTGAGCGAGCGTATTCCGCCGCCGATCGGGGTCGTTAGCGGTCCCTTGATGGAAATCACGTAGTCCTTGAGCGCGTCAAGCGTTTCATCGGGGAGCCAGACATCCGGGCCGTACAGGCGCGTTGATTTTTCGCCGCAGTAGATTTCCATCCAGGAAATTTTTTTCTTGCCACCATAGGATTTGGCGACTGCGGCATCGACCACCTTCTTCATCACCGGAGTGATGTCGACGCCGATGCCATCGCCCTCGATGAACGGGATGATGGGGTTGTCAGGGATCGATTGGCCCGGAATGATTTGGTTGCCGCTCTGAGGTACTTTAATCAGCGAGTTGCTCATGCCTGCTCCGTCATATAAGGTTGGTCAATGTGGGGTATCGCGCTGCCGGGCGCTGCCGGGGGCGCTGCGCGACCGCATCATCTTGCCATCAAATATGCGCGTCCGGTTTGATGCAAATCAGTCCTTCCGACTCCATTGCCGCCGAATCCTCTTTTCTTCCAGCGACTTGGCCCTGGCACAGAATCGAAGGGCCGCAGCTGCGGCTGGTAGAATCTTCCGGAAGTGATTTGTTCAAGTCGAAAGATCGATCATGGATGTATTCATCGGCAACAGTGCGGTAGCACGGCAAATCGCTTTGGCGCTGACCGAGGGATTCAATCGCCATTATCGCTTGTTCCGCGAGTGCTCCGCTCAGGCCAAAACGCGTTTTGAGGCGGGCGATTGGCAGGCGGTCCAGCTTGCCGTGCAAAGTCGTATCCAGTTTTACGACCAGCGCGTTGGAGAAACTGTCGAATTGCTGCACCGTGAATTCAAAGCCGGGACGATCGACGACGCTATCTGGCAGGAGGCAAAGCTGCTCTACATCGGCCTGCTGATCGACCATAAGCAGCCCGAGCTGGCCGAGACTTTCTTCAACTCGGTTTTCTGCAAGATTCTCCACCGCACCTATTTTCACAACGATTTCATTTTTGTACGGCCGGCGATTTCGACCGAGTTCATCGATTCCGCTCCCCCTGTCTTTCGCAGCTACTATCCGAACGAAATCGGCTTCAAGGGAGCGATTCGACAGATCCTGCTGGATTTTGACTGGCAGCGTCCTTTTGATGACATCGGCCGGGATACCGAGAACATCTACAAGGCGGTGAAGCTGCATTTCGGCAAATGGCCCTGGGCGGAATACAACTTCCACATCCAGGTGCTCCACTCCGCTTTCTATCGCAACAAGGGCGCCTATATTATCGGCAAGGCGGTCAATGGCAGCAGCGAGATTCCCTTTGCTTTGCCGGTGCTGCATACCGCTTCGGGCAAGCTGTGCGTCGATACCGTCTTGCTCGACGTGTGGCGGATCAGCATGCTGTTCTCATTGTCGCGGGCGTACTTCATGGTCGACATGGAGGTCCCTTCGGCCTATGTGCAATTTCTGCTTAGCATCATGCCCGGCAAGCCCCGTTCCGAGCTGTATACCATGCTGGGTTTGGGGAAACAGGGCAAGACCATGTTCTTCCGTGATCTGATCCACCATCTGCACCATTCGCGCGATCAGTTCGTGACTGCACCCGGCATTCGCGGCCTGGTGATGCTGGTATTTACCTTGCCTTCCTATCCTTATGTGTTCAAGCTCATCAAGGATGTTTTCGGGGCTACGAAAGAAGTGGATCATGCGACGGTACGGCGCAAGTACCAGCTCGTGAAACAGGTCGATCGCGTCGGCAGGATGGCGGATACGCTGGAATTTTCCAATGTAGCCTTGCCCAAGACGCGCTTTTCCCGGGAGTTGCTCGATGAACTGTATCAACTTGCGCCTTCCCTGGTCGAGGACGATGGCAATGATCTCGTCATCAGGCATCTCTACATCGAGCGCAGGATGGAACCGCTCAATATTTACCTGGATCAGGCAGAGCGGGCGGGACAGAAGGACCGCATTGAAAATGTGGTGCTGGAATACGGCAATGCAATCCGCGAATTGGCCATCGCCAACATTTTCCCCGGAGACATGCTGTGGAAAAACTTTGGTGTTACCCGCTATGGCCGTGTCGTTTTTTACGACTATGACGAAATTGAATACATGACCGACTGCAACTTTCGCAGGATTCCGCCTGCGCCGTATCCCGAGATGGAAATGTCCGGCGAAACTTGGTATTCGGTGGCGCGCAACGATATATTCCCGGAGGAATTCGATACCTTCCTGCTGACTTCGCCGCGCATTCGCGAGGCTTTCATGAAATACCATGCCGACTTGCTGGATGTCGGGTTCTGGCAGGAGACCCAGGCGGCGATCCGCCAGGGCGTGGTCAAGGACTTCTTCCCTTACCCCCGAACCTTGCGTTTCTGCAATGTCTTCGGCCCCGGCTGTGAAAATTGCGGCGACCTCTGCAAGAATTCCGTATGACGCGCCTGATCCTGTTCAACAAGCCTTTCGGCGTGATGAGCCAATTCACCTCTGCCGACGGGCAGGCGACGCTCAAGGACTACATTGTGCAACCCGGCGTTTATGCCGCGGGCAGACTGGATGCGGACAGCGAAGGATTGCTGCTGCTGACCGATGATGGTGGTTTGCAGCAGCGTATCGCCAATCCGCGCTACAAGCTGGAAAAAACCTACTGGGCGCAGGTCGAAGGCAGCCCCGATGCCGATGTCCTAGACCTGCTGGCAAAGGGCGTCGATCTCGGAGACTTCAGAACCCGCCCCTGCCAGGTTCGCCTCATGCCTGAACCGGATGGCCTGTGGCCGCGCAATCCCCCAATCCGCTACCGTAAGGCGATTCCCACAGCCTGGCTGGAAGTCAGACTCAGGGAAGGCAAAAATCGGCAGGTCAGGCGGATGACGGCCCGGGCAGGCTTTCCGACTCTGCGCCTGATCCGCTGGGCAGTAGGTGCATGGACTCTGGCCGGGTTGCCCCCGGGCGCCTGGATGGAAATAACCGATAAATCAGCGATCAGTTGTCAACTCCGGGCATGATCGCGCGTTAAAGTCCGGGACACCCGTTCTTACCAGTCGTGTCGGAAGCTTATCTAAATCTTGAAAGGAACAAAAATGAGCAAACTGTTGACCGCCCTGATCGTTGCCGCCTTCGCTGCCACGACCGCTTTCGCCGCCGATGCCCCCAAGGCTGACGCCAAGGCCGCACCTGCAGCCCCGGCCGCAGCCGCAGCCCCGGCCGCAGCCGCAGCCCCGGCGCCCGCCGCCGATGCCCCCAAGGCCAAGAAGGCCAAGAAGGCCAAGAAAGCCAAGAAGGCTGAAAAGGCTGCTGAAGCCAAGTAATCGGCATCAAGAGTTGAAAGGCAGGGCAACCTGCCTTTCTAACCCCTGCATGCCATAGGCTTTTGGCAGACTGCTTTGCCAGGGATTGTTGTAATATAATTCGCTGGACCTTTGTTTATTTGGTCATATTCATACTTAACTTATAAGGAACGTACTAATCATGAGCAAACTGCTTGCTGTTTTGATCGCCGCCATGTTCGCAGCTACCACCGTTTACGCCGCCGATGCCCCCAAGGCTGAAGCCAAGAAGGAAGAAGCCAAGAAAGACGAAAAGAAAGCCGAAAAGAAGGAAGAAAAGAAAGAAGAGAAGAAAGAAGAGAAGAAAGCCGAAGCCAAGAAGTAATTGGTCGCTTATTCGAGAAAAGGCAGGGTTTTCCCTGCCTTTTTCTTTGGTAGGCAAGACAATCGGGATATTTGAAATCAGGAGGCAGGTATCTTGATACTGGATTTGACACGTTTCGGCTGGTTCATGATCGTAACCCTGTCACTGTTTGCGAAAGCAGCGCAAGCACAAGGAGTCCTTGAACTTAGTGCCGGAATCCACAGGATTCGTGCTGAAGTGGCGAATACCTACGATTCCCGTGCGCAGGGACTGATGCACCGGAAGAATCTGGCTGCCAATGACGGCATGCTGTTTGTGTTTCCCCAATCCGCACAGCATTGCATGTGGATGCGTAACACCCTGATTCCCTTGTCGGTGGCCTTTCTCGATGAACAAGGGCGCATCATCAACGTCGAGGAAATGTCGCCCCAGACCGAGGACAACCACTGCGCCAGCAAGCCGGCAAGGTTTGCTCTGGAGATGAATGTCGGTTGGTTCAAGAACCGTGGACTCGGGCAGGGTGTTTCCCTGATTGGGATCGAGAAGTCTCCCCCGCCGATGTAAATTATTCCGGATCGGCAGTCATTCCCGCCGATCCGCTCTGGACGCGGGAAACCCCAAGAATTGAGGGGTAAATCAACGGATGTTGATCGCTTTATCGCTTGTCAATCTGGCTAACATCGAAAAGTCTCCCATATTGGAGTTTCCGTTTTATCGATGCAGCCCTTCTGGCGTCCGAAAATGCTTGATGGATGGATGTCCGTGGCCCTGACCGCGGACCGGCTTGACTTCGCCCATATTCAGCGGCACGAGGGCAAAAAACCGGAAGTCCAGATGCTGTATTCGCACAAGCGCGCCAGCAACGACCTCGAAACGCTGCGTGAATTGCGCAAAGAATTGAAGCTTGCCCGATATCGTTGCACCAACCTGCTGCGCGTGGGGGAGTACCAGTTGCTGCAGGTCGAGCCACCGGACATGCCCGCGGCCGAGATGAAGGATGCCTTGCGCTGGCGCATCAAGGACATGCTCAACTATCCGGTCGAAGCGGCGACCATTGATGTGCTCGAGATTCCTGCCGATACGGGGGCGTTGGGACGAACCAAGCAGGCATTTGCGGTAGCGGCCAACAATGCGCTGCTGGCACCGCGCGTCGAACTGTTCGACGCGGCGAAAGTGAAGCTCGAGGCGATCGATATTCCCGAACTGGCGCAGCGCAATATCTCGACCCTGTTTGAAGAAGAAAATCGCGGTCTGGCGATGCTGACTTTTGACGAGTCGGGCGTCATGCTGACGTTCACGTTCCGCGGTGAGCTCTACGCCTCGCGCCATACCGATATCCCGCTGATGCAACTGGAACAGGCAGAAGGGGATCGGCGCGAGCAACTGTTCGAGCGCATCGCGCTGGAAGCACAACGCTCCCTGGACAATTTCGACCGGATGAACGGCCACATTACGGTGACGCGTTTGCTGGTCTCGTCCCTCCCCGGGGTGGACGGCTTCCTGGATTACCTGCGCGATTATCTTTCCTTGCCGGTGGTGGAACTGGACTTGGCCGATGTCCTCGATTTCCCGACCATCCCGGAGCTTTCCCAGGCTGAACGCCAGACCCAGTGCCTCAAGGTGCTTGGGGCTGCGCTGCGGGATTAGGGCGACTGCGATGAGCCAGCAGATCAACCTTCTTAACCCGATCTTCCGCAAGCCTTTCGACTGGCTGACGGCGAAACCGGTGGCGATCGCAACTTGCTTGATGCTGGTGATGCTCGGTGTCGCCAGTAAAGGAGCCACCCTGGAGGCGGACAACCGGGAGCGCCTTGCCGATCAGCGGGCAGAAGCGCTTAAGACTGCCCAGGACAGGCTCACGGCGATCAGCAAGTCGATCGCCGAGAGTAAGCCTAGCGCGCAACTCGCCAACGATCTGACCAATCTGCAGACTTTGCTGAAGAGTCGCGAAGAGATCATGAAGGTTCTCGAGGGAGGAGCCATTGGCAGCAGCATCGGTTTCGCGGAATTCCTGCGGGGATTTGCCCGCCAGGCGCCTAGCGGTTTATGGCTGACGGGTTTCACCATCGGGGCTGGTGGCAATGAAATGGAAATTCGCGGTCGCATGCTCAATCCTGCCGCATTGCCTGAATACATTCGCCGCTTGAAAACCGAGAAAGTATTTCAGGGACGCAGTTTTGCGTCGTTAACCATCCTGCGTCCCGAAGAAGGGAAGGAGAATAAGATTGCAGCCACTCCGCCTGCCGTAAATGTTAAGCCGAACGCATCCGCTGCAGCAACACCGGCTTTGCCGCCCAGTTTCGTCGATTTTGTGTTGATGCCAAGTATTGCCGAGCCGACCAAAGCGGCAGTTGCTCCATCCGGGGGGGCTCCGGCAGCACCGACAAATTTAGCAGATGCCGCTGGAATAGTTCCGAATTTGGCGAACCTGGCGAAATCGGGCAATGAAAGTAACTCGCCCAAGGCACCGGAGAAAAAGCCGTGAAACAAAAATGGCTTGAACTGGCGGCTCGTTTCGACTCGCGTGTGCGCCGTGAGCGGGCTTTGATAGCCGCGGCGATAATTGTTGGCGGCGGCATGCTCGGATATTCCTTCCTGATCAAGCCCCAAATTATTCGCCAGGCCAACCAGGTCAAGCGAATTTCCCAGGCGACCACTGACTTGGCTGCGATTGAAGCGCAACTGACAACGATGCAGACCATGCTCAAGGATCCTGACGCGGCTAACCGTTCCGCTTTGGAGCAGTCCCGGAAAGATTTGGCGGTTCTGGAAAGCAAAATCCGCGCTATTGAAAGCAGCATGGTACCGCCCGACAAGATGCAGATTTTCCTCGAATCCTTGTTGTCGAAGAATCGCAATCTGGAACTGCTGGCGCTTAAAACCATAGACCCGACCCCGCTCGTCGAGCGCAGCCAGGAGAAAAAGGCCGATACCAAGGCAGACACCGCTCCAGCCGCTGCCCCAGGCGCTCCCACCAAAGGTGCTCCTAGCGCTGCTCCCAGCGGCTCTGCTGGCGCAGCGTTCAGCGCCACCCCCAACATCTACAAGCACGGCGTCGAGCTAAAAATTGCAGGAAGCTACAATGATTTGCTGATGTATCTGGCTGAGATCGAGCGCATGCCTCAACGCATCATCTGGAATCGCATCAAGTTCGCCAGCGAGCAATATCCACGCAACGAGATGACATTGACTGTATTCACCCTGAGTCTGGACAAGCAATGGTTGGTCGTTTGAAATTGTCGGCGTTTGTCATGCTGGCCTTCTTGGCCGGTGCCGCAAACTGCTTCGGACAAAGCGACGCCTCGCTGCCTGATCCGATGCGTCCGCCGCAACCGGCGGGTGATTCTGCGCCCGCGGCCAGCACCGGCAGTGAGGGAGTGCCTGCGGCGCCGAGCGGGCTGCAGACGATCATTCTCGGCAGGGGGCGCAAACCGATGGCCGTAATCAACGGGGTAGCCGTTGGATTGGGTGACAAGGTCGGCGAAGCCCGGCTGGTCAAACTCAGCGAAACCCAGGCCGTGCTGCAGGGGCCCGGCGGCAAGGAAACTCTGTATCTGACCCCGGGCGTTGAAAGAATGGGTTCCCTGAAGCACAGACAAAGCGGCGACCCCAAGCATGGGGTTGTTGAGAAAACACAGCGCGAGCCGACACCTTGAGCGATGACATGCATCATGACGAATGACCGTTTTCTGAATTGCGCAACGCTGATCACCCTGTTGCTGGTGATTCTGCTGCTGACTTCCTGCGGTTCTTCCGCATACCGATCGGCCGGCCCATATGACCATGTCAACGCGGAGTTGGCACGCGCTGCCAGTGATCGGAAAGCCGGCAATGACCGGATAGATCAAGTCTTGATGCCGCCCCTGCTGATTGAAATGCCGAAAGCGGAAAATGACGCGGAAGTACGTTTTGATTTATCTGTTGTCAAGGCGCCAGCCGCACAAGTTTTCATGGCGCTGGTATCGGGAACACGCTTCAGCATGTTGTTGCCGCCCGACTTGTCGGGAAACATCACGGTGAATCTCAAGGATGTGACCATTAAAGAGGCCCTCGACACGATACGCGAGCTTTACGGGTACGAATACAAGGTCCAGGGGACCAGAATTTTCATCCAGACCAACACACTGCAATCGCGCGTATTCCAGATCAATTATCTTTCCGGCCGGCGGCAGGGGAGCAGCAACCTGACAGTTTCCTCAAGTTCAATAACCTCATCTTCGAACAACTTAAGCAATACGGGGAATGCTTTCGGAAGTACAACTGGCGGTATTACAACCGGTACGCAAAACAATACCGCAAGCAACACTTCGAGCAATACATCGGGAAACACATCGGGAAACACTGGAAACAATTCAGCTGGTGGCAGCCGTGTCACCACCAATTCCGATGCTGATTTCTGGCGTGACCTGACCACTGCCCTGACCGCTATCGTGGGCACCGCCGAAGGCCGCAACGTGATCATCAATCCGATGTCCGGGGTAGTTGTGGTGCGCGCTTTCCCGGCGGAAATGCGCAATGTGGAGAGTTATCTGAAAGCGACCCAACTGGTGGTCGAGCGCCAGGTGATGATCGAGGCAAAAATCATCGAGGTGACGCTGAGCAACACCGCGCAGTCAGGGATCAACTGGGCGGCTTTCAAGACGATCAGCAATGCCAGCACCATGGCGGGATCGGTGGCTTCGGGTTCAAAGCTGAGCTCGAATGCCGATCTGCAGGTAGGGAACACCCTGTTCGGAGTGGCGCCGGGCGCCATCAAATCGGTGACACCGATGGGCAATGGTTTCATCGGCCTGGCTTTCCAAACCGCGAACTTTGCTGCGGTGATCAACTTTCTCGAGACCCAGGGTGATGTCGCCGTGCTCTCCAGTCCCCGCATCGCCACCCTGAACAATCAGAAGGCACTGCTCAAGGTCGGAACCGACGAAATGTTCATCACCAATATCAGCGGCGGCACCGCCTCCACCTCGACCGTGGCCGGCGTTGCCCCGTCGTTGACGTTGCAGCCTTATTTCTCCGGCATATCGCTCGATGTCACGCCGCAGATCGATGACGAAGGCAACATCATCCTGCATGTCCATCCGGCGGTCAGCAACGTGGCGGAGAAAGTGAAGGTGGTCGACCTGGGAAACAATGGCGGCACCATGAATCTCCCCCTGGCTGCGAGCAGCATCAATGAGACCGACAGCATCGTGCGCGTGCAGGACGGCAACATTGTCGCCATTGGCGGCTTGATGCGCCAATCGCAAACCAATACACGCTCCGGGCTGCCCGGCACGGCCAATATAGGCCTTGTCGATGGCATCTTTGGCCAGCGTAGTGCCGTCATGAGCAAGAGTGAAATGGTGATCCTGATGAAGCCGACAGTCATCAACAACGACAGGGTGGCCCAGGAGGATTTGCTGCAGACCCAGAGCCGCATACAGAAGCTCAACTCACGTAACTATTAGGTCGACCTCAGGAATCGCTGATTTGCCAGCCCGGAAAAAATATGTATCTCGCCCATTTCGGTCTTGTTGAGCGTCCCTTCGGGATCACCCCGGATACCGAATACGCCTATTCGGCGGCGTCCCATCAGGAGGCGCTGAATACCCTGCTGATCGCTTTGAAGAGCGGCGAAGGCTTCATCAAGATTACTGGCGAAGTGGGTACTGGCAAGACCATGCTCTGCCGGCGTTTTCTTGCGACGCTTGGGCCGGAGTATTTCAGCGCTTATCTGCCCAATCCGGCGCTGGCGCCGCTACCCTTGCTCCTGGCCGTGGCCGATGAACTGGGTCTCAAGCTGGATGCCAGCGAGCAGCAGTTCCAGCTCATCAAGCACATCAACCAGCGCCTTCTGGATCTGGCTGACGAGGGCAAGACCGTGGTGTTCTGCGTGGATGAGGCCCAGACAGCTCCCCTGGAAAGTCTGGAAGCCTTGCGCCTGCTATCGAACCTCGAAACCGAAAAGCGCAAGTTGCTTCACCTGGTGCTGTTCGGCCAACCCGAACTGGATGTCAAGCTATCCGACCCATCCGTGCGCCAGCTTCTGCAGCGGATCGCTTTCCACCACCGCATGCAGGGTTTGCGCAGCGACGAGCTGGGCCACTATCTGACCCATCGTTTGCGCGTGGCCGGCTACCGCGGCAGTCCCATCTTTACCCGCCCAGCGCTGAGCCGCCTGTACCAGTATTCCAAGGGCATTCCGCGTCTGGTCAACATTCTGGCCCACAAGGCATTGCTGGCAGCCTACGGCGAAGGCAAGGTGACCGTGGGCAAAAACCATGTCGTCGAAGCCGCACGTGATACCGAAGGTGTCAAGGTCAGCGGCTGGCGCTTCTTTTCCTGAGTCTGTGCAATGAGTCTCATCAACAAAATGCTGCGCGACCTGGATGCCCGCCATGCGCCGTCCGGCCAATCCGTGCTGCCCGACGAAGTTCGCCCCTTGCCGGAGGAAATCGTTCCGTCCCGTGTCAGCCGGCGAACATGGATCTGGGGCGGGCTGGTGCTGGCACTTGCCGCAGCGATACAGACCTCTTCAGCATGGCTGCCCCTGCTCAATGCCTATGTTGCATTGCCCGGGATGACCGCCACAGCACCGAAACCGGCGGCGGTGCCGGCCGCTCCGCCACCGCCAACCACCGTGGTGCTGCAGTTGCCGCCGCCCGAACAGATGCTACCGCTGCCTTCAATGGCCGAGACGCCGCCCGCTGCAGCCGATGCGCAGACAGACGCGCCGACGCCAAGCGCACCTGCAGCGGCTGAGTCAACGCCGCGGCCAGCGGCCGAAGCCCGTACCGGCCTCAAGATCGACAGCTCTCTCCCGGATGTACCGGCGCCCAAGACGCCCCCGCCGGTTGCTGCAGCGCCAGTGGTTGCAGCACCAGCCAAACCGGCCGCCGCGCCAAAATCGGGACGAGGCCAGGCCGCGGCGACGGTTGAGAAGCAGCAGCGCGTCGGGACTGTCCAGGAGCGGGCGGAAGCCGAATATCGTAAAGGCATAGCGGCCTACAAGCAGGGACATGCCAGCGAGGCTGCCACGATCTTCAAGACGGCGCTGCAGGAAGATCCGCGGCATCTGGCGTCACGCCAGACCCTGCTCAGCATGCTGGCCGAGCAGAAGCAGTGGGACGAGGTGCAGACCCTGCTGAAAGAGGGGCTGGACCTGATGCCCGAGCAGATTGCCTGGGCCATGGCCCTGGCGCGCATCCAGGTCGAACGCAACAAGCTGCCGGAAGCCTGGGACACCCTGCAGCGGCATATGGTTCATGCGGAAAAAAGCGCGGACTACAAAGGTTTCGCCGGCGTGTTGTTGCAACGCATGCAAAAACCCCATGAGGCGATTCTCTACTATCAGGCTGCCGTCCAGATCAAGCCCAATGAAGGGCGCTGGTGGCTGGGCCTCGGTCTGGCTTACGAAGCCGATAACCGGACGGCTGAAGCGCGCGATGCCTTCCTGCATGCCCGCGGTGCCAGCGGCTTGTCGCCTGAAATGGCGGCTGTCATCGACAGGAAATTGCGCTAGGCGCCAATCAATCCGGCTGGTCAGTCCTTGAACGCACGCGCCGCAACCAGGTTGGTGACGTGGGCGGCGCCATGCTGCTTGAGTACTCGGGCGAATTCGTTGAGCGTCGCACCGGTGGTCATGACATCGTCGATCACGACCACGTTCTTCCCCGTCAGATCCAGGTCACATTCGAAAGCGCCGCGCACATTCCGATGACGCTCCTGCCAGGGCAGGCTGGTTTGCGGTGCAGTATCCACGACGCGTCGATAGCCCCGGACTGAAAGAGTCCAGCTGCATTGCCTTGCCAGCGGACGGGCGATCTCCAACGCCTGGTTGAAGCCGCGCTGACGCAGCCGCATTTCCGATAACGGCAGCGCCAGCGCGCGATCGACCGCCATGGGCAGGCCAGCAGCAGCTTCTCGCAAGGCCTCGGTGAAAAACTGCGCTACCACCAGTTGATGCCGGTACTTGAGCGCCTGCACCAGCCGATCGACAGGAAAGGCATAACGGAAAACACTGCGGGTCGCATCGAATGCAGGCGGATCGGACAGGCATGCCCCGCAAGTCTCTCCATCGACTGTAGGCAAACCGCAGATGCGACATGCTGTGGCGGAAATTAATGGCAAATCGGTGTGGCAGCCTTCGCACAGCAGGCCATTTCCGGCAAAGGCCTGACAGAGAAAACAGTCATGCGGCAGCAGCGTGCGACCGGCCCGTTGCATCATTCGTTTGATCCAGGCGGCAGGGCGATCATCCAGCGAGCGAGAAATTGACAAGCATTATCCCTTCCAACATGATGCTGCCTCGGATTCTACCAAGCCAGTGCGCTTGTTCCGGGTGCGTCTTGCTGACGTTCCCGGGCAGGTGACCGAACCATGACTCAGCACATGAGACAAAGTTTTGCCAGCGCTGCCGCAACCTATGACGATGCCGCCGTTTTGGCACGCACGACCGGTGCGTGCATGGCCGAGCGCCTCGACTATGTCAAACTCGTGCCGGCGTGTATCGCGGATATCGGCTGTGCAACCGGCGATGGCGTGCGCGAATTGCAGAAGCGTTACCCGAAAGCTTTGCCCCTCGCCATCGATTCGGCAGTACCGATGCTGCATGCCGTGCGAGCGACCACGCCGCGCCTGCAGCGCTTGCTGCGGCGCAGCCCGCAGTTGCTGAATGCCGATATGAATGCCTTGCCGGTGAGGACGGGCAGTCTCGGCCTGATCTGGTCGAACCTGGTGCTGCACTGGCTGGATGATCCATTGCGCGCCTTTCGCGAATTGTTGCGCTCGCTCGAGGTTGGCGGGTTGTTGATGTTTGCCGCTCTCGGTCCGGACACGCTCAAGGAGATCCGCCTGGCATTCCAGGATGCCGGTTATCCGCAGGAGCGCGTTCCCTTGCGGCGTTTTCACGATATGCACGACCTTGGCGACATGTTGCTCGAGGCTGGATTTGCCGATCCGGTGATGGATATGGAAATGATCAAGATCACTTACGCCAGCCCGCGCGATCTGCTGCGCGACCAGCGTCACCTCGGCGTGCGCGATGCGCTTTTCGGCAGCATGCCCTGGCGCGATTGGCGGCGGGTGTTTTGTTCCTATGCCGGTCAGCGCGTCGATGGACGCCTGCCGGCCAGTTTCGAAATCATCTACGGACATGCCTGGAAACCTGCTGCGCGGATCGCCGATGACGGTCGCGCCATCGTTCGTTTTGCACCGAGGCCCAAGTGAAACGTGCCAAGCGTTCCGGGATGAAGCCACGCAATTTTCTGGCCATGGCGCCGATTCTCAAGAAAGGCGGTGCGCATCAGCGCACCGACAAACGCGCCAGCCGAGCCCGGCAAAAAGCGGCCATGCGGCGTGATCCGGTCGAATCCGGTTATTCCTGAGCCGGTTTGAAATTTCCCGAAATAACGTTTCGTCGTCCCTGGCCAGGCCACAACAGGCGGAAGCCAAGCAGTATGCACAGCAATACCGAATAGATCGCCGGCAAGCTGACATCGAGTTTTACTAGCCACCAGTAATGCACTACAGCACAGATCGCAATCACGTAGATCAATCGGTGCAAGCGTTGCCAGTGTAAGCCGCCGAGACGCCGCACCATGCCTTTGGTGGAGGTTAGCGCGAGCGGCAGCAACATTGCAAAAGCGGACATGCCGATGGTGATGAACGGGCGCTTGAAAATGTCCTTGACGATTTCCTGCCAATCGAAAAACTTGTCGAGCCAGAGGTAGGTGCTCAAATGCAGCGAAGCGTAAAAGAACACATATAGACCCAGCATGCGCCGCAATTGCAACAGCCAATTCCATCCGGTGAGCTTGCGCAGCGGGGTGACACAGAGCGTGATCAGCAAAAAGTTAAGCGCCCAACTGCCTAGCGAACGCGTGATAAATTCGATCGGATTGGCGCCGAGGGTATCGTTCCAGGCGCCCCAGACCAGGCGCAGCAAGGGTATCAAGCAGACGGCGAACAGTGCGATCTTGAACAGGCCGACGTGCCGCTTGCCCTGGCTCAGCGCAAACCACCACGCCATCAGAAATTGATTTTCAAGTCCATGCCGGCGTAAAGTGGAGCCACTTGGTCGGCATAGCCGTTGAAGGGCAAAGTCTTGCGCTTGAGGAATTCGCCAATACGTCGTTCCGAAGCCTGGCTCCAGCGCGGGTGGTCGACTTCGGGATTGACATTGGAATAGAAGCCGTATTCACGCGGGTTCGCTTTCATCCAGGCTGTCTGCGGTTGTTTCTCGACAAGCCGGATCTTGACGATCGACTTGCCGCTCTTGAAGCCGTATTTCCAGGGTACCACCAGCCGTAGCGGTGCGCCATTCTGCTTCGGCAGCACCTCGCCGTAAAGACCCAGAGCCAGAAGGGTCAGCGGATGCATGGCTTCGTCCAGGCGCAAGCCTTCGAGGTAAGGCCAGTCGATTACAGAACGGTTCACTCCGGGCATGGTCTTGGGATCGGCGGCGGAAATGAATTCGACATATTTCGCGCTGCCAAGCGGCTCGACGCTCTTGAGCAGGGTTGCCAGCGGCAGGCCCAGCCAGGGTATGACCATGCTCCAGCCCTCGACGCAGCGCAGCCGATAGATGCGCTCTTCCAGTGCTCCGAGTCTGAAGATGTCGTCAATGGCGAAAGTCTTCGGCTGCTTCACCAGGCCCTCGATGCTGACAGTCCATGGCCTGGTTTTCAGCGTGTGAGCATGCAGCGCCGGGTCGGCCTTGTCGGTGCCGAATTCATAGAAATTGTTGTAGCTTGTGACGTCCTTGAGGGGTGTCGGTTTTTCCGGAGTGCTCAGAGGGCTTTTGATGCTGGCCAGCGGCTTTTCGCTTGCCAGCGCTGCGGACAGAGGGGCAAGCGCTGTTCCAAGTGCGAAACCCGCCGCAGTTCCGAGGAAGTCGCGGCGGCGTTCGAAAACCTCGCGGGGAGTGATTTCCGATGGTGTGACGTCGTTAGTACGCCGGGCAGGGATGGACAGCATGGCAGTTCCTTGAAGTTTGAACTACCTTTTGACGCCAATGATGCCAAAGAGTTGCCGGGAACGCCAAAAAATATGGCATGCCTTTGCCTGCGCGGCGGGCTGAAGCAGACCGGAAAGCCTGAGCAACTTGGTGGGGCGGGTCAGCGCAAACCGGCGACGTAGTCGGAGACAGCCTTGATTTCCGCGTCGGTCATCTTGGTGGTGACCATGCGCATCATCCGGTTCGGGTCGTTGGTGCGTTCGCCGGCGCGGAAGCCCTTGAGTTGCGACTCGGTATATTCGGCGAACTGACCGGAAATGCGTGGGTACTGCGCCGGCACGCCGGCACCGGTGGGTCCGTGGCATCCGGCACAGGCGGGCAAACCCTTGCTCTGGTCGCCGGCACGGAAGATCTGTCGGCCGAACTCGATGGTTTCGGAATTTTTCGCGATTTCGCCATTGCGTTTTTGCGCGGAGAGGAATGCCGCAATATCGCGCATCTGCGCTTCGGTATATGCGGCGATCATGGCGTTCATGACCGGGTTGATGCGTTCCGCCGGTTTGCCGTCCTCGGCCTTGAAGTTCTTCATCTGCTTGACCAGATAGTCGGCTTGCTGGCCTGCCAGTTTGGGATTGGTCGGGAGCGTGCTGTTGCCGTCGGCGTTATGACAGGCGCTGCATACCGTCGAAACGATCTGCTGACCCTTGGCCGGATCGCCCGCGAGTACAGGGGCATGGTCGGCGGCAAAGACGCTCATTGCAGCAACAGTGCAAGCGAGCAGCGTCATAAAGCGTTTCATTGTGATACTCCTCAAAGCTTGATATCGCCCAAACCTGATATTGTATACCAACTCACGTTCAAGCTTCCCGCATAGCCCAGCAGTTTCATGCCACCTTCATTATTTCGTCACGCCGTCTTCGAGACTTCGGTCGCCAAGCCGATCAATTTGCCGCCGCCGTCAGCAGCAGGGCCGGAGATTGCATTCGCCGGTCGCTCCAATGCCGGTAAATCGAGCGCACTCAACACCCTGGCGGGACACACACGTCTGGCCTTCGTCAGCAAGACGCCGGGGCGAACCCAGTTGATCAATTTCTTTCGCCTCCCCGGCGGCGCTTGCATGGTTGATCTGCCCGGCTATGGCTATGCCGCCGTACCCCAGGAGGTGCGCAAGCAGTGGCAGGGCTTGCTCGAGCACTACTTGAAAAAGCGCGAAAACCTGATCGGTCTGGTGCTGATCATGGATGCACGTCATCCCTTGACGGATCTGGATGTGCAGATGATCGAATGGTTTCTGCCGACCGGCAATCCCATCCATATCCTGCTCACCAAATCAGACAAGCTCTCGCGCCAGGAAGCCACGCGAACCCTGAGAATAGTCAGTGAGAGCCTTGCCGTGTATGGCGGACAGATCACGGTACAGTTGTTTTCGAGCCTGAAAAAGCTCGGCGTGGAAGAAGCGGAAGCGGCGATTGGCGCCTGGCTGGGTGTGGAACCCAATAGTGCCGACAAGAAAAGAAAGGCCCCCGGCTAAAGGGGAAAAGCCGGGGGCCGATTGCCTCGATCCACTTAGGATTGAAAAAGGCACCCGCTCAGGGAGGGGAAGCGGGAGACGGTGAAGCACCATCTGTTTGCTGAGATAATTTTGCTGCGTGAAAGTTCCTTGCTTTATAAATTTTTGAGCCAATACCACAATGCCATGATTAGAAAAAGTGTATTTCCCAATACCCGGATGCGGCGGATGCGCCGTGATGATTTCTCGCGTCGCCTGATGCGGGAACATGACCTTACCGCGAACGATCTGATCTACCCGGTATTCGTTCTCGACGGCAGCCAGCGCGTCGAGCCTGTCGCCTCGATGCCGGGCGTTGAGCGCATGAGTCTTGATCGTCTGTTGCCCGTGGCCGAGCGTGCTTTGACGCTGGGCATTCCGGCGTTGGCCCTGTTCCCGGTGATCGATACCAAGCTCAAGACCCCAGGTGCGGAAGAGGCATGGAATCCCAAGGGATTGGTTCCGCGCGTCGTCGCCGAGCTCAAAAAGCAATTTCCGGAACTCGGGGTCATTTGCGATGTGGCGCTGGATCCCTATACCAGCCATGGCCAGGATGGACTGATCGCTCCAGACGATCCGCGCGCCTATGTGCTCAACGACGAAACGCTGGAAGCGCTGGCGAAGCAGGCCTTATGTCAATCGCTCGCCGGTGCGGATGTCGTCGCTCCATCGGACATGATGGACGGTCGCATCGCCAGAATACGCGCCGAACTCGATGCACACCGGCAGATTTACACGCGCATCCTTGCCTATTCGGCCAAGTACGCCTCTTCCTTCTACGGGCCATTCCGCGATGCCGTGGGTTCCGCCGGCAATCTCGGCAAGGGCAACAAATACACCTACCAAATGGACCCGGCGAATACAAACGAGGCGCTGCGCGAAGTCGCCCTCGACATAGAAGAAGGCGCGGACATGGTGATGGTCAAGCCGGGCATGCCCTACCTGGATATCGTCCGTCGCGTGAAGGACGAGTTCGGCGTACCGACTTACGCCTATCAGGTCAGCGGCGAGTATGCGATGCTCAAGGCCGCAGCCCAGAACGGCTGGCTGGATGGCGCAGCAACCATGCTCGAAGCATTGCTGTCCTTCAAGCGCGCGGGAGCCGACGGCATCCTGACCTATTTTGCCATCGAGGCCGCTGTCGCACTCAAAGCCGGCTGAAGGGCAGGCTGATGGGCTGGGGCGCTTACTGAGAATTCAGGATTCTTTGCTTGGCCTGCGCCGCCGCCTTGTTCATTTCCGTCATGCGCTGGCCGAACGCGTCGCGTTGGGCGGTTTCGGCCTTGGTCGCCTCGATGCTCTTGATGCAACGACGGCGCTTGCCGCCTTTGGTGTAGATCTGGCGCATCTCTTCGATGGGGTGATGAACGCCGCAGTGATAGCAGTATGCGGTTTGAGACATATTCGTGGTAACTCCGGAAAGTCGCCAAGTATGACATAAGCCGGGCCATTTCGTCGCGCCTGCTTGGCAGCGGATCTGGCCGGATCATCAATTTAAGAGCCTTGTTGCTGTGATCAACCCCCACTGGATTAAACGTTTAGAGGCCGTGGCCCAAACTTTTGAAGATTGCTGTTGGATAGCCCGGGCGAGCGTAGCGTAGCCGAAGGAGAGGCAGATTTAGGCGACGAAGTGAGCGGAGTCGAAAGCCATTCGGGACGAATCTTGACTCCTGCGCTGATGCCTTCATCAACGCTGCCATAGTGACTGATCAGGAACAACGTCGCCTGGGTCAAGCCGCCGCGCAATTTTTCGATGCCGTCGAGCGAAACAATAAATTTGAAAGACATGATTTACCTCCGGGAATGTTCATGCCTGACAAACAGCATCAAGTGTGCCTGCCTCAGATGGCAGGCCGGGAAGCCCCGTAAACAAAGGGATCGAGGGATGGAGGTCGGTTTCAAGCAGCCAGACCGGATAGAGCAGGCTTCCCATAAACGGAAAATACTGCCGGTTTATGCCGGTATTCCGGAGATCAATTTGCCGTGAAATATGTCACGGCAATTACGGGATCAGTCGGCTAAGGAACGCTGAGCGCAGGGAACAGGCCCCGCAATCCCGTCGCCATCATCTCCACGGCAATTGCAGCAAGAATGAATCCCCCGACACGCTCGACAAGATCGAGCGTGGACTTGCGGATTTGACGCTCGGCGCTGCAGGCAATGCGAAAGGTCAGCCAGCAGGAAAAGCCGACGATCAGGATGGGCAAAAGCACATGGATCAGATCTTCGGTGTGTTGCCAGGCGCTATGTGCCATGACATAGCTGAAGGCTGCAGGACCGGCCAGCAGGGGAATGGCGAGCGGAACAATGGCAGTGTCGCGCACCCCATGAGCATCCGGCGTTCCAGGCATACCCTTGAAGCTGGTTTCCTTGCCCAGCACCATCGCTATGGCCAGCAGGAGGACGATGATTCCTCCGCCCACTTGCATTGCGCCAAGAGTAACGCCAAGCAAGGCAAGGAATGGCATACCGAGAAATGCGGCTGCCAGTAACGCGATGGTGACGCTGACCGATATGGTCCGCGCGAAACGCACCTTGCCGGCATTGTCCAATCCTTCGACCATGGCCACGAAAATCGGGATCATCGCCACCGGCTCCACCAATGCGAATAGTGTGATGGCTTTCTTGAGCGTAAGCGTTGCAGTGGCAAGCATGAAAGGGGCAGTTAAGGGTCAGTTCAAAGTCGATTCATTTGTGTTCAGGGTAGCATTATTCCTGTAGGAAGTGGCCGCCTTGCCGTAATAGCGTTATTGAGCATCGAGCAGGAGACTGCCATGGACTTCGTCGTCACCTTCAGGGGATTTCGCTGCTTTCTGGGGAAGTTCTCCGACGCCTGTGAATTCATCTGACGGCACTGGAGTTCGCCCGAGGCAGCTGCCGAGATGGGCGTGCGGATCCTCCCGGCCAATCGGTATCAATTGGATTGATCTGTATCCAAACTTCCGGCTGTTCCAGTTGCAAGTCTGAATACCCGGTTTAACGAACTCGTTGCCCGAACCCCCATTTCTTTTCCGGATTGAGCGTCCGCAATAAAGCATACAGCCGCCTCATGACATCCGAGTATCGAATCTGAGTCGCTCCCAATGGCCCATCCGGTGATGCGCTGGTTGCCGCTCCGCCCAAACAGCGAGCCGTTCCATCCAGTCCGAGTTAGCTGGAGTGATCGCCGGAATCCGTTCAGGGGCAACCGGACGTTGCGCGGAACGTTGCAGATCAAGGCTGTGTGAACGAGGAGAAGTTAAGGCATTCATGGAGGCTCCAATCGGAAGATTGTGGGTACTTGTGAGATTCGGCGATTAAGTGGCATTTGCAATATAGGACTATGCAATTGCGCAAGCAATGTGTATAAATGCAGATGGATACTGCATAAACGCAAATTTATCGTGCCAGCACTTGACTGGGATGACCTGAGATATGTCCTGGCGATCGGCACCGCCGGCTCGCTTGCCGGCGCCGCACGCGTACTCAGCGTTAACCACACCACGGTTTTGCGTCGTCTCGACGCACTGGAAGCCCAACTGGGTTCCCGCCTGTTCGACCGGCAGAGAAGCGGATACCAACCTACCGAAGCCGGCCTTGCGTTGCTGGAGCAGGTGCGCCACATGGCGACGCGCGCCGACGAGATAGAGCGCCAGGTATTGGGGCGTGACCGGGAACTCACCGGTCCGCTGCGAGTGACGACTGCTTTTGTGTTGATGGACCACCTGTTGCCGCAGCCCTTGGCAGACTTCTCGCGTGCGTACCCCGGCATTGAGGTCGAGGTGATCGAGAATGCCTTTCTGGTTGATCTGTCGAGCCGGCATGCTGCCCCGGAAAAGAATTGGTCTCGACGCGAAGCCGATGTTGCGCTGCGCTTGTCGGAGAACGTGGCCGAGCATCTGGTGGGGCGCAAACTTGGCATGACTCAATGCCGTGTTTATGCACTGCGCAATGCGCCGGGTTTGCCACAGAATGTGACACCGCTCGAAGAACTCATGCGCGAGACACCCTGGGTGGCGTTTGAACACGAAGGGTCAGCCCGTGTTTACGACCACTGGCTCCGCGAGCATTTGGTGCAGTCGAACGTACGGGTCCGAGTCGACATCTTCAACGCCAAGGCAGCAATGTTACGCACGGGCATCGGCGTAGGAGTGTTGCCCACCTTCATGGAAGACAAACACCCCGAACTGGTGGCGGTATCGGAGCCGATCCCAGAATTGGCGCTGCCAGTGTGGATACTCACCCATCCCGATTTGCGCCAGACCGCGCGGGTACGTGCCTTCATCCAGTTCGTCGGCGACGCGATCACGAAGAAGCTGGCACACATGCGGTAGCGCTAGCGTTTTCTGGCGTGCCCCGCTAACTGCGGTCTGCTGATACTATTCATGAGTTGCAACGTTTGGGTGGGTGGCGCACCGGTGCAATGGCGGAAAGGTATGCCCACCTGGCACCGGATCAGCTTTCCCAAGCCGCTTCGCGGTTGGATTTGGTGTTTGGTAGCTACGATTCAGCTACGGTAGCCATCAAAGAAAAGCGGCCCTCCTTACGGAGAGCCGCCTGAATATTGGTAGGCCGGAGGATCGAACTTCGGACCAACGGATTAAGAGGCAATGGGAAAAACGAGCGCTATCAATTCCTTACCTGAAATTTCATCTACAAATATTGTTTTCGTCCTCCCTCCAGACCAAGCAGAGCAAGGGGCTGGGAAAAATTGTAGCAGTCCGCCAGTAGCCATCGAGCAAAGAGATTTTTCAAACCTCAGAACGCTTTGAAAGAAATTGACGTATTTCTTTCAAAGCCTATAATTGTTTGAAAGAATTCTTCGTTGGTATTTCTAACGCCATGAACCAAAGCGATTTTACTGACCGCGCAAGTGGTAAGCCGGTAAAGACCACACAAGGATTCATGGCATTCGTGCCGGACCCATTGCCGCCGCCCCTAGAAATCGACATGGGACTCGCGCTGGCACTCTCGAAGGCCGATGCTGCATTGTCGGAGCTATCTGGCTTGGGGGGGCAGTTGCCGAATCCACACTTGTTGATTTCCCCGTATATCAAGCGTGAGGCCGTCCTGTCATCCCGCATCGAAGGAACAAAGGCCAGTCTTTCCGATCTGTTGATCGACGAACTCGAGGATGGTCGTACCAAGCCAACTGAGAGAGATGACATCAAAGAGGTTCGTAACTACGTCGCTGCCCTTGAACATGGTATTCACCTGTTGCCAACCCTGCCTTTATCGCTCAGGCTGATTCGGGAAATTCACACTAAGCTCATGGCAGGCGTGCGAGGCGACAAAGCGACACCCGGAGAATTCCGGCATTCGCAGAACTGGATCGGCCCTGCTGGTAGCACACCAATGACGGCGGCATTCGTACCCCCGCCCGTGGACACAATGATGGACTGTCTTGGCGAGTGGGAGAAATTTCTACACGTCCGAGACGCCATACCCGACCTGATTCAATGCGCGATGATGCACGTCCAGTTTGAAACTATCCACCCCTTCCTGGACGGCAATGGACGCGTCGGGCGGCTGTTAATCACCTTCTTCCTCATGGAGAGAGGGCGGTTATCTCAACCACTGCTCTACCTTTCCGCCTTTATCGATACACACAAGAACGATTACTTCGACCTGTTACAGCGCGTACGTACCCACGGAGATTGGGCTTCGTGGATACGTTTCTTTCTGCAAGGCGTCACTGAAATCGCCACCGAAGCTGGACAGCAGGCCAAGGAATTGCATCGCCTGAGGGAACAATACCGCGCGCAACTAAGGGATAAACCCAACGCACTTGCGCTGATCGACGAACTGTTCAATAACCCCTTCATGTCCATTGGAAGGGCAACCAAGGTTCTCGACAAAACCCACCCCACGGCAAAGGCCGCGATTACCGTGCTTGAAAAAAACCAAATTCTCAAGGAAGTCACCGGGCGCCAGTGGGGCCGCTTCTACGTTTGCAGCTCCGTGCTGGACGCGCTCGAAAAACCATTCACGTAAGCCCCTGCAGCAAGCGTTATCCACAGACGCCGCCGCGCCCCTAAATAGACCATGATATAAACATAGTTTATGCTGAGGATTGATCAAAAACGGTTACATAGTGGTTACATGGCGCCAAATTCGCCACAAAGAAAAGCGGCCCTCCTTACGGAGAGCCGCCTGAATATTGGTAGGCCGTCGGAGGATCGAACTCCGGACCAACGGATTAAGAGTCCGCTGCTCTACCAGCTGAGCTAACGACCCAATATTTTCATTTTGCTGCGTTGTTCTATGCTGCGAGCTTTTGCTTGTGTTGGTAGGCCGTGGCAGATTCGAACTGCCGACCAACGGATTAAAAGTCCGCTGCTCTACCAACTGAGCTAACGACCCAAGAAAGGCGCGAATTATAGGAACTCGGGGCGGCTCTGTCAAACTTGGTCGAGGCTGCGAAGCTGTTTTTGCGCAAGGAATTCGCTCTAGCTGCTCGGGCGATTTTACTGGCCTGCGTTCTGGCGATACGGGGTTGGGTCAGGAAGTTCAGCAGCTGCGAAACCCTCACGGCGCAGGCGGCAGGAATCGCAAATGCCGCAGGCATGACCATCCTGATTGGGCTGGTAGCATGAAATCGTCATCGCGTAGTCCACACCCAGCGCCGTGCCTTGCCGGATGATCTCGGCCTTGCTGAGTTGGATCAGGGGCGCATGGATGGACATGCGGCGACCTTCGACAGCGGCCTTGGTGGCAAGATTCGCCATGGTTTCGAAGGCGCGGATAAACTCAGGTCTGCAGTCGGGATAGCCTGAGTAATCGACGGCATTCACGCCGATGAAAATATCGCTGGCGTCGAGAACCTCAGCCCAGGCCAGCGCCAGGGAAAGCATGATGGTGTTGCGTGCCGGAACGTAGGTTACCGGTATGCCCGTGGTTATTCCCTCAACCGGCACGGCGATGGTCGGATCGGTCAGGGCGGATGAACCGAATTGAGCCAGGTCGAGTTTGATCGTCCTGTGCGCGATCGCACCCAAATGCTGGGCGATTCGCTCCGCGGCCAACAGTTCGACACGATGCCGCTGGCCGTAATCGAAGGATAAGCAATGCGGCAGAAAGCCGCGCCTGCGGGCGATCGCAAGGGCGGTGGCGGAGTCCAGACCGCCGGAGAGCAGCACGACAGCCTTGGGCTGGCTGGCGGAATCAATGCTCATGGCGCTATCTTCCCCTTTCCGTGCCCCAGAGCAGCTTGTGCAACTGGAGCTGATAGCGCACCGGCAGGCGGTCGCGCAATATCCAGTCCGCCAGCAGCGCAGGTTCGAGACGGTCGGATACGGGCGAGAACAGCACCGGGCATAGATTGCTTAATTTCCTTTGCTGCAGGACCTGCTTGGCCCAGGCATAGTCCGATTCGCCAGCCAGGACGAACTTGATCTCGTCGTGCGGGGTTAAGAGGGCAAGATTCGACCACAGGTTCTTTTCTGCTTCACCTGAGCCGGGGGGCTTGATGTCCATGATTTTTGCAACGCGCCGATCGACTCCTGCCAGATCCAATGCACCGCTGGTTTCGAGTGATACGTCATAAGACGCGTCGCATAACGCAGTCATCAAGGCCGTACAGTCTTTTTGCGCCAGCGGTTCGCCACCCGTGACGCAGACGACAGGGCATTCAAAGCTTGCCACTGTCGCCAGCACATCCTGCAGCGGCCAGGACTTCCCGCCCGAGAATGCGTATTCGGTGTCGCACCAGATGCAGCGCAGCGGACAGCCGGTGAGGCGGATGAAGACCGTGGGCAAGCCGACGCGCGTCGACTCGCCCTGGAGGGAATGGAAAATCTCTGTGATCCGCAAGCTTGCCTGCTGCGTGGCGGTGGTGTCGGGCATTGCGGGGAGGCTAACCCGGCACGGCTACTTCTTCTTGATGCGCTGCTTGGCGCTTTGCGCCGCACTGCTGGCAGGATATTTCTCGAGCAGTTGTTCCAGGGTTTTCCTGGCCCCCTTGGCATCGCCGGCTTCCTGCTGGCTGTTGGCCTGGCCCAGCAAGGCATCCGGCGCACGCGCATCGTTCGGCCAAGTAGCGGGCACCTTGGCAAACAGTTCAGCGGCCTTGGCGTATTCCTTCAACTGGAAGTGGGCCGAGGCGGCCCAGTAATGGGCGTTCGCCAGCAGTCCGCTGCTGCCATAGGTTTTGATGAAGTCGAGGAATGCGGTCAGCGCTTCCTTGTATTTGGCGCTCTTGAACAAGGTCAATGCGGTCTCGTAATCGCGCATTTCCGCCGCCGGATCAGCAGGTGGAGCTCCTTGCGGGGCCGCCGCTTTGGCATCATTGGCTGCGCTCTGGGTTTCGATTTTGCGCAGCCGGTTGTCGAGGTCGACATAGAAATCGTTTTGCCGCTTTTGTGCCGCTTCGAGCTCATAGCCCAGCACTTCGAATTGCCCGCGCAGCTTGGCGATATCTCCCTTGATCTGTTCGATCTGGTTTGCCAGCTCGATCTGGCTGCGCGAAGTCGTGGCGACAGCGCTTTCAAGCCGCTTGCTCTGGTCCGCCACTTCGTTGCGCAGCTTCTCGATGCGGCCGCGCGCTTCGTCGTCGTCAAACAGACCGGCACGCGCGGGCAATGCCACCGCTGCTATCCATGCAGCCAGCATCACTGCACTGCACAGTCGCAGCGAAAAACGGTGCTTCATTGCCTAGAATTCGCCGGAATAGAGCATGTCGTCGCGCCGGTTCTGCGCCCAGCATGTCTCGTCATGTTCGGTGCAGCGCGGCTTTTCCTCGCCCAGGCTCACCGCCTCGATCTGCGACTCCTTTGCGCCCAGCAGCAGGAGCATTTTCTTGAGGGCCTCGGCACGCTTTTGTCCCAGCGCCAGGTTGTATTCGCGACTGCCGCGCTCGTCGGCATTGCCCTGGATCAGCATCTTGACCTGGGGATTGGCGACCAGCAGCTTGGCATGCGCTTCAACCAGGGGTTTGAACTCGTCCTTGATCACGTACTGGTCAAAATCGAAGAACACGCTGCGCTTGGAAAGAATGCTCTTGGGATCCTTGAGTGCCGCGAGGCTGAATCCGTCGGTTTTGCCTGCGGTGACCGGGGCGACGGGAGCGACATCGACCTTGACCGCGGCGGGTGAGCGATCCTCGACCTTGGCGCCGCCCTGCTCGGGAGCAGGAGGTTGTGAACTACATGCCGCCAATGTCAGACCGGCAAGCAGGGCAAGCAATGGGTTACGCATGGTCATACTCCTTTGGTTGATTGGTGATGGTCATTTGACCTCGTTTGACTTCATTTGACCTCATTTGACTTGAGGCCCCCAGGATGGTTCGCGCACATCGGCGACCTGCACTGAAAGTTTTTGCTTGACCCGGCCGTCGCTGGAGACGGCAGCGAGCACGCCGCGTCCACCCAGTTCGGTGGCATAAATGATCATGCGTCCGTTGGGTGAAAAGCTGGGCGATTCGTCCTTGGCGGAATCGGTGAGGATTTGCGCCTGCTTGGTCGCCAAGTCCATCAGCGTCAGCTGAAACCGCCCGTTGTTGCGCGAAATGAAGGCCATGCTCTTGCTGTCCGGTGAAAGCCGCGGCGTGACGTTGTAGCTGCCGTCAAAGGTCACGCGCTGGGCTTCGCCGCCGCCGGCGGGAATGCGATAAATCTGCGGGCTGCCGCCGCGATCCGAAGTGAAATAGATGAACTGGCCGTCGCGCGAGAACTGCGGTTCGGTGTCGATGCCGGTGGAACTGGCGAGGCGTTCCACGCCGCTGCCGTCGGCATTGACCAGATACATTTGCGAGCCGCCGTCCTTGGAGAGCACCACCGCCAGCTTCTTGCCGTCGGGCGACCAGGCCGGCGCCGAATTCGATCCCTTGAAGTTGGCCGCCACATGGCGCTGGCCGGTCGCCAGCGAATGCACATAGACGATGGGCTTCTTGGCCTCGAAAGAGACATAGGCCAAACGGCTGCCATCCGGCGACCAGGTTGGGGAAATGATCGGTTCGCGCGAAGCCAGCGCGGTTTGTGCGTTCATGCCGTCGGCATCGGCGATCTGCAGTTCGAAGCGACCGGTGCTCTTGACCACATAGGCGATGCGCGTCGAGAAAATGCCCGGCTCGCCGATCAGCTTTTCATAGATGCTGTCGGCGATGCGGTGGGCCGCGGCACGCAACTGGGTTGTGCTCGAAAGATAGGTTTGCCCGCCGAGCGCCGCCTGCCGGGCGACATCGTGCAGCAGGAAGCGGGTTTCGTAGCGGCTGTCGTTGCTGCCGGCGACCGGCGTGACGCTGCCCACGGCGAGCGCATCGGCGCCCCGGGTTTTCCATTCGGCATAATTCAGAGGAGTGGTGTCGACGATCGGTTCGGGGCCGGTTTCGACGAGGCGGAACAGGCCGCTGCGTTCCAGGTCGGCGCGCACGACTGAGGTCAAGGCCTGGGAGACGATGCGCTCGCCGCCGAAATTGGCAATGCCGATCGGCAGCCGGTTGGCGCCGGCTCCGGTAATTTCGATGGTGAGCTGGGCGTGGCTGGCGACTGTGGCAAAACACAGCAAAATAGCGCAGAAGCCGCACAGCAGAGTGGAAGTCTTCATTCCGGAATTATACCGTCAGTCCTCCAGCGGCCGGAATTTGAGTTCCAGGTCGCGATGAAACAATTCGCCGGAATCGGGCTTGGGCAGCGGCGATGACTTGAGGATGGCGCGTTCGACCGCGCTGTCATATCCGGTATGGCCGCTGGACTTCTTGAGTTTGGCGCTGAGGATTTCGCCGCTGGGCAATTGCACCACATCGAATACCGCTTCCGGATTGCCTTTGAGCTCGGGCGGCAGGACGATGTTGCCTTTGATCTTGCCGCGTATCTTGCTCATGTAGTCGGCGATCGCCTTGTTGCGTGCGCTCGCTGCCTGGGCTGCCTTGATTTGCGACAGCTCCTGAGCAACGGCGGCAGCCTCTTTGCGTTCCGTGACCTGCCTGAACTCCTGCTCCAGTTGTTTGAGGAAAGGCAGCGGGGTCTTGGGCGCTTCCTGCGGCGTTGGCTTCGGCTTTTCCTTCACGACCGGCTTGGGTTTTTCCTTCTCCTTGAGGGCAATCTCAGGCTTGGGCGGCGACGGTGCGGGCTCCGGTTCCACGACGGGTTCGGCGCGTGGCGGCGGCGCTTCCTGCGGCATCACCGGTTCCGCGGTGACTGGCGCGGCTTGCACCAGTTCAACCTCGATTGCCTCAGGTTTGGTTTGCCAACGTATGCCGTAGAACAGAAAGGCCAGCAGCAACAAATGCACACCCACCGCCAGCACCATCGAGACCAGCTTGCCGGGTGCGCTCGGCGTGACGAAGTGCAATGCCTCGGCGGTATTCATTTGCCGGCCTGCTTGCCCGGTTGCACCAGCAAGCCGATTTTCGCGACCTGACTGCGCTGCAGTTCGTCCATGACGTTGAGGATAGCTTCATACCTCACGCTTTTATCTCCGGCGATCAGAACGGCCTGTTGCGGATTCTTGATCTGGGCTTCCTTGATCTTCGCTGCCAGGTCGGCACGGCTGAGCGTTTGCTCGGCACCGTCTTTTGCGCGATCACGCAGGGCGAGCGAACTGTCGGCATGCACCACCACTTCCAGCGGCGCCGCGGGCGGTTGCGAACTCTTGCCGACGCTGGGCAAATCGATGCTGCCGGTCTGGATCAGCGGTGCGGTCACCATGAAAATGATGAGCAGCACCAGCATCACGTCGATATACGGCACGACGTTGATCTGATTCATAAGACGCCGTTGTCTCATTGGCAGTACCTCACCAATGAGACAACGGCGCTATGCGACAAGATGGTGTGCCATTCCCCCAACCCCCTTCCCGAGGAAGAGGGTGACTGAAGTGGCGCCGCGCAAATCGCGGCGGATTCAAATCGGCGAGGCTTCATCTCATCTGTCGTTGCAGGATGTTGGAGAACTCTTCCATGAAGCTCTCGAAGCGCACGGCGACGCGGTCGACGTCATGGGCAAAGCGGTTGTAGGCCACCGTTGCCGGAATCGCCGCGAACAGGCCGATGGCGGTGGCCACCAGCGCCTCGGCAATACCGGGTGCGACGGCGGCCAGCGTCGCCGAACTCATGCTAGCCAGGCCGCGAAACGAATGCATGATGCCCCACACCGTGCCGAGCAGGCCGACATAGGGCGAGACCGAGCCGACTGAGGCGAGAAAGGCCAGATGGGCGTCGAGTTCGTCGATCTCACGCTGGTAGGTGGCGCGCATCGCACGCCGGGCGCCGTCAACCACGGCGGACGGGTCGAGCGTTTTTTGCGAGCCGCGCAGTTTGGAAAACTCGCGATAGCCCGCCGCGAAAATCCGCTCCAGCGCGCCGCTGCCATGCCGGTCGTTGGCCGCGCTCTGGTAGAGGCTGTTGAGGTCGCCGCCGCTCCAGAAGTCGCGCTCGAACTTGTCGGTGCGCACACGCGCATCGCGCAAGGCAAACCACTTGCGAAAGATCCAGTACCACGACATGAAGGAGACGGTGGCCAGCAGCGCCATGATGAGCTTGACCACCAGGCTCGCATTGACGACCAGTTCGATGATGGATAAATCCTGGGTAAGGTTCATGCTTGTTTTCCAATCAAGGCCTTGAATTTTTCATGCAGCGCCTTCGGTATCGCGGTTGCCTTGTAGCGCTGCGGGTCGAAGCAGGCGACGCGGATGTTCGCGGAGAACAGGAGTTCATCGCCTCGCTCGACCTTTTGGTCGAACGCCAGTTGCGCCCGGCCTAGAGACAGCATGCGGGTGCAAACGTTCAACTGGTCGTCAAGCCGCGCCGGCTTGAAATACTCGGCGGTCATCGAGCGCACGGCAAAAGCAATGCCCAGATCCTGCGCCAGCCGGGTCTGCTCATGGCCCAGCTTGCGCAACCACTCGGTGCGTCCGCGTTCGATGAACTTCAGGTAGCTCGCGTAATACACGACGCCAGCGGCATCGGTGTCCTCGTAATACACCCGCACCGGCAGATGGAAGGCGGACGACTTCATTGGGCAGGCTGATCCCAGAGATCGCCGCCGGGCCGGGCGTTAGGATCGATCAGGCCGAAATGCCGCCAGGTGGCGGTGGTGGCGATGCGTCCACGCGGTGTGCGCTGCAGGTAGCCTTGCTGGATCAGAAAAGGCTCCAGCACGTCCTCGATGGTGTCGCGCGCTTCGCCGATCGCGGCGGCGAGATTGTCGACGCCGACCGGACCGCCGCCGAATTTTTCGAGCACGGCGCTAAGCAGCTTGCGGTCCATGATGTCGAGGCCGAGCGCGTCGACATCGAGCATGGTCAATGCGGCATCCGCGACTTCACGGGTGATGCGGCCGTCGGCGCGTACTTCGGCGAAGTCGCGCACGCGCCGCAGCAGGCGGTTGGCGATGCGCGGCGTGCCGCGCGAGCGCTTGGCGACTTCGCTTGATCCCTCGGGCGCCAGATGCACGTTGAGGAGTTGCGCCGAGCGCGTGACGATCTGGCTGAGTTCCTCCGGGGTATAGAACTCCAGCCGGGCGACGATGCCGAAACGGTCGCGCAGCGGATTGGTCAGCATGCCGGCCCGGGTGGTCGCGCCGATCAGCGTGAACGGCGGCAGATCGAGCTTGAGCGAACGCGCCGAAGGGCCTTCGCCGATCATGATGTCGATCTGGAAATCTTCCAGCGCCGGATACAGGATTTCCTCCACCACCGGCGACAGGCGGTGAATCTCGTCGATGAACAAGACGTCGTGGGGTTCAAGGTTGGTCAGGATCGCCGCCAGATCGCCGGCACGCTCCAGCACCGGGCCGGAGGTCTGGCGCAGATTGACGCCCATCTCGTGGGCGACGATATGTGCCAGGGTGGTCTTGCCCAGTCCCGGCGGTCCGAACAGCAGCACATGATCGAGCGCCTCGCTGCGCTGGCGGGCGGCCTGGATGAAGATCTCCATCTGGCCGCGGATCTTCTGCTGGCCGACGTATTCCGCCAGACGCTTGGGCCGTAGCGCGCGTTCCAGCACGTCTTCCTGCGGCGACTCGGGCACGGCGGAGATGAGTCGGTCGGCGAGTTTGTCGATTTCGATGGCCATAACTACATACAGTTTAACTGACCTTGGCTCAGGCCTTCGAAAGCAGCTTTAATGCCTGGCGTATTCCTTCGGGTACTGGCGTTCCGGCAGGCAGCGTTTTGAGTGCCGGCAAAGCCTCGCGTTCGCTGTAGCCGAGTGCCAGCAATGCATTCAGTATATCGGCTGCGTCGTCATGCACTGTGGCTCCGGAAATTGCGACACCCGTGACGGAAACCTTGGGCAGTTTGTCGCGCAATTCGAGCAGCAGCCGCTCAGCCGTTTTCTTGCCGATCCCCGGAATCTTTACCAGGCGTCCCGCTTCCTGCATTGTGATGGCCTGTGCCAGTTCATTCACGGACAAACCGGACAGCACGGCCAGCGCGATGCGTGCGCCGATACCGCTGATCTTGAGCAACTGGCGGAAGGCGGCACGCTCGTCGCAGGAAAGGAAGCCATAGAGGAAGTGGCCATCCTCGCGCACGATCAGGTGGGTGAACAGGCTGAGTTTTTCGCCGGTTGCCGGCAGGTTGTAGAAGGTGCTCATCGGCACGTCGATGTCGTAACCGACGCCATGCACATCCAGGGTGATGAGCGGCGGGTTCTTTTCAATCAGGATGCCGGTGAGGCGACCAATCATGTTCTCTCTCCTTAGACCAGCCGGCCCTTCCTGACGCGAAAGCCGGCGGTGGCCAGGGCGCCAAGACCTTGACCGCCATGGGCATGGCATATCGCACAGGCCAGTGCGTCGGCGGCGTCCGGGCTGGGATCGCCGGACAGATTCAGCAATCTGCGCACCATCTGCTGCACCTGCTGCTTGGCCGCCTTGCCTTGCCCGACCACGGCCTGCTTGATCTGCAACGCCGTATATTCCGCCACCGGCAGGTTTGCCAGCACCAGCGCACTGATTGCGGCGCCGCGCGCCTGCCCCAGCAGCAGCGTGGATTGCGGGTTGACGTTGACGAAAACTTTTTCGATGGCCGCCTGATCCGGTTGCTGTGTCGCCACGACCTCGGCGATGCCGTCGAGAATTGCCTTGAGGCGCTCCGGCAAGGCGCCACCTTCCCCCGCCGTCTTGATGCAGCCGCTGCTGAGGTATTCGAGCTTGCCGTTACGTTTCTCGATCACGCCAAAGCCGGTCACGCGCAAGCCCGGGTCGATGCCGAGTATCCGCAGTGGCTGAGCGCCATCGGCCTTGCTCACGAGGCTTCGGATTCCTCGATCAAGGCGTTGGAATACACTTCCTGGACATCGTCGCAGGCTTCCAGGGCATCGAGCAGCTTCTGCATCCTGAGCGCGTCCTCGCCGGCAAACTCGATTTCGGTCAGCGGCTTCATCGCGACTTCGGCCAGATCGGTCTGGAAACCGGCTTTCTCCAAGGCATCCTTGACGGTGATGAAATCGTTCGGGCTGCACAGCACCTCGATCGAACCGTCCTCGTTGCTCACCACATCCTCTGCGCCGGAATCCAGCGCCACCTCCATGAGCTTGTCCTCGTCGGTTCCCGGTGCGAACAGGAACTGTCCGCAATGCTTGAAGAGGAAGGCCACCGAACCGTCGGTGCCGAGATTGCCGCCATACTTGTTGAAAGCGTGGCGCACGTCGGCGACGGTACGCGTCTTGTTGTCGGTGAGGCAATCGACGATCACTGCGGCGCCGTTGATGCCGTAGCCCTCATAGCGCATTTCTTCGTAATTCACGCCTTCCAGCTCGCCGGTGCCGCGCTTGATGGCGTTCTTGATGTTGTCGCCGGGCATGTTTTCGGCTTTGGCCCTCTCGATCGCGAGGCGCAAGCGCGGATTGAAATTCAGGTCGCCGCCGCCCATTCGTGCGGCAACCGTGATTTCCTTGATCAGCTTGGTGAATGCCTTGCCGCGCTTGGCATCCTGGCGCCCCTTGCGATGCTGGATGTTGGCCCATTTGGAATGACCCGCCATGAGTTGTCCTTTTTGCTCAATAGGTTTGCTGAATAGGCGCGGATTCTAACATTCGGGCAGGTCCCAACGCGGCCACCGGGCATCGGGCGGCCGTGACTTCAGGTATTGATCAGATGAGCGCGCGTCGCGTCAGCCAAGCAGAGAAGTCTGCTGCCGGCATGGGGCGCGCAATGAAATATCCCTGGCCGATGTCGCAACCGACCTCCCTGAGCCAGTCCAGGTCGGTTTGGCTTTCGATGCCCTCGGCAACCACGGACAGACCCAATGCATGGCCCAAGGCAACGGTGGAGCGAACGATGGCCGCGTCCTTGGGGGACAGCGCCAGTGAGTTGATGAAGCTTTGATCGATCTTGAGTTCATGGACCGGCAAAGACTTGAGATAGGCCAACGAAGCCTGTCCGGCGCCGTAGTCGTCGATGGACAGCTTGAGACCGATGCCGGCAAGCTCGGCCAGGTGGGCTTGAGCCAGCATCGGGTCCTCCATTAATGCGCTCTCGGTAATTTCAAGGCAAAGCGCCTGAGGGGATAATCCGTATGTTTCGAGCAACTCGCGCATCAGTCGCACCAGACCAGGGTTAAGCAAGTCGCGCGCCGAAAGATTGGCGGAGAGCACCAGTTGCATGCCGCGCTCCCGCCAGGATGCGGCTTGCGCAGCGATGTCCTCGAGCAGCCTGGGCGTGATTTCCCGGATGAAGCCGGTCTTCTCGGCAAACGGAATGAAGTTTCCCGGCGGTATCAAGCCGCGCTCCGGATGCTGCCAGCGCAACAGAGCTTCAGCGCCCACCACCTGGTTGGCGGCCAGGTCAAGCTTGGGCTGGTAATAAAGAACAAATTGGTTGCACTCCAAAGCCTGGCGCATCTCGCCGATCAATGACAGCTGTTCGGGCGGCGGACCTTCCCCCACTTCTGCGGCGAACATGCAGCCGCATTGGCGCTGCTTGGCGGCATACATGGCAAGTTCGGCGCGGCGCAGCAGGACATCCATGTCGCATCCGTCGTCTGGATAAAACGCCATGCCAATGCTGCCGCTGACATCAAGCTTCTGGCCATCGATGTCGATCGGCTTGCGCAGAGCCTCCAATAGCCGTTCGGCGAACTGGCGCGCCGTTTCGGGTTCCGCCTTCTCGATCAGAAAGGCAAATTCATCGCCCCACAGCCGCGCCAGCATGCCGCCCTGCGGCATGATTTCGAGTAACCGGGAGCCAACGAGTTGCAACAGGCTGTCGCCAACCCGATGGCCGAGCGCGTCGTTGATTGGGGCGAATCGGTCAAGGTCGAGAACGGCAATGACTGCATGGTCATCGGGGCCGAGCGCAGACAAGCTTTCCGTCAGGCGGGTGCGATTGGGCAATCCGGTGAGCGTGTCTTCGTATGCAAGACGCGAGATCTTCTGTTCGCGTGCCGCTATCCCGGCGCGCATGTGCTCGAAACTGGCTGCCAACTGGCCTATTTCGTCGGGGGCTGACACTGTCGCGGCAGGGCTGTAGTCGCCCGCCTCGAATCTTTGCGCTGCCCGCACCAGATGGTTCACCGGACCGGCGATGCGCCGCGCCAGACTGAAGCTGCCGACTACAAATAACCCTATGCTGCATGCGGCGATGATGAAGAGGATGTGTTCAAGGTTGCGGAATACGGCCTCACTGCGTTCCAGCGAAAGCATCAACAGCACGCGAGCCTGGGAGCCGAGCGCGAGAGAAACGGCATGGTAGTGATATCCAGCGAGAGTCAGCTGCTTGGGTTGTTCGTCCAGCGCCTCCCATTGCACGGCGGTCAAAGCCTGGCGCAGCGCGGGAGGAAGCGAGCTGGCGCGAATCCCGCCTGCCGCGGAAACGACACTGACATCCAGCCCGCTGGAGCGCGAGAATTCCTCGGCCCAGGTATCTTCCACAGGGAATCCCATCACGACCCAGGCGGTCCGGACGGGGGCCATGATCGGCACGATCACAATCTGGTAGGGCCGCATATCTTCCATGAGAACCACATCGCCGCTGCGTTCCTCCTGTTTCGCCCGATCCAGCAGAGCCTGAAAAAGAAAGGTGTGAGATGCTTCGGCAGGCCGTCGCGTGTCGAACAGTACTTCCCCGTTTAACGACAGGATCATCATCATGCGTGCGCCGATTCTCGAGCCATGATTGCGCAGCACGGAAAGCACGGTGGCGCGATCCTGGGTGGCAATGGCTTCACGGAAGCCGAAATCCCCGGCCAGCACGCTTGCCGCCAGTTCCAGCTGGCGGCGGTCGCGCTCGATGAGGTTGCTGAAGTTGCGCGCACCGGCCGCCAGCTGGCGCTGCGATTCTGCGCCGATGATGACTTCGCTGCTGCGCCCGACGATGAGAAGCATCAGGACCATCACGAACACGAGCAGGCCGACGAAGACCACCGCGATGCGCCGTTCGAGACTGCGAAACACGGTCATTGCTATGTCGGTGACTTAATAACCGCCGGCATCCGGTGGCGGTTTTTTGACGACGGCACGCGGCGCGACATCAATTGTCATATCGAAATGTTGAGCGTCGGTGCTTTTGAGTTCCACTTTCACATCGGCAACGACAGCCCTTTGCCGTGGATGCCAGAGCCGCAGGCGATAGGCGCCCGCAGGCAGATGCTTGATCGTCGCGCTGCCATCAGCGCCGCTCTTGGCAAACCACGGCGTTTCCACTACCAGTACATGGGCTTCCATCCAATCATGGATATTGCAGCCGAGCACGACCTCCCCGCTTTTGTCGAACAGGATTGGCTTGGCGGGCTTGTCGGCGTAGAGCTTGATTTCGAAAACGTTGGGTGGCGAGAAGGAATAGACGTGGTGCTTGAAAGGGTCCCGATTGGGAAAGTCGATCGCCGTGCCTTTCGTCACGATCGTCAGATAAGGCTGGAATTCACGGTCGCGTTGCTCGATGGTGGCGCGGCGTAAGGCAGGGCGCGGCATCCCTGAAGCCGGATTCAGCACCACAGCAGCATCCTCCACGGGAATGCCGTCGGGTGTTCTGACCATCGCATTGATGCTGGCCGCGTTGGCAGCGCACGCCCAGCCCAGCATGGCCACGGGCAGCGCAGCCAACACCCATTTTGACATCAGCCGCCAACTTTGATTGCCGGAGCGATCTGCCAAGTCTCGCTGGTCAGTACTCCGTCGCGATAAACCAGCACATGCCACACCTTCACGGGAGTCTTGCCGCCATACTCTGCCTCGGCATGCAGCGACACGCCTTTGGGGTTGCCATAGGTCACCAGCTTGCCGACATTCGCCGGGCGCGGCTGCTTGTCGTTGGCGGCAATGAACTTGGTCCAGACCTCGCGAATTGCAGTCTTGCCGGTATAGCGGCCGTCCAGCGGTCCGCCCACCCATTCCATGTAGGCATCGTCGGCATAATCCGCCATCAGTGCTTCGATGTCGCTTGCCGCAACCGCCTTCAGGTGAGACTCTGCCTTCTTCTGGTCCAGCGGGCCGGCCAAAACGGCTATGGAAACCATGCAAAGCAACATTGTCAGAATGAACTTCATCGCAATCTCCTATTCGCCAAGATGATCCAACTCCCCTTTGTGTAGCGATTCTTTACCATCGCCAATCCTGCGTCAATCTTTGCATGTGACGGCGAAGAATCGGCGGCAGAGTGGCAAAACCACTCCGCGAGCTTGCTTACAACCCCAGCCGTTGCCAGATCGCCGTGGTCAACCCGGCCTGGTTGAGGGTATAGAAGTGCAGACCGGGCGCCCCTCCGGCGAGCAGGCGCTGGCAGAGTTCGCTGACCACATCCAGGCCGAAGGCGCGGATTGACTCGGTGTCATCGCCGAACGACTCGAACTTCTTGCGCATCCAGCGCGGGATTTCGGCGCCGCATGAATCCGCGAAGCGCGCCAGCTTGGAGAAGCTGGCGATGGGCATGATGCCGGGCACGATCGGCACGCTGATGTTGATGCGTCGCGCCGCCTCGACGAAATGCTCATAGGCATCCGCGTTGTAGAAGAATTGCGTGATCGCGGCGTTGGCGCCGGCTTCGACTTTGCGCTTGAAGTTGCTCAGGTCGATATCGGCCGAGCGGGCTTGCGGATGGACTTCGGGATAGCAGGCCACGTCGATGTGGAACCAGTCGCCGGTCTCCTCGCGGATGAAGGAAACCAGTTCATTGGCATGGCTGAACTCGCCGGTTTCGGCCATGCCCGAGGGCAGGTCGCCGCGCAGGGCGACGATGCGCTTGATGCCCCGGGCCTGATAAGCCGAAAGAATTTCCCGGATGCCGTTGCGCGTCGAACCCACGCAGGAGACATGCGGCGCCGCAGCCAGGCCGGCGCCGACGATCTCCATCACCGTGTCATAGGTGCGCTCGCGCGTCGAACCGCCGGCGCCATAGGTAACCGAAAAGAAAGCCGGTTTCAGCAGCGCCAGCCGGGCGCGCACCGAGCGCAGCTTTTCCATGCCCTCCGGCGTTTGCGGCGGAAAACACTCGACGGAAAATTCGGGCTTGTGCATGGTTTTCCGCTGCACCGGCTCAGTAGCGGTAGTTCTGCGTCTTGAACGGACCCTGCTTCGGCACGCCGATATAGGCGGCCTGCTCATCCGTCAATTCGCTGAGCTGGGCGTTGAGCTTCCTGAGCTGCAGCCGCGCCACTTTTTCGTCGAGATGCTTGGGCAGCACATACACGCCGACCGGATAATCGGCATTGCGCGTGAACAGTTCGATCTGTGCGATGGTCTGGTTGGCGAATGACGACGACATGACATAGCTCGGGTGGCCGGTGGCGCAGCCGAGATTCACCAGCCGGCCCTTGGCGAGCAGGATGATCCTCTTGCCATCGGGGAAGATCACATGGTCGACCTGCGGCTTGATTTCCTCCCACTGGTATTTTTCGATCGCGGCGACCTCGATCTCGCTGTCGAAGTGGCCGATGTTGCAGACGATCGCCTGGTCCTTCATGCGGATCATGTGATCGTGAGTGATGACGTGGCAATTGCCAGTGGCGGTGACGAAGATGTCGGCCTTGTCGGCGGCGTAGTCCATGGTGACCACGCGGTAGCCTTCCATGGCGGCTTGCAGCGCGCAGATCGGGTCGACCTCGGTGACCCAGACCTGCGCCGAGAGCGCCCGCATCGCCTGGCAGCAGCCCTTGCCGACGTCGCCATAGCCGCAGATCACGGCGATCTTGCCGGCAATCATCACGTCGGTGGCGCGCTTGATGCCGTCCACCAGCGATTCGCGGCAGCCGTAGAGGTTGTCGAATTTCGATTTGGTGACCGAGTCGTTGACGTTGATTGCGGGAATCTTCAGTTCGCCGCGCTCATGCATCTGGTAGAGGCGATGCACGCCGGTGGTGGTTTCTTCCGTCACGCCCTTGATTTTGGCCAGCCGGGTCGAATACCAGGTCTTGTCCTGGGCCAGCTTGGCGCGGATGCTGGCGAACAGGATGCGCGCCTCTTCGCTGTCGGGCTTGTCGAGCACCTTGATGTCCTTCTCGGCGCGGCTGCCCAGGTGCAGCAGCAGCGTGGCGTCGCCACCGTCGTCGAGGATCATGTTGGAGTAGCCCTCATTTCCGTCAATGGCAGGCCACTCGAAAATGCGGTGGGTGTAATCCCAGTAGTCGGTGAGCGATTCACCCTTGACGGCGAAGACAGCGACGCCGTCCTGGGCAATGGCGGCGGCGGCATGATCCTGGGTCGAGAAAATGTTGCACGAGGCCCAGCGCACCTCGGCGCCGAGCGCAGTGAGCGTCTCGATCAGTACCGCGGTCTGGATGGTCATATGCAGTGAACCGGTGATGCGCGCACCCTTGAGCGGCTGGCTCTTGGCGTATTCCTCGCGGATCGCCATGAGGCCGGGCATCTCGGTTTCGGCAATGCGGATTTCCTTGCGGCCCCAATCGGCCAGCTTCAGGTCGGCGACAATAAAGTCAGTTTTGATTTCAGCCACAGCGTGCTCCTTTGCGTATGGCCGGGAGAGATGCCCACCTGGCATCCCGTGCCGGCACGGGTTCAGGTGAGCGCCGTTTCAAATAGAGTTGAACGGAATCGAGCCTAGGGCAAGGTGCCTTGCAGCGCTCCTCGATGGAAAAATTATAGCATTATTCGTCGGGTAGTTTTCTTGCCGGACGCAGCATGATGACGTTGCCGATCACCGAATTCCGGCCAGTAGACGCAGATGATTCCTGCCATGCCGAACAGGTCGAACCCCTCACCACAATGCAGATAGTAAAGAGATGCAAGGTGGAACGGACTGGGGTCATGGCCGGGCTGCGCGAGTTTGTGTAGTGGTGGCAGCCCCGATTCTAACTGCTGCACCTACTTTGCCACGGCGGCCGAAATGCCGGTAATGCTATAATTTCGTTGGAATATCAACGGGAAGACGCATTGACCTCCTCGCAGCTTTTTGCTCTTGGCATCAACCACCACACCGCGCCGCTGTCTGTGCGGGAGAAGGTGGCGTTCCAGCCGGAGCGCTTACCGCAGGCTTTGGGCGATTTGGTGCGCGCCAAGCCGGTGCGTGAGGCGGCGATTCTCTCAACCTGCAATCGGACCGAACTGTATTGCGCCGCCGAGCATCCGCGGGCGGCAGCCGAATGGCTGGCGGAATACCACACCCTGCCGGCGGACCGCATCAGCCCATACCTCTACACCTTTCCCCAGCGCGATGCGGTGCGGCACATGTTCCGCGTCGCCAGCGGACTCGATTCGATGGTGCTCGGTGAACCGCAGATTCTCGGGCAAATGAAGCAGGCGGCGCGCGTCGCCGAAGAGGCCGGCACGCTCGGCACCCTGCTGGGGAAGCTGTTTCAACGCACTTTCGCAGTGGCCAAGGAGGTACGCTCGACCACCGCCATCGGTGCCAACATCGTCTCCATGGCCGCTGCCGCGGTACATCTCTCGGCGCGCATTTTCGAGAACATTTCCAGCCAGAAAGTGCTGTTCATCGGCGCCGGCGAGATGATCGAATTGTGTGCGGCGCACTTTGCCGGCCAGCAGCCGAAGCGCATCACCATCGCCAACCGCACGCTGGAGCGCGCCGAAGCACTGGCGCAGAAATTTCAGGGTGATGCCATGCGCCTCGACGAGGTCGCCGGACGTCTTGCCGATTACGACATTGTCGTTTCCTGTACCGCCAATCCGTTGCCCATCCTCGGACTGGGCATGGTCGAGCGTGCCGTAAAGGCGCGCCGTCACCGGCCGATGGTGATGGTCGATCTGGCCTTGCCGCGCGATATCGAAGCAGAGGTGGATCAGCTTGACGATGTCTTTCTGTATACCCTCGACGATCTCGGTCAAATCGTCGAAAGCGGCATGGAGTCGCGCCAGGCGGCGGTGGTCGAGGCCGAAGGCATCATCGACACGCGTGTCGACAGTTTCCTGCACTGGATCGATGCGCGCGAAGCCGTGCCGACCATCCGGGCATTGCGCGACAACGCCGAGCGCGCGCGGCGTCACGAACTCGAGCATGCGCACAAACTGCTGGCGCGCGGTGACGATCCCTTGGTGGTTCTGGAAGCCCTTTCCAAGGGACTCACCAACAAGCTGCTGCATGCGCCGACCAATGCGCTCAATCAGGCCGAAGGCGACGAGCGCGACCAACTGGCGCAACTGATCGCCCGCATCTACCATCTGCATCCGGGAGAATAGCCGTTCCGTAGCCGGATTGCGCTGATGGACTGGCGCGTCGCGGTGCATTGACCTGCCATCATGAAACCAAGCATCCGCGACAAACTCGAACAGCTCACCGGCCGCCTGACCGAGCTTGAGCATCTGCTGGGCGAACCGGATCTGGCCCGCGACATGGACAACTATCGCAAGCTGACCCGCGAGCATGCCGAGATCGGTTCCGTGGTGGCGCTCTATGCAGACTATCGAAAGGCCGAAACGGAACTTGCCGATGCTCAGGGAATGCTCTCCGATCCGGATATGAAAACTTTGGCCGAAGATGAGATCACGCGTTGCCGCGCAGCGATGGAGCGGGTTGCGGATGAATTGCAGAAAGCCCTGCTGCCGCGCGACCCGAACGACGAACGCAACCTCTTCCTGGAAATTCGCGCCGGCACCGGCGGCGATGAGTCGGCGCTGTTCGCCGGCGATCTGCTGCGCATGTATTGCCGCTACGCCGAGCGCCAGCGCTGGCAGGTCGAAATCATTTCGGCCAACGAATCGGAACTCGGCGGCTACCGCGAGGTCATTGCCCGCGTGCTGGGCAATGGCGCCTACTCCAAGCTCAAGTTCGAGTCGGGCGGGCACCGCGTGCAGCGCGTGCCGGTGACCGAGGCGCAGGGGCGCATCCACACTTCGGCCTGCACCGTGGCTGTGTTGCCGGAAGCCGACGAGCAGGCCGAGATCGAAATCAATCCGGCCGAGCTGCGCATCGACACCTTCCGCGCTTCCGGTGCGGGTGGGCAGCACATCAACAAGACCGATTCCGCAGTGCGCATCACCCACCTGCCCACCGGCATTGTCGTCGAGTGCCAGGATGACCGCTCCCAGCATCGCAACAAGGCGCAGGCCTTGGCCGTGCTGGCGGCGCGCATCAAGGACAAGCAGACGCGCGAGCAGCAGGCTCAGATCGCCTCGACGCGCAAGAGCCTGATCGGCAGCGGCGACCGCTCCGAACGCATCCGCACCTACAACTTTCCCCAGGGCCGGATGACCGATCACCGCATCAATCTGACCCTGTACAAGCTCGACGCGATCATGGACGGCGATCTCGAGGAACTCGTCGGCGCATTGACGGCCGAGCACCAGGCGGAGCTGCTTGCGGCATTGTCCGAAAGCGCATGACGAGTGTCCCTTTTGGGTAAGGGTAACAGCACGATAGGCGCGGCTCTCGCCGCCGTGCGCGACAGAATCCCCGGCAACGAAGCGCGCCTGCTGTTGCGGCATGCACTTGGCTGCACAGCTGCCTATCTCGAAGCCCACCGTGACGACGAGCTGCCCGCCGCGGCGGCAGCGCGCTTTGCGGAATTGGCCAGACGCCGCGAAGCAGGCGAGCCGATCGCCTACCTGACGGGAGCACGCGAATTTTTCGGCCGGGAATTCCTGGTGACTCCGGATGTTTTGATTCCTCGCCCGGAAACCGAGCTGCTCGTCGAGCTCGGCATCGCCAAGCTGGTCGGGCATCGTGCTGCACCGCGCATTCTTGATATGGGAACAGGCAGCGGCTGCGTGGCGGTGAGCCTGGCGCTGGCGCTGTCGGCAGCCAAAGTCACTGCGCTGGACAATTCCGTCGAGGCGCTGAAGTTGGCGCAGCGCAATGCGCAACGGCTCGGCGCAAACATCGGTTACATCGAAAGCGATTGGTTCGCGGCGCTGGACGGCACGCGTTACGACCTGATCGTCGCCAACCCGCCCTATATCGCAGCGGGCGACATTCATCTGTGCCGGGGCGACCTGCGCTTCGAGCCGCCCCAGGCGCTGGCCAGCGGCGCCGACGGGCTGGATGCGATCCGCCGCATTGTCGGCGGTGCTGCGCAGCATCTGCAACCGGGCGGCTGGCTGCTGTTCGAGCATGGCTACGATCAGGCTGAAATGGTGGCTGACCTGCTGCAGACGGAGAGCTACGCCGAGATCGAGCAGCACCGCGACCTGGCCGGGATCGTCCGCGTTTCTGGGGGGGGCAAGGTATTGGCAACAGGGTAAAGCTCGTTTGTTCGCAGCGATGATCGGCACTGCTGTCATGGGCCAGGGTGCGGCTTTTGAGAGAAAGCTGTTGCTGTTCTGTGATTGAAGTGGCCTTGTGCGTGCAGTGATTTCAATCCCAAAATGAACTGCAGGAAGGTTGATTGTCTCGATGCGAAGAAAGAAGCATTTGGCTTGGGTCGAGCCAATGCCTGAATTTCGGCCTTATGTGGAGCTCAACATAAGGCCGAAGTCCAGACCAATAACCTCCGCACGCGCCTCCGCAGGATCGGCGGTATCCTGAGTCAATTGGTAATTCCCGGAAAGTTTGTCTCCAAGCCATTTGAGGACCACGGGCGTTCAGAGTAGGGCTTGACGCCGGAGAACACTAGCCACTAGAATAATACCCGACTCGAATCATAGGTTATTTCAGGAGATACATCATGGATGTGAAACAGCGTATCCACGACACCGTGACCAGCCATCCGGTCGTGTTGTACATGAAAGGCACGCCGCAGTTTCCGCAATGCGGTTTTTCGCAGACGGCGGTGCAGATTCTCAAGGCTTGCGGCGTGCACCAGTTTGCTTCGGTGAACGTGCTGACCGAGCCGGAGATTCGCGCCGGCATCAAGGACTACGCCAACTGGCCGACGATTCCGCAGCTCTACATCAACGGCGAATTCGTTGGCGGCTGCGACATCATGAAGGAGATGTATCAATCCGGTGAATTGCAGAAGCAGTTGGGAACTCCCGCCGCGGCCTGACCTTCAAATCGAGGCCAGCCGAATATTGGCGAGGCTCAGGCGCGTTGCCAGTACCTCGAGAAAAGCTTGATAGAAGTGCATGCGGCAGGATTGAGTCGCATGTCGCAGCGATTCGCCGCGAATGGTGACGATCTGGGCGACGCTCTGGGCGATCACGTCGGCGCCGCGCACGCGGTTGTTTTTTCCGATCAGCGCCATCTCGCCAAAGCATTCTCCTGCCGAGAGCAGGTCCAGGGTGTGGTTGAGCTTGGCGACACGCACCTTGCCCTGGCACAGGAAACAGAAAAAGTCGCCGGGTTCGCCGTCTTTCATGATCAGTGTGCCCGGCGCGATCACTTCCCATTTCGAGAAGCGCACCACTTCCCAGATCTCCACATCGGAAAATTCCCGGAAGAACGGCAAGGCGCGCAGGCTGTTGAATTTCTCGCTGTCGCTGAAGTCCTGCTGCGCTGAAAGCTGCTCATTGCGAAAGGTCAGCGCCAGGTCGTGGGAAAACTCCTCCCAGGTGGCATAGCGAAATTCAAGTTTCTTTTCCATGGCGCGGGCCACGATGGCATCGAGGCTGGCCGGGATATCGGCGCGATAGGCCGATGGCGGCTGCGGCTCGGCAATGGTGATCTGGTACATCATGCTGTAGTTGTTGCTGGCCTGGAACGGCAGGTGTCCGCAGAGCAACTGGTACATCACGACACCCAGCGAGTAGATGTCGGTGCGGTGATCGAGTGTCTCTTCGCGTACCTGCTGCGGCGACATGTAGGCCGGCGAGCCGACGCCAGTGACCTGGGTCTGATCGTTTCCACCGGTGATGGCGGCGCCAAAATCGGAAATTTTGATTTCGTCGCTGAGCGACGAGTGCGGGTCCGATTCTGTCAGCAGGATGTTGGCCGGCTTGATGTCGCGATGGGTGATGCCCATGCGGTAGGCATAGTCGAGGGCGCGCGAGCATTTGAAAATGATCTCGACCAGTTGTTCGATCGGCAGCAGGCGGTCGGGTGCGCAATACGGTTCGAGGGTGCCGCCCGGCACATATTCCATGACGATGTAGCTGAGCTCGTCATCGACCACCGCATCGTAAATTTGCACGATATGCGGATGCAGCAGTTTGCCGGCCAGCGATGCTTCATTGACCAGCATGCGATGGTAGGCGTGTCCCTTGCCAAAGTCATTGAGCACTTCCGGCAGGATCACCTTGATCGCCACCTGCCGTTGGGCAAAAGCGTCAAAGCCGAGATAGACGGTTGATGTCGCCCCCTCGCCGAGTTTCCTGTCGATGCGGTACTTGCCGATGCGCTCCATGATCGGGTGGGCAATCGTCCGCGACGGCATTGAGCTCATTTCTTGGTACTGCGCTGCCTGGCTTTTCAGCGGGATCAGGTCAGCGCTTGACGAGTTCGTTGAATGGCAGCGCGTACCTGTTCCGGTGCGGTGCCGCCAATGTGATTGCGGGCGGCCAGCGAGCCTTCTATGGAGAGCACGGCAAATACATCGGTGTCGATCAGCGCGGAAAATCCGCGCAATTCATCGAGCGGCAAGTCAGCCAGCGCGCAGCCCTTGGTTTCGGCGCGTCGCACGGCAAGTGCCACGGCTTCGTGGGCGTCTCGGAAAGGCAGCCCCTTCTTGACCAGGTAATCGGCCAGGTCGGTGGCCGTGGCGTGGCCCTGCTGCAGCGCGCTGGCCATGGCGTCTGCTTTCACCTGTATGCCGGGCACGAGTTCGACAAAGATGCGCAGCGTGTCGATGACGGTGTCCACCGTGTCGAACAGCGGTTCCTTGTCTTCCTGGTTGTCCTTGTTGTAGGCCAGCGGCTGCCCCTTCATCAGGGTCAGCAAACTCATCAGATGGCCATACACCCTGCCGGTCTTGCCGCGCGCCAGTTCCGGGACATCCGGGTTCTTCTTCTGCGGCATGATCGAGGATCCGGTGCAGAAGCGGTCGGCCAGATCGATGAAGCCGATGCGCGGATTGAGCCAGAGCACCAGCTCTTCGGAAAAGCGCGAAAAATGCAGCATGATGAGGGAAGCTGCAGATGCGAATTCGATGGCGAAGTCACGGTCCGAGACGGCGTCGAGGGAGTTTTCGCAGACCCCGTCAAACCCCAGCTCCCTGGCAACGGATGCGCGGTCGATGGGGAAGCTGGTGCCGGCCAGCGCGGCCGCACCGAGCGGCAGCCGGTTGATGCGGCTGCGGCAATCCGCGAGACGCGCGCGGTCGCGCTTGGCCATCTCGACGTAGGCCAGCAAGTGGTGGCCGAAGGTCACCGGCTGCGCCACCTGCAAATGGGTGAAGCCGGGCAAAGGCGTGGCCGCATGTCTTTCCGCGAGTTCGAGCAAGGCCAGCTGGTAGTCGCGCAGTAGCGCGTCGATGCTGTCCACCATGTCGCGCAACCAGAGGCGGATGTCGGTGGCGACCTGATCGTTGCGCGATCGGCCGGTGTGCAGCCGTTTGCCGGCATCGCCGATGAGTGCAGTGAGGCGCTTCTCGATATTCAGATGGACATCTTCGTCGTCGAGATTCCAGGGAAATTCGTCGTGCTCGATTTCGCCTTGAATCTGTGCCATGCCGCGTTCTATGGCAGCCAGGTCGGCTAAGGCGATGATCGATTGCCGTGCCAGCATGCGGGCATGCGCGAGGGAGCCGCGAATGTCCTGCAGCGCCATGCGACGATCGAAAAACACCGAGGCGGTGTAGCGCTTGACCAGGTCGGAAACCGGCTCGGAAAACCTTCCGGACCATGCCTTGCCGCCGGCCCCACTGTGCTGATCTGTCATAATTGGCGCAGAATATCCAAGAATCATGAAATGGCAAGTATACGGCAAAACTCCAGCCCCTCCCGGTTGCCCGACTTCCGCAATCTCGGTGTCTGGCTGCGTGTTTTGTTGACTACCAATGCGTCTGCGGCCCTTCTCGCTTTCGCTGCCAATCAGCGCTGGAGCGAATTGCCGGATCAACTCGTGCAGATCGCGGCATCTGTCGAGCCGCCGCTTATCGCCAGCCTGGTCATGTTCTATCTCCTGCAACGCTGGCTTGAGCGCATGTCCTATGGCCGGGGAATTTTGCTCGTGGTCGGTAGCGTGATGGCGGTCACGGCCGCATTTCATGCGTTAGGCGCAGCTCCCGCCGCGATTCAACCCGGTTCCGGTACTCTGTTGCGCGCCATGCTCTGGGCCGCGCTGTGCGCCATCGCTGTACTGTACTACTTCAACATCCGCGCCCGGCTGCATTCTCCGGCGCTGGCCGAAGCGCGTCTGCTTGCTCTGACGGCCAGGATACGTCCGCATTTTCTGTTCAATGCCTTGAACGCGGTGCTCGGTGTGATTCGCTCCGACCCGCGGCGTGCTGAGATCGCACTTGAGGAACTATCCGATCTCTTCCGTGTGCTGATGCGCGACAATCGCGATCTGGTCAGGCTCTCTGAAGAAATTGCGCTGGCGCGACAATACCTCGACTTGGAACGCTTGAGGCTGGGTGAGCGTTTACAGGTGAGCTGGGATATCGAATCCTGTCCTCCGGACGCCTTGCTGCCGCCGCTGATGCTCCAGCCGCTCCTGGAAAATGCGGTCTATCACGGCATCGAGCCGGCCGAACAACCCGGTGAAATCAGCATAGGTTTTGCCCGGCGTGGCGAGGAGTTGCGGATCGAGATGAGCAACCCCTTCAATCCGCAGACACCGCAACATGCCGGCAATCAGATGGCGCTGGACAACATCCGCGAGCGGCTCATGCTGTTCTTCGATCTCGAGGCGCGTCTGGAAACCGAAGTGATCAGTTCAGCGGGAGCGGTGCCGGGGCGCTATGTGGTGCGCATCGTCTTGCCCTATCGGCGGAGTTCGGAATCATGACGGTGAAACCCTTGCATCTGTTGCTGGTCGATGACGAGGCTCCGGCGCGCGCCCGGCTCAGGAATCTGCTGGCGGATATTGCCGCCGAACTGCCCTGTGTCGTCGTCGGCGAAGCGTCCGACGGCATCGAGGCGCTCGAGTTTCTCACCGCGCCCGGGCAGCCGCGCGTCGATCTGATCCTGCTGGATATCCGCATGCCGCGACTCGACGGCATCGGCCTGGTGCAGCATCTGGCCGGGCGGGAGTGCGCGCCGCCGGTGATTTTCGTCACTGCCTATGATCAATATGCGGTGCAGGCATTCGACCTCAACGCCATCGACTATCTGCTCAAACCGGTGCGTGCGCAACGCCTGCTGGCCGCGCTAAATAAGCTGCCGGCCAGTCTGCCGAGCATGGCAGCGATGCGCAGCTTGGCACCGCAAGGCCGCACTCACTTGCATTCGACCGAGCGCGGCCGGATATTGCTGGTGCCGCTGGATGAAATATTGTTTCTGCGCGCCGAGCTGAAGTACGTCACGGCCCGCACGCCCGAACGCGAATATCTGATCGAGGAATCGCTGACCCACCTTGAGGAAGAATTCACGGAGCGCTTTATCCGTACTCATCGCAATTGTCTGGTGGCGCGCAGTGCGATCATCGGCGTCGAACGCGATAACTCGGGTCAGGCCGAGAACCACTGGTGCGTACTGTTGCGCGGCCTGGGCGAGAAGCTGCCGGTGAGCCGGCGCCAATGGCCGCAGATCAAGGCCCTGCTCAAGGAGGAAGGGGAGACTTAGCCACTGTTTCTCAAGCCGGCAGCGATCCCGTTGATGGTCAGGTAAATGCTGCGCCGGTCGCGCTCGTCGCTGCTGCCGGCGCGATGGCGTTGCAGCAGTTCGATCTGCAGGTGGTTGAGCGGATCGAGATAGGGGAAGCGGTTGCGGATCGAGCGTTTGAGCAGCGGGTTGCCTTCCAGCAACTGCGTTTGGCCGGTAATCGTCAGCAAGGCATCGATGGCGGCCTGCCATTCAGCCTTGAGGCGCGGGAAAATGGCATTGCGCAATTCCTCGTCCTTGACCAACTGAGCGTAGCGCTCGGCTATGGCGATGTCGCTCTTGGCCAGCACCATGTCCATGTTGGACAGCATGGTGCGGAAAAATCCCCATTCGCGATTCATCTCGCTCAGCAGCCGCATGCCGGTCTCGCCGTGATTGTCGCGGTAAGCCTGCACTGCCGTGCCAAAGCCGTACCAGCCGGGCAGCATCAGGCGGCATTGCGCCCAGGAGAAAACCCAGGGAATGGCGCGCAAGTCCTCGATGGCGCGGGTCTGCTTGCGCGAGGCCGGGCGGCTACCGATGTTCAGGGCTGCGATTTCACTGATTACCGTGGATTCCCAGAAATAGCGCTCGAAGCCCGGGGTCTCGTAGACCAGATGGCGGTAGGCTTGATAAGAATGTGTGGACAGCTCCTCCATGGCGGCGAGGAAAGCCGGGCTCGGGGCATCATGCTGATGCGGCAACAGGCTTGCTTCAAGCGTGGCGGCAACGAAGATTTCGAGGTTGCGCCGACCGAGTTCGGGATTGGCATATTTAGAAGCGATCACTTCGCCTTGTTCGGTAATGCGGATGGCGCCCTGGACAGCGCCTTGCGGTTGTGCCAGCACGGCGTCAAAGCTCGGGCCGCCACCGCGGCCGACCGAGCCGCCGCGCCCGTGAAACAGCCGCAGGCGGATGCCGTAACGGCGTGCCACTTCGACCAGCGCGGTTTCGGCGCGGTAGAGGGACCAGCCGGAGCTGAGAAAGCCGCCATCCTTGTTGCTGTCGGAATAGCCGAGCATGACTTCCTGCATGGCGTGGCGCGAACCCAGCAGGCGGTTGTAGAGCGGCAGGCCCAGCAGGCGGTTTATGATGCTGCCGCAATGGGCGAGGTCCTCGATGGTTTCGAAGAGCGGCACGATGTTGACATCGAGCTGGCCTTCCAGAGGCCGCAACAAGCCGGCTTCCTTGAGCAGCAGTGCGACCTCCAGCAGATCCGAGACGCTGTCGGTCTGGGAGACGACGACGTTCTCGATGGATGCCTTGCCATAGCGCTCATGCAGGCTGCGTGCGGTGTGGAAAATGGCGAGCTCGCCGTTGGTTTCGTCCGAGTAGCGGACATAGGGAGAGGTCAGCAGCCGCGGCGTGGCCAGTTCATCGAGCAGCAGGGCGATCCGTTGCTCCTCGTCGAGGCCGGCGTAGTCGGTGCCGGGACGTGAAACCGCCAGCAACTCGGCCACAGTCCGGGCATGCACCGAAGAATTCTGGCGCAGGTCGAGCGACGCCAGATGAAAACCGAATATTGAAACGGCGCGCCGCAGGTTGCGCAGGCGTCCGCGCGCCAGTAAAGCGGAGCGGTGCGCCAGCAGGGAGCGGTGGATGATGTCCAGATCGGCCAGCAGTTCGGCCGGGCTGGCGTAAGCCTGTGCCGCGGCAACCGCATGGCGCGGCGCTTCGAGGTCGTCCAGTTGCTGTGCCGTGGCGGCGAGTCGGGCGTACAAGCCCGCGATGGCGCGGCGATAGGGTTCGTCGTCACGGTGCGGGTTGTGATCCGGCGAGGCTGCGGCGAATGTTTTGAGTTCGTCGGAGATATCGACCAGCAGTGTGGTCGAAGACAGCTCTGAACCCAGCGCATGCAGTTGTTCGAGATAGAAGGCCAGTGCCTTGCGGCTTTGCGCGCGCACTGCCGCGCCCAGCACGATCGCGGTCACGAACGGGTTGCCGTCGCGGTCGCCGCCGATCCAGGAGCCGGGGCGCAGGAAAGCGGGTAATTCGTCGGCATCCCAGTGCGGAACCGCGGCGGCGAGGAGGTCTTCGAGCGCGTTGTAGAGCCGCGGCAGTTCGCGCAGGAAGGTGGTGTCGTAGTAGGTCAGTGCATTTGCGACTTCATCCATGACGGAAAGTTTGGCGCGCCTCAGCATGCGCGTCTGCCACAGCGACAGCACGGTGCGGCGCAAAGTTTCGTCGTTCATCGCGCGCTCTTCCGGGGTCAGGCTGGTCTTGTCTCGTTCATCGAGCAGACGGGCGATCTGCCACTGGGCGTCGAGTATGCTTTTGCGCTGCACTTCGGTCGGGTGTGCCGTGAGCACCGGGCTGATCAGTGCACTGGAGAAAAAGTTGCACATGCCCTGCGCATCAACATCGCATGCCTGGGCACGGGCCAAAGCATGCGGCAGGCTTCCCGCGCGCGGTGGCGATCCGGCGATGGCATGGGCGCGTGAACGGCGGATGTGATGCTGGTCCTCGGCGATGTTGGCGAAATGCGAGAAATAACTGAAGGCGCGCACCACCAGGTTGGTTTGGTCACGGCTCAGGCTGTCCAGCAAGTCCCGCAACTCGTTGCGTGCGGCGCGGTCGTCGTCGCGATGGAAGCGAATCGCCAGCTGGCGGATACGCTCGACGGTGGCGAAGGCCGCCTCGCCATCCTGGTCGCGCAAGGTATCGCCGAGCAGCCGTCCGAGCAGGCGGATGTCGTTACGCAGCGGCAGATCCTTGTCCATGGTTAGGGCCTGTTCTCAATTAATCGGCGCGATGCGTTGCCGCCCAATGCGGATGGCCGCGCGAAGCGAGTCGAAGTCAATGGCCATCCCCCTTGACGAGACGAGCGACAAAGCGGACGCCGCATTGGGCAGCAACCCGGAGGGAACGGTGAAAATGGCCGCCATTGCGGCGTTGCTCGCTCCTCATTGGGAGCAACCCAACCGCGTCGCTCGCGCCTTGCACTGTCAGCCATTTTCATCGTTCGCACACGTCGCTTAATTGAGAACAGGCCCTAAGGCATCGTCAGTTTGGGCTTCATGGCTTGTCCATCGCGCATCGGTCGGGCTGCATCCAAGATCGTCAAGGGGCGGGCATGCTAGAATCCACAGCCATCGAGGGGCGGCGAAAGTGCATCTTTTCAGCGCCTGCCAGACATCATGAATTTTTCCTTTCGGCCGGATCAACAGTGAGCAAAAATCCTCCCGCACGCATCGTCATTGCCACCCGCGAATCGCGTCTTGCCTTGTGGCAGGCTGAGCACGTGCGCGGACTGCTGCAGCGATTATACCCAGCCAGCCAGGTCGAACTGCGCGGCATGACGACACGCGGCGATCAGATCCTGGACCGTCCGCTCGCCAAGGTCGGCGGCAAGGGCTTGTTCGTCAAGGAACTGGAAACCGCGTTACTGGATGGCAGTGCCGATATCGCAGTGCATTCCATGAAAGATGTGCCGATGCAGCTCGAAGCGGAATTTGCGCTGGTCGCCATCGGCCCGCGCGAAGTGCCGCTCGATGCCTTCGTCTCGAACAAATACGCCAATCTCGACGAGATGCCGCCGGGTGCCATCGTCGGTACTTCCAGTTTGCGGCGCGAGGCGCAATTGCATGCCAACTTTCCTTACCTGGCGGTCACCAGCCTGCGCGGCAATCTCGATACCCGCCTGCGTAAGCTCGATGCCGGCGACTATGATGCGATCATACTGGCAGCGGCGGGGCTGACCCGGCTTGGCCTCGGCGAGCGCGTTCGCGCCGTGCTTCCTGCCGAACAGTCGCTGCCTGCCGCAGGGCAGGGAGCGCTGGGCATCGAGGCGCTGTCTTCCCGGCCGGAAGTCGCTGCATGGATGGCGCCCTTGAATGATTTCGCGACGGCGGCTTGCGTTCGTGCCGAGCGTGCCGTCTCGCGTGCCCTGGCAGGCAGTTGTGAAGTGCCGCTCGGCGCTTATGCGGTGATGCAGGAAGACAAGCAACTGCGGCTGCGCGGCTTCGTCGCCACTCCCGATGGACAGCGCTTTGCCCGCGCCGAAATCCAGGGTGCGGCAGCCGACCCCGAGGCCTTGGGACTAGAACTGGCTGAACAATTGCGAGCCCAGGGCGCAGTCGAGATTCTCGCCGAACTGGGCTGAAGCGTTGGACGCAGCCAAGCGCTTGTCTGGCAGGCATCTCGTGGTCACCCGTCCGGCAGCGCAGGCCGGCCATTTGGCCGCAGAGATCGAACGTCTGGGCGGTCATGCGGTGCTGTTTCCGGTGCTGGAAATTCAGGATGTCGAAGATACCCAACCCTTGCGTGACCTGGCTCAGCGGCTGGATGCCGTCGATCTGGCCGTATTCGTCAGCCCCAATGCAGCGCACAAGGCGTTGTCGGTGATCTGTGCCCAGCGATCCTGGCCGGAACATCTGCCGGTTGCGGTGATGGGAGCAGGGAGCGCGCGGGAAGTGGCACGCTTCGGCATCCGCAATGTGATCGCCCCAACGCAGCGTCACGATTCCGAAGCGCTCCTCGAATTGCCGCAGATGCAGGCGATGGCGGGCAAGCGCGTCGTCATTTTGCGCGGCGACGGCGGGCGCGAACTGCTGGGCGATACGCTTACCGCCCACGGCGCCGCGGTGGAGTTCGTGACCTGTTACCGACGCGGCAAACCAGACCTGGATGCCGCGCCACTCCTGCAGCTATGGGCCAGCCGGCAGCTCGACGCGATCACCGTGACCAGCAGCGAAGGGTTGCGCAATTTTTTCGAAATGATCGGCAGCGCCGGTCAGGCGGCGTTGCGCAATACGCCGTTGTTCGCGACTCATCAGCGCATCATCGAGGCCGGACGTGCCCTCGGACTGCAGTGCCTGCTTCCGACTGCCGCCGGTGATGAGGGATTGCTGGCCGGAATGATCGACTATTTTTCTGCGCTCGAAAAATGAATAACACCAATTCTTCGTCTCCGGATACGGATGTTCCGCCTCAGGACAGGTCCGCCTTGCTCAGTGCGGCGCCTGAGCCGATGGGTTTGCGCGCCATGAGTTTCCTGCGGCGCCCTGTGGTTTTGATCGGGATCCTGGTATTCCTGTTTTTGGGCTGGCAATGGTTCGATACCCGCGAAAGTCTCGGCGACCTGCAACAGGAACTTGCCAAGCGTCTGGCGGAAGGCGATGCCAGTCGCACGTTGGCCCGGCAGAACCAGGAACTGCTGCAGAGCCTGACGACACGAATCACCCTGCTGGAGGCCAGACAGGCCGAGGCGCAGAGCCAGCAAATGGCGCTGGAAAATATGTACCAGGAGCTGTCGCGCAGTCGCGACGAACGCGTCCTGGCAGAAGTCGAACAGGCGCTGATGCTTGCGGCACAGCAACTGCAACTGACGGGCAATGTGGAAGCCGTGCTGACCGTCTTGCAGAGTGTCGATACCCGTCTGGCGCGGGCGGGTCAGAATCGTCTGTTGCCCTTGCGCAAACTCATCAACCGCGACATCGATCGGCTCAAAGCCTTGCCGCTGGCCGATGTGCCTGGAATCGCGCTGAAACTGGAGGGGGTGATTGCCGTGGTGGACACCCTGCCGCTGGCCTTCGAGCAACGCACCCGGGTGGAGCCGACAACCAAGTCCAGGAACGGCACTGCTTCAAAAACTGCCGCGGCAAGTAGCGTGACAGGTTTCTGGCAAAGCCTGGGACGCGACCTGTGGGCAGAATTCAGGCAATTGATCCGGGTCGAGCGCATCGACCAAGCCGAAGCGGTGCTGCTTGCCCCGTCGCAGACTTTTTTCTTGCGCGAAAACCTCAAGCTGCGTCTCACCGATGCCCGATTGGCGTTGCTGCAACGCGACGGCCGGACTTTCCGCGATGATGTGCGCCAGTCGCGGGAACTGCTCGAGCGCTATTTCGACACTCGGGACAAATCCGCAAGCAATGCTATTGCCTTGTTGAAGAACTTGTCCGGCGTCGATTTGAGCCTGGACGCATCGAGTCTGACGGAGACGCTGGCCAGCGTGCGCAATTACAAGCTGGCGCCAGGCAAAGACGCCGCGGGGGCAGGGCGCTGATGCGCACACTGCTCTGGCTGCTGGCGCTTGCGGCCCTGGCTGTCGGCCTGGCGCTGGCAGCGAGATACAACGAAGGCTATGTGCTGCTGGTGTTGCCGCCATGGCGGGTCGAACTGTCCCTGAATTTGATGATCCTGCTGCAAATCGCCGGCATTGCGCTTTTCTATCTGTTGCTGCGCCTGGTTTCTCATGCCTTGTCGCTGCCCAAGGCAGTACGTGCGTACCGCGCTCGGCGACGGCACGAACAAGCTGAAAAGGCATTGGGCGATGCCTTGCGCTTTGCCTTCGAAGGACGTTACGGTCGCGCCCTGAACAGCGCCACGAGCGCCTATGAGGCGGGTTACGCACCGGCGCTGACGGCCTTGGTCGCTGCGCGCACAGCTCATGATTTGCGCGATGGGCGACGCGAGGCCGAATGGATGCAGCGCGCCCTGCAGCACGAAGGCGATCCGAGCGCGAGCCGCAACGCGCGCCTGATGACCGAGGCCTTGCTGCATCTCGACGCGCATCGCTATGAAGACGCCATCGAGACGCTGAAGCTGCTGGCGTCCGGCGGACAGCGTCATATTGCCACGTTGCGCTTGGCCTTGCGCGCTCATCAGGCGCTCGGCGACTGGCGCGAAGTGCTGCGCCTGGTGCGGCAACTTGAAAAATATCGGGCGCTGAGCGCCGAGCAGGCAATACCGCTGCGCTTGCGCGCCTACCAGGAGATTTTGCGTTCGCTGAACCTCGATGCCGGTGCGCTGTTTAGCTTCTGGCGCGAAATACCTGCGGCGGACCGCCGTTCTCCCCGTCTTGCCGAGATGGCAGCGCGCTGGTTGATCAAGACCGGTGACAGTTTGAATGCCCAACGTGTCATCGAAGAGGTTCTCGATGAGGAATGGGACTCGAATCTCGCGGCGGTTTATGCCGAATGTCGCGCGGGTGACGTGCTTGGTCGGATCGCCCAGGCCGAGGAATGGCTCAAGCAGCAGCCGCGCGATGCGCAACTGTTGCTGGCACTGGGACGCTTGTGCCGCCAGCAGCAATTGTGGGGTAAGGCACGCAGTTATCTTGAGGCATCGCTCTCGCTTGCGGTGTCGCGTTCCGCCCATCTCGAACTGGCGGAATTGCTCGACCAGCTCGAACATCACGACGAGGCGAACCGGCATTACCGGTCTGCGGCGAAATTATGATGCCGCGCGCGCGTTGTTGGCGTCGTTGATTTCCCCGGCAATCATGACTTTGACCTTGCCAGATTCGGAGCCTGATACCGCACGGGCCGCGGCAGAGTTCAGACGATGCTTTGACTATCAGCGCGCGGCTTATCTTGCCGACCCGGTGCCAAGTTATGCATTGCGTCGAGCAGATCTTGAGACACTGGCACGCATGCTCAAGGAAAATCGCAATGCGCTGGTGGAGGCCATCAAGCTCGATTATGGCTGCAGATCGGAATTCGAGACCCTGTTCGCGGAGTATTTCGTTGCGCTCGAGGCGATCCATGACGCGATAAAAAATCTCAAGCGCTGGATGCAGCCGCAGCGGCGCAGAATCGACGCTTTACTCTACCCCGGCGCGCGTAACCGTGTGTTACCGCAGCCACTGGGCGTTGTCGGCGTGATCGTGCCGTGGAACTTCCCTCTTAATCTTTCCTTCTGCCCGCTCGCCGCCATTCTTGCGGCCGGCAACCGGGCGCTGGTCAAGATGTCGGAGAACTCGAGTCATTTGGCTGAACTCCTGGTCAGACTCACGCCGCAATATTTTCCCGAGGACAAGCTCAGGTTTTTTCCGGACGGCGGTGGCTACGGCCCGGCCTTCTCGGCGCTGCCGTTCGACCATCTGCTGTTTACCGGTTCCGGTGCGACGGGGCGTGCGGTGATGGCCAATGCGGCGCGTAACCTCACGCCAGTCACGCTCGAGCTCGGAGGAAAATCTCCCGCCATTGTCGCCCCCGACTTTCCGCTCAAGACCGCCGCCGAGCGTATCTTGTGGGTGAAGATGTTCAATGCCGGACAGATTTGCACCAACGTCGATTACGTCTTCCTGCCCCAGGGCAGGGAACCTGAATTCATCGCACACTGCCAGCGATTGTTCGATGAGCGGTATCCCGACATCAACGCAACTGACTACACTGCGATCATCGATGAACGCGCCTATCGGCGGCTGCAGGATACCCTGGCGGATGCGGGACAGAAGGGCGCCACATTGGTGAATCTTGCCGATAAGCAGCACCCTCAGGCTGAGCTGCGCAAATTCCCGCCCCATCTGATCCTTAACCCGACCGAGGACATGCTGCTCATGCAGCGCGAGATATTTGGCCCGCTACTGCCCATACTGACGTATCGAAACAAGGAAGAGGTGGTCGACTATATCAACCGTCATGAACGCCCCCTGGCGCTTTATCCTTTCACGCACAAACGTGAACTCCAGGATTTCTACATCTCGCACGTGATGTCCGGCGGCGTGTCCGTCAACGAGGGACTGCTGCATGTCGGTCAGCACGACCTGCCTTTCGGCGGCGTGGGTGCGAGCGGCATGGGGCACTATCATTCGCGCGAAGGCTTCAACACATTTTCCAAATTGCGTCCAATTTTTTACCAGGGCCCATTCTCGGCAGTGCAGCTGCTGTTCCAGCCGCCCTATGCGAAGCGCGCCCTGCGCTTTCTGAACTTATTGCTTAGGTTCAAAGGCTGAAAGAGACGTGCGGAGTAAAATCGCCGATCATGCCCAGCGCCCCGCAACTTCCGCAATTCGTCCATCTCCGGCTGCATAGCGAATACTCGATCACCGACGGGATCGTGCGCCTTGATGCCGCCGTTGCGCGCGCGGCTGCGGACGCCATGCCGGCGTTGGCGCTCACTGACCTGGCCAACCTGTTCGGCATGGTCAAGTTCTACACCGCATCCCGCGCTGCGGGCATCAAACCCATCATTGGCTGCGATGTCTGGGTGGCAGACCATAATGCCGAGACCAATGCGCGCGACTTGAGCAGGGAAAGCGGTTCCCGCCTGCTGCTGCTGGTGAAGAATCGCGGCGGCTATTTGCGGTTGTGCGAATTGCTGACAGCCACTTACCTCGGCGCGCGCCAGCAGGGACGTGCCGAGATCAACCGGCAACTCTTGAGCGATGGCGATAACAGCGGCCTGATCGCCTTGTCGGGTGCGCATTGCGGCGACGTAGGACAACTGCTGCTGGCGGGCAAGGAGGCGCAGGCCGAGCAACGGGCGCGTGACTGGTCCGGAATTTTCCCCGGGAATTTCTACATCGAAGTGCAGCGCTACGGCCAGCCCCAGGCCGAGATGCTGGTGTCCGCCAGTGCCGCTTTGGCCAGCCGCATCGGATTGCCCCTGGTGGCGACACATCCGGTGCAATTCATGGCGCGCGACGATTTCAGGGCACATGAGGCACGGGTTTGCATCGCCGAAGGCTATGTCCTGGCCGATCCACGACGGCCCAAGCAATTCACCGACGAGCAATATTTCAAGTCGCAAAGCGAAATGGCCGAGTTGTTCGCCGATCTGCCCGAGGCGCTGGCCAATTCCGTGGAGATTGCACAGCGCTGCAATCTTTCTGTCGAACTCGGCAAGAGCAAGTTGCCGCAGTTCCCCACGCCGGCCGGAATGAGCCTGGACGACTTTCTTGCGGAGCAGGCGGAGAACGGGCTGGATGGGCGCCTGGCTCAGCTTTATCCGGACGAGGCGGAACGCGCCGCGCGCCGCCCGGCCTACATGGAGCGGCTGGTTTTCGAGATCGGCACGATTCAGAAAATGGGCTTCCCCGGCTACTTCCTGATCGTCGCCGACTTCATCAACTGGGCCAAGCTCAATGGTGTTCCCGTCGGTCCGGGACGGGGTTCCGGCGCCGGCTCGCTGGTTTCCTACGCGTTGCGCATCACCGATCTCGATCCGCTGAAATACGATCTGCTGTTCGAGCGCTTCCTGAATCCGGAACGCGTGTCGATGCCCGACTTCGACGTGGACTTCTGCCAGGAGGGACGCGATCGGGTCATCGATTACGTCAAGAAAAAATATGGCGCGCATGCCGTGGCGCAGATTGCCACTTTCGGCACCATGGCAACCAAGGCGGTGATCCGCGATGTCGGCCGCGTGCTTGACCTGCCGTTCAATTTCGTGGACCAATTCGCCAAGCTGATCCCCAACGAGCTGGGCATCACGCTGGCGCAAGCGCGCGAAAAAGAGCCCGCCATCGCCCAGCGCGTGGAACAGGAGGAAGAACTGCGCCAGCTGTGGGATCTGGCCGAGCGGCTGGAAGGACTGACGCGCAATGTCGGCATGCATGCCGGCGGCGTGCTGATCGCCCCCGGCAAGTTGACCGATTTCTGCCCGCTGTATTCGGCACAGGGCGCCGTGACTGGCGAAGCCCAGGCGGCGGTGAGCCAGTTCGACAAGGATGATGTCGAGAAAATGGGCCTGGTCAAGTTCGACTTTCTCGGTTTGCGCACGCTGACCATCCTGGCGGAGGCCGTCCGGTCCGTGCACAAGATCGAAGGCAGGCAAGTGGACCTGGACAATCTGCCCCTCGACGACCACGGGACCTACGATCAGATATTCAAGACAGCCAATACCACGGCAGTGTTTCAGTTCGAATCGCGCGGCATGAAGGAGACGCTGGTGCAGGCAAGGCCTGACCGGTTGGAGGATTTGATCGCGTTGAATGCGCTCTACCGGCCCGGGCCGATGGAGTTCATCCCGAACTTCATCAACCGCAAGCATGGCCGCGAGCGGGTCACCTATCCGCATCCGAGCCTGGAACCTGTGCTTGCCAATACCTATGGGATCATGGTGTATCAGGAACAGGTGATGCAGACGGCGCAGGTCGTTGCGCGCTATGCACTGGGCGGCGCCGATCTGCTGCGTCGTGCGATGGGCAAGAAGAAAAAGGAGGAGATGGATCAGCAACGCGCAGTATTTGTATCCGGCGCAGCGCAGAACGGTATCGTCCAGGCACAGGCGGATGAGATCTTCGACACCATGGAGAAGTTCGCCGGCTATGGCTTCAACAAATCGCATGCAGCTGCCTATTCCCTGGTCGCCTATCAAACCGCCTGGCTGAAGCACTATTACCCGGCGGCCTTCATGGCCGCGACGCTGTCGTCGGAACTGGCCGATACCGACAAGGTGCAATTTTTCTATCAGGACAGCATCGCCAACGGCATTGCCTTCCTGCCTCCCGACATCAATTCCGGTGGAATACGCTTCGAGCCGGTTGACGCGAGAACGATTCGCTATGGCCTCGGCGCGATCAAGGGAACGGGGGAAGCAGCGCTGGGCGCGATTCTTCGGGCACGTCAAGCGGATGACAAGCCGGCGCCTTTTGTCGATCTGTTCGACTTCTGCAGGCGCATCGACAAACGTACTGTCAATCGTCGCGTGATCGAGGCGTTGATCCGTGCAGGTGCTTTTGATGCGCTCGATGACCATCGTGCCAAACTGCTCGCGACGGTCGGCGTGGCGCTCGAGTTGGCGGCGCAAGCCGAGCGCAATGTTCTGCAGGGCGGTTTGTTTGATGCGCCCGGCGAGCCGGGAGGAGCCCATCCGACGCAGTATGTTGAAGCAGCGCGTTGGAGCGAACGCGAGAAACTGCTTAACGAGAAACAGGCGCTGGGATTTTTTCTCTCGGGCCATCCCTACCATGCATACCGTGCCGAACTGGGGAGCTTCGTAAAGCGATCCCTGGCGCAAATCGAGGCGTCCCCCAAGGGGACTTCCTCCGGGGCGCAGCGCGATCCGGCGCTGCTCGCCGGCATCGTGGTGTCGACACGCACGCAAATGACACGACGCGGCAAGATGGCCATCGTCATGCTTGACGATGCCACGGCTCAGGTGGAAGTATCGGTATTCAACGAATTGTTCGAAGCCGAACGACAGAAAATACGCGAAGACGATTTGTTGCTGGTGGAGGGGAAAGTGACGCGCGATGACTTCAGCGGCGGTTTCCGTGTGGTCGCAGACAAACTGCTGACGCTTGGCGAAGCGCGAAGTCGCTTCGCCAAGGAATTGAGTTTGTCCATGAACGGCCAGTCCAACGCCGAGAAATTGCGTGTGCTGCTTGCACCCTATCGGGTCCCCGGCAACGGCGCTTGCCCTGTCCGGTTGCGCTATCGTAACGGTGAGGCCGAAGTCGAACTGGGTTTGCCCGACAACTGGCGCGTCAGGCTTGACGACGCATTGCTAATCGCGTTGCAGGAATGGTTGTCGGAAGCTAATGTGAGCGTCGTCTACAGTTGATTGCCTGACGCCTCGAACTGGGTTTGTTATGCGGCAGCGTGATCCGGAGCAAGCCGGACACGCTGGCCGCATGTCAGCAGCTGATCAAATCAACCCGCTGTCTTGCGCTTGCTCTCTTCTTTCTTCAGCTTCTTTGCGGCTTTTTTCTCTTTGACGGTTTTGGTCGGCTGCTTTTTCACGTCCTTCTTGGTGTCTTGACTCTTGCTCATGTGCATCGCTCCTTGGAATAGTGATGTTCTCGATAAAACCTGAGGCATTACGATTCATGCGGCATCCCGGGTCGGATAGCCAACCCCGATTATACGTACTGTGATTGCCGATTGGATTGTTGCCACGCTTCTGGGGATCCCTGCCCCAGAAACGTCAAAGCCCTCAGAGGGAGGGCTTTGGTGGTGATAAGGGGGAGTCTGGCGCTGACCTACTTTCTCACACGGAGTGTGCAATATCATTGGCGCGGGAGGCGTTTCACGGTCCTGTTCGAGATGGGAAGGG
>JACRAR010000043.1 GCA_016234745.1 Betaproteobacteria bacterium | reverse complement strand
GTCTTGCGTTCCAACGAACTCAACGTGGCTCGCCTGCTCACTGACAACTACGTTCAAGTGTATGTGCCCGAAATCGAACTCGCGCGTCGTTCGCGACAGCTCGTCGTGCTCGGCGACATCGACCCAGCGGATACTGGCCAATTCCTCACGGCGCGCGCCAGTGAGTAGCAATGATTGGAGATAGGCAGAATGCACTGGGTTGTCCAGTTTGCGGACATGCTCGAACCAAAGCGGCAATTGCTCACGCTGTAGGCAATCATCCTTGGCGGCGGGTTTCGGCAAGGCGTCCTTAACCACTTGAGAGGCACATGCGCCAGCGGGAATGATGCCCTTAAGCTCTGCCCTGGTGTTGCACCAGCCTACGAATGCCCGTAGCAGAGTAAAGGCGCGGCGGGCTTGTGTCGGGCGGCGTATGGTGTCGGGCGAATTGAGCCAGTCGGTTACGCGCTCGCTGTCCAGGTCGCACAGTCGCACACCGGCCAACGGAGATAGAACTCCCGCCACCGTTTCTCCCTGCCCTTTCATTTTCCCTCGCTTGGCTTCGCCACCGGGGGCCATGACGCGCTGGTGGTCTAGGTGGTGGCGGGCGCTCCATTTGGTTTTCTTGGCTTTCAGGTAATCCGGCCAGACTTCGCCAAGGGTTTTGTTCTGGCGCTTGGCTTCAACCCTCTTGGCGGCATCTGCGGCGGCGCGGTCGGCCTTTTGCTGGCGAGGGTCTATGCCTTGATCAGTCATTGCCTTGAGGCGCGTTGCTTCTTCTTGAGCGTTGCCGATTGTCCAGGTCCGCACGTCACCTATCGTCAGGCGCAGCGTCTTGTTGTGTAGTGACGTCTCGAAGATGTAGGACTTCGCGCCGGCCACAGTTACCCGCAGTCCCAAGCCGGGCGTCTTGCCGTCCCAATAAATGCTTTGCTGCTTCCCCGGCTGACACTTGAAACCCTCCACCAGCTTGGCAGTGAAATTCGGCTTTTTCATTCCCGCTTCCCTCCATGTAGGGGCCATGTAGGGGAATTATAGCAACATCTGGGAATAGTGAGGAATTATTTTCCGGGGGTTAATCGATGAAAACTCAGTATTTGCAAGGCTTTTGTCTGGTTACATGACTATCAATCAACATGCCGGAATGCTATTTCTTGCGCATTCGTAATGCGAAGGTCGGGAGTTCAACTCTTCTCGCCGGCACCAATAAACAAGCGGCTCTCATCGATGAGGGCCGCTTTCAATTCCGGGCTGGGGCTACGCCGGAATTCTTTTTGAAAAGGCCATTTCGCTCTCACAAAGTTGAATGCGATGTTCAAGTCGGCACAATTTTTGTCGTTAACACGCCGGAGTGCGGGTATTCAGGCACAAAACCGACGGAGGAGCAATCATGGGCGTTGCCGCAGCAGCAAGAAAGTACTCAAAGCCTCAGACCCGGATTATCAAGCTCATGCCCGAAGCGGCTGAAGTTCTGACGGCTGGCTGGAACCTCGACGTTGATTTGGGTGATTGCCGTGCGATGGCTGACCATGGGATTCACGTTCCTGTCCCCAATTTGCAACAGCAGGTCATCATCAATCTTTCCGCGATGATGGCTTATCTGAGGCTTTATCAGTACCCCGAAGAGGATACGCTGCAGGACTCGGCAACGAGCACACTCCTCGCGCGGGGCAATGCTCTGTGCTGCGTGTGCTGCGGAGCGTCTGCCAGTGTTGATGCCGTAGGATTCTGCCTGGCTTGCGCGGAGGCAGCGGAACCAGCCTGAACCTTAATCGAGATTCTCGCGGCAAAGCTCTTTGATTCCAATCCCTGGTGGTTCGGTAGTAAACTGCTTATCACCAACCGGCTAACACCCTAGAACCAAATGCGGGCACCGGAAGGGCAGTCCATGCAAGGTGCGACTGCCCTTTTTGCTATCGTGCAGCTACTATCAGGAGTCATACAGACATGCAGATCAAGGACAGCGTATTCATCGTCACCGGCGGAGCTTCAGGACTTGGAGCCGGCACTGTGCGCGTGCTGGCGGCCAATGGCGGCAAAGTCGTCATCGCCGATTTGAACAAAGCGGCAGGCGAGGCGCTGGTGCAAGGCTTGAACAACGAATTTGGCAAGGTGGCGCAGTTTGCCGAGACCGATGTGGCGAGCGAGACAAGCGCAAAGTCTGCGGTTGCACTGGCACTGGAGTCCTTCGGCGGGTTGCACGGCCTGGTCAATTGTGCCGGCATCGCCATTGGCGAAAAGGTGCTGGGCAAGGAGGCACCACATGGGTTGGCCTCATTCGCCAAGGTCATCAATATCAACCTGATCGGTACTTTCAACATGATTCGTCTGGCTTCAGAGGCGATGAGCAAAGGTGCGCCAAATGCCGCCGGCGAGCGCGGCGTGATCGTGAACACCGCCTCGGTGGCGGCGTTTGACGGTCAGATCGGGCAGGCCGCTTATTCGGCATCAAAGGGTGGCATCGTCGGCATGACGCTGCCGATTGCTCGCGAACTGGCGCGTTTCGGTATTCGCGTCATGACCATCGCGCCGGGAATTTTCGAGACGCCTATGCTGCTGGGCATGCCGCCGGAAGTGCAGGAAGCTCTGGGCAAGATGGTGCCGTTCCCGCCACGTCTGGGCAAACCGGCCGAATACGCCGCCTTGGTGAAACAAATCGTCGAGAATGAAATGCTCAACGGCGAGGTGATCCGCCTCGACGGCGCGATTCGCATGCAGCCCAAGTAGGCGATGGGCGGGGCCTGTTATCACTGCGGCCTGCCCGTCCCGGCGCAAACCGAATTTCTTGTCGATATCGATGGCGCACCGCGGCGCATGTGCTGCGGCGGCTGCCAGGCGGTGGCGCAGGCCATTGTCGCGAATGGCCTGATCGACTACTACCGGCAACGCGATGCCTTGCCGGAAAACCCGCGCGAATCCATGCCGAAAGCGCTGCAGGAGGCAGGACTGTTCGACCACCCGGCGGTACAGAAGGATTTTGTTCAGGCAGTCGGTGAGCACGAGCGGGAAATTTCCCTGATCCTCGAAGGCATCACTTGCGCAGCCTGCATCTGGCTCAACGAGCAGCATCTGGCGCGTCAGCCTGGGGTGAGCGCGGTCAGCATCAACTATGCGACTCGGCGTGCACGGGTGCGCTGGGACGAACGGCACATCAAGCTTTCAGGAATCCTTGCCGCGATCGCGGCGATCGGCTATCGCGCCCACCCGTATGATCCGCTGCGTTCTGAGGAGATGGCGGAGAAGGAGCGCAGGGTGGCGCTGTGGCGGTTGTTCGTCGCCGGCTTCGGCATGATGCAGGTGATGATGTACGCCTTCCCGGTGTATTGGGCCAATGATGGCGACATGACGCCGGATATCGAGCAATTGATGCGCTGGGCCAGCCTGATTCTGACTTTGCCGGTGATCCTGTATTCCGCCGCACCATTTTTCCGCAATGCCTGGCGCGACATCCGGTTCGCCCGGCTAGGCATGGACGTCCCCGTGGCGCTGGGGGTGGGCAGTGCTTTTGTTGCGAGTTGCTGGGCGACGTTGACGGCCAGCGGCGCGGTGTATTTCGACTCGGTGACGATGTTCCTGTTCCTGCTGCTCGGCGGCCGCTATTTCGAGATGATGGCGCGACAGAAAGCCACGCGCGGCATTGAATTGCTGGCGCGCGCCTTGCCGACTTTCGCTGCGCGTCTCCGCAGTTTTCCCGAACTTGCGAGCGAAAAGATTGCCGTGGCTGAACTGCGGGTTGGCGATATCGTGCTGGTGCTGCCGGGCGAAGCGGTTCCGGCCGATGGCGTGATCGTCCAGGGCGTCAGTTCAGTCGATGAATCGGTGATCACGGGTGAGAGCGCGGCCGTCATCAAGCAGTGCGGCGATGCACTAATCGGCGGCAGCATCAATGTCGGCAGCCCACTTGTGGCGCGTGTCGAAAAAGTCGGATCGGATACGCGTCTGGCGATGATACAGCGGCTTGTCGAACGTGCTGCGGCGGAGAAACCGCACCTGATGGAAATGGCCGATGCGATCGCGGCGCGCTTCATCATCGCGCTGCTGCTTCTGGCGGTTGCCAGTGCCGCGGCCTGGTACCTGATCGAGCCGCAACGGGCGCTGTGGATCTTCGTCGCGGTGCTGGTGGTGAGTTGTCCTTGCGCGCTTTCGCTGGCTACGCCTGCCGCACTGGCGGTGGCCACCGGTGCAATGGCGCGATTGGGGGTCATGGTGACGCGCGGCCATGCTATTGAGGGACTGGCCCGCGCCGATCATTTTGTCTTCGACAAGACCGGCACATTGACCCTGGGCAGACCGACGCTGGTCGACACATTGACGCTCGGCAGACTGCAGCCTGAGGCCATACTGACACTGGCCGCGACGCTCGAGCAGGGTTCCGGGCATCCCATCGCGCGTGCCTTGCGCGACGCGGCTGGCGCGGCAAAGCTTGCCCTGGCGGAAGATTTGCGCGCGATAACCGGAGAGGGCATCGAAGCCTGCGTCGACAGCCAACGGGTCAGAATAGGAACACCACGTTTTGCTGGTGGATTGCATAATGCGCCATTGCCGGATGAGGCGTTACGTTGGAGCGCGGCGGGCGGCAGCGTCGTGGCGGTGGCCGACAGCCATGGCTGGCTGGGGTTGCTGCGCTTCAGGGACAGCTTGCGCCCCGAGGCGACGGCATTGCTCGAAGCTCTGCGGACCATGAATGTAAGACTCACCATCCTGAGCGGCGACACCCCCGCTGCTGTCGCTGAAGTGGCTACTGAACTCAATGTGAGAGATGCCCGGGGTGGGCAATCGCCGGAAGACAAGCACGCCTATATCACCGAGTTGCAAACCCGCGGCGAAGTCGTCGCGATGATCGGCGACGGCGTCAATGATGCCCCGGTGCTGGCGCAAGCTCAAGTATCCGTCGCCATGGGCGGCGGTACGGACCTAGCCCGGCAGCAGGCGGATATCGTGCTCTTGTCGGAGAATCTGCTGCAGCTTGCGGCGGGAGTGCAACTAGCGCGGCAGACTTTGCGCATCGTGCGGCAGAACCTGGTCTGGGCCTGCGTTTATAATCTTGCAGCAATTCCGTTGGCGATGCTGGGAATCGTTACACCTTGGATGGCCGGCATCGGCATGTCGGCCAGTTCATTGCTGGTGGTGCTGAATGCCTTGCGCCTGCAGAATCCGGCCAAGCCAACGAAACCATCCGCAGCATTAACAAGCAAAGGTACCTGATGGAAATTCTCTACTTGCTGATCCCGCTCTCGGTGGTGCTGGTGTTCATGATTGCGGTGGTGTTCTGGTGGTCGTTGAAAAGTGGCCAGTTTGAGGACCTGGAAGGACCGGCATACCGCATCCTGATGGATGACGATACACCCCGGCAAGTTGAAAAAAATTTATCGACAGCGCTGCCAGATCAACCCAAATGATTCTTTCCCGAACCAGCCAATACGCGATTCAGGCGCTCATCTATATCGCAACCCAGCCGCGTGGCGTGCCCATTCTCAATCGAACGGTGGCGGAGTATCTCGGTGTCCCTCCGGCTTATTTGGCCAAGATTATGCAAAGCCTTTGCCGAGGAAACCTGCTCTATTCATTTCGCGGCAGACAGGGCGGCTTCTGCTTGCGCGAAGGCTGCGAAAAGGTCAACTTGATGCAGATTCTTGCTCTGGTCGAAGGCCCGGACATCACCGAGAGTTGCGTGATCGGACTGAAAATTTGTGAAGATGAGTCTGCTTGTCCGATGCATGAAAAATGGAGACCGATCAAGACCAGAATCGTCGAACTCATGCGCAATCAAACCTTGGCAAAGCTCGCGAGTGCGGTGAATAGCGGCAAGTACCGTCTGACCGAGTTGCCTCTTGCTGCAGTCTCGCGATCGCCCAGTCCGGCAGTGTGCAGGCTTGATCCCAAACCCACACGCAAGACGCGTGGAGTTAGGCGATCATGACCAGGGCTGAGGTTCCCTTGCAGCATTCACTGCCACTGCAGGCATGCGAGCCAGTCAGTTGCAATAACTGCGGGATTTATCAGCTCTGCCTGCCGCTGGGTCTTGATCGTGCGGATATGACCCTGCTGGATAGCGTGATCAGGCGGAAAGAAGTGTACAAGCGCGGCCAAGTTCTCTTTCGGCCGGGGGATCGCCTTGATTTCCTGTATGCGCTCAGGAGCGGGTCAGTCAAGACACACGTTTGTACCTTGGATGGTCGGGTGCAGATTACCGGGTTTCATATTGCGGGGGAGTTACTTGGACTGAGCGCGCTTGCTTCGCGCCAGTTCTCCAACGAGGCAAGTGCATTAGAAACTATATCTGTTTGCAAGGTCGAGATTAGCCGCCTCGATGAGGTGGCAAAGAGAATTCCCTCAATTCAATATCAAATGCTGAAAATCATGAGTGGCCAGATACGGCAGGACGAAGAGCTGATGCTGTTGTTGGGGAAGCGGGGCGCGGAGGAAAGGCTTGCGGAATTTCTTCTCGGCCTTTCCCGGCGATTTGCCAGCCGTAATTATTCGGGAAGCCAATTCCGCTTGAGCATGTCGCGGCTGGATATCGGCAACTACCTTGGCTTGGCTGAGGAGACCGTAATAAGAATTCTCAGGCGCTTTCAAGAGAACGGTCTCATCATGACTGACCGTCGTTATGTTCGGCTGATCGATATCAAACGACTGAGTGCCGTAGCCCACCTTGATCCTGTTGAATAGCGCCGTTAAATCCGCTGCCGTGGCGCGACCCGGGGCGTAATCGTACTCCAGGCAAAACCGAGGCATTCTTGTAAGGTAATTCCTGTCAGGCGGCTTTTGACCCTTCAAAGTTGACCTCCGTCAGGTTTTTGTTCGATACATGTTGTAATGCGATATCAGGATATTAATATCTTGATATCGCATTAGCGAACTCATCGAAGTGAAGCTGACCCGTTGGATTACAGTGAAATACAGTGCTCCGCGATTTCGGCGAGAGTCGGTCAGAAGCAAATTACCAGGAATTAATGGTCAGTCCCGCATGTGTTTCAGCGGTTTGCCGAGTCATGTCCTGCGCGGATCCAGACCCGATTTTTCCTCTTTGTTTTGTACTAAGTGTTGATATTGACAGTATTTCAATCATTCCCATGAAAGGATGCAAGATGAAGAAAAGCGTAATGCTTGTTTCTGTTTTGGCTGCTCTGGGTTCCGGTGCTGCGCTGGCCCAGCAGACGGAAGGCAATTGGATGGTACGGGTTCGGGCGGTTGAAATCGAGCCTGTCAAGGATTCCAATGCCATTGCTGCTTTGGCACTGCCTGCTGATGCAGTCTATGTGCACGAAAAGTTGATACCCGAGGTGGATTTCACTTATTTCTTTACCAAAAATATCGCGGCTGAACTGGTATTGACCTACCCCCAGGAATTGGATGTCAAGGTCAAGGGACTGGGCAAGGTTGGCAAGGTTGATGCCTTGCCGCCAACATTGTCGATTCAATACCACTTTACGCCTGACGCCGATTTTCGTCCCTACGTCGGCGCCGGCATTAATTACACGCGCTTTTCCAGCGTGAGTCTGCCCGTCGTGAACGCTGCGACCAATGCCAATTCCACACTCAGCAAATCCAGCGTCGGCGGTTCATTGCAAATCGGTTTTGACTACAAGATCGCCCAGAACGTATTCATCAATGTCGATATCAAGAAAGTCTATATGGATACCGACTTGAAAGTGGGCGGCACGAAGGTCAGTACTGTCACAACTGACCCGGTGTTGGTTGGCATTGGCGTTGGCATGAGGTTTTAAGCGGTAGCCGCTGCCCCCGTTCGGGGTGGCGGCAGCTTTTTTGCAGATCAATGAAAAGCCAGTCAACCGGCAAAACCGCAACCTCCCTGCGATTACGCTGGGAGGTTGCTCTCGCTCTTGCCTTAAAGATTGCCCTGGTCATCCTGATCAAAATTGTTTTCTTCAGTGATCCACCCAGCAAAGCTGAAATTTCGATCAAGGTGGCTGAGCGCCTGACGGGCAGTGCTCAGCCTGCCGCAACTACCGAAATACCAGCATCCACTCATCATCGGGAGTAATCATGATCAATGAAAGTGTTGTCGATCTGTCGCGGCTGCAGTTTGCGGCAACGGCGTTCTATCATTTCCTTTTTGTTCCGCTCACGTTGGGCTTGTCCTGGATTCTGGTGGTCATGGAGGCGGCCTACGTGACAAGCGGCAAGGAAATCTACCGTGACATGACCAAATTCTGGGGAAAGCTTTACGGTATCAATTTCGCTTTGGGCGTTACCACCGGGCTCACCATGGAGTTCCAGTTCGGTACCAACTGGTCTTACTACTCCCACTATGTCGGCGATATCTTTGGCGCTCCTTTGGCGATTGAGGGATTGATGGCTTTCTTCCTCGAATCGACCATGGTCGGTCTGTTTTTCTTCGGTTGGAATCGACTGTCGAAAGCCGGGCACCTGTGCGTAACCATATTAATGGCGTTGGGAACCAATCTTTCCGCCGTGCTGATACTGATTGCCAATGCATGGATGCAGGATCCGGTCGGGTCGGCCTTCAATCCGGTGACCATGCGCATGGAACTGATTGACTTTGGCGCGCTGGTTCTCAATCCGGTAGCCCAGTCCAAGTTCGTGCATACCGTTGCAGCTGGCTATGTCACTGGATCGATATTCGTGCTGGGCATTTCATCATGGTATTTGCTGAAAGGCCGGCACATCGAATTCGCCCGTCGCTCCTTCCGCATCGCTGCTGCCTTCGGATTGGCTGGTGCGGCATCCGTCATTGTGCTGGGAGATGAATCCGCCTATTCGACCTCGGAATCTCAGAAATCAAAACTTGCCGCCATGGAAGCCATGTGGGAGACCGAAGCCGCACCGGCCAGCTTCAATCTCATCGCCTTCCCCGACGAAGAGAAGCAGGCGAACAGTGGTGCAATCCGCATTCCTTACGCGCTGGGATTGCTCGCAACGCGTTCAACTTCGCAGCAGCTTCCCGGCATCAAGGAAATTCGCGCACGCAACAAGGAACGCATTGAATCAGGACTGAAGGCGGCCATCGCCCTCAAGGCCATGCGCAAGAATCCGGCAGATGCTGAAGCCAAGGCCATTTTCGACCAGCATGGCAAGAATCTCGGTTATGGCTTGCTGGTGATGAAGTACAGTGAAGACCTGAGCCAGGCAACTCCGGCTCAAATTGAAATGGCTGCGAAGGACTCGGTACCTCGCGTGGCGGGATTGTTCTGGACCTTCCGTGTGATGGTGGCTCTGGCATTCGCCATGCTGGCCCTGATGGTCATAGCCTTCTGGTACAGCGTGAAGGGAAGTTTCCAGCAAAAGCCCTGGCTGCTGAAATGGGCGCTGTACTTCATCCCCGTGCCGTGGATTGCCTGCGAATTGGGCTGGTTCGTTGCCGAATACGGCCGCCAACCCTGGACGGTTTTCGGCGTCCTGCCGACGCATCTCTCCGCCTCCAGCCTTTCTGTCGCAAGCCTGTGGGGTTCCATTGCCGGCTTCATCGGCTTCTATACCCTGTTGCTGGTGGCCGAGATGTACTTGATGTTCAAGTACGCCCGTCTCGGTCCAGCTACTGTGCAGCCTAACGCTTAAGGAGAACTGACCATGTTCGATTACTTCACCCTGAAACTCATCTGGTGGTTACTGGTGGGGGTTCTTCTGATCGGGTTTGCCATCATGGACGGCCACGATATGGGCGTCGGGGTCCTGCTTCCTTTCCTCGGCAAGGATGACACCGATCAGCGCGTCATGATCAATACGGTTGCGCCTCACTGGGACGGCAATCAGGTATGGTTCATCACAGCCGGTGGCGCAGTGTTCGCCGCCTGGCCATTTGTCTATGCCACGGCTTTCTCAGGTTTGTATTGGGCTTTGCTGCTGGTACTGTTTGCATTGTTCTTCCGTCCAGTCGGTTTTGAGTATCGCTCCAAACTGCCTAACCCGGCTTGGCGCACGGCGTGGAACTGGGGCATCTTTGCCGGGAGTGCGGTGCCTGCCTTGGTTTTTGGAGTGGCCTTCGGCAACCTCTTTCAGGGAGTACCGTTTACCCTGGATGACACCATGCGTTCCTTCTATACCGGCTCCTTCTGGGCGCTGCTCAACCCCTTCGCACTTTTGTGCGGGGTTATCAGCCTGTCCCTGTTGACCCTGCAGGGGGCAACGTTCATTGCCCATCGGGTTGATGGAGATCTGCAGCAACGGGCAATTCAGGCTGCACGCTTGTTTGCCCTGGTCATGATCGTTGCGCTTTCCGCAGCCGGATTCTGGGTGTTTCAAATCGAAGGTTATGTGATCCAGTCCATTCCTGACGTGGGGGGAATTCTGAACCCGCTGATGAAGGAAGTGGTTCGCCAACCAGGTGCCTGGTTCAACAACTTCAATGCACATCCCGTCTTGTGGATCATTCCGGTGATCGCATATCTTGGAGCAGGACTGGTTCTTGCCCTGATAGGGAAAAAACAGACACTGTTGTCTTTCATCGGCTCGTCCCTGGCTTGTCTGAGCGTGATTCTGACCGCCGGTGTCGCTCTGTTTCCCTTTGTGCTCCCGTCGTCGTCCATGCCCAAGGCCAGTCTCACGCTCTGGGATGCCTGCTCCAGTCAATTTACCCTCAATGTGATGCTCTGGGTTGCCGTGATCTTCGTACCAATAGTCCTCGCCTACACCAGTTGGGCATACAGCGTCATGCGCGGCAAGGTCACCCGTGACTACGTCACCGCCAATGACAAGGCACTCTACTAATCAAGGAAAGGACACCATCATGTGGTATTTCAGCTGGATTCTAGGTTTGGGGTTTGCTGTTCTGCTTGCCGTAGTCAACGCGCTTTGGCTTGAGTCTCAGGAAGAACAGAAAGCCTCGGGCAAATAATCCCCGGAGTTTTTCCTCCCTGGAGGTGTTCCGTGGCAGCGTGGATTGAATCAATCAGCCTGTCACGGAAACGCCTCCAGTTGACATTAGTCAGTATTTTGTTTCTCTGCCCCTGATATCCTGTGTGGAGATAGGGGTATTTGTTTTTCGTTTTCGCTTTGTATTCCAGTCGAAGTAGCGTAGCTCATGTTTGATCCGGGCTAGTGGGCAATCGGTTTGTTTTTTATTGAGAGGTAAAACCATCATGCAATCGCAAGCGACTTACAACTACAAAGTCGTGCGCCAATTCGCTGTGATGACTGTGATTTGGGGCATAGTCGGCATGCTGGTCGGCGTGATCATCGCTGCCCAGTTGATTTGGCCCGAATTGAACGTCGTCGAGTGGCTGTCGTACGGGAGGCTGCGTCCATTGCACACCAATGCGGTAATTTTCGCTTTTGGCGGCTGTGCCTTGTTCGCCACGTCGTACTACTCGGTGCAGAGGACTTGCCACACGCCGTTGTTTGCACCGGCTTTGGCTGGTTTTACCTTCTGGGGTTGGCAATTGATCATTGTGCTGGCCGCCGTGACCCTCCCGCTTGGTTTCACCACGGGCAAGGAATACGCCGAACTCGAGTGGCCGATCGACATTTTGATCACCGCCGTCTGGGTGTCCTATGCGTTGGTGTTCTTTGGCACCATCATCAAACGCAAGACGCCGCACATCTATGTGGCGAACTGGTTCTTCGGCGGATTCATCCTGACAGTCGCGGTCTTGCATCTGGTCAACAGCGCCGAAATTCCTGTCAGTTTCTTCCCGATGAAATCCTATTCGGCCTACGCCGGCGCGCAGGATGCCATGGTGCAGTGGTGGTATGGCCATAACGCAGTGGGGTTCTTCCTTACCGCCGGCTTCCTCGGCATGATGTACTATTTCGTGCCCAAACAGGCTGGCCGCCCGGTCTATTCCTACCGGCTGTCGGTGGTGCACTTCTGGGCTCTGGTGTTCACCTATATGTGGGCTGGCCCGCACCATTTGCATTACACGGCGTTGCCGGACTGGACCCAGTCACTCGGCATGGTGTTTTCTCTGATCCTTCTGGCGCCTTCCTGGGGCGGCATGATCAACGGCATCATGACGTTGTCGGGTGCCTGGCACAAGTTGCGCGATGACCCGATCCTGAAATTCCTGATCACTTCATTGTCCTTCTACGGCATGTCCACCTTCGAGGGACCGATGATGTCGATCAAGACCGTAAATGCCTTGTCGCACTACACAGACTGGACTGTCGGCCACGTGCACTCGGGCGCGCTCGGCTGGGTGGCGATGGTGGCCATCGGCTGTACCTACTACATGTTGCCGCGCCTGTTCGGCAAGATGGAGATGTACAGCGTCAGATTGATCAACACGCATTTCTGGGTCTCGACCATCGGCGTGGTTCTGTATATCGCCCCGATGTGGATTGCCGGCGTCATGCAGGGATTGATGTGGCGCGCCACCAATGCGGATGGCACGCTGACCTATTCCTTCGTCGAGTCGGTCAAGGCGACCTACCCGTTCTATACGATCCGGCTGCTGGGCGGCACATTGTTCCTCGTCGGAATGCTGCTGATGGCCTACAACATGTTCAAGACCATCGCCAGCGGCAAGGCGGTCGATGCACCCGTGCTTGAGCCCGCTGCGGCGCACGCCTGATAGGGAGAAAGGCAACATGTTAACTCACGACAAAATTGAATCGAACATCGGCATCATGGTCGTCCTGATCATTTTGCTGATCAGTGTCGGCGGCTTGGTCGAGATCGTTCCGCTGTTCTTCCAGAAATCCACCACTGAACCGGTGGCCAACCTCAAGCCCTACGATCCGGTGCGTCTGGTTGGGCGCGATATCTATATCCGCGAAGGCTGCTACAACTGCCATTCGCAGATGATCCGGCCGTTCCGTGCCGAGACCGAACGTTATGGCCACTACTCGGTCGCCGGCGAATTCGTCTATGACCATCCCTTCCAGTGGGGTTCCAAGCGCACCGGTCCGGACCTGGCCCGGGTTGGCGGGCGGTTTTCCGACGAATGGCACCGCACCCACCTGAATCAGCCGCGCGACGTGGTGCCGGAGTCGAACATGCCGGCCTATCCCTGGCTGGATCGTCCGGTCAAGAGCGATGACATCGAGAACAAGATGCGCGCGCTCAATGCAGTAACCAAGGTTGGCGGAAAGCCTGCGTACTCGGATGCCGAAATTGCCGGAGCCAAGGAGCAGCTCAAAGGCAAGACCGAACTGGATGTGCTGGTTGCCTATCTGCAGGGCTTGGGCACCGTCCTCAAGCAAGCCAACTGATCATGGACATCAACGACCTGCGCTCGCTGTTCACGGTGGTGACGTTTGCATTGTTCATCGCCATCGTCTGGTGGGCATACAGCGGCAAACGCAAGCAGGCGTTCGAGGAGGCAGCGCTGCTGCCTTTTACGGATGACGAACCGGTGGAGGCGGCCAAGCAGACCGCAACCTATCGGTTAAACGAAAGGAAAGCATCATGAGTGATTTTGTCAGTGGATTCTGGAGCACCTATATTTCGGTGCTCGTGTTGGTTAGCGTGATAGGCTGCGGCGTATTTTTGTGGATGCAGGACAAGGCCAAATACACGCCGGGCGAGACGACACACCATGTCTGGGATGAAAATCTCGAGGAGTACAGCAACCCCCTGCCGAACTGGTGGCGTTGGATGTTCTACATCACGGTGGTTTTTTCGCTGGGTTACCTGGCCGTTTATCCGGGTCTTGGCAGCTTTGCCGGGCAGTTTACCTGGTCGTCGCAGGGGCAGTATGACAAGGAAATAGCCGACGCCAAGGCCAAGTACGATCCGATCTTCGAGTCCTTCAAGAAGCAGGATATCCGCGCAGTGGCCGTTGATCCGAAAGCAAAGGAAATGGGCAAGAGCCTGTTCCTTACCTACTGCGCGCAATGTCATGGCTCGGATGCGAAGGGCGGCAAAGGCTACCCCAACCTGACGGATAACGACTGGTTGTATGGCGGCGCACCCGAGCAGATCATGACCTCGATCATGGAAGGACGGATGGGCGTCATGCCGGCCTATGGCGGCAATCCCGAAGCGATTGGCGGTGCGGCTGGTGCCAAGGAAGTCGCCAACTACGTCCGGTCCCTGTCCGGATTGGCGCATGACAGCATTCTGGCCACCAAGGGCGCCGAGAAATTCAAGCAGGTTTGCAGCGCTTGCCATGGCTTGGATGGCAAGGGCAACCAGGCCGTCGGCGCTCCCAATCTGACTGACAAGATCTGGCTCTTCAGCAGCCGTGAAGAGGCCATCATAGAAATCATCACCAAGGGACGTACCTTGCAGATGCAGCCTCACAAGGATTTTCTTGGCGAAGCCAAGGCAAATATTCTGGCAGCTTATGTCTATGGTTTAGGCGGAGGCGCTGTTGCAGCGCCGGCGGCTCCGGCCCCGGCGGGAACGGATGCAGCTGCTGCACCGAAGACCGACGCGAAATAAACCGGAATCTCCCCGGGGGTAACCCCGGGGTTTTTTTGATTTATAATTATTAGAATTTTCTAATAGACTTGATATGAACAAGGCCAAGTCTCAGCCCGGTAGCCAAGCAGGAACTGAGGCTGTAATCGAACAGTCGCTTTACGAAGCTCACAAGAAGATTTACATACGGTCAGTGACCGGGGTTTTTGCGACCTGGCGCTGGGCGCTCGTGTGGTTCACCCAGTTGCTGTATTACGGCCTTTGCTGGTTGCCCTGGAATGGGCGTCAGGCAGTGCTGTTCGACCTGGTGGAGCGCAAGTTCTACATATTCGGCTTGATTTTCTGGCCGCAGGACATCTTCTATCTGGCGGTGCTTCTGATCGTTTCGGCGTATGCGCTGTTTTTATTCACCGCCGTTGGCGGTCGGCTGTTTTGCGGTTACGCCTGCCCACAGACCGTGTATAGCGAAATATTCATGTGGATCGAGAAGATGATCGAGGGTGACCGGAACGCCCGCATCAAACTCGACCAACAGGCCATGAATCTGCACAAGTTCTCGCGCAAGTTTGCCAAGCACCTGGCCTGGCTGCTGTTCGCGCTATGGACCGGCTTTACTTTCGTGGGTTACTTCACGCCGATCAAGACATTGGCGGGCGAAGTCATGAAACTCGCGCTTGGCCCATGGGAAATATTCTGGCTGTTGTTCTACGGCTTCGCCACCTATGGCAACGCCGGCTACATGCGCGAACAAGTTTGCAAATATATGTGCCCCTATGCGCGCTTCCAGAGCGTCATGTTCGATCCCGATACCTTGATCGTGACCTACGACGAAGGACGCGGTGAGCCGCGTGGCGCCCGTCCCAAGAAACTCGATTACAAGTCCGCCGGCAAGGGCGACTGCATCGACTGCGGCATTTGCGTCCAGGTCTGCCCGACCGGCATCGATATCCGGCAGGGGCTGCAATACGAGTGCATCGGTTGCTCCGCCTGTATCGACGGTTGCGACACGGTCATGGACAAGATGGGCTATCCGCGTGGCCTGATCCGCTATTCAACCGAGCATGCCATGCAGAAAAAGTGGCAGCGTAAAGAGATTCTGGCCCACCTGATCCGCCCGCGGATCATGATCTATGGCCTGTTGCTGGTTGCAATTGTCGGCGCCGCCGGGTATGGCATCGCCACGAGGACGCCGCTCAAGGTCGATGTCATCCGCGATCGCAACAGCTTATCGCGCGAAGATGAAAGTGGCATGGTCGAAAACTCGTTCGGTTTGAAGATCATGAATGTCAGCGAAGTCGACCGCACGTATGTAATCAGCATCAGCGGCATGGATCGGATCTCGATCCTGCACCAACCGTCTTTCCGGATCGAGGTTCCTGCCATGAAAACCGAGACGGTGTCCCTGGAGGTTTATGCGCCCCCGGAATCCGGCGCGCCGGGATCGAACCGCATCTATTTCGACGTGAAAGCAGTCAACGACGAGAGGATTGCGGTGCATGAAAAAGCCAGTTTCATCATGCCGCAGAACGCGGGACATTAGCAAATCTATGGAAGCACCTCGGAACAACTTGTCGGATCAGCCAGTACTCCCCTGGTATCACCATCGCTGGCCCTGGCTGCTTATCTCGGGGCCGGCGATTGTGATTGTGGCGAGCATGGTCACGTTATGGCTGGCGATCAAATCCAGCGACGGACTGGTGACCGAGGATTATTACAAGAAAGGACTGGCGATCAACCAGACGCTGGCTCTCACCGGCCGCGCCCAACAGCTTGAACTGGAAGCCGGGGTGAGCCTGAAGCTTGACAGCATCAACGTCAGGCTCAGCTCCAAACAAACAAGCTTCGTGCCGCCGCCGCAGATCAGAGTTACAGTTTCACATCCGACGCGTGCCGGCCTCGACCAAAGCCAAATTCTGTCGCTCGCGGAAGGTCGCTACAGCGGCAAGTTCAGATTGCCCGCGACGGGTCACTGGGTGGTATTGCTGGAAGACGATGCCAGAACCTGGCGCATGCTGGGAAATATCATGCTGCCGGCAGCAGGTGAAACCGTCATCGGCAGCAGACCGGAAGCAGCGCATCCCGCCGGATTGCCATCCCGAGCGAATGGTTCAGATGTAAAATAAACCCATTCATGACAACCAAGCAGGGAGCATTCAATGAAGCAGTTGATCTGGATTCTTTGGCCCTCCTTTGTCGTTGCCGGATTGGCCGAAGTGGTGTTTTTTACGCTGATCGATCCGCAGGAGCTCTACCTCTTCGGCGAGCCCGTGCGTATTTCGAGAACCGCGACCTACTCAATTGGCTTCTTCGGGTTTTGGTTGGTCTGCGCGGCTTCCAGCTTGTTTACCGTTTTTATCCAGCACACACCAGAGGACAGCAAGCACTGAAGCAGAACGCCTGCCGCAGGAATCTGCGCAGCGAGTCAGCGGTAGACCAGAACCGGAACTTTGGAATGCGTCAATACTTTCTGTGTTTCGCTTCCCAGCAACAGCCCGCTGAAACCGCGCCGGCCGTGCGAGGCCATGAAGATCAGGTCGCAAGCCGCCGTATTGGCAGCCTCAATGATCGCTTCATATGGAACATCGCTGACTGAACTGATCGACGCATTGCCGACACCCGCTGCATTCGCTTCTTCCGCAGCGGCGGCGAGGATTTCCTGAGCCTGTTTGTCCGCCATCTGGGCGAATTTTTCGGGCGTGCTGGGATCGATCAATGCACCTTCGCCATAGAAGGCCACCGGGTAATCGGGCTTGGCGTAGAAAAAAGTGATTTTGGCATTGGCTTCCTTGGCGAAAGCGATGGCGCGCTTGATGGCATCGTTGGAAAGCGCTGATCCATCGGTGGGGACCAGAATATGCTTGAACATGGCGATCTCCCTCGCAAATTAAGGATTACAGACCTATTATAGGAAAGAGTCACCGAGGTTGCTTGACCAGGATCAATGCTCCCCGGCCAAACTCAAGCATCATTCATCTATTCATCATGCGAATTACATTTCACGGTGGGGCAGGCGAAGTCACCGGTTCCTGTTATCTGGTGGAGTCTGTCACAGACTCTTCCCGAATGCTGCGCTTCATGGTCGATTGCGGCATGTTTCAGGGGGGACGCGAGTCCTACCGGAAGAATTTAAGTGCCTTGGGCTGCGGGGTACGGGAGCTAGATTTTGTCATCCTGACCCATGCCCATCTCGATCATTCCGGCTTGTTGCCGCGTCTCACCGCGCTTGGTTATCGCGGTCCGGTGTATGCGACACCGGCAACCGCCGACTTATTGCAAGTGATGCTGCTCGATTCTGCGCATATTCAGGAAAAAGAATCCGAGTGGGAGAACCGGCACTTTCACGGACGTCATGCACGACGCGGGTGGGAACGGGCGCCGCTGTACACGGTGGCGCAAGCCCAGTCCTGCCTGAGGCAATTGCAGACGGTTGAATATGGTGTCGAGTTTGTGCCGCATGGGGCGTTGCGCTGCAAATTTCAGGATGCCGGCCACATTCTTGGTTCGGCGATACTTGAGATTGTTTTGGAAGCGGAAAGCTCCCGGCGCGGCGGGTGCAAGAAGCTGGTTTTTTCCGGCGATCTTGGTCAGGCCGGACGTCCGGTGCTGCGGGATCCGACAGCAATCGGCGAGGCCGATGTCCTGTTGGTCGAATCCACCTATGGCAATCGTCTGCACAAGTCGCTTACCGCGACAGAGGATGAACTCGTGGACACCATAACCACGACGCTCATGAATAAGCGCGGCAATGTCATCCTGCCTTCGTTTTCGGTGGGCCGCACCCAGGAGGTGCTATTCGTCCTCACCGATCTGGTGCGGCGCGGGCGTCTTCCTCATCTCGACATCTACGTCGATTCGCCCATGGCCGTGTCGGCGACCGAACTGACCATGAAATATCGGCATTTGCTTGATGATGAAACCCAGGCGCTGATCGACTGGCAGCAGCAACATCCCGATCGTCCGCGGATCCGCTACATTCGTACAGTGGAAGATTCGATGGCCTTGAATCAGATCAGGAGCGGTGCCGTGATTGTTTCAGCAAGCGGCATGTGCGATGCGGGGCGGATCAAGTACCACTTGCAGCACAATCTGTCACGCCGCGAATGCTCGATCCTGATCACTGGTTTTCAGGCTGCGGGAACGCTGGGACGGCGACTTGTCGAAGGCGCACGCAGAGTGCGGCTGTTCGGTCAAGAACTGGCGGTTCGCGCCGATATTTATACCATTGGCGGCTTGTCGGCGCACGCCGACCGGGATGGCTTGCTGGGTTGGTTGGGGCATTTCTCCAGGCCGCCACGGCGTTGCTTCATTGTGCATGGAGAGGCCGAGATCGCCGCCAGCTTTGCCGCCACAGTCAGGGAAATCCTGCACTGGCAAGACGTGGCGGTGCCTCGCTACGGGGAAGCCATTGAAATCCATTGATCGACATTGAGGTAAATGAAATGGGTACCACCAACAGCAAGCACTTAAAAAATCCGCTGACGCCGCATGCGACCTGGAGCGCCGTAAATCAGGCCGTCGAAGCCAACATTGATCCGATGGGAGTGGCAACACCACTGATGCATGCGCAACTGGCATGGCTGTCCCATCCGCAGGAACTGGCCGAGGAAATGGGCAGGTTTTCCAGCGATTTGATGGCGTTGCAATGGCATTCCTGGCAGCGTGCCTTGGGCATGCAAAGCGAAGATCTGGTCAAGCCGCATCAGGACGACACACGTTTCAGCGACCCGCTCTGGCAGGAAACCGCGACCTGGGATATCGCCAAGGAGTGGTATCTGCTATTCACCCACCAGATGCAGGACATGCTGTATGAGACTCCGGGATTATCGAACAAGGACCGTCGCCGCGCCGCTTTCTGGTGGCGCAAGTGGCTTAACGCCATGGCTCCGACCAATTTCCTCTGGAGCAATCCGGTGGCCATGCGCAAGGCCATCGAAACCAATGGTGACAGCCTGATTCGCGGCATGCAGAATTTCCTGGCGGATCTGAAAGCGGGTTCGGTGCGCATGACCAACCCCGATGATTTCACTGTCGGCGTGAATCTCGCCACCACGCCCGGCAAGGTGGTATTCAGAAACCGGCTGCTGGAAGTGCTGCACTACACTCCTACGGTGGAAAAGAATTACGAAAAGCCTATCGTGATCGTCACACCCTGGATCAACAAGTATTACGTGCTTGATCTGAATCCAAAGAAAAGCCTGGTCAAGTATCTGCTTGACCAGGGTTTCTCGGTATTCATTACGAGCTGGAAGAATCCCGATGCGAGCATGCATGATGTCTGCTTCGATGATTACATCAATGACGGCATCAGCGCCATCATTGAGACCGCATGTGCCATCACCGGCGCCAAGCAGGTGAATGCGGCCGGCTACTGCATTGGCGGCGCCGCGTTGGCTACCTACATGGCATGGGCTAACCGCCATTATCCTGCGGGCAAGGTGCCGGTCTCGAGCGTGACGCTCTTCACCACGCTGGTCGATTATCACAAACCGGGCGATATCGAAGTATTTCTCGATGAAAACAGCTTCAAGTGGCTATCGCGAACCATGTCCGAGAAAGGTTTTCTCGACGGCAAGGAAATGGCCAGTGCATTCCGTTTGCTGCGCTCCAACAGCCTGATCTGGCATTACGTGGTGCATGGCTACCTGTACGGCGAGACCCCGCCACCGTTCGATGTTCTGTTCTGGAACATGGACACGACGCGCATGCCGGCGGCGATGCATCAATGGTATTTGCGCGAGTTCTATCTCGACAACAAACTGATCAAGAAAGATGCCTTGACGGTGGCAGGTGAGAAAATCGATTTGGAACGGATTGTCCAACCGGTCTATGCGGTGAGTGCCGAGGATGATCATGTCGCGCCGTGGCTGCAAACATTCCGCATCAATAATCACGTATCCGGGCCAAAGCGCTATGTATTGTCAACATCGGGGCATATCCTCGGCATAGTCAATCCGGTGGTCAATCCGCCCAAACGCGAATACTGGGTCTCCGCGGCGGAAAGGCATGACACCCCGGACAGCTGGCGCGAGCGTGCCGAGCATTGTCCCGGAAGCTGGTGGGAAGACTGGATGGCGTGGCTCAGGCCGCAGTCCGGCAGGTTGGCCAAACCTGCGCCGGTTGCAACCAAGGAATATCCCGCACTTGCAGATGCGCCGGGTACTTATGTGCTGGAGCCCTGAAAATTGAGGGCATGATTCGTTATCATGCCGCGATGACGTGAAGGAAGACAGAAAATTGGCTGAAAGTATCTCTATGAAAGAGACAGAAAACAGAGGGCAACAGTTGCGGCGCATTGTCCGAATCAACGAGGAGATCAAGCGGGTGATTGCGGCGGCGTTCACCATCAATCTGATGGCGATGAACGCCATATTCCTCGCCAAGCGGGCGGGTACGGCGGCGCTCGGCTTTGGTGTCCTTTCCAACGAATTACGGCGGTTTGCCATCGATCTGCAGCAGCAAATGGCGGCGCTCAGCGAAATGACATACTCGAGTGTGAATACCGTGACCGCGTTGCTCAAGCAGGCGCGACTCAACCGTGCGCTTGAAACTACCCGCAGCAGCAGCAGCGGTGCCGGGAAGAGGTTGGTCGAACAGCTTCTGCATACGCGCCTCGGAACTATTCTGGCAGAGCGACAGGAGCAAAGTGACGTGGTGAACCGGCGCCTGACTCAGATGATTTTGGATACCGTTCAATTGGTCGAACTCGGTAGTGTGCTCGCGCGTTCTGCCAAGATCGAGGCCGCTTACGGCGGGGGGCTGTCAGTACCTTTGACCCAGGTTTCCAGCGATTTCGAACAAAGCATCAGTGAAGTTCAAGTGTCCCTCGAAAAATTGACCAAGCATCACCTTGAGGAGTCCGCCGCATGAAAACCACGCGCACAATATACGAAGACGGCAATCACAAATGGATTGCCATCGTGCGTGATCCGAATCGCCCAGCCTACATGATCGACACCAATGAATACCTGATTCTGCGTGATGATGCAGCGATTCTCTGCGATCCGGGCGGCGCGGAAATATTTCCGGCAGTGTTTTCGGCACTCAGCGCCGAGTATGACCCGAGTTGCATCCAGGCCCTGTTTTCTTCGCACCAGGATCCGGACATCATTTCATCGCTCTCGATGTGGCTGGAGTTCAACCCGGGAATCAAATGCTATGTGAGCTGGCTGTGGACGAGTTTTGTGCCCCATTTTGGAGGCACGGCAGGAACCTTCGTATCGATTCCGGATGCCGGCATGGACATCCTCGTTGGCAGCCTGCGCTTGCAGGCCATTCCGGCGCATTACCTGCATTCCTCGGGCAATCTGCACCTGTACGATCCCAAGGCCAAAATTCTGTTTTGTGGCGATGTCGGCGCCGCGTTGCTTCCCACCGGCGAAGATGGGTTGTTCGTGGAAAATTTCGACCGCCACATCCGCCATGCCGAGGCATTCCATCGCCGCTGGATGGGATCGGAGAAAGCCAAGCACGACTGGTGCGAACGAGTGGCCCGGCTCGACATCGACATGCTGTGTCCGCAGCATGGCGCGCTTTATCAGGGAGAAGACGTCAAACGGTTCATCGACTGGTTCGACCGGCTCGAGGTCGGCATCCTCAAGGCCTAGGCCTCATTGCATTGAGATGAACCCCGTCAATCTTGACGGCGGTCAAGGCGGCATGACTCTGGATTGAGAAGAATGGCGGCTCGTTATTCCCGAGGTTAATCCCATGCCCCAAATCAGCGAAACCTTACCCGCTCATCATAAACATTGCGATGAGCTTTTTTCCGTTGCCGAGGAAGCGGCGCAGAGCGGCCAGTGGCAGGATTGCAAAGGCGCCCAGGTGCGGTTCTCCCGCGCCATGCTGGCGCATTTCGAGGCTGAGGAAAGCATCTTGTTTCCGGCATTTGAAAAGACCACAGGAATGAGCGGCGGCCCGACCCAGATCATGCGGATGGAGCATGCGCAAATGCGCGATCTGCTCAATCAGCTCGAAGCCGCCCTGCAAGCCAAGGATGCAGATACCTTCTCCGGTGTTGCCGAAACCCTCTTGATTCTTATGCAGCAGCACAATATGAAAGAGGAAAACATCCTTTACCCGATGTGTGACAAGGCGCTTGGAGCACAATTAGAGCAACTGGATGCGCAACTGAGCAAGACCTTGGCGGTCGCCTGATGTCCGAGCGGCGCGTGATCGATGGCCGGGATTTGGTGCCGCCCGAGCCTCTCGAACTGGCTTTGGCGGCGCTGGACACGATGGCGCCGGGCGAAGACCTGTACTTGCTGCTGCATTGCGAAGCGGTGCCGCTGTACACGATCCTGCGCCGCAACGGCTATCCATACAGCAGCAGATGGCTAGAGGACGGAACCAACGAAATCCGTATCACCAAGACATAATCCTCGACTTGGCGTGGCACAGCGCCAATTCCAGTCGCGCATACATCCCACTCAATTGGCATTGTAGATTCCCATGCAGCCAGTACTATCCTTCGAGCAGGCACCGCCGATCTCGGTGCCTTACCGTTTTTTCCTGACCGCGCCCTTGTTCGGTATCGTGGCGGGCCTGATCCTCGCGTGGTACGGGCAGGATGCTTTTGTTTCGCGCTGGTCATCGGGTGCGTTGGCGATGACGCATTTGATCGTCGTCGATTTCATGCTGCAGGCGATGTGCGGCTCGCTCCTGCAGTTCGTGGCGGTGGTAGCCGGAGCCAATATCTGGCGACCGCGCCTGGTGGCGGCAGTGGTCCATCCGCTAATCACGACCGGAGCGGTGTTGCTTGCTTCGGCCTTTGTCCTGGAAATGCCGGCGCTTTTCCTGCTGGCGGCCGGCGTGTTTGCGATTGCCCTGGGACTTTTCCTGACGGTCATGGCGCTCGCCTTGCTGAATACACCTGCGCGCGGCATGACCATCCATGTGCTGCGGCTCGCGGTACTGGGGTTGTTGATTACCTTGCTGCTGGGAATTACTCTTGCCGGCGTTTTGGGAACGCAACGGACTGAATTCCCGTTGCTGGTTTTCGTCAATGTCCATGTGGCCTGGGGACTTGGCGGATGGGCCTTGATGCTGGTCATCGGCGTGTCCTATCTGGTGGTGCCGATGTTCCAATTGACACCGGCTTACCCGGTGTGGCTGACTCGCATCCTGCCGGTAGGTTTGCTTGCGGTATTGATACTTTGGTCGATGCAGCTGCTCGCTCCACATGGCGAAGCCCAGGCCTGGCAGTCGGGAGTGTCGGTCCTGGGCATGCTGCTGGCGGGAATGTATGCGTGCACTACGCTCTGGCTGCAGGCACGGCGCCGGCGGCGTCTTACCGATGTCACTTTTGCCTACTGGCGAGTCGCCATGCTGTCACTCTTGGTTTATGTTTGTTCCTGGGTGATCTTCGAAGTCTTTCCGCAACTTGGCAGCCACCCGCGCGCAGCGTTGTGGCTGGGCGTTCTGGCCTTGCCCGGAGTATTTCTCTCGATCATCATCGGCATGCTCTACAAGATCATGCCCTTCCTCAACTGGTTGCACCTGCAGCGGCTGTGCGATCCCAAGGCGCCGCCGCCCAACATGAAGCAGATGATTCCTGAAGCGGCGATGCGCGGTCAGATGCGGTTGCATTTCAGCGCCATTGCACTGCTGCTTGCGGCGATCTGGTGGACGCCGCTGACCACGCTGGCAGGATTGGTTTTCGCTCTGGCGTGCTTGTGGCTGGAGTGGAACCTGATCGGTGCGGTGCGTATCTACGAGAATTTCAGAGATCGAATTCTCGCAAGCGGCGCAGATCGTGAATCGTGATCTGCCGACCATGCACGGAAATCAGCTTGGCTTCGGCAAGATCGTGAAAGATGCGCGAAAGCGTCTCCGGGGTGAGATTTAGGCGCGAAGCGATCACCTGTTTGGAAGTGGGCAGGGTGGCTGTCTTTTCCCCCGCGCTATCGCCTTCATCTTCGCAAAGCTGCAGCAAATAGCCGATCACGCGCTGAGTGCTGGATCGCAACGAATAGGATTCAACATCATCCACCAGCGCATGCAGCCGCAGAGAAAGTCCGGCGAGCATGCGCAGGGCGAACGTGGCGTCGCGCTGCAACAGTTCATAGATGGCGGATTTGGAAATGTGCAACAACAGGGTGTCGGTGAGCGCCTCGGCGAAGACCGGATAGGGGCGATCCATGAACATCACTGCCTCGCCGAAGCACTGCCGTGGGCCAATGATACTAACGACTTTCTCGTTGCCCTGACTCGATGGAAAGGCGAGTTTGACCTGGCCCATCACAGTCACGAACAATCCATGTGCCGGGTCGCCTTTCTGAAACAGCATTTCATCCTTGGCCAGGCGTTTCTCGCGCGTGACTCCCGCGACCAGCGCGAGTTGTTCGCTTGAAAGTTCACGGAACAGCGGCAGTTGGGAAAGGATCAGCGGGATATCGAGCCGGTCTGGTTTGTTCGAAGTCATAAAAACGCAACTGGGCCGCAAATCGGCGTCGTCAGGCGCTAATTTGGCTGATGGTTGAGCAATTGCTTCAGTCCAGCGTGGTCCAGAATGACGATGTGCTTTTGCTGGACGCTGATCAGGCCGTCTTCCTGGAAATGGGAAAAGGCACGGCTCACGGTTTCGAGTTTTAATCCCAGGTAGGAGCCGATCTCGTCGCGGGTCATGCGCAGATGGAACTCCGCGGGCGAATAGCCGCGAGCGGTAAAGCGTTGCGACAGGTTGAGCAGGAAGGCCGCCAGGCGCTCTTCCGCGCGCATGGTACCGAGCAGCATCATCACGCCATGGTCACGCACGATTTCGCGACTCATGACTTTGTGGAAGTGATGCTGCAAGGTCTGGATTTCGCGCGACAAATGCTCGAGCTGGCTGAAGGGAATGACGCAGACTTCGCTATCTTCCAATGCGACCGCATTGCAAGTGTGGGCTTCTCCGCTGATCCCGTCCATGCCGAGAATTTCGCCGGCCATCTGGAAACCGGTAACCTGATTGCGCCCGTCTTCAAGCAACACGTCGGTCTTGAAAAAGCCGCTGCGGATTGCGTAAATTGCCTCGAAGCTCTCACCCGCCCGATACAGGTTCTGCTGGCGCTTGATGCGCCGACGGGCACCGACCGCGCTGTCAAGCTGCTCGATCTCCGGTTCCGACAAGCCGTAAGGGAGGCACAGCTCGCGCAGGTTGCACTGCGAGCAAGCGGCCTTCAGCGTATTCAGAGTCAGCGGAATGATATGTTTCTCGGGCTTATGCAATTTGAGATCAGTCCTAGGCGGCTGTTTGATCTGTGTCAATGCGAATTGTACATGGTTACGGCATCTTACAGCTTGGCGCATTGGCTGCCAGGTTTGCTCACTTATACTGCTGCAGATGGTTACAACTTACCAAGAGCTGATTTTCGATCCGCAACTCATTCGTCGTTTTGACGTCAATGGTCCGAGGTATACCTCCTACCCGACGGCGGATCGTTTCGTCGAGGCCTTCGATGCCGAAGATTATTGCATGTGGCTTGGTCGCCGCACCATTGGAGGCATCAGCCGAGCACTGTCATTATACTTCCATATCCCGTTCTGTAACACCATCTGTTATTACTGCGCTTGCAACAAGATCATTACCAAGGATCACGGCCGCTCCGCAAAGTACCTGAAATATCTGGGAAAAGAGTTGGCCATGCAGGCAGCTGCGCTGGAAGGGTCGCATGATGTAGTGCAGTTGCACTGGGGCGGAGGCACCCCGACCTTTCTCTCCAAAGACGAAATGCGTCGCCTCATGGACATGACCCGCCAGCATTTCCGCCTCGTGCCGAATGGCGAGTATTCGATCGAGGTCGATCCGCGCAAGGTGGATGCGGAAACCGTGGCACTGCTGGGCGAACTCGGATTCAACCGGATGAGCGTCGGTGTGCAGGATTTCGACCCGGCGGTGCAAATAGCCGTGAATCGCATCCAGACTCTCGACGAGACACGCTTGGTGATCGAGGCGGCGCGAACCAACGGGTTCAAGTCGGTGAGCGTGGATCTGATCTATGGCTTGCCCAAGCAGAATGTCATCAGCTTCAACCGCACGCTCGAAGAGATCATCCGGCTCTCGCCTGATCGCCTATCGATTTACAACTATGCGCATTTGCCGGGGCTGGCGAAACCGCAGCGGCGCATCATTGAGAGCGAGTTGCCGACACCGGATGCCAAGCTGCAAATCTTGCAGCTGGCGATTCGGCGCCTCACTGATGCCGGTTATGTGTTCATCGGCATGGATCACTTTGCCAAGCCTGATGACGAACTTGCCGTGGCACAGCGGCAGGGACGCTTGCACCGTAATTTCCAGGGCTATTCGACCCATGCCGAGGCTGACCTGATGGCCTTCGGCGTATCCTCCATCAGCAAGGTCGGGCCGACCTACTGCCAGAACGTCAAGACTCTTGACGAGTACTACGATTCCCTGGATCGCGGCATTCTGCCGGTAGTTCGCGGCATCGAACTGGTCGCCGACGATTTGTTGCGGCGTTCGATCATTCAGGCGCTGATGTGCCATTTCGTCTTGTCGATCGAATCGATCGAGATTGCCCATCTGATCGACTTCAAGTCCTACTTTGCCCCGGAACTTGCCGCCTTGCGCGAAATGGAGCAGGCCGGGCTGCTCAAGATCGACAAGCAATGGATCAGCGTGGAGCCACGCGGCCGCATGCTGGTACGCAACATTGCCATGGTATTCGATCGCTATCTGCGGACCGATCGCGAACGCACCCGTTATTCCAAAGTCATCTAGCCGCTTGACAGAGGGAGCCGGATGACGGCTCGCCAACGTTCCAGTTCGCCATCCATCCAATGCCAGACACGGGCTTCATTTCAGTTTTTCTGATCGGCCTGCTGGGTGGCACGCATTGCGTCGTCATGTGCGGCGGCATCGTCAGCGCGATTACGGTGAACCTGCCCGGGCAGAGCAAGGCTTGGCAACTCCATCTGGGATACAACGCGGGGCGGATTCTGAGCTATGCCCTGGCGGGTGCCGTCATGGGATCGATCGGCAGTCTTGGGCTGCTGCTCAACGATGTGCTTCCGGTGCAAATGGGACTATACATTGCTGCCAATCTGATGCTCGTGGCATTGGGCTTGTATCTGATCGGCCTGACACAAACCTTGGGTTTTCTGGAGAGGATTGGACAGAACTGGTGGCGCAGGATTCAGCCTTACACGCAGCGCTTCCTGCCTGCACGCACGTTCTCGCAGGCTTTGTCTCTGGGCATGTTGTGGGGCTGGCTGCCTTGCGGCATGGTGTATAGCGTTTTGGCGGCAGCGCTGCTGGCCGGAAACGCAACGCGTGGCGCCAGCCTGATGCTGGCATTCGGTCTGGGCACCTTGCCCAATCTATTGCTGGCGGGGCTGGTCCTGAAGCGCCTGCAGGAGTTTGTCCGGGCCAAGTTGGTGCGCTTTGTCGCCGGCTTGCTGGTGGCCGGGTTCGGTGTTTTCGGCCTGATCAACTCGACCACCCTGGGCGGTCGGCTGTGGCAAGGAATCTGTCATGTGTAAAATGCAATCGTGAAAATCCTTTTGGCAGTCGATGGTTCCGAGATTTCGTTGCGCGCCGTGCGCAGCCTGGTCGATCACGTCCAGTGGTTTGCCAACAAACCTGAAGTGCATCTGCTTACCGTGCAGCCGCCGATTCCTGTGGGTTTGGCAACTCAGCATGTCGGTCATGACGCATTAGAACGTTATTACCGCGAGGAAGGCGAGAGCATGCTGGCGTCGGCGCGGCAGTTGCTGGATGCGGCGAGTTTGCCGCATACCCCGCATATTCATGTCGGCGAACCTGCGGCGATCATCGTCAAGCTCGCCGGAGAACTGGACTGTGACCTGATCTGCATGGGCAGCCATGGTCATGGTGCACTGCAGAATGCCATACTGGGCTCGGTGGCCACGCGGGTGCTGCACCTGTCACGAGTCCCGGTGCTACTGGCGAAATAGTTTCATGCCGGCCAATTCGAGCGACGCGCTGGATCTGGCGATCGAGGGCATGAGTTGTGCAGCCTGTGCGGCGCGCATCGAGAAGCAATTGAATCGTATGCCGGGAGTGGAGGCAGCGGTCAATTTCGCAGCAGAAAAAGCCCATGTCCGCTTCGATCCGGAATTGAGCGATGCGGCGCAATTGATTGCCACCGTCGAGCGAACCGGATTCAAGGCGCAGGTTTCCAGTGCAGACACGCGCGCTGCTGAAAGGCAGCAGAAGCTTCTCGCTTACCAGGAAGAATTGCGGCGTTTCTGGATCGCGGCGGCGCTGACGCTGCCCCTGGTGGCGCAAATGGCCTGGATGTTCGGCGGAGGTTCCGCCGAACATGCTGATGTGCTGCCGCGCTGGCTGCAGCTTGTCCTGGCAACGCCGGTGCAGTTCTGGATCGGCTGGCGCTTCTATCGCGGCGCCTTCAACGCGTTGCGTGGAGGCGGAGGCAACATGGATGTATTGGTGGCGCTTGGCACCAGCATGGCCTATCTCTACAGCCTCGCTGTGACACTGGCCGGTTTGCAGCACCAGCATGTCTATTTCGAGGCATCCGCCACAGTCATTACCCTGGTGCTGCTGGGCAAGATACTCGAAGCTCGCGCCAAGGCGCGCACCTCGCAGGCGTTGGAAGCACTGATCCGCTTGCAGCCGCAGACTGCCTGGATCGAGCGGCAGGGGGAACTGGTCGAGATGGCCGTCAAGGCCATCCTGCCCGGCGATATTTTTATCGTACGGCCGGGCGAGAGCGTTCCGGTCGATGGCGAAATCGTCGAGGGAAGCTCCAGCCTGGACGAGGCGATGCTTACCGGCGAGAGCTTGCCGGTCGGCAAGCAAGGCGGCGACAAGCTATTCGCTGCAACGGTGAATGGCACCGGATTGCTGCGCTGTCGCGCCACAGGCGTCGGCAGCCATACGCTGTTGGCCGGCATCATCAACATGGTGGAACGGGCGCAAGGTTCAAAGGCCCCGGTGCAACGTCTGGCCGACAAGATCGCGGCGATCTTCGTTCCGGTGGTGAGTGCGATTGCCTTGCTGACGTTTGTCGCGTGGTGGATTTTTGCCGGAGATTTCACGGTGGCGCTAATCAATGCCGTCGCCGTGCTGGTAATTGCCTGCCCCTGTGCGCTCGGCCTGGCGACACCGACGGCAATCATGGTCGGCACGGGGCAGGGAGCGAAAGCGGGTATTTTGATCAAGGATGCGGAAGCACTCGAACTTGCGGAAAAAATCGCCGTGTTGGCGGTAGACAAGACCGGCACCCTGACCCAGGGCAAGCCGCACGTTACCGATCTTGTACCCGTTAGTGGAGTTTCCGCTGACGATCTGTTGCAGGTTGTCGCCACGCTTGAACAGGGTGCCACCCACCCGCTTGCCGCTGCAATCCTGTCGCGTGCTGCTGACGCCGGCATTGCGCTGCTGTCTTTGCAAAGCGTGACCGCCCTGCCTGGCAAGGGATTGCGCGGCGAAGTCGCCGGCGTGCAGTGTTTGCTGGGTTCGCCAAGCTTCATGGAGGAAGAAGGGCTGCAATTTGCCATTGAAGCATTGCTGCCCCTGCAGCAAGCTGGCAAAAGCGCAGTCCTTGTTGCCCGCGCCGGGCAAGTATTGGGCGTTGTTGGAGTGACAGATCCGCTGCGCGGCACGACCCGTGCTGCTGTTGCAGGCCTGAAAGCGCTTGGTGTCGAGATCGTCATGCTGACCGGCGACAATGCCCAGACTGCAGCGGCCATAGCGCTCGAAGCGGGCATTAGCCGCTATCAAGCGGGCGTGTTGCCCGGCGACAAGGCGCAAGCCATCGCTGACCTCAAGGCCGATGCGGCCAGGCGCGGGAAATGTGTCGGCATGGCGGGTGACGGCATCAACGACGCGCCGGCGCTGGCCGCAGCCGATGTCGGTTTTGCCATGGGCGCCGGCTCGGACGTGGCGATGGAGACCGCCGGCGTGACATTGATGCGCAACGATCTCAACAGCGTTGCTGACGCCATCGACTTGTCACGCGCCACTCTGGCAAAGATACGCCAGAATCTGTTTTTTGCATTCATCTACAATGTGCTTGGCATACCTTTGGCTGCGTTTGGCTTGCTGAACCCGGTCATCGCCGGTGCAGCGATGGCCATGAGTTCGGTTTCGGTGGTGAGCAATTCCTTGCTGCTGCGCCGCTGGCGCGGCCGCGCGCCCAACTGAAGAGGAGACGACGTGGAAACAACGATTTTGAAAGTCACTGGAATGAGTTGTGGCGGCTGCGTAAAGACCGTCACCAAGGTTTTGCAGGAACTTCCCGGAGTGGATCAGGCCGAGGTATCGCTGGAACGCGGCGAGGCCGTGGTCGGATTTGACGGCAGCAAGGTCACAAGGCAGGACATGCAACGTGCGATTGATGCGGCCGGGTTTGAAGTCAGCTAACACCCTAGAATCAAGAACGGGCACTAGTGCCCGCATTTGAATCCAGGGTACTAGCAGGCCGCAGCGCCAAGTCGCAGGAATAATTCGTAGCGCCGCTGGTCTATCAGTTCTGCCGCGACCGCCGATTTGATGGCGCAGCCAGGCTCGCTGCGATGGTGACAGTCGCGAAAGCGGCAGTTCGGCAGATGAGGACGGAATTCGAGAAAGCCCTGCTCGATGGAGCCCCTGCTCAGATGGGCGAGTCCGAATTCCTGCAGGCCGGGACTGTCGATCAGCGTGCCTCCTTGTGCCAGGCGGTAAAGGCGGGCATGGGTGGTGGTGTGCTTTCCGGAATCGAGGGCAGCGGAAATCTCTCTTGTCGCTGCGTTCGCGCCGGGAATCAGTGCATTGATCAGCGTCGACTTGCCCATACCGGATTGACCGACCAATACCGAGCATTCTCCCGCCAGATAAGGCAGCAAAGGTTCCACGTTGCTTCGGGCGCACAGTTCGATCAGCGGGTATCCCAATTGCGCCAGGTTGTCCAGCCGCTTGCGCGCTGTCTCAAGATGCTCGATCAGATCGATCTTGTTGAGAACCAGCAGAGTTCGCAATCCTTCGGTTTCCGCGGCAACCAGCGCGCGCGTAAGCAGCTCGTCGCTGAACGAGGGGTCGGTGGCGACGACCAATACGAGTTGCGTGGCGTTGGCAACGATCAGCTTCTGGCGGAAAGCATCCGAGCGATACAACAGCGAGGTGCGCGGCAGGTGGCGAAGTATTTGCGCCTGGTCGGCGGAGGACTGCTGCAGCACGACGCGATCGCCGCAGGCGTAGGGGCTTTTCTTGCCCAGCGGGTAACCGGTGATGCGACCATGATCGGGCAACTCGATTTCATAGTGCCGCCCGAACGCAGCGACAATGAGGCCTTCGTTGTTCAATGCAAGAATGACCCGGGAAACAGGCCTGCCGCATTCATGTGGACGTGCCTGATGGCGGCCACCCTAACGCGTGAGCAGGTGCGCAACACGCAAGCTGGCCGGAGGATGCGAGTCATAGTAAAGCGAATGCAGCGGGTCGGGCGTCAGGGTGGCGGCGTTATCGCGATAGAGTTTGACCAGTGCGCTGATGAGATCCGCGGCGCTCGTCTGCCGCGACGCATAGTCGTCCGCCTGATATTCGTGGCGGCGGGACAAATGAGACATGAGCGGCGCCAGCGGAAAAGTGAATGAGGGCAGCGCCAGCATAAACAATATCAGGGCCATGGCATTGGTTTGCACCCCCGCTGCCGGCATGCTCACGCCCAGGCCGGCATAAAACCACGGCTGTCCGATGAGGGTGCCGAGCAGCCACAGAAATGCCAGACTCAAGCAGGCCAGCAGGGTGATGCGCTGCCAGACATGCCGATGCTTGAAATGCCCAAGCTCATGGGCCAGCACGGCCTCTATTTCCGGCGGGCTGAGTCGCGCCAGCAACGTGTCGAAGAAGACAATCCGCTTGGCTGCGCCAAATCCCGTGAAATAGGCGTTGCCATGGGCCGAGCGTTTCGAGCCGTCCATGACGAACAGTCCGCTCGAACGAAAGCCGCAGCGCTCCAGGAGCGCTTCGATGCGCGTCTTTAGTTCAAAATTGTCGAGCGGTACGAATTTGTTGAAAATCGGCGCGATCAGGGTGGGATAGAGCAGCAGCATCAACAGATTGAACACCAGCCAGAAAAGCCAGACGTAAAACCACCAGTTGGTTCCCATGGCGGTCATCAACCAGAGCACGGCGAGCAGCAAGGGGGCGCCGATCGCCACGGCAAGCGCCCCCTGCTTGGCCAGGTCGGCGAGATACAAGCGCCAACTCATCTGATTGAATCCGAAGCGCGCTTCGAGAACGAAAGTGCGATAGACGCCGAAGGGCAGGTCAACCAGGAAACCGATCACCGCAACACAGCCAAACAGCGCCAGACTCCGCAGGTAGTCGCCTTCCGGGAAGAACTGTGTGCAGAAAGCGTAGCTGCCCTGCAACAGACCGCCGAAGGTGAATAGCAACAGCAATCCTGTGCCGGCGACAAGCTCAGCCAGACCTAGGCGGGTCTTGGCGAGGGTGTAATCCGCAGCCTTCTGGTGTGCCGCCAGGTCAATGCGTTCGGCGAATTGGGAGGGTACCGCGGCGCGATGAATCGCGATATGCCGCAGATGACGGCGCGCCAGCCATATTTGCAGAACGGTGCTGGCGATGAGGGCAAAGAGAAATATCAGGGTGAAAGGATGGAGTGTCATGCAGCGTCGGAGTCGGTAAATATGACAGAATACGCGCCTTATTGAAAAAACTGTGGCGCCGATTTATGGCTCAAGATCAAAACGCACTCATCTGGCTCGATATGGAAATGACGGGTCTCAGTCCGGACAACGATCGCATCATCGAGATTGCCATGGTCGTCACCGATTCGCAACTGAATACCGTCGCCGAGAGTCCGGCGTGGGTGGTCCATCAGTCCGACGCCGTGCTCGAAGGCATGGACGACTGGAACAAGAACACTCACGGCCGCTCCGGATTGATCGGCAAGGTGAAGGCGTCCTTGCTGGATGAAACCGAGGTCGAGGCGCAATGCCTGGCTTTCGTCAAGCTGCATGTGCCTGCCCGGGTTTCGCCGATGTGCGGCAACTCCATCTGCCAGGATCGTCGTTTCATGGCGCGCCATATGCCCAAGCTTGAAGACTATTTCCACTATCGCAACCTCGATGTCAGCACGTTGAAGGAATTGTGCAAACGCTGGAAACCCGAACTGGCCAAGGGCGTCGTCAAGAACGGCAAGCACACGGCCCTGGCTGACATCTACGAGTCGATCGAGGAAATGAAATATTACCGGGATCACTTCATCAAGCTGTAAAGCCGCAGGATTTCGCTGCGATCACCCGGTCGGTGTCCTTCCCAGACTTTGGCCCATCCCGAGGGAACAGTGGTATTGCCTGGAGAAGTCTGCACCAGCAATAAGGGACAAGTCGTGCCAGATGGAGATTCCGTGCGGCGCGTGACGATGTTGGCAAAATATTGCAGCGAGACACGCTGGGCATTGCCAAGGCGCAGACCGGCAATGCAGGAAGATTCGGTTTTCTTGCCAGCATTCGCGCCTTTGCCTCCGCGTTGGCGGGAATTCTCGGCAACGGCCTGCTTGAGCGAGACGGCAACATCGCGATAGCTCTTGCCGTATTCAATCCAGGGCAGCCACAGCGCGATCAGCAAAGCCCAACTCAAAGTCATGCCGGCCGCCCAGTTTGTGGCGGAGCGCCAGGGTGAGCGGGGACCGGCAACGATCAGCCAACACCAGGCCAGAGTCAGCAAGGCGGCGCAGACATAGGCGGGAACCGAGAAATGTGCGACAAACCCGGGCTCGAGCTTGGCGAAATTTCGCGCGATCTGGGCGGGAATGCCGCTGGTCATGGCGATGCCGCCAAGCCAGATCAGTCCGGCGACGATACTGAATGTCATCATGCCAAACCAGTCGAAGGCGTTTGCGGCGCCTCTTTGCAACAGGCCAGCACTGTTGGCCGCCAGCAGAATCAGCGGCACCAGCAGCGGCAGTGCTTGCAGCGGGCGCGGTTCCGAGAACAAAACCAACACCAGCAAAGCTGTCAGCGTGCCAGTCAGTGGCAGCGCGATGCCGGGTTGGCTGAGGCGGCGGCGATTGCGCCACAGCGCCCATACAGCCAGGGGCAAAGCCGGCCAGGCGAACCAGGCCAGCAGTTCGGCGAAATTCGCAAGAGATCCCGGCCAGTGGCTCTGGTAGCGAACCCCGGCTAGAGCGGTTGACCACCACAGACTGAGCATATCCGGCGCTTGCCAAGCCAGTAACAAAGGCCAAGCCAGGCACAGCGGCAGCGCGACCACGAGCGCGACGGCGAAACCGCGCAGGCTGGATGCGTTGCGCCAATGGCGATTGAGCGGCAGGATCAGCAGCACCGGCAGCAGGGTAGTCAGCGCCAGCAGACCGGAAGAAAGAAACCCCAATCCGATGCCGAGTCCGGACAACAGGCCGCCAGGCAGAACACGCTGTGGCAGCTGCATCAGGCCGGCATAAACGGCGGCGCTGGCGGCCAGCAAGGCAACCAGGGGCTGAGTGTCGTGAATTGGCACCAGCAAACCGAGGCAGCCGATGGCAATGAGGATCGCTGCCATGCCGGTTTCTCCGCCGGTCGGCTTGTCCTGCTTGCGATCGGCACATTCCAACTGCTGCATGAGATTGCCGGCGTAGGCAAGCAGACCAAGAAACATGGCACCGAACAGCCCTGAGGCCAAGCGGGCGGCATCGTGCACAGGCAGCAGCCAACCGAATAACTTGGCGCAGATTGCGGCAATCCAGTAATACAGCGGCGGGGTATCCAGTATCGGAATTCCCACCAGCCGTGGTAGCAGCCAGTTCCCGCCATCAACAAAACTGTAGACGACGCCGAAGTGGACGGCGTCATCATTCTTCCAGGGGTCGTGGCCGGTCAATCCCGCCAGCAGGTACAAGACGCAAAGCGCTGCCAGTGTCCAGCCGCGCGGCGGCAGGGTGAGCGTAATCCCGGCGGAACCTGGGCTGGGGACTCGGGACGGAGAATCCATCACTGCTTGCTGGCCGGAAACAGGCCGGCGCAATGAAAAAAGGCAGCCGAAGCTGCCTTTCGCTGACCGGGAGTTACATCAGGCGGAGCGCTGCACGTTGCCATACTTTTGCCGGAACCGTTCGACGCGACCGGCGGTATCGACGATCTTCTGCTTGCCCGTATAGAACGGGTGACATTCCGAGCAGACTTCAACATGCAAGGGCTTGCCGCTGGTCGAGCGGGTCTTGAAGTTGTTCCCGCAACTGCAGGTGACATCGATCTCGACGTAATTCGGGTGAATTTTTTCTTTCATGATTCTGTTCCTTGGCAAAAACTGCCCGGGGCTAACGAGTCCTCTGGGCTGGAAGGGGTGGCATTATCCTTGAATTTCGCGCGGATTGCAATCAACATTGCCCCTTTAACCGCGGCGCATTGCGTCAAAGAACTCGCCGTTGTTCTTGGTTGCCTTGATCTTGTCGAGCAGGAATTCCATGGCTTCCATGTCATCCATGTTGTAGAGCAGCTTGCGCAATACCCACATTTTCTGCAGCACATCCGGCTTGAGCAGGAGTTCCTCGCGCCGCGTGCCGGAACGATTGACGTTGATCGCCGGGTACACGCGCTTCTCCGCCATGCGACGATCCAGATGGATTTCCATGTTGCCGGTGCCCTTGAATTCTTCATAGATCACGTCGTCCATGCGCGATCCGGTATCGATCAGCGCCGTGGCAATGATGGTCAGCGAACCGCCTTCCTCGACATTCCGTGCCGCGCCGAAGAAACGTTTGGGACGTTGCAGCGCATTTGCGTCGACACCGCCTGTGAGCACCTTGCCCGAGGCGGGTACCACGGTGTTGTACGCACGTGCCAGGCGAGTGATTGAGTCGAGCAGAATCACCACGTCCTTCTTGTGTTCCACCAGGCGTTTGGCTTTTTCGATGACCATCTCGGCGACTTGCACATGGCGCGTTGCCGGTTCGTCGAAGGTCGAAGCAACCACTTCGCCCTTGACCGAACGTTGCATTTCGGTGACTTCCTCGGGGCGCTCGTCGATCAGCAGCACGATCAATACCACATCCGGATGGTTGACCGAGATGGCATGGGCGATGTGTTGCATCATGACCGTCTTGCCGCTCTTCGGGCTGGCTACCAGCAGGCCGCGTTGCCCCTTGCCGATCGGCGCGATGATGTCGATGATGCGCGAAGTCGTGTTTTCCTCGCCGCGCATATCCCGTTCCAGTTCCATGTGCTTGTTGGGGTGCAGCGGGGTGAGATTCTCAAACAGGATCTTGTGCTTGGATGCTTCGGGGAGTTCGCCATTGACCTTGTCGACCTTGACCAGCGCGAAGTAGCGCTCGCCATCTTTCGGCGTGCGGATTTCACCTTCGATGGTATCGCCGGTGTGCAGGTTGAAACGGCGGATTTGCGAGGGCGATACGTAGATGTCGTCCGTGCTGGCCAGATAGGAGGTGTCCGGCGTGCGCAGGAAACCGAAACCGTCCGGCAGTACCTCCAGCGCACCGTCGCCGAAGATGTTTTCACCCTTCTTGGCGCGGTTCTTGAGGAGTGCGAAGATCAGTTCCTGCTTGCGCAGGCGATTGGCGCCGTCGATCTCATTGGCGATCGCCATTTCGAGTAACTGGCTGACATGGAGAACTTTAAGCTCCGATAGATGCATAGGGAAGACCTGCTAGACGTGAAGCGGGAAGGGAAGATGAATCAGAGGTGATCCGGAAAGAGACGCGAAACTGGGAGGGGTGGATTGTGATCCGGCCAGCGCACTAGATGATATGTTGTGAATGCAGGCCGGATTGCTTTGAGGGCGGACTGTAACGGGATCAGAGGTTGCTGTCAATAAAAGCGGTGAGTTGCGACTTCGACAGCGCGCCGACCTTGGTCGCCTCGATATTGCCGCCCTTGAACAGCATCAGGGTCGGAATCCCGCGAATGCCGAACTCGCCGGGGGTCTTTTGATTGTCATCGATATTGAGCTTGGCTACTTTGAGCTTGCCCGTGTAATCCTTGGCGATGTCTTCCAGGATGGGGGCGATCATTTTGCATGGACCGCACCATTCGGCCCAGTAGTCGACCAGCACTGGCACGCTGGATTCGAGTACTTCGCTCTTGAAATTGGCATCGGTGACGTGATGAATGTGCTCGCTCATGGTTTCCTCATGTTGTGGATTTTGCCCCAGGCAGGGGTCTTTGGCAGATGCGGATCAATGACAATGCTGAAAACAACTTGATGGCTATGCTAACAAAAAATCGCGGCAGTGTGGAGAAGCCACGCCAGCGTCTTGATGCGCTACCATTGCTGCATACTACAGTATTCCATGTCGCTTGTGTTTTTTCGCGCGCGGCACAAGCGATTACGCATCCATTATACTTGAGTCGTTAGTTCCGTTTATGGCTGAAGGTGGTGAGATATGACCTATGTTGTGACCCAATCCTGCATTAAATGCAAGTATACCGATTGCGTCGATGTCTGTCCGGTGGATTGCTTCCGCGAGGGGCCGAATTTCCTCGTGATCGATCCTGACGAATGCATCGATTGCACCCTGTGTGTGGCCGAATGTCCGGTCGAGGCCATCTATGCCGAGGATGACGTGCCTGATGAGCAGAAGCAGTTCATTGCATTGAACGCCGAACTCGCGAAGCTCTGGCAGCCCATCATCGAACGCAAGGAACCGTTGCCAGACGCCGACGAATGGGCAAAGGTCAAGAACAAGTCGGATAAACTCGAACGCTGAGTTGCTTGCTGCATCCCGAGCATGCTCGGAAGCTAGGTACAAGGTTCAGGAGGAGCCATGGAAAAAGTCTGGTTGAAGAGCTATATGGCGGGAGTCCCTGCCGAAATCGATGTCAACGAATTCAAGTCGCTGGGCGACTTGTTCGAAAAGAGCACCCGGGCCTTCGCCGCTCGGGTGGCCTTCATCAATATGGGCAAGGTTCTGAGCTACGCCGAACTTGACCGGCTGTCAGGCCAGTTCGCCGGGTACTGCCAGCAAGTCCTCAAACTGCCCAAGGGCGCCCGCATCGCTCTGATGATGCCGAACCTGCTGCAATATCCGATTTGCATCTTTGGCGCCTTGCGCGCCGGCTACACGGTGGTGAATTGCAACCCGCTCTATACGGCACGTGAACTGGAGCACCAGCTGAAGGATTCGGGTGCCGACGTGATCGTGATCCTGGAGAATTTTGCCCATGTGCTGCAGGAGGTGGCGGCAAAAACCCCCGTCAAGCATGTGATTGTCACCAGCCTGGGCGAAATGCTCGGCGTCAAGGGCTTGCTGGTCAATTTCGTCGTCAGAAAAATCAAGAAAATGGTGCCGCCCTGGAGTCTGCCCGGGGCAGTCAGCTTCAAGGATATGCTGCACCGGAGCGCGGGACTGGCCTTGCTCCCGGTGCAAGTGGGTCATGAGGATATTGCCTTCCTGCAATATACCGGCGGCACCACGGGCGTTTCCAAGGGAGCGATGCTCACACACCGGAACATCATCGCCAACCTGCAACAGGCCCATGCCTGGCTCAAGCCGGTACTTACCAAAGGCGATGAACTCATTGTCACAGCCTTGCCCCTGTATCATATTTTCGCACTGACGGCGAACTGCCTGACCTTCCTGAAACTGGGTGCCAGCAACCTGCTGATCACCAATCCGCGCGACATCCCCGGTTTCGTCAAGGAGTTGAGGAAGTACAAGTTCACCACGTTCACTGGCGTCAATACGCTGTTCAACGCTTTGCTGCACGATCCGGGATTTGCCACTCTCGACTTCAGTCATCTGCGCGTCACGCTCGGCGGGGGCATGGCGGTACAGAAAGCCGTCGCCGACAAGTGGAAAGCGACCACCGGGCAGCCCCTGATAGAGGCGTATGGCTTGACGGAAACCTCGCCCGCAGCGACCATCAATCCGCTCAACCTGGCGGAGTACAACGGCTCGATCGGCCTGCCGATATCCTCCACCGAGGTGGCCATCCGCAACGATGATGGCGCCGATGTGGCCATGGGCGAAGCGGGCGAAATCTGCATACGCGGACCGCAGGTGATGAAGGGCTACTGGAATCGGCCGGAAGAAACCGCCAAGGTGATCATGGCGGACGGCTTCCTGCAGACCGGTGATGTCGGCATTGTCGATGAGAAGGGTTTCATCCGGATCGTTGACCGCAAGAAGGACATGATCCTGGTCTCGGGGTTCAATGTTTACCCGAACGAGGTCGAGGCGGTCGTTGCGATGCATCCGGGAGTTCTGGAAGTGGCCGCAGTGGGCGTCCCCGACGAGAAATCCAGCGAAGCGGTGAAAATTTTCGTGGTGAAGAAAGACCCCAAGCTGACTGCCGAGGATTTGATTGCCCATTGCAAGCTCAACCTGACCGGATACAAGATTCCCAAGCACGTCGAGTTCCGTACCGATCTGCCCAAAACCAACGTGGGCAAGATTTTGCGGCGGGCCTTGCGCGACGGAGCGGCCTGACCGCGTCAGCGTCAGTGCATCGCCAGGCGAGCCGGGTTACTTGCTGCGCTCGCCAAAAAGCTTCAGAAACTTCGCCACCTTGGGTGCGACCACTGCCTGGCAGTAGGGTTGCATCGGGTTATTGGCGAAATAGTCCTGGTGGTAATCCTCAGCCGCATAGAAAACCTCCAGCGGCAGCACTTCTGTGACGATCGGTTCGGGATAGGCGTGTGACGCCTCGAGTCTTGAGATGGTTGCCCTGGCGGCAGCAGCTTGTGCCGCGGAGTGCGTGAAGATCACGGAACGATACTGCGTGCCAGTGTCATGGCCCTGGCGATTCAGCGTAGTCGGGTCGTGAATTGCAAAGAACACCTCAAGCAGTTCCTGGTAGGTCAGTACTGCAGGATCAAATTTCACCTGGACGACCTCGGCATGACCCGTTTCGCCTGTACATACCAACGCGTAGTTCGGGCGGGACACATGGCCGCCGCAATATCCGGAAACCGCGCCACTGACTCCGCGCAGGCGGAGAAACACTGACTCCAGGCACCAGAAACATCCGCCACCCAATGTGGCCAATTCGGTGGCCAGTTCGAATTGCCTCGTCTCTCCCATGAGCGTTCCTTTATTTGCCAGAAAAGCGCGGAGTGCGCTTTTCCTTGAAGGCATTCACGCCTTCCCGGTAATCGTCGCTCCAACCCAGATCGCGTTGAAAATCGCGTTCGAGATCGAGTTGCTGCTCCAGCGTGTGATTTGCGCTGCGATAGATCGCCTGCTTGGCGAGCGCCAGTCCATGGGTTGGTGCGTTACTGAAATGCACGGCCAGGCGCTCTGCTTCCGCCGTCAGTTGATCGTCAGCGATGCATTTCCAGATCAAGCCCCAGGCTTCCGCCTGTTCTGCGGGGACTTTCTCGCCCAGCAATGCCAGACCCATGGCGCGGGCGTTGCCGATGAGGCGCGGCACGGTGTGGGTTGCGCCGGCGTCGGGGATCAGGCCGAGCTTGCAGAATGACTGGATGAAACTGGCGGAGCGGGCGGCAAGGACGATGTCGCAAGCCAGCGCGACGCTCGCCCCGGCTCCGGCCGCGACGCCTTGGACGGCACAGATCACGGGCATGGGCAAGTCTCGCAAGCCAAGCACCAGCGGCCGGTAGAGTGTTTCCAGGGACAGGCCCAGGTCGGGTGGCGGTTTGCCGGGGGACAGATCGCGCTCATCGAGATCCTGGCCGGTACAAAAACAACGTCCGGCACCTTGCAGCAAGAGTACGCGAGCATGTTCATGGCGCACCCGTTCGAGCGCATCGCGCAGTTCGCTATGCATCTCAAGATTGAAAGCGTTGAGCTTTTCGGGCCGGTTCAGCGTGATTCTGGCAATGCTGTCGGTGTGTGAATAGAGTAGGGATTGATAAGTCATGGCATGCAGGTTGAGGGCCAAGTGGCTACAATGGAAATGTATCACGCTGGAGAAATCAGATGCCTCACCTGCTGTTCGAGAAACATAAAGCATTGCTGGCGCAGACCCTGGTCGCCATCAAGAAGCGCGGCTATTGGAGTCCCTTTGCGGAAAACGTCGAGGCATATGGAGAGAATGCACTTGAGGAGGGACGCCTGGCTTTTGAGGCCTATCGCGATGCCCAGTTCTATCTGGATCAGCCCGGTGTGATCGAACGGGGCGGGGCGGAAAATTCCCCATATGGCTTGCCGCTCAACATTTCCTACCCCAAGTGCCATCCGGATGCCTTGATCAGCGCCGGCAGGAGCGCAATGTCGGCCTGGATCAAGGCCGGACCCGATACCCGCGCCGGCATTTGTGTGGAGATGCTGGAGCGGCTGAATTCGCATAGTGCGGAACTGGCCCATGCCGTCATGCACACGACAGGGCAAGGGTTGGGCATGGCATTCAGGACGGCCGGAGCACAATCCCAGAACCGCGGTCTCGAAGCCATTGCCTGCGCTTACCGGGAGATGAAGCAGGTTCCCGAGACAGCAGTCTGGGAAAAAAACCAGGGCAATGACCCACCAATGCGGCTCGAAAAGATTTTTACCGTCGTCCCGCGCGGCATCGCCCTGGTCATTGGCTGTTCCACCTTCCCGACCTGGAATGCTTATCCGGGAATTTTTGCCAGCCTGGTGACCGGCAATCCGGTGATCGTCAAGCCTCACCCGAGCGTGATCCTGCCGCTTGCCTTGACTGTCGCGGTGGCGCGCCAAACGCTCAAGGAAGCCGGCTTCGATCCAAACCTGGTCAGTTTGCTGGTGGATGATATGGAGGTTCCTCTGGCCAGGGAAGTCGCGCTGCGGCCGGAGATTCGCTGCATCGATTTTACCGGCGGCCCCGTATTCGGCGCCTGGCTCGAAGAGAATGCGCGCCAGGCCATGGTGTTCACCGAGAAGGCTGGCGTCAATTGCGTCATCGTCGATTCCACTGATGATTATCCGGGACTCTTGAAGAATCTGGCCTTCAGTTTGGCGCTCTACTCGGGGCAGATGTGCACTGCGCCGCAAGCGATTTTCGTCGCCAAGGAAGGCGTGAAAACGGCTGAAGGAGTGATTCCCCTTGCCCAATTCGAGGCTGATCTGGCGCGGGCGCTGAATACATTGCTGTCCGAGACGGAGTGCGCCCTGGAGATTCTCGGCGCCATTCAATCGCTTGCCACCATGGCGCGTATCGAAGCTTCGCGCGAGTTGGGAGAAGTGCTGGTCGAATCGACGGCACTGCGCCATCCCCAATATCCCGAAGCGCGCGTCCAGACCCCGTTGCTGATCAAAGTGGATGTCGGCGATATGCCGGCCTATGCCGAAGAACGTTTCGGCCCCATCAGTTTCATTGTCGAGACGACCACGACGCTGGAAAGCTTGTCGGTCGCAGAGCGTGTGATGCGTGACAGCGGCGCATTGACCTTCCTGGTGCATTCGACAGCCGGGCCGATCTGGCAATTGGCCGAGGAAATCTCCTTGCGTGTTGGTGTTGCGCTGACTTTCAACTTGACCGATACGGTGTATATCAACCAGACCAGCGGCTTCTCCGATTACCACGGCACGGGCGCCAATCCTGCTGCCAATGCCTGCCTGATCGATAGCGCCTTCGTTGCCGGGCGTTTCTTCGTGGTTCAGTCGCGGCATCCGCTCTGAAATGACCAAGGTATATTCGATCGACGGTCTGGTCCCTGTCGTTCATCCGTCTTCGTTCGTTCATCCCACGGCAGTGCTGATCGGCGACGTGATCATCGGGCCGGATTGCTATATCGGACCGTGCGCCAGTTTGCGCGGCGATTTCGGCCGGATCCTCATCGGCCAGGGCGCCAATATCCAGGATAATTGCACCGTGCACGGCTTTCCCGACCGCGACACGGTTATTGAAGATCACGGCCACATCGGCCACGGTGCGATCTTGCATTGTTGTCATATCGGCCGTAATGCCCTGATCGGCATGAATGCCGTGGTCATGGACAACGCCCGGGTGGGCGAATCGGCCATCGTTGCCGCCATGGCTTTTGTCAAGGCGGGCATGGAAATTCCGTCGCAAACCCTGGCGGCCGGAACGCCGGCCCGGATCGTGCGTGAATTGTCCGCCCAGGAAATGGCCTGGAAAGTCGAAGGTACGGCTTTGTACCAGCAACTGGCGCGACGTTCGCAAGCCAGCATGCGCGAAGCCGAGGCGCTGACCGAGCCGGAACCTGGTCGGCAGCGCATCAAGCTGCCCGACATCAAGCCGCTGGTTGAAGCGAAAGCAGCGTGGATCGCAGCGTCTGCGGCAGGGTCGGACGGCGAAACCGAGTCCTGATGTGGTATTATTTCGGGCTCAATTTCCCCTCCCCCACTCTTCGCCTGGATTCATACTCTGCCCCATGCCGCTGCCGCCAGGCGTAATCGCTTCTCGTTGCATATTGATCCAGCCCATTAGGTCGTGGTCGGGGAACCCGTCGGTGCTGGAAGAGGGGCAGGCGAAAAAACCGAATCGCAACAACCATCATTTATTGCACTCAAGGAAGACGCATGAAAATTCATGAATATCAGGGCAAGGAAATTCTCAGGAAGTTCGGGGTAACGACCCCGCGCGGCAATCCTGCTTTCTCTGTCGACGAGGCAGTCAAGGTCGCAACCGATCTGGGCGGTCAGGTCTGGGTGGTCAAGGCCCAGATTCATGCCGGCGGCCGTGGCAAGGGCGGAGGTGTCAAAGTCGCCAAGTCGCTCGCCGAGGTCAAGCAGTATGCAAGTCAGATTCTTGGCATGCAACTCGTGACGCATCAGACCGGCCCGCAGGGCCGCAAGGTCAAGCGTCTGCTGATCGAGGATGGAGCAGACATCAAGAAGGAATATTACCTGGCCGTGCTGACCGACCGCGCTTCGCAGAAGGTGGCGGTGATGGCCTCCTCGGAAGGCGGCATGGACATCGAAAAAGTCGCCCACGACACCCCGGAGAAAATTCTCAAGGAATTCGTCGATCCAGTCGTCGGCATGACTGACAAGCAAGCCGAGAACCTGGCGCGCGGCATCGGCGTGCCGGACGCATCCTTGAAGCAGGCGGTGACGCTGATCAAGAATCTGTATCGCTGCTACATGGAAACCGACGCTTCCCTGGCCGAAATCAACCCGATGATCCTCGAAGCCAATGGCAACATCAAGGCGCTCGATGCCAAGTTCAACTTCGATGACAACTCGCTCTATCGTCAGCCGGAAATTGTCGCTTATCGCGACCTGGACGAAGAGGATCCGGATGAGGTTGCCGCCTCCAAGTTCGACCTGACCTATATTGCGCTCGATGGCAACATCGGTTGCCTGGTGAATGGCGCCGGACTGGCGATGGCTACCATGGACACGATCAAGCTGTTCGGTGCCGAACCCGCCAACTTCCTCGATGTCGGCGGCGGCGCCACCACAGAGAAAGTGACCGAGGCTTTCAAGATCATGCTGAAAAACCCGGCAGTGAAGGGCATTCTGGTGAATATTTTCGGCGGCATCATGAAATGCGACACCATTGCCGAGGGCGTTGTCGCTGCCGCGCGCGTAGTACATCTGAATGTGCCGCTGGTGGTGCGCATGAAAGGCACCAACGACGAAATCGGCAAAAAGATTCTCAAGGATTCCGGTCTTCCCATCATTTCCGCCGACAATATGGCGGATGCGGCGCAAAAGATTGTCGCTGCCGTTGCGCACTAGCAAGGAGTAGAAATGTCCATTCTGATCAACAAGAACACCAAGGTTATTACCCAGGGCATCACCGGGAAGACCGGGCAATTCCACACCGAGAAGTGCCAGGAATATGCCAACGGCAAGAACTGTTTCGTTGCCGGCGTGAATCCCAAGAAGGCCGGCGAAAAGATTTTCGATATTCCCATCTATGCCTCGGTCAAGGAAGCCTCTGCCGCAACCGGCGCGACGGTTTCCGTGATCTACGTACCGCCGCCGGGCGCTGCGGCGGCGGTGTGGGAAGCGGTCGAGGCTGATCTGGACCTGGTGATCTGTATCACCGAAGGCATTCCCGTGCGCGATATGCTGGAAGTGCGCAACAAGATGAAGGCCAAGGTCGCGGCGGGCGGTAAGGAAACGCTGTTGCTTGGACCGAACTGCCCCGGCCTGATCACTCCTGATGAAATCAAGATCGGCATCATGCCGGGACATATCCACAAGAAAGGTCGGATCGGCGTGGTGTCGCGCTCGGGCACCCTGACCTATGAAGCCGTGGGACAACTCACCGATCTGGGCCTCGGGCAAACTTCCGCGGTTGGCATCGGTGGCGACCCGATCAACGGTCTCAAGCACATCGACATCATGAAATTATTCAACGACGATCCCGATACCGATGCGGTCATCATGATCGGTGAAATCGGCGGACCGGACGAAGCGGAAGCGGCAACCTGGTGCAAGGCCAACATGAAAAAGCCGATCGTCGGGTTTATTGCCGGTGTCACGGCACCGGCGGGCAAGCGCATGGGACATGCCGGAGCGCTGATTTCCGGGGGTGCCGATACGGCCGAAGCCAAGCTGGCGATCATGGAGGAATGCGGTTTCAAAGTGACGCGCAACCCGGCTGAAATGGGCAAGTTGCTCAAGTCCCTGTTATAGCAATCGACCCCAGCCTGCATGAGAATCGCCTCGCTGCAAAGCGGGGCGTTTTTTTTAACAGCCTCATTTCCCGACCTCTGCCTTGGATTCTTTTCTCGCTCATCCATTCTGGATTCCCCTGCTGGAAATCATCGGCGTCGATATCCTCCTGAGCGGAGACAATGCGGTTGTCATTGCGCTCGCAGTGCGCTCTTTGCCGCCCAAACAGCAAAGAAAAGCCATCATATTCGGCAGCATGACTGCTGTCGCCATGCGGGTGATGCTTACCGTATTCGTGGTCGAGTTGCTCCGGCTGCCCTACCTCAAGCTGATCGGCAGCGCACTGTTGCTCTGGATCGGCATAAAGCTGCAGTTGCCCGGAGACGAAGGCGGGCCCGATATCGAAAGCAAGGATACGATGTTTGCCGCAATCAGGACGATACTCATTGCCGACATGGTGATGAGTCTTGACAACGTCATCGGCATCGCCGCCGCCGCGAAAGGCCATGTCGGCCTGCTCATGATCGGCCTGGCCATCAGTATTCCGCTGATTGTTTTCGGCAGTTCGGTAATGCTGCGTCTGATGCAGCGATTCCCATTCATCGTCGTCCTGGGAGGCGCCTTGCTTGGATACATTTCCGGCGAAATGGCGGTAAGCGATAGCGTCATCCATCCCTGGCTTGAAACCAATGCCGGCTGGGTCATTCATTTGAGTGGTTTCGGCTGTGCGCTTGGAGTGGTGGTGGTTGGTCGCTGGCTGGTGCGAGGCAGGACCAAGCTCGGAACGGACCGTGTGCTTTGACTTGTTCCTTTCCCGTCTTTTCGGCGGGATATGGCAATCCCTTGCTGCGCCATAAAAATTTGACGGGCTTGATGTCCGACTGTAAGAATTGGCAGTATGATCCTGTTTCTATGCGGACTTGTTGCATTAGGCTCTGATGCGGCAATCGCGGGTGCCGTTTTGGTTGGACAGGGAGCGCAGGCACGATGAATAAAAAAACTTTCTGGAAGAGCGACTGGTTCCTCGGTCTTGCAGCGAGCGTTATCGTGCTCCTCTGCGGCAACAGCGATTTGCTGCAGAGCCTGGAGCGCAAGGCCTACGACATCGGCGTCGGCGCAACTGCGCGCAATCCCAGCGAAAAAGTCGTCGTGATTGCGATCGACAAGCAGAGCCTGGACAACATCGGCCGCTGGCCCTGGTCGCGCGAAGTGATGGCGGACATGGTCGACAAGCTCGCCGCCGCCAAGACCAAGGTGATTGCCACCACGGTGCTTTACTCCGAGCCGCAACTGGATGCGGGTCTGGGATACATCCACAAACTCACAGAGCTGTACGTTCAGGCCGGCGGCATCATGCCGGTAGAGGCAGCGGTATCTGCCGAACCGGCAGCGACTGCTCAGCCCGGTTCGGCCCAGCCCGTAACCCCACCAGCTACGGGCAATGAAGCGGCAGTGGTTTCGACTGCTCCGGCAGCAACTGCAGCGCCGGAAGCACCAGCTCCCGTGGTCACTCCCTTAAGCCAGATCGGCGTGCTGCTCAACGAGGCTGAAACCAAGCTCAGCACGGACCGGCGCCTGGCGGAGAGTTTTGGCAAGGCCGGCAATATCGCCTTGCCCGTGTTGTTCAAGATCGGCGAGCCGCGCGGCCGTCCCGACAAGGATCTGCCCGACTACGTCAAGAAACATGCGGTCAAGGCCAATGCAACCGGGTTTCCGCCGATCCCGACAAGCGAAATCGATGCGCTGGTGATCGAACCCCTCGGTAAGAATGCCGCCGTGATCGGCCATCTGAACACGACACCCGATGTCGATGGCGGCATCCGCAGCGAACCGCTGGTGCTGGGCTATTTCGATCAGCTGTATCCGGCGCTGTCCTTGATGATCGCGGCGAAAAGCCTGAACCTGGGCGTCAATGACATACTGGTGCAACTCGGCGACTCGGTGCGGCTCGGCAATCTGAAAATCGGCACCGACAGCGATACCCGCATGAACACTTTTTTCTACAAGGATGCCGGTGGCAAGCTGGCGTTCCAGGTGGATTCCTTCTTCGATGTCAAAAGCGGGAAAATTCCCTACGACAAATACCGCGACAAGATCGTCCTGATCGGTCCGACCGCGGCCGGAGTCGGCAGCGTGCATCCGACCCCGGTATCGCCGGCGATGTCGGACGTGCTGGTGTTGGCCCACTCGGTTTCCAGCCTGCTCTCGGAGCATTTTTTTGTGGTGCCGACCTGGGCCTTCTGGGCTGAAAAGGCCGCATTGCTGCTGGTGGCGGCCTATTTGATCGCTCTGCTGCCACGGCTCAAGGCCGGCATGGGCGCGGCGGTCACGGTGGCGATTCTGATACTGCTGCTGGCCGCACATTTCCTGTTGATGACGATGCAACTGCTCTGGCTGCAGTTGATGATTCCGGCGACTTTGTTGCTGTTTGGCCATTTGTTGCTGACCACCAAGCATTTCCTGCAGACCGAACGCGGCAAGGAAAAGTCCGAGCTCGAATCGTCCGAATCGAATCGCATGCTGGGGCTCGCCTACCAAGGCCAGGGTCAATTGGACACGGCTTTCGACAAGTTCCGCCGTTGCCCGCTTGACGATCACCTGATGGAAAACTTGTACAACCTGGCGCTGGATTTCGAACGCAAGCGGCAATTCAACAAGGCCGAAGCCGTGTTCCGCTATATGTCCGATTACAACCCCAAGTTCCGCGATCTCGAGCAACGTCTCAACCGCGCCAAGCAGATGTCGGAAACAGTCATTCTCGGCGGCGCCGGCGGGGTGCGCAGCAACGCCAGCATGCTCGATGGCGGCGGCAATGTCGAGAAGCCGATGCTGGGGCGCTACCAGATCGAGAAGGAACTCGGCAAGGGCGCCATGGGCGTGGTTTATCTCGGACGCGACCCGAAGATCAATCGCATCGTCGCGATCAAGACCATGGCCTTGTCGCAGGAGTTTGAAGGCGACGAACTCACCGAAGTCAAGGAGCGCTTCTTCCGCGAGGCCGAGACCGCGGGCAGGCTCAATCATCAAAACATCGTTACGATGTACGATGCCGGTGAAGAGCACGATCTGGCCTATATTGCCATGGAGTTTCTCAAAGGCAAGGATCTGGTGCCTTATACCAAGCCCGACCATCTCCTGCCGCTCGAGAAAATCATCAGCATCATTGCCCGGGTTGCCGATGCGTTGTCCTACGCGCATGAAAATCACGTGGTTCACCGCGACATCAAGCCGGCCAACATCATGTACGAACCGGAGAGCGACCAGGTCAAGGTGACCGATTTCGGCATTGCGCGCATCACCGACTCGAGCAAGACCAAGACCGGCATGGTGTTGGGCACCCCGAGCTACATGTCGCCGGAGCAGTTGTCCGGGAAAAAAATCGATGGCCGCTCCGATCTCTTCTCCTTGGGCGTCACCCTGTATCAATTGGCCAGCGGCAAGCTGCCGTTCGAGGGTGAGTCCATGGCGCAATTGATGTTCAAGATCGCCAATGAGCCTCCCGAAGACATCCGTGCAATCAATCCGAATATTCCGGATGCGCTCGCCAAGGTCATCGACAAGGTGCTGACCAAGGATGCCGAACAACGCTACCAGGCCGGCGCTGAACTGGCGCGCGATCTGCGCCAATGCCTGCCTCCGCCGCAGGGCAATTCCAAGCCGGCCAATCCGGGTCAAGTCAAGAGCTAGGAGCTCGCATGGATCTCAGTCAAGCGCTGGAGACAGTCAGCCGCAGCGATGCCGGAATGGTTCGCTCCCACAACGAAGACTCGGTCTATCTGAATCCGGCTCTGGGCCTGGCGGTCCTTGCCGACGGCATGGGAGGGTACAACGCCGGCGAGGTGGCCAGCGGCATGGTGACCACCTTGCTTGGCAGCGAGTTGGAGAAGGCGTTTGGCCGGCAAGAGCCGCAACTGCAGGGAAATGACGGACAGCGGCGCGCACACGACCTGCTGGAACAGGAAATCGCTCGCGCCAACCATGCCGTCTATCAGGCCGCGCAAAGCCAACCCCAATATGCCGGCATGGGCACGACGCTGGTGATGGCCTTGTTCTACGACAACCGCATGACTGTGGCACACATCGGCGATTCGCGGCTCTACCGCCTGCGTGGCGAAGAATTCCTGCAGATCACCCGCGATCATTCGTTATTGCAGGAGCAGATTGATAGTGGCATCCTCACCCCGGAACAAGCGCGCCATTCGCAAAACAAGAACCTGGTGACGCGTGCAGTGGGCGTGGATCCAACAGTCGAAGCGGAAATTCATGATTACGAGACTTCGCCCGGAGACATTTATCTGCTCTGCTCGGACGGCCTCAACGACATGGTCGAAGACGAGGAAATCGGCATGACGGTACAGATGCTCTCCGCCAATCTGGAACTGGCTGCAACGCAACTGGTGCAGATGGCAAATGACAATGGTGGTCGTGATAACGTTTCAGTCATACTGGTGCGGATCAAGGGGGAGTATCCTGCCCCACGCGGACTGACAGGATGGCTGGGACGGCTGTTGGCCTGGTTCAAGTGATCGAATAGGCAATACGGAAAGGTCAAGATGGCAAAACTTATTCTCAGCATGGATGGAATGCAGCTCAAGGAAATTCCTCTTGCCAAGGAAAGGATCACGATCGGGCGCAAGCCGCATAACGACATTCAGATCGACAATCTTGCCATCAGCGGCGAACATGCGGTGATCGTGACCATCCTCAATGATGCTTTTCTGGAGGATCTCGACAGTACCAATGGCACCCAGGTCAATGGCCAGCCGATCAAGAAGCATTTTCTGCAAAACGGAGATGTCGTCGAACTGGGCAAATACCGCCTTAAGTATCTCAAGGAAACCCCGCAGCAGGCAGCCCAGGCAGATTTTGAGAAAACCATGATCATCCGGCCCGAGATGATGCCAAAACCGGCAGAGCAGGGTGGAGAAAAAGCCATGCCGGCCCAGCCTTTGGAAATGGCGCCTCCCCCACAGCCACCTTCCCCGCCGGTGCTCCCGCGTGGGGCGCTCCAGGTTCTTACCGGAACGAATGCCGGCAAGGAACTGGAACTCACGAAAACTTTGACTTCGCTGGGGAAACCAGGGGTGCAGGTGGCCGTGATCACGCGGCGTCCGCATGGTTATTTCATTACCCATGTCGAGGGTGCCGTGTTTCCCTCGGTCAATGGCAAACAATTGGACGCCCAGGCACATCCGTTGCAGGATCACGACATCATCGAACTCGCGGGCACCAAGATGGAGTTCTTCCTGAAATCTTGACCATGCCGCATTTATCGGGAATGGAGGAATTTTGAAACAGCATTTCGCGCGCTACGCGCTTGGCCTGGCCATCCTGCTGCTGCTGCTCGGGCATGCGACCAGGTTCTACCAGATTGGTCTCATCAACCATCTGGACGCGATCATTTATGACGCCAAGCTGCGGCTGACCATGCCGAAGAGCGTCGATGAGCGCATCGCAATCCTCGACATCGACGAAAAATCTTTGGCCGAACTCGGACATTGGCCCTGGGGCCGCGATCGTCTGGCGATGCTGGCGGACAAGCTGTTCCGTATCTACGGCGTACGCGTGCTGGGCTTTGACGTGGTATTCCCCGAGGCCGACAACAGTTCCGGTCTCAACAGCCTGGAAGCCCTGGCCAAGAAGGATCTCAAGGACAATGGGGCGTTTCAATCAAGCCTGCGGGAATTGCGTCCGCAACTGGACTTCGATGCGCGCTTTGCCAGCGCCTTGAAAGGGAAACCGGTGATTCTCGGCTACTACTTCTCCAACACCGAGGGCGGGGTCAGCAACGGGTTATTGCCGCCCCCGGTATTGCCGGCGGGCACATTCTCCGGGCATGGCGGCGTGGCCATCAGCGCCTGGAAGACTTTTGGCGGCAATCTGGCGGAGTATCAGAAGAATGCCCAGGGTGCGGGCTTCTTCAACCCGATCGTGGATTTCGACGGTATCACCCGGCGCGTGCCGATGCTGGCCGAATATGGCGGTGCTTATTATGAGTCGCTGTCTTTGGCGATGGTGCGCGCCTATCTCAATTTTCCCAAGGTGATGCCGGGCTACCCGGATGACGCGGTCTCGAACAACCAGAGCTACGGCAACATCGAGTGGCTCGACTTGCTGACTGAGCGCGGTACCACGCTGCGTATCCCGGTGGATGAAAACGTCGCCGCCCTGATTCCATTCCGCGGCTATCAGGGCAGCTTCCGCTACTACTCGCTGGCCGATGTCATGGCTGACCGCATCAAGCCGGACCAGCTTGCGGGACGCATCGTGCTGATCGGCACCACCACGCCGGGACTCAAGGATCAGCGCGCTACCCCGGTGGGTGAAGCCTACGCCGGGGTCGAGATGCATGCCAACCTGATTGCCGGCATGATCGATGGCAACATCAAGTTCAAGCCGCCTTACGTACTGGGCGCCGATTTCATTTTGTTGTTGCTCGCCGGCGCGGTCATGGTGTTCTGGTTGCCGCGGCTGTCGGCGCTGCCCGCCTCGCTGGTCGCCTTGCTCGTATTGATATGCCAGATTGGCATCAATCTGAGCTTGTGGAATTTTGCCAACTTTGTGATGCCTCTCGCAGCCGGCCTGCTGCTGACTTTTTCGCTGTATGCCCTCAATATGTCCTGGGGCTATTTCGTTGAGTCGCGCAGCAAGCGCCAGCTGACGGGTCTCTTCGGGCAATATGTGCCGCCGGAACTGGTCGAGGAAATGAGCCGCGATCCGGAGAATTACAGCATGGCCGGGCGCAAGGCCGAATTGACCGTGCTGTTCTCCGACGTGCGCGGCTTCACCACGATCTCGGAGGGGCTGGAAGCGGATCAACTGGCCACCTTGATGAACGAATACCTGGGTGCCATGACCAAGATCGTGCGTCATCATCGCGGCACGCTCGACAAATACATCGGCGATGCGATCATGGCTTTCTGGGGTGCGCCCCTTGACGATCCGGAACATGCTCGGCATGCCGTGCTGACCGCCCTGGAGATGCAGCAGGCCTTGCCCGAATTGAACCGGCAACTGGCGGCCAAGGGCTGGCCGGAATTGAAGATCGGCGTGGGCGTCAATACCGGGACCATGACCGTGGGCGACATGGGTTCCCCGGTGCGCCAGTCCTATACCGTGATGGGCGATGCGGTCAATCTCGGCTCACGCCTGGAAGGGATCACCAAGCAATATGGCGTCGGCATCATCGTCGGCGAGACCACGCGCGAATCGCTAAAGAAGTCCTTCGTGTTCCGCGAGCTGGATCGAGTGCGAGTCAAGGGCAAGGCGGAGCCGATCGGGATCTACGAGCCTCTGGGTGTGGAAGGCGAGGTCGACAAGGCGATTCTGGAAGATCTGAAGCTCTGGAACCAGGCATTGCGCTATTATCGTGCGCAGGATTGGGATCAGGCCGAAGTGGCGCTGCTCAATCTGTCGCGCCTGGCGCCCAGCTATCTGTATGAGCTGTACGGCAAACGCATTGCCCTGTACCGCAAGCAACCTCCCGGCGAAGGCTGGGATGGCGTGACCACCTTTGAAACCAAATGAAAGTCAGAATTCTGGGTTGTAGCGGAGGGATCGGCGGCCGGCATCTGCGCACGACTTCATTGCTGGTCGACGACGATATCCTGATCGATGCCGGAACCGGCGTGGGCGATCTGACCTTGGCCGAACTGGCGCAGATTGACCACATCTTCATCACCCACACCCATCTCGACCACATTGCCTGTCTTCCCTTGATGGCCGACACCATCGGCGACATGCGCGACAAACCGCTCACGGTGTATGCCCAGCCTGCCAGCATCGAAATTCTGCGCAATCATGTTTTCAACTGGTCGGTGTGGCCGGATTTCACCGAGATTCCGAGCCCGGAAAATCCTTTCCTGCGCTTTGAAGCCATCAAGCTGGGCCAGCCCGTCAAGTTTGGCTGGCGCACGATCACGCCGCTGCCCGCCAATCATACCGTGCCCGCAGTGGGCTACCAGATCGATTCCGGACACGCCAGCCTGGTATTTACCGGCGACACCACAGCTTGTCCGGAACTGTGGCAGGCGATCAATAAAATAAGCAATTTGCGCTACCTGATCATCGAAACCGCCTTTTCGAATCACGAGAAAAAGCTCGCCGTCATGTCCAAGCACCTTTGTCCGAGCATGCTGGCCGAAGAACTGCTGAACTTGCAATGCAAGACGGAACTTTTCATTACCCATCTCAAGCCGGGCCAGATTGAATTGACCATGCAGGAAGTGGAAGAAAGCGTCGGCGAGTTCAAACCCCGCATGCTGCAGAACAATCATGAATTCGAGTTCTGAGGCGATCATGGAAGCGCCGCCGATCAGCCTGGAAGTACTGCATGGTTTGCAGCCGCTTGCGGAACTCGATCTGGAGCGCTTGCGTGAATTGCTCGGAGCATGTCAGTACGATCGGCTCGAGCGCGGCGCCAAGCCATTCCTGACGCAGGATTACCGGGGCCAGCTGGTGTATTTGGTGAAGGGAGAACTGCTGCTGCATTTCCCCGATCAAAGCACCACGGTGATTGTCGGAGGTAGCGACGAGGCTTCGCGACCGCTGGGTAAATGGGGGCAGCCGATGACTTCCACCAAGGCGATCACCCCCATCGAACTGATCCGTTTCGATGAGGACATGCTGGACATCATGCTGACCTGGGATCAGTTGGCGCAGCCAAAAACCCCGCCGGGACAGGCGGAGCCCGAAGCCGCCGGAAATGGGGCGAGAACCGCCAACTGGCGCATGTTGCCGGGTATGTTTGCGGCACAAAATCTGACGCGCGGCGCCTTTGCCGCACTGCCGCCGGCGCACATCGACCAGCTTTTGCAGCGCTTTCGCCGCATCAAGGTGCGACGCGGCGAGGAAATCGTGCGGCAGGGTGAGATCGGCGATTACTACTACCTGATTGAAAGCGGGCGCTGCCAAGTGACCCGCACTGTGGCGGGGGGGCAGATGCTGTTGGCCGACCTCAAGCCGGGTGACGCCTTCGGCGAGGAGGCCCTGGTCAACGATGCCGCGCGCAATGCCAGTGTGACGATGATTACGGATGGCGTGCTGTTGCGTCTGAACAAGCAGGATTTCGTCGAATTATTGCGCACTCCGCTGTTGCGCACCTTGTCTCCGGACGAGGCACGCCAGCACATCGCGGCGGGCGCAATATGGCTGGATGTACGCTTTGCCGCCGAGTATAAATACGATGGTATCCAGGGCGCACGCAATCTTCCGCTCGACGAGATTCGCCTGGCCTATATGGTGCTTGATCCCCAGAAAGAGTATATCGCCTATTGCCAAAGCGGCCGGCGCAGCTCCGCGGCAGCCTTTTTGCTGTCTCAGCGCGGCTTCCGGGCAAGTTTGCTGGAGGGCGGTTTGGCTGGCGCCAGGAACGCTAATGAAAAGGGAGTAAGCCCATCGTGAGCGCGGTCATCGATTCACCGCAAGGCGCCGGCAGTTTGTCCGACGTTGATACCCGGCTGCTGTTTTTCAAGAATCTTCAGACAGTCACCAACAAGATCCATGCGACCAACAACATCGACGAGATCATGCTCGAGTTGTCGCAGGACATCTGCAACCTGTTCAACGCCGATCGCCTGACCATCTATGCGGTCAGCGAGGATAAGGCATCGATCGTCTCGAAGCTCAAGACCGGCCTGAATTCGTTCAAGGATCTCAAGTTGCCGATCGCCGACCAGAGCGTCGCCGGTCATGTGGCCTTGTCGCGCAAGATCATCAACCTCATCGATGTGTATGACGAGGCCGAGCTCAAGTCGCATCATCCCGGCCTGCGCTTCCTGCAGGAAGTCGACAAGCGCACCGGCTATCGCACCAAGCAGATGCTGGTGAGCCCGATCATCACGACCGCCGGGGAACTGCTGGGCGTGGTGCAGATCATCAACAATCGCGCCGGCGTGCCTTTCTCCGCGGTCATGGAAGAAGGTATCAAGGGTCTGTGCGAAACCCTGGCAATCGCCTTTTCCCAGCGCAACAAGCCCGTCCAGGCGGCCAAGTCGAAATACGATCAACTGGTCGCCGATGCCGTGCTTTCCGCCCAGGAGCTTGATCTGGCGATACGTTCGGCGCGTCGCAAGAATCTCGATATCGAGGAAATCCTGCTCAGCGAATTCCAGGTCAAGCTGCCGGCGATTGGCCTGGCGCTGTCGAAATTTTTCGGCGTTCCCTACGAGCCGTACAAGGCCGATCGCATCAAGCCGATGGACCTGCTGAAGAACCTCAAGCGCGAATACATTGAACAGAACCAGTGGCTGCCGGTCGAGGATTCGAGCGATGGCATCATGGTGCTGACCATGGATCCGGAACAGGTCAAGAGTTCGCGGGTCGTCAGCAACGTGTTTCCCAGAAGCAAGCTGGCCTATCGCGTCACCACCATCCGCGAGTTCAAGCAGAGCGTCGACCTGTTTTTCGGTGCGCAGCCCGACACCGACACTTCCTCGGTCGGCGACCTGCTTTCCAGCATGGGCGAGGACGGCGAGGAGGCCACCGATACCGCCGAGGATGTGTCCGCCGCTGCCGACAACGAGCTCGTCAAGCTGGTCAACAAAATCATTATCGATGCTTACCAGCAGGGTGTTTCCGACATCCACGTCGAACCCGGTCCGGGTAAGGAAAAAACCCTGATCCGTTTCCGCAAGGACGGTTCGCTGGTGAAATACATCGAGGTGCCCTCCAGTTACCGCAACTCCATGGCGGCACGCATCAAGATCATGTGTGACCTCGACATTTCCGAGCGCCGCAAGCCGCAGGACGGCAAGATCAAGTTCAAGAAGTTCGGCCCGCTCGACATCGAATTGCGGGTGGCGACGATTCCTTCCACCGGCGGCGTCGAAGACATCGTCATGCGGATTCTGGCGGCCGGCGAACCGATACCGCTGGAGAATCTGGGCGTCCTGCCGGCCAATCTGGAGCGCCTGAAGGGCGCCATTTCCAAACCCTATGGCCTGTTTTTTGTCTGCGGTCCGACCGGCTCGGGCAAGACCACCACGCTGCATTCGGTGCTGAAGTATCTCAACACCGTCGACACCAAGATCTGGACCGCCGAGGATCCGGTCGAAATCACCCAGAAAGGTCTGCGCCAAGTGCAGATCAACAAGAAGGCCGGTCTCGATTTCCCGATGATCATGAAGGCTTTCCTGCGCGCCGACCCGGACATCATCATGGTTGGCGAAATGCGCGACGCGGAAACCACCGGAATCGGCATCGAAGCCTCGCTGACCGGCCACCTGGTATTCGCCACCTTGCACACCAACAGCGCACCGGAATCGATCATCCGCCTGCTCGACATGGGCATGGACCCTTTCAATTTTTCCGACGCCTTGCTCGGCATCCTGGCCCAGCGCCTGGCCAAGCGCCTGTGCAAATGCAAGGAGGCCTACACGCCGGACGACGCGGAAATGCAGTTGTTTCTCAAGGAATATTGCGGGGAACTGGTGAATACCTCAACCTTCAAGAAGGATCCCCAGGCGGGTTACGCCGCGGTGTATCAGGAATTGGAGAAGAACTATGCCAAGGACGGCAAGTTTACGCTCTACCGTCCCAAGGGCTGCCCTGCCTGCAACGATAGCGGATACAAGGGACGCGTCGGTCTGCATGAGCTGATGCTGGGCAGCGATGCAGTCAAGAAACTGATCCAGGAACATGCCCGGGTTGCCGAATTGCTGGCGATTGCCCTGGAGGAAGGCATGCTGACGCTGAAGATGGACGGCATGCAGAAAGTCCTGCAGGGCATCACCGACATGCACATCGTGCGTTCTGTTTGCATCAAGTGACAGTGAAAACCGCCGACAAGATCGACAATCTTTTCGGGCGCCTTGAGCAGCTCAATGCCATCGGCGCGGCGCTGTCCAACGAGCGCGACATCAATGCCCTGCTCGAGAAAATCCTGGTCGCGGCGAAGGACATCACCCATGCGGATGGCGGCACGCTGTACCGGGTGAGCGATAGCCAGGACTGTCTGCGCTTCGAGATCCTGCGCAATGACAGCCTCAAGATCGCACTGGGCGGCACTTCCGGAAACCCGATCAACTTTCCCGACCTGCCTTTCATTGACGAAGAAGGCGTGCCCAACAACAGCATGGTGGCGGTGTATTCAGCAACACATGGCAGGACCGTCAACATCGAGGATGCCTATACCGCAGAAGGTTTCGACTTTTCCGGCACGCGCAAATTCGATCAGCGCACGGGCTATCGTTCGCAATCCTTCCTCACGGTGCCGATGCGCAACCATGAGAACAATGTCATCGGCGTGCTGCAATTGATCAATTCGCTTGATCCGCATGCGCGCAAGGTCGTACCTTTCTCCGCCTCGGATCAGCAACTGGTGGAATCGCTCTCCTCGCAAGCCGCGATCGCACTGACCAACCGCCTGCTGATCAGCCAGTTGGAGCAGTTGTTCGAGTCCTTGATCAACCTGATCAATCTGGCGATCGACGAGAAATCGCCCTATACCGGCGGGCATTGCGAACGGGTGCCAGTGCTCACCATGATGCTGGCGGAAGCGGCGGAACAATGCAAGACCGGCGAACTGGCGGCGTTCCGGATGAGCGACAGGGAACGCTATGAACTGAAAATCGCCGGACTGCTGCATGATTGCGGCAAAGTGACCACCCCCGTGCATGTGGTGGACAAGGCCACCAAGTTGCATACGCTGTACGACCGCATCAACACCATCGACACCCGGTTCGAGGTGCTCAAGCGCGATGCCGAAATCGACATGCTGCGTCAGCAACTGGCTTTGCGCGAGCAGCACAACCCGGCTGCCGAAGCGGCCTTGCAGGCAAGCTGCGTGGCACGCATAGCGCAGCATGAGCAGGACCGGGAGTTCCTGCGCCGCTGCAACATCGGGGGAGAAGCCATGCGTGACGCCGATCTGCAGCGCGTGCGCGAGATCGGCACTGCGCAACGTTGGCGCGATGTTGCCGGGGCGGAATCCGATTTCCTGAGCGCAGACGAAATCGAGAACCTCACCATTCGGGCCGGTACGCTCACCCAGCCAGAGCGCGAGATCATCAACCACCATATTGTTGCGACCATCCGGATGCTCGAACAGTTGCCCTGGCCCAAGCACCTCGAACACGTGCCCGAGTATGCCGGCGGACATCACGAGCGCATGGACGGCAAGGGTTATCCGAAGGGACTCAGGCGCGACCAGATGTCGGTGCAGGCACGCATCATGGGCATCGCCGATATTTTCGAAGCGCTCACCGCCGCAGATCGTCCCTACAAGATCGGCAAGACGATTTCGGAATCGATCTTCATCCTCGGCAAAATGAAAGAGGCGGGGCATATCGACCCTGACTTGTTCGATGTTTTCATCCGTCAGCGGGTTTATCTGCGCTACGCCGAAAAATTTCTCAAGCCGCAGCAAATCGATGTCGTGGATGTCAGCAAGATTCCCGGCTATGTAGAGGATGCCGGCGCTGCCTGAGCACCTCCTGCTGACCGGTCCCGAGAGGATTCGGGCACTCGACGGATTGGCGTTGCTGCTGCTGGCGAGTGGGCTTGCCGCGCTCTACGGACCGCATCTCGATGCGCCGCTGGTATTCGACGACATCGATTTTTTCGCGAGCAATTTTGTCGCCCGCTATGGCGGCGAATTCTCGCCACTGATGCTGCGCTTCTGGGCCTACGCCAGCTTTGCCTTTCAACACATCGTCTTTGGCAATGATGCAGCGGGCTTCAGGTTGGTGAATGTGGCATTGCACCTGATGGTCGGCGCGTCGCTATATTTGTTCATGCGAACCCTGCTCGGGATTGCTCTGCCGGGCCCTCTTGAAAGCGGCACCGCACCTGGCAGTGATTTTGGGCAGTGTCTGGCCATCTGGTTCAGCGTGGCGTTGTTCCTGTTTCATCCGATCACGGTATATGGCGTTGCCTATCTCGTCGGACGCAGCGTCGTCATGGCCACGTTGTTCAGCCTGCTCATGTGGTGGGCGCATTTGCGCGGAGTCGATTCAGGCAAGCCGGCGTGGTTTGCCCTGGCGTTGCTGTTTTATTACCTCGCGTTGTACTCCAAGGAACACAGCGTCATGGCGCCGGCCGTGGCCGGGCTGTTGTCGCTGCTGGCGGCACGGGTCGTGGCGCGACGCGGCTTGCTTGTGCTGGTTTTTCTTTCCTACCTGGCTCTGGCAGTAACGGTGCTGATCGCCCATCGCGAAACCATCGCCAACGCTTACGAGCCTCTGCTCGGCACGATACCGCACGCCTATCTTGCCAGCGTCCTGACTCAGGCCGCCTTGTTCTTCAAGTATCTTTTCCTCTGGTGGATTCCGCTTCCGAGCCTGATGTCGATCGACATGCGCGAACCGCTTGCGGGAATCGGCACTGTCAGCGCCTGGCTGTGGCTTGCAGGATTTATTGTTTATCTGACCGCCGCCTTCGGCCTGCTGCTGCGCAAAGGACGCATCGGTCTGCTGGGCTTTGCCCTGCTTGCCCCCGCGCTGCTGTTCATGACCGAATTTTCGTCGGTGCGAATACAGGAAAGCTTTGTTCTTTCCCGCAGCTATCTGTGGCTGCCGCCGATGTTCCTGGCATGGCCGCTGATGTTTGGTCTGATACGGGACCGAAGATGGCTATGGCTGCTCGTCATGGCCTTAGCGGCCTTGCTTTGCTGCCTGGCCGTGAATCGACTGAACACTTTTGCTTCGGCATTTACGCTATGGGATGAGGCGATCCAGTTGGCCGAGCGCAGAGGCGACACCTGGTTTCGCGACAGGCAGTACGTCAATCGCGGCGGCACTTATCTCGCTACCGGACAAGTGCAACTGGCTTTGCAGGATTTTGAGCGGGCGCTGCAATGGAATCCCACCCAAGCCTTGGCGTTGCTGGGCCAGGGACGCGCCCTGGCACGGCTCGGAAAAACACAGCAGGCCTTGGTGAGCTACGATCAGGCGCTGGTGGCGAAGCCGGGCTGGGTTGAAGCGTATCTGGCGCGTGCAGAATTACGCAGTAAATCGGGCGAAACTGCGGCTGCGGCGGCGGACTACAGGCAGGCCTGCGCGCAGGGTGTTTTGGTCGCGTGCTATGTCGCGGAGAAAATGCGTCTCGGAACGAATGCCGCAGTGACGATCTTTCCGTCCAGTCACTGACGAATTTCGTCACATTTTGACCAAGCGTTGCTGCTCTTGTGGTCACCAGCCTCTGCGGGTATATATTTCTATAAGATAAAACAATTACTTATTGTTAATGCGGAATGTGGCACGGTGATTGCGTAGAGGGAATCGTGTCACAAACAGTAATGTTTTTTAACCCACCAGGAGATATCCATGAAGAAAATGCAACAAGGCTTCACCCTGATCGAACTCATGATCGTTGTCGCGATTATCGGCATTCTGGCCGCGGTTGCGATTCCTTCCTATCAGAACTACACCATCAAGGCGAAATATTCCGAAGTCGTCGCCGCAGCGGGTCCGATCAAGTCCGGCATCGAAGTGTGCGTTTCCATGGGCGAGTGCGGCACCGCCGGTGGTGTGGTCGCGAATGTTTCCCTCGGCACCAACGGCGTTCCGTCAGCGCCCACCGCATCGACCTATGTCGCCAGTGTTGGCGTGACTGGCGCCGGTGTGATCACCGTGACCCCGAATGCCGCCGGCGGTATCGTGGCAGCCGACACCTACGTCCTGAGTCCGTCGGCGATCGGCACCGATGGCAAGATTACCTGGACCGTCAGCGGCGGTTGCAAGACCCGCACAGCCGGAGCACTTTGCTAAGCTGATTGGATAGAAGCTGTAACGCCCGAGGCCCCGCAAGGGGCCTCAGTGTTTTGTGCGCCGGCTGTTCTGGCGCGAAGGGATTTTCGGGTGGCGATCAGGCCGCTTGTGCGGGAATCCTGGAACTGTGCTTGAGGATGCGGTTGCGCGCATCGACATAGATCAGATCGGGCTGGTACTTGGTCAGTTCGACTTCGTTATAAGCGGCAAAGCTGGCGATGATCAGCAGGTCGCCGGGTGACGCCTTGCGCGCCGCTGCGCCATTCACCGAGATTGTGCCGGAGTTGCGCTCGGCACTGATGGCGTAGGTGGTGAAGCGCTCGCCGTTGGTGACATTCCAAATCTCGATCTGCTGGTATTCCTTGATGTCGCTGGCATCGAGCAGGTTCTGGTCGATCGCGCAGGAACCCTCGTAGTGCAATTCGGACTGGGTCACCGTGACACGGTGAAGCTTGGATTTCAGCATGGTGCGTTGCATAGCGATTCCTTTCTCATGCAAAGGTCGGCAATTTCAGCGGCCGGGGCGAGCCTTTCTGCGCCGTTCGCTGCTGTTTCCACTGCTGGCCACCACCGGCATGAGCGCATCGTGGCAGCCTAAACTTCCAGGTTGTCGATCAGGCGCGTGCTCCCCAGGAGTGCCGCACCCAGAATCACCAGCCCGGAATCGTGAGCGGGGGGTAATTGTAGACCAGTTTTTTCACGCACTGCAATATAGTCCGGAATCCAGCCATGGGCGCGGAGTTCCGTCATGGCCTCAGTTTCGAGCCGGGCAAAATCGTGATTTCCGGCCTGGATTGCGCGGCGAATCGTTTCCAGCGAGCGATACAGGCGAGGCGCCTCGGCGCGTTCTTGCGGGGAAAGAAAACCATTACGCGAAGACAGCGCCAGCCCATCGGCAGCCCGCACCGTGTCGGCGGCGACAATTTCGATGGGCAGTGCCAGGTCGCGCGCCATATTGCTGAGCACCAGCATCTGCTGGTAATCCTTCTTGCCGAAGATGGCCACTTGCGGCTGGACGATGTTGAACAGCTTTTGCACCACGGTGGCGACGCCGCGGAAATGCCCCGGGCGGAACGCGCCTTCGAGAATATTGATGAGTTCTGCAGGGGGTTCGACGAAATATTTTTGCGGCGTGGGATACATTTCTTTTTCGTCGGGGAAAAACAGGTAGTCGACATTGGCCGCAGCCAACCGCTCGCAGTCGGCGACGAAGGTGCGCGGGTATTTCTCGAAATCCTCGCCGGGGCGAAATTGCAGCCGATTGACGAAGATCGATACCAGCACCGTATCGCCATGATCGCGCGCGTGCTGCATCAGGGAGATATGGCCGTCGTGCAGATTGCCCATGGTGGGGACCAGCACCAGGCGGCCGGCATTGTTGAGTCCTGCGCGCAACTTGGGGATGGATTCGAATATTTTCATTGTCATGGTCAGGAGATTCTCAGTGAAGGCTCGGGCAGATCGCTATGCCGCATTTGTTGCTTTGTCATGAATTCGGGCAACCCGCTGGTCGCTGCAGTCCTCCAATAATTTGCTTGCCAGGCCGTGGCCGGGAATCCGGCAATCGGCCACGACCTCCAGCAGCGGGATAAGCACAAACGCCCGCTGGTGCATGCGGGGATGCGGCAAAGTCAATTCGGCCGTCGTCATGATGCTCTCGCCGTGCAGCAGCAGATCCAGGTCGAGGGTGCGCGGCGCATTGCTGATGCTGCGCAGCCGGCCGAAGCGACCCTCGATATGAAACAGTTCCTCGAGCAGGAACTGGGGGGGCAGCGCGGTATGCAGCAATGCCACCGCATTGATGAAATCGGGCTGATTCTTCAATCCCACCGGTGCCGTCCGGTACAAGGATGAAACCTTGGCGACGGTTGTGGCGGGAATTTCGGCAAGCGCCTGGAGGGCAGCACTTACGGTCCTGACGGGGTCGCCAAGATTCGCACCGAGGGCAACCAGAGCCTCGACCTGCTTCATGCCGCCGGCTCCGTCGAGTTTGACCCGGATTCACCGCTTTTGGCCGACCGACCCCGGCCACCGCGGCGACGCTTCTTGGTTCCGCTCTTTTCCGGCAACAGCATGGCCATGCGCTGATCGATGTCGGCCTCCTGGAAACGTGCCCACCAGTCGGCCAGTTCCATAGGCACTTCGCCGCTCTGTGCGCGCAACAGCAGAAAATCGTAGCCGGCGCGAAAGCGTGCCTGTTCGAGGAGGCGCAAGGTCGACTTGCCGGTGCGCTTGTCAAAGCGCGGCTGCAAGGCCCAGATATCCTTGATGTCGCCGCTGATGCGACGGGTGATGGCAAGCGTGTCGGTTTGCTGACTGAGTACGCCATCCATCGCCTCGAATAATGCCGGTATGGGCAACTCGCCGCGGGTCTTGCGCGCCTCCCAGTCGGCCAGCACTTCGTGCCAGAGCAGGGTGGCAAACAGGAAGCCCGGAGAAGTGGTCTTGCCCTGGCGGATTCTTTCGTCAGTGCCCGAGAGCGCCAGCATGACGAATTTTTCTCCCATCGGTTGTTCCAGGATGACGTCGAGCAGGGGCAGCAGGCCATGATGCAGTCCTTCATCGCGCAGGCGATGGACAGCATCCACGGCATGGCCGGAAAACAGCAGCTTGAGCATTTCGTCGAAGACTCGCGCGGCTGGAACGTTTTCCATCAGCACCGCCATTTCGCGGATCGGGGTGCGCGCCGCGGGGTCGATGCTCAGGCCGAGCTTGGCCGACAGCCGCACCGCGCGCAGCATGCGCACCGGATCCTCGCGGTAGCGCAGACGCGGTTCGCCGATCATGCGCAGCGTCTTGTGCTTGAGATCGGCGACACCGTGGTGGTAGTCGAGCACGGTTTCCGCAACCGGATCGTAGTACAGGGCATTGATCGTGAAGTCGCGCCGCGCCGCATCCTCCGCCATGCTGCCCCAGACGTTGTCGCGCAGGACGCGGCCATGCTCATCCTTTTGCGTATCGGCGTCATGAGCGGCGCGGAAGGTGGATACTTCAAGGGTCTCGCCGCCTTGCATCACATGCACGATCTGGAAGCGCCGGCCAATGATGCGCGAACGCCGGAACAGGCTGCGCACCTGATCCGGTGTGGCATCGGTCGCGATATCGAAATCTTTCGGGACGATGCCGGCGATCAGGTCGCGCACCGCGCCGCCCACGACATAGGCTTTGAAGCCGCCCTGCTGTAAAGTCTCGCAGGTGCGGCGCGCACCCGTCGAAATCGTTTCGCGCCGGATGCCATGTTGGGCGCGTGCAATCGCAGCCGGCGCGGAACCTGGCGGAGAGGGGGCGCGGCGCAGCACGTTGATTGCTCGACGCAGCAGCTTGCGGATCATGCGGCAGGCGGGTTGGCGTGAAATCTGAGAGGCGGCAATGATACAGGAAATCAATATCCGCACGGGTCGGGCGATAGAACTGATTAGGGGAACCCGTACAAGGTATCCAGTAGCACCCTGGTGCGGATTTCGTTCATGAGTTCCAGGTATCTGGCCCACGGGCTGCTCGGTCTGGGCGTCCTGATGATCTCGACCAGTTCGATTCTGGTGCGTTTTGCGCAGACCGAGGGTCTGTCTTCATTGTCGATTGCCGCCCTGCGCCTGGGTCTGGCAGCGCTGCTGCTGACGCCGCTGGCACTGGCGCGCGCTTCGAGGGAAATCATGGCCTTGTCGGGACGAGATCTGGGGTTGGCGCTGGTTGCCGGCGGCCTGCTCGCTGCGCACTTCGCCGCCTGGATCAGTTCGCTTGCATACACTTCCGTGGCCAGCAGTACGGCACTGGTGACCACCAACCCCATCTGGATCGCGCTGGCTTCCATGCTGATTTTCAGGGAGCGCTTCAACCGGGTGCTGGTGACGGCGATCGCGATCGCCGTCGGCGGCAGCGCCCTGATATTTTTCGCGGACAACAGCAGCGCCGGCAGGGCGCAGCCCAATCCATTGCTCGGCAATACGCTCGCGCTGCTGGGAGCAATCACCGTATCCGCCTATTTGCTGATCGGCCGCTTGCTGCGCCAGAAGCTGTCACTGCTTGCCTATATCTGGTTGATCTATTCGAGTTGTGCGGCGTTGCTGATCGCCGTGGCGCTCGTCGCCGGCCAGCCGTTGTGGGGCTTCTCGCCCTGGGGGTGGGCATTGCTGCTCGGACTCGCGCTTGGGCCGCAGCTACTCGGACATACCACGATCAACTGGGCGTTGAAGCATGTCTCGACAACCTTCATCGCCCTGACCATCCTTGGCGAGCCCATCGGCTCGGCCTTGCTCGCCTGGCTGTTGTTCGGGGAAGGTTTTTCGGCCTTGCAGAGCTGTGGTTTTGTCGCGCTGCTCACCGGCATCTATCTTGCCGCGCGCAACGAAAGAAATTCGCAGTTCAGCGCAGACTGATGACCGGCCAGCCGTGTGAGCGAGCGTGCGCGAGCAGCGTGTCGTCGGGATCGACCGCCACCGGGTCGCTGACACGCGCCAGCAACGGCAGGTCGTTGAGCGAATCGCTGTAGAAGAAGCTGCGCTGGAAGCTGCCCCACCATAAACCCAGGGATTCCAGCCAGTCTTCGATGCGAGCGATCTTGCCTTCGCGGAAGGCCGGCAAGCCGCGCGGCTTGCCGGTAAAACGACCCGAGTCGCAGGTTTGCGCCGGGACCGTGGCGATCAAGTGGGGAATATCGAATTCGCGCGCAATCGGGCCGGTGACAAAGCTGTTGGTGGCAGTGACGATGGCCATCAGGTCGCCCTGTTCCCTATGTCGCTGCACGAGCTTCCGCGCGGCCGTCCCTATCGACGGGCGGATGCGTGTTGCCATGAACTCGGCGTGCCAGGCATCGAGCTCGGCCCGGCTATGGCGCGTCAGGGGCAGCAGCTGGAAATCGAGGAAGGCATGGATATCCAGCGTCCCCCGCTTGTACTGGGCGTAGAAAGCCTGGTTTTTCGACTCCTGCAGTTCGCGGTCGAGGATGCCTTTTTCGATGAGGAATTGCGCCCACTCGAAATCGCTGTCACTGCTCAGCAGGGTATTGTCCAGGTCAAACAGTGCCAGGTTCATCATCAAGTTCCAGAGAGGTTTGCAGAATTTCGCGCAACAGCGGCAAGGTGAGCGGGCGCTGCTGCGCCAGCGAAGCGCGATCGAGAGCGTCGAGCACGCCCAGCAGGCTGGGCAGGTCACGCCGGCCATGGCGCAGCAGGTAATCAATCAGATGCTCGTCGAGGTTCATGCCGCGGTTCAAGCCCTGCTGGCGCAATGCGGCAGCTTTTTCGGCATCGCTGAGTGCTTGCACTTGATAGATCATGGTGCTGCCGATGCGCGTACGCAGATCCTCGCGCAGCGCCGCCTGCAGACCCAGCGGCGGCAGCGGTCCGGACAGCAGCAGGGCCAGGCCGATCAGGCGCGCCGTGTTGAAGGTGCGGAACAAAGTGATTTGTCCGGCTGCGCTCAAGGCGTCGACATCGTCGATGATGAGCAGACCGTTGGGTATCTCTGCCTGATGTTCCCCGAGCGTCGCCGCTTCGATCAGACATGTCGGGCGTTGTCTTGCCTGTGCTGCGGCCAGTGTGGCCCGCAGCAAATGGCTGCGCCCGCTGCCGGGCGGTCCCCAGACATAAATCTGGTCGCATACACCTGGATCGGGGAGCCGGGCGAGACGGGCAACCAACTCTGTATTCTGGCCGGTGACGAAGTTTTCGAAGCTCGGCGACTGCTCGGGACGCAGATCAAGCAGCATTTGCGGATGAGAAGAGCTATGTTCCACCGCTGCCCCGATAAAAACGGCTCACCAGATAAAGCCGGCTTACCTCACGCAGGCCTACCAGCAGGGCGGCCGAAACCGGCAAGGCGAGGAGTACGCCGACGAAGCCGAACAACTGGCCGAACGCCAGCAGGGCGAAGATCACCGCGAGGGGATGCAGGCCGATTCTCTTGCCGACCAGCCATGGCGTGAAGATGAAACTTTCGAGCGCCTGCCCCAGGGCGTACACCACGAGCACACCAAAGATTGGCCCCATACCGGTGAATTGCAAAATCGCCACCAGCAGCGCCATGGCCAAGCCGCCGGCGTAGCCGAGGTAGGGTATGAAGACCAGCAGACCGGTGAGAATGCCGACCGGCAGCGCAAAGCTGATGCCGGCCAAGGCCAGGGCAACGCTGTAATAGGTGGCGAGCAACAGCATCACGGCAAGTTGGCCGCGCAGGAACTCGGCCAGCACCGCGTCGACCTGGTGCAGGATTTGCAGCGTCTTGTCGTGCCAGGGGCGCGGAATGGCATTGTCGATGCGGGAAAGTATCGGGCGCCAGTCATTCAGCAGATAGAACATCACGACGGGCGCGAGCAGCAGATTGGCGATGATGCCAAACAGGGCGACACCGCCGATTTTGAGCGATTCGAACAATTTTTGGGCGATCAGCTGAACGCTGTCGCGGTTATCCATCATCAGCTTGGAGAAGGAGGCCGGGTCGAGTTTGAACTGGATGCCGAAATGCTCCTTGAGCCAGGGCATCCAATTCTGATTGATCAATTCGATGCCCTCGGGCAGGCGGCTTGCGAGCTGCTGCGCTTCTTCAGTGAGCAACGGCAGCAGGATCAGCAACAACGTCACCAATATACCGACGAGCAAAAGCATGACCAGCAGCACGCCGATGGGACGCGGCAGTCGCTTTTGTTCCAGCCATTCGACCAGCGGTGCGCAGATATAGGCGAAGATGCCGGCGAGCAGGAAGGGCGACAGGATCGGGCCGAGCAAATACAGCAGCCACAGGATGGCAAGCCCGAGGGCGCTCCAGATCAGGGTTTGCAAGCGGTCGGCGCGTTGGTTGTTCATTTCCGGTAGAATTCTCGACAGCGTTCGTGGCGTTTGTGGTATTGCGCGTGGTTGGGTGAAGCCATTAGCCAGTCATTGCGCGGCACGCGCTGATCCGACACTTTCGACACTTTAGCCGCCAGCCCGCAGGAACTCAACTTGACTTCATCTTCCGCGCCAGACGCTTCCTCACTGACCTATTCCGCCGCCGGCGTTGACATCGAAGCCGGCGATGCCCTGGTTGAGCGCATTAAACCTTTTGCCAAGCGCACCATGCGTCCCGAGGTACTCGCCGGCATAGGCGGTTTCGGCGCATTGTTCGAAATTTCAAAAAAATATCGCGAGCCGGTGCTGGTCTCCGGCACCGATGGTGTAGGCACCAAGCTCAAACTGGCGTTTCAGTACCAGCGCCACGATAGCGTCGGCCAGGACTTGGTCGCCATGAGCGTCAATGACATCCTGGTGCAAGGTGCCGAACCCCTGTTTTTCCTCGATTATTTCGCCTGCGGCAAGCTTGCCGTGGATACAGCCGCCACGGTGATCCAGGGCATCGCCAAGGGCTGCGAGCTCGCAGGTTGCGCCCTGATCGGCGGCGAGACGGCGGAAATGCCGGGTATGTATCCGGAAGGCGAATACGACCTCGCCGGCTTCGCCGTCGGCGTCGTCGAGAAAACCAGGATCATCGACGGCCGCAGCATTGCGGCGGGCGATACCGTGCTTGGGCTGGCTTCGAGCGGTGCGCATTCCAACGGCTATTCCCTGATCCGCAAGATCGTCGAGCGCAGCCGTCCCGACGTAACGGCCGACTTTCATGGCCGTCCCCTGCTCGATGTCCTGATGGCGCCCACCCGCATCTATGTGAAACCGCTGCTGGCCCTGATGCAGGCATTGCCGGTGAAGGGGATGGCGCATATCACGGGCGGCGGCCTGACCGAGAACGTCCCGCGCATCCTGCCCGAGCATCTGTGCGCCAGGCTCGAGCGCAGCAAGTGGCCGCTGCCGCCCTTGTTCCAGTGGCTGCAGGCGGAGGGCCAGGTGGCCGCTGCCGAGATGCATCGGGTCTTCAATTGCGGCATCGGCATGGCGGTGATTGTCGCCGCCGAACATGAGCGGCAGGCGGTGCAACTGCTCCATGCCGCCGGCGAGACCGTCTATGCTATCGGTCGCATTGAAGCCCGAGTCGCTGGCGAAGCGCAAACGACCGTCAGCTGACCGGCATTTGCAGAAAAGTTTCTACGCGCCGCAAAATCCGCTCACTGCGGCCATTCTCCAACGGATCCATCACTTCGATGTCGCGCATGCTGCGCAGCCACGTCAGTTGACGTTTGGCAAACTGGCGCGTGGCATAGATGCCGCGATCGCACAATTCCCTGCGCGGCAGCCGCCCTTCCAGCATTTCCCAGACCTGGCGGTAACCGACACAGCGCATCGCAGGCAGCCCGGCATCGAGCCGGTATTTCTTGCGCAGTGATTCGACTTCCTCCACCAGTCCCGCTTCGAGCATCTGGGCAAAACGCGCGGCGATGCGCTCATGCAGCACGCTGCGGTCTTGCGGCACAAGGGCCAGCGCCAGCATGCGATAAGGCAGGGACGCGGCCTGCTGTGTCGCGAACAAGGCGTCGAGCGGCTGGCCGCTGATGCGCACGACTTCCAGCGCGCGCTGGATGCGCTGGGCGTCGCTGGGCTTGAGGCGTGCCGCCGTGGCCGGATCGAGCCGCGCCAATTCAGCGTGAAGTGCCGGCCAGCCCTGTGCCGCGGCGCTTGCATCGATCTCGGCACGCAGCGTGGTGTCGGCTTGTGGCAGGTCGGCGAGACCTTCTCTGAGCGCCTTGAAATACAGCATGGTGCCACCAACCAGCAGCGGCACGCGACCGGTTGCCGTGGTCGCCGCCATTTCGCGCAACGCATCGGCACGGAAGCTCGCCGCCGAATAGCGCTCCTCCGGCGTGATCAGATCGATCAGGCGATGCGGGAAGTGCGCCAGGGTTGCCGCATCCGGCTTGGCGGTGCCGATGTTCATGTCGCGAAACACCTGTGCCGAATCGACGTTGATGATGTCGAACGGGTATCGTTGGCACAGTTGCAGCGCCAAGTCTGTTTTTCCGCTGGCGGTCGGTCCCATGATGAATATGGCGGGTGGAAGCCCGCCATATTCATCATGGGACCGGTGGTCCCTGCTTGTTTGCCCACCCCCCAACCCCCGCCCCTGGGGCGGGGGCGACTGACTGGCGTCTTGCAGGCGGAGAGGTCCCGGTGTGATCACTACCTGCCACGCAGGAACATTCGATCGAGATCGGCCATGGACAGTTGCGTCCAGGTCGGCCGGCCGTGGTTGCACTGGTCGGCGCGTTCGGTGGTTTCCATTTCGCGCAGCAGCGCATTCATTTCCGGAATGCTCAAGGACCGATGCGCGCGCACCGCACCGTGGCAGGCCATGGTGGCGAGCAGCTGATTACGCTGTGTTTCGATCACCTGGGTCGCAGGAAATTCTTTGAGATCGGCCAGCAAGGCGCGCACCAGGTCGACGATGGCCGCGCTGGCCAGCAAAGCCGGCAGGGCGCGCACTGTCAATTGCTGAGGTCCGGCGGCGGCCAGTTGGAAACCGAGACGTTCAAGCGTCGCCCCATGTTCTTCGGCGGTGGCCTGTTCCACCGCTGATGCTGTGAAAATGGCCGGGATCAGCAGCGCCTGGACGGGCGGTTTTTCTGCCAGTGCATTCTTGAGCTTCTCGTAGAGGATGCGCTCGTGGGCGGCGTGCATGTCCACCAGCACCAGACCATGGGCATTCTGCGCCAGGATATAGACACCATGCAGTTGCGCCAGTGCATAGCCCAATGGCATTGACGGATCGCCGTTATCCTCTGCGGCGCCTGATGTAGATTGTTGCGCGGGAAAGGTGCTGTCGAGGGCGTTGCGGGACATTGCAAAATAGGCTTGGGTCACCGGCTCCGCCATGGTCAGAGTGCGCTGCTGGGGGGAACGCCAGTTTGCGGCAGGGTAACTGCCACTGTTTGGGAACGCTTCGCTGCTGACCGGTGTCTGTCCCAGTGGTGCCGCCAGGGCACGCTGCAAGGCATGCACCACGAACTGATGGATGCCGCGCGCTTCGCGAAAACGTACCTCGGTCTTGGCCGGATGGACATTCACATCGACGCCGGCCGGATCGAGTTCCAGGAACAGCACATAGGCCGGATGGCGGCTGCCATGCAGAATATCCTCGTAGGCCTGGCGCACTGCGTGCGCCAACAGCTTGTCGCGCACAAAGCGGCCATTCACGAAGAAATACTGTTCGTCCCGACTGGAACGCGAATAGGCGGGCAATGCGGCAAAACCGGTCAGGCGCAAGTCGCCGGCCGCCGCATCGAGCGTGCGCGCCTGGCTGAAGAATTCCGGACCGAGTAGTTCCTGGGTACGTCGCCTCAGGTCGGTGGCGACCAGGCGCTGCTTGAGGTCGCCGTTGTGCGCCAGACTGAACGCCACTTCCGGCCGGGCCAGCGCCATGCGCCGCAGCACTTCGTGGCAATGGGCGTATTCCGTGGCGTCGGTCTTGAGAAATTTGCGCCGCGCCGGCGTGTTGTAGTATAGGTCGGCGACTTCGATCACGGTGCCCTTGCTCAAGGCGGCGGGCTGCAGCTTCAGATCGTTGCCGATGCGCCAGGCATGGCTGCCCTTTGTTCCATCGGCTGCCGCATCAATTGTGCGACTCGTCAGTGTGACGCGTGCCACTGCGGCGATCGAAGCCAGGGCTTCGCCGCGGAAGCCCAGGCTGGCGACGTGTTCGAGGTCTTCGAGGCTGGCGATCTTGCTCGTCGCGTGGCGCGCCAGGGCGAGCGGCAGGTCGTCCCGGGCGATGCCGCCGCCATCATCGGCGATGCGCATCAGGCGTACGCCGCCTTCGCTGAGCTGTACCTCGATGCTGCGCGCCCCCGCATCGAGGCTGTTTTCGAGCAGCTCCTTGATGACCGAAGCGGGGCGTTCGACGACTTCGCCGGCGGCGATCTGGCTGACAAGCAGGTCGGGCAGAGGACGAATGCGCTGTGACTGAGGCATGGCCGGATTATAGCCGTCACGCTCTTGGCATCCGGTACAATCCGCAGCCTTGCCTTGGTTCATCTCCCATGGAATTACTGGCGCAATTCTTTGATCTCGTTCTGCACCTTGACCAGCATCTCGCGCTGCTGGTGCAGCAATACGGCACCTGGATCTACGCGATCCTGTTCGCCATCATTTTCTGCGAAACCGGGTTGGTGGTCTGCCCTTTCCTGCCCGGCGATTCGCTGCTCTTCGTCGCGGGTGCGGTGGCGGCGGCCGGCGGCATGGACATCACGGTTTTGTGCATGGTGCTGTTCATCGCGGCGGTACTGGGCGACAACACCAATTACTGGATCGGCCATGGCGTCGGTCCGCGCGCTTTCCGCTGGGAGCAGTCGCGCTTCTTCAACCGGGCAGCGCTCGACAAGACGCATGCCTTCTACGAAAGGCACGGCGGCAAGACGGTGATCATCGCGCGCTTCCTGCCGCTGGCGCGCACCTTCGCCCCCTTCGTGGCCGGCGTTGCGCGCATGACTTACCCGCGCTTCTTCGCCTACGACTGCTTCGGCGGGGCGTTCTGGATCGGCTCGCTGACCCTGGCCGGCTACTGGTTTGGCAATCTGCCGTGGATCAGGAGCAACCTGTCGCTGGTGATCGTCATCATCATTGCGTTGTCATTGACGCCGGCGCTGGTCGCCTGGCTGCGCCATCGTTTTTCAGTCTAACTGGACGCATCCAGCCAGGCACCCAAGCCCTGGGCGTTGAGCTCAACGTCCATTTTCATGAAGCGCAGCATCGTTTCCCCCTGCAGTGCCCAGCCCTGCTGAGCGGCTTCCTCGAGCAGGATGGCCGTGATTCCTGCCATGAGGCGTTCATGGCGGGCAGCGCCGCTATTGCGCTCGCGCATGCCTAGTTCGGCATGCGCGTCGATCAACCGATGCAGGTCGGCTGCGAGACGCGGAACCTCGGTGACCTGGCTGAAATGGGTGACGTAGATCGCTGCCGGCCGGTATTCCGTGAGCATGGTGATGGAGCGGTGCAATGCGGGCGGGTCGAACTGCACCGGCGTGGTGGTCGGGAAGACGAAACGTCGACCGTCGCGATCCAGTTCGCGATAGCACATGCCGAAGGTATCGCCGGAGAAGATATGGCCGGTGCGGGCGTCGCGGATGCCGATGTGGTGGCGCGCATGGCCGGGCGTATCGAGCAGCAGCAGTTCGCGGCCGTTGAGGGAGATCGTTTGTTCATGTTGCGCCTCGATGATGCGCTCGCGCGGCACTGGCAGCAGTTCGCCATACATGCGTTGCGTGGCGGCACTGCCATACACGGCGATCGTGCCGGCCAGCAATTTGCCGGGATCGATCATGTGACGCGCGCCGCGCGGATGCACCACCAGCTTAGCCTGGGGCAATAGTTGCATGAGCTTGCCGGCGGCGCCGGCATGATCGAGATGAATATGGGTCAGGATGATGTAATCGATTTGCTCGGGATGCAGCCCGAGCGTGCCAAGAACCTCCATCAGTCGCGGCGCGCAACTGTTGGTCGCGGTGTCGATCAGAGCGGCGCGCTCTCCTTCCACGATCAGATGCACGGCATCGAGCAGTGGTCGGCCAAAGCCGGAATCGATGGCGAAAATACCTTCGCCATAATCGGTGACGTAATCCATTCTTGCCTCTCCCTGCGGCGGTATCCCGGTCGTGACCAATCGGTCGCCAATCAGTCTCTTAGCGGCGGCCAGGTGCTTTGCGTTATGATTCCGCAGGAATATAACCCGTTTCGGATTGCTCAGCCCGATCCTCACCGATGAAATCTGTTGTCATATTGATCTCCGGCCGCGGCAGCAATATGCGCGCCCTGGTCGAAGCGGACTTGCCCGGATGCAAGCTTGTCGTCGTCAGCAATCAGCCGGATGCCGAGGGTTTGGCTTACGCCCGCCAGCGCGGCTTGGCCACTGCGGTGGTGAATCACCGCGACTATCCGTCGCGCGCTGCTTTCGACGCCGCCCTGAGTGAGGCGATCGACATGCATCAGCCCGATCTGGTGGTGCTGGCGGGATTCATGCGCATTCTTGGCGAGCAATTCGTCCGGCATTATCAGGGGCGCCTGGTCAACATCCATCCTTCATTGCTGCCGGTATTTCCCGGCCTGCACACGCATGCTCAGGCGCTGGCGGCTGGTGTCAAGGTTCACGGCTGCACGGTGCATTTCGTGACGCCTGCGCTCGATTCGGGGCCGATCGTCATCCAAGCCGCGGTCCCCGTGCAGGCTGGAGATGACGAAGATACGCTGGCGGCGCGTGTGCTGGCGCAGGAGCACATCATCTACCCGCGAGCTGTGCAATGGTTTCTTGAAGGCCGCCTGCAACTGATGGAGGACGGGCATGTCCTGCTAGTGGGTGAGCAGCCGGTGCCTGCGCGTCTGATTGCGCCAGCGGGGGAATGACCGGCTTGCAGCAGCAACGCCTGATGTGGGCGCTGCTGATCTCGCTGCTGTTGCATCTTGCTGCGGTGCTTGTACCAGGCCAGTACTCACCTGGCTTGGATGATGAACTGTCTGCCGCCCCTGCCGCGCAGATCGATGCTTACCTGGGGCCGCTGCCGCGCAGCAAGACGCTTGCCCCCATAGTTCCTGCGCCGGCACCAAGAAAGAAGCGCCAAATGCGGGAAAGTTCATTGATGCCGCTGCCATCCGTGGTCGTGCCGGAATCAGCGGCGATCGAACTGCCGCCGTCCGTGCCAGGCAGCTTGCCTGAGCTCGCGCAAAATTCAGCAGCAAGGCCAGTTCCGGTGCAACCACAGCCACAATTGCGGGAAAGTGAAGCCGTCGTACAGCGAAGCGCCGATGCACCGGCTTCAGTAGCGGAAACCATGCTGCCGCGCCAGGGCCACATTCGTTTCAGCATCAGCCGCGGCGATCAGGGATTCGTCGTCGGCCAGTCGGTGCATCGCTGGAGCCATGACGGCAAGCGCTACATTCTGAGCAGCGTCACCGAGACTACCGGCCTGGCCGCATTATTCAAGTCGGCGCGCGTGCTGCAATCGAGCGAGGGCGAGATTGACTCGGTGGGTCTGCGCCCGGCTGAGTTTCGCACCGAGCGCAATGGCACCGCCGGGGAAGCGGCAAGCTTCGACTGGGCTGGCATGAAACTCAGGCTCAGCGCGGGCAGCCAGCGCGAGGTGGCGTTGGTGACAGGGGCGCAGGACATGCTCAGCATGTTTTACCAGCTCGGCACGGCATATACTGCCGCCTCGCGCGAACCGAATGCATTCATGGTGGCGACGGGACGGAAGTTCGAGCGCTATCCATTCGAAGTACTGCGCGAAGAGATGCTGACGACCAAGCCGGGTGAGCTGCGCGCAGCGCATTTGCGCACCGTCGCCGGGATCGAGGCGATCGACATCTGGGTGGGGCTGGATCTGCATGGACTGCCCGTGAAGATCCGTTATACCGATCGCCAGGGTGAGACTTTCGAACAGAGTGTCGATGAAATCGAATTCGACGGTATGCCAACATCATTGAGGAACCGCTAGGACATGCTGCGCACAGAGTCATCCACCCGCATCAACGCCGCACTGATCGCGCATGCCGCCAATGCACTCACACGTCTGCTCGAGTTCGCGCAGCCGGCCGATGCCGTGCTGTCGGCCTATTTCCGCGAGCAGCGCCAACTCGGTGGGCGCGAGCGCGGCTTCGTCGCCGAGACCTGCTACGCCGTGCTGCGGCACAAGCGCTCGCTGGAGCGGCTGGTCGAACCCGCGCAGGGGGCGCGTCGGCTGATCCTGGCGGCTTTGCTGCGCTTGAGCGGTGTGGCGCAGCGGCAGTTGAGCGAGTATGTATCGGCCGACGAAAAGGAATGGTTGCTCGCCTTCAAGGCACGCCTGGAACCTGAATTGAGCCTGGCTGAGCAAGCCGACTTGCCCGACTGGCTGGTCGAGAAGCTGATGCAGCGCCGCGATGCGACGCAATTGCTGGTTCTGGCACGCGGCTTGAATCAAAGCGCGGCGCTCGATATTCGAGTCAATTCGCTCAAGGCCAAGCGCGAGGAGGTCATGGCGCAATTCGCAGCCGAGGGCATCGCGGTCGAGGCCTGCCCATTCTCGCCGCTCGGGATCAGGCTGAAAACCAAGCCCGCCTTGCAAAAACATCCGCTCTATCTTTCCGGCACGATCGAGGTGCAAGACGAGGGCAGCCAATTACTCGGTGTCCTGCTGGCGCCGAAGCGCGGCGAGATGGTGGTGGATTTCTGCGCCGGCGCGGGCGGCAAGACGCTGCTGCTGGGGGCGCTGATGCGCTCCACCGGCAGGCTCTACGCCTTCGACGTGTCGGCCAAGCGCCTGGCGAAACTCAAGCCGCGCGTGGCGCGCAGCGGCTTGTCCAACATGCATCCGGTCTGCATCGAGGGCGAGAACGACAGCCGCGTCAAGCGCCTCGCCGGCAAGATTGACCGCGTGCTGATCGATGCGCCCTGCAGTGGCTTGGGAACATTGCGTCGCAACCCCGATCTGAAATGGCGCCAGACGCCGCAGAGCATTGCGGAACTGACCCTCAAACAGCAGCACATCCTTGCCGGCGCCGCGCGCCTGGTCAAGCCGGGCGGACGGCTGGTGTATGCGACCTGCAGCATCCTGAGCGAGGAAAACGAGACCATTGTGGATGGCTTCCTCGACGCGCATCCGGAATTTCAGCGGCTTTCAGCCAGCGCGGTGCTGGCGCAGCAGGGCATATCCATCGCCGACTGCGCTGCCGGCGGAAGCGGACAGGATTTTCGCCTGCTGCCGCATCGGCATGGCACCGACGGCTTTTATGCGGCTGTCCTGGAGCGGGCGAAATGAGAATCTTCCTCGCGCTGCTGACCTGCCTGTTGCTGGCACTGTCGCCGAACTGCGCTGGCGCGCGCGAGCCGTTACCCGCTTCCGGCACGGTGGAATACGCATTCACGCCCTGGGATGACGCCGAGGGAGCGATTCTCCATGCGCTGCGGCAGGCGCGTCATGCCGTCTATGTGCAGGCCTACCTGCTGACCAGCAGGGTCCTGGCGCAGAGCCTGATCGAAGCCAGGCAGCGTGGCGTCACGGTCGAGGTTCTGGCCGACCGCGAGATGGCGGGCAAAGCGGAAAACAGCCTGCTGCCGCAGCTTGCCGCGGCGGGCATTCCGGTCTGGCTGGAGGTGCGCTATGCCGCGGCGCATAACAAGATTCTGCTGATCGATCCGCGCGAGGCGAGCAATGCCGTGATTACCGGCAGCTATAATTTCACTTATTCGGCGCAGGCGCGCAATGCCGAAAATCTCTTGATACTGCGCGGCAACGCCAGGTTGGCGCGCGCCTATCTCGACAACTGGCAGCGCCATCGCAGCGAGGCCCTGCCTTATGCGCAGGCATTGGCGGAATGAACATGCTCAACGACTTGGCGTATCTGCTCGGCGATTTCTGGCGCTATTTGCAGCAGCCCGATGCGCTCTGGCAAATCGGTGTCCTGCTGGTTTGTCTGGCAGTGGCGCTGGTTGCGGATCGCCTGGTGCGGCGGCGCACGATCAGCCCGCAGCAGGTCTGGCGCCTCGGCCAGGGCGGCTTGCAGCGCCTGGCCTTTCCCTTGCTCGCGTTGCTTCTGGTGCTTGTGGCGCGCGCCTTGCTGAAGCATCACTTGAATGTTCAATTGCTTTCCCTGGCGATACCGCTGCTGGGCTCTCTGGCGGCGATACGCGCGGTGTTCTACGTGCTGCGCCACAGCTTCGGCAATTCCGGCTGGCTGGCTTCCTTCGAGCGTTTCTTTGCGCTGTCGGTGTGGAGCATGGTGGCTTTGTACATCACCGGCCTGCTTCCCGAATTGATCGACATGCTGGAGGGTGCAAGCTTCGCCGTAGGCAAGGAGACGCTCAACTTGTGGCAGGTGGCTCAGGGTATTGTCGTTCTATTGGCTACGCTGCTGATCGCCCTCTGGATCAACGGTCTGGTCGAAGCTCGTCTGGCGCGCGCGACCGGGCTTGATCAGAATCTGCGGGTGGTATTTACCCGGCTCGCCAAAGCGGGACTGTTATTGTTCGCGGTGCTGATCGGCCTGCCGCTGGTCGGCATCGATCTCACCACTCTGTCGGTGTTCGGCGGGGCGCTTGGTGTCGGCATCGGCTTTGGTCTGCAGAAGATTGCCAGCAGCTATGTTTCGGGATTCATCATCCTGCTCGACCGCTCCATCCGCATCGGCAATTTCATCAGCGTCGGCAGCGAGCGTGGGCAGGTAACCCAGATCACCACGCGCTACACGGTGCTGAAGGGGCTGACGGGTGTCGAGGCGATCGTGCCCAACGAAATCCTGGTGAGCTCGGTGGTGCTCAACGAGTCCTACACCGATCCGCATGTTCGCGTCGCCCTGCCGGTACAGATCGGCTACGCCAGCGATATCGAACGGGCGATGCGCATCATGATCGATGCCCTGCGCGATCAGCCGCGTGTGCTGAGCGAGCCGGAACCAATGGCTTTTGTGGTGGCCTTTGCCGATTCCGGCATCAATCTCGAACTTGGCTTCTGGATCAACGATCCTCAGTTGGGCACCTTGAAATTGCGTTCGGATATCTATCTGACGATCTGGCGCGATTTTCAGAAGGCCGGCATCGAAATTCCCTACCCGCAGCGCGAGGTGAGAGTGGTGGGCGGCAACCTGGGCGAAAGCACGCAATAAAAAACCCGCCGCAGCGGGTTTTTGGGCCTTTCGCCAAGCAACCGGTCACTTCAGCTTGGTTTCCTTGTAGGCGACGTGCTTGCGCACCTTGGGATCGTATTTCATGATCTCCATCTTTTCCGGCTTGGTTTTCTTGTTCTTGGTGGTCGTATAGAAATGGCCGGTACCGGCCGTTGATTCCAGCTTGATTTTTTCGCGAGCGCCTTTAGCCATGTTGTTCTCCGATCAGGTGGGCTGAAATCAAACCGCTTCGCCGCGACCGCGCAGGTCGGCGAGCACGGCGTCGATGCCATTCTTGTCGATGGTGCGCAAACCGGCGGTGGACACGCGCAGACGCACCCAGCGGTTTTCGGATTCGACCCAGAAACGGCGGTTCTGTAGGTTTGGCAGAAACCGGCGCTTGGTCCGGTTGTTGGCGTGGGACACATGGTTCCCGACCATCGGGGCCTTGCCCGTCACTTGGCAGACTCGAGACATAGCGATGCTCCAGGGTATTCAAGAAAGCCGCGCATTATACCCGAGGCAGCAGGGAAAAGTTAACTGAATCGGCCCGCTAGACTTCCCGTCAAAGCAGGCCGCGTTCGGCAAAGGACAGCGGCGGCGCGTTACCGGCGACAATGAAGTGATCCAGCACTTTCACTTCAACCTGCGCCAGTGCTTGCTTCAGGGTGGTTGTGAGGGTCTCGTCGGCACGCGATGGCTGCGCCAGTCCGGAAGGGTGGTTATGCGCCAGAATCACCGCCGCGGCGTTGTGGGACAGGGCGCTCTTGATGACCTCGCGCGGATACACGCTGGTCTGGGTGAGCGTGCCGCGGAACAATTCCTCGTAGCGGATCAGGCGATTCTGCGCATCCAGCCAGAGCGCGCCAAAGACTTCATGGGGCAGGTTGCCGAGCTTGAGGCGCAGCCAGTCGCGGACCGCATCCGGCGAGGCGAACAGGTCGCGCTCGGTCATGCGTGCCTGCAGAGCGCGCCGTGCCAGTTCCAGCGCAGCCTGCAATTGTGCCGCTTTGGCGGGGCCGATGCCGTGGATGCTGGCGAGTTGGTCTAGAGTTGCTTCGGTCAGTTTCGCCAAATTGCCATCGAAAGCCGCCAGAAGTTCCCGCGCCAGATCAACCGCACTCTTGCCGCGCACGCCGCTGCGCAGGAAGATCGCCAGCAATTCGGCATCCGATAGTGCGGCTGCGCCCTGGTTCAAGAGACGCTCGCGAGGGCGCTCGGTGTCTGGCCAATCGTGAATTGCCATGGGTTAGAATGATTAAGTATCCACAAATATTCTACCCGTCATGACAGAACTGACTGGCAAGCGCATTGTGCTCGGCGTAACCGGTGGCATCGCCGCTTACAAGGCGGCGGAATTGGCGCGGCTGCTGGTCAAGGGCGGTGCCCGTGTCGATGTGGTGTTGACCGAAGCCGGCGCGCATTTCGTGGGGCCGGCGACGTTTCAGGCTCTGACCGGCCAGCCGGTATGGAGCGATTTGTGGGATCAGCGCATTGCCAACGGCATGGCGCACATCGATTTGACGCGTGCCGCTGACGCGATCCTGGTGGCGCCGGCCAGTGCGGATTTTCTGGCCAAGCTGGCGCACGGGCTGGCCGACAACCTGCTCTCGACGCTGTGTCTGGCGCGCGAATGCCCATTGCTGGCGGCGCCGGCGATGAATCGGCAGATGTGGGAAAACCCGGCTACCCGGCGCAATGCGGAGCAACTCGTTGCCGACGGCGTGGTCTTGTTGGGCCCGGCCAGCGGGGATCAGGCCTGCGGCGAGGTCGGTCCGGGCCGCATGCTGGAAGCCACGGAATTGTTCGAAGACCTGGTGGCCTTCTTTGAGCCCAAATCCCTGGCAGGCAAGCGTGTGTTGCTGACGGCCGGTCCGACTTTCGAAGCACTCGACCCGGTGCGGGGATTGACCAACACCAGTTCTGGCAAAATGGGCTTTGCCCTGGCGCGCGCCTGCCTGCATGCCGGCGCACAAGTCACGTTGGTTGCCGGACCGGTGAGCCAGGAGACGCCGCGCCATGCCGTGCGCATCGACGTGGGCAGCGCTGTCGAAATGCGCGAAGCGGTGATGAAGAACGTCAAGGCCTGCGATATCTTCATTTCTGTGGCCGCTGTGGCGGATTACCACCCGGCGCAGGCGGCGCAACACAAGATCAAGAAGGGCAATGCGCCGGTGAGCATCGAGCTGTTGCCGAATCCGGACATACTCGCGGAAGTCGCCGCACTGCCGCAGCCGCCATTCTGCGTCGGCTTCGCCGCCGAGAGCCAGAATCTCTCCGCCTATGCCGAGGGCAAACGCGAAGCCAAGAAGTTGCCGCTGGTGGTCGGCAACCTCGTGCAGGACGGGCTGGGTGGCGACAGCAATTCGGTCGTATTGTTCGACAGCAGCGGCAGCCATGCACTGCCCCCGGGACCGAAACCGGAAGTGGCGCGCGGCATCGTCGCGCATATTGCGCTGCTGCTGAACAGGCCCTAAGTCATCAAGCCCTGCCAGGGTTTCACTGGATCAATCCCGCCAGGCGTTTTTGTATCAGCGTATTCGCTTCCGCCATGATGCGGTCGATGAGTTCCTTCACGCTGGGGATATCGTGGATCAGGCCGGCCACCATGCCGCAACTCCAGGCTCCGGCATCCATCTCGCCGTCGAGCATCACGCGTGGATAGATGCCCGCAACCTGGGCGCGAAGGTCATCGATGGTGAGCGAGGCGCCCTTTTCCCGTTCAATCGCCAGCAACCGCTCCACGTTCGCGTTTGTCAGAACGCGCTCGGTATTGCGCAGCGGACGCATGACCAGACGGGTATCGAGTTCCGAGGCGGCGACGATGGCGCGCTTGACATTGTCATGGACCGGCGCCTCCTTGGTGGCAATGAAGCGGGTACCCATGTTCATGCCTTCGGCGCCAAGCGCCAGCGCCGCGACCAGGCTGCGGCCGTCGGCCATGCCGCCCGACGCCACAAACGGGATGCGCAGTTCTTCCGCTGCACGCGGCAGCAGGATGAAGTTCGGCACATCGTCTTCGCCGGGATGGCCGCCGCATTCAAAGCCATCCACGCTCACCGCATCGCAGCCGATTCCCTCGGCTTTGAGGGCGTGGCGTACCGAGGTGCATTTATGGATGACCTTGACGCCAGCAGATTTCAGTTGCGCCATATAGGCTTGAGGATTGTTGCCGGCAGTCTCAACAGCCTTGACGCCGCCCTCGATGGTGGCTTGGATATACTCCGCATAGGGAGGCGCGGCGAAATTCGGCAGGAAGGTCAGGTTCACGCCAAAGGGCTTGTCGGTCATTTCCCGGCAACGCGCAATCTCCTTGGCCAGCCTCTCCGGTGTGGGCTGCGTGAGCGCGGTAATGATGCCCAGGCCGCCTGCATCCGAGACGGCCGCGGCAAGTTCGGCAAAACCGACATAGTGCATGCCTCCCTGAATGATCGGGTGCTGAATGCCAAAGAGTTCGGTGATTCTGGTTTTCATCTTTCGTTCCTATCGTGTGAGTTGCCGTGAGTTTCGAAAAGCCAATGATCGCTCGGAGAGACTCTGAGGGCAAGGTATAATTCGCGTTTGATTTTCCAGGAAACGCCATGGAAGCCGAACGCCTCAACGCACTCGACAATCATCTCGCCGATCTCGCTGTGCGCGGCGATGAACTGCGGAGGTATCTTTGACTTCGATGCCAAGGCGGAAAAACTCGAGGAACTGACCCAGGCGCTCGAAGATCCCAAGGTCTGGGACGACGCCGAACGTGCCCAGGCATTGGGCCGTGACAAGAAGGCTGCGGAAGGCGTGGTGCTGACCCTGCGTGGATTTGCCCAGCAGCTTGCCGATACCCGCGAAATCTTTGATCTGGCGCGCGGCGAGAACGACGACGACACGCTCGCCAGCGTCGAAAGCGACATCGACAAGCTCGAGGACGTGATCGCCGGGCTTGAATTCCGCCGCATGTTCGCCAACCCGCTCGACCCGAACAACTGCTTCATCGACATTCAGTCCGGCGCCGGCGGCACCGAGGCGCAGGACTGGGCTGCCATGCTGCTGCGCATGTACCTGCGCTACTGCGAGCGCAAGGGCTATGCGGTGGAAGTGCTGGAGCAGTCCGACGGCGAAGTGGCCGGCATCAAGACCGCCACGCTCAAGATCAACGGCGATTATGCCTATGGTTATCTGCGCACCGAGTCTGGAATTCATCGACTGGTGCGCAAGTCGCCCTTCGATTCCAATGCGCGCCGTCACACCAGCTTCTGTTCAGTATTCGTCTATCCCGAAGTCGATGATTCGATCGAGGTGGATATCAACCCTGCCGATTTGCGCATCGACACCTACCGCGCCAGCGGCGCCGGCGGCCAGCACATCAACAAGACTGACTCGGCGGTGCGCATTACCCACCTGCCGACCAATATCGTCGTGCAGTGCCAGAATGACCGTTCGCAGCATCGCAATCGTGCCGAGGCGATGACCATGCTCAAGTCGCGCCTGTTCGAAGCCGAATTGCGCAAGCGCCAGGCCGAGCAGCAGAAGCTGGAAGACGCCAAGACCGACATCGGCTGGGGCCACCAGATCCGCAGCTATGTGCTCGACCAGTCGCGCATCAAGGATTTGCGTACCAACGTCGAAATCGGCAATACGCAAAGCGTGCTCGATGGTGATCTCGACAGCTTTATTGCCGCCAGCCTAAAACAAGGGGTATAGACGGCGCGCGCAGAAGCAGATCCGCCCATCGGTGCATTTTGCCGCCTGCTCCCGATTTTCCGCGTTTCATCGCAATCGGCTCGCGGGCCAAAACGGATTCTCCTAAAGTGCCATCAACGACGCGCTGGCGTCGCTTGAGAGGAGAGCAACATGCAAACGATGACACGCGCAATCAAGCAAACGCATTGGCTAGCCGGCGCAATAGCGCTGCTGGTGACTGTCGGCTTATTTACCACCCAACTCGCGCTTGCACAGCATTACGCGCAGGCTGCAACGGGTCGGACCGAAATCCTGTTGGCCAGCCAGAAAGCCGCTTCCCGATCCGTTACGCCAGCCCCCGCAGTTCGCGCAACGCCACGGAAAGCATAGCAATATCCTGGGTGGGCAGCGTCTTGAGCTCGGCTAGCAGTTGGCGGCAGCGCTCAAACTGGAATGAGCGCCTTGCCTGCCACGCGCTGACTAGACTCAGCGGATCGTCCAATTCCGGATTTTCACGAAAAGCCTGAGTCGTCAGCGCGCAGGCCAGGGATGACAAGTCATCGCCGAGCGCCGATCGAGCCAATCCTTGCCAATGCGTGTCAGCCTGCAATACGGCAACCTGTTGAGCAATCCAGTGCAGGTCGAGCAGACCACCCAACCCGAAATAGACTTTGGCGACCAGAGTCACCGGTCGTTGAAGATCCGAGGCGACTTCAACGATGTCGAGCGCGCAATGCAGCTCAGCCGCGGCGGCAACGCGATGTGCCAGCGCCGCAGGTACGCCGAGCCGGCCAAGCGCGTCGCTTGCCTCGTCGAGTTTCCTGAGATGGTCTGTAGCAACCACGTTGCGCAAGATTGGCTCCAATCGCCCTACGTTTGCAGTGAAGCGGTTCAATGTGGCGGCCAGATCGCCAAGATACTGGCGATGCTTCAGGAACCACAGAGTAGCGCGTTCAATGAGTTGCAGGCTTTCGAGCACCATGCGGGTCTGGGTGATGCTGGCGACCTGGTTGTCGAGCTTCTCGATGGCTTGCCACAGCGACACCTGCCCGAACACTTCGCGTGCGGCAATGTAGGCGCGCACGATGTCGGCAGGAGCGGCGGCGGTTTCCTGCTGCAGGCGGAACACAAACGTCGGACCGACCCGGTTGATCATGCTGTTCGCGACATGGGTGGCGATGATCTCGCGCCGCAAGGGGTGCCGCTGGATTTGCGCGGAATAGCGCTCCCGCAGCGGCTTCGGGAAGTAGCGCTCGAGCGCCGTGCAAATATAGGGATCCTCGGGTACCGACGAGGCCATCAGCAGCTCGAACAATTCCATTTTGCTGTAGGCGAGGAGTACCGCCAGTTCCGGCGCGACAAGTCCGATTCCGTTCGTCCTGCGTTCGGCAATTTCCTCGTCGAAGGGAAGGAACTCGATGCGGCGATTAAGCTTGCCGTTGTTGGACAGATAGCGGATATAACGGGTCTGCTCATCGAGCAGGCGGACGCCCTGGGTGCGTGTCACGCCGAGAATCTGGTTCTGGAAATAGTTGTCGCGCAGCACCAGTTGCGCCACCTCGTCAGTCATCTCGGCCAGCAGCTGGTTGCGTTGCTTTTCGGTCAACTCGCCGTCTCCCATCACGGCGTTGAGCAGGATTTTTATATTCACTTCATGGTCAGAGCAATCGACACCGGCGGAATTGTCGATGGCATCGGTATTGATGCGTCCGCCGCGCAGCGCGTATTCGATGCGTCCCAACTGCGTGAAGCCCAGATTGCCGCCTTCGGCGACCACGCGGCAGCGCAAGTCCTCTCCGTTGACGCGAATTGCGTCGTTGGTGCGGTCGCCGGCATCTGCGTGCGACTGTTGACTGCCCTTGACATAGGTGCCGATGCCGCCGTTGTATAGCAGGTCGACCGGCGCGACGAGTATGGCGTGGATCAGTTCGAGCGGGGCCAGAGTGTCGGCTTCGATGCCTAGGACCGCCCTGGCTTCCGGAGAAAGCCGAATCGCTTTGGCGCTGCGCGGGTATATGCCGCCGCCGGGAGAAATCAACCGGGCGTCATAGTCTGCCCAGGAAGACCGTGGCTGGTCGAACAAACGCCGCCGCTCCGCCAGGCTTATCTCTGGGTCCGGCGCGGGATCGATGAAAATATGCCGGTGATCGAAGGCGGCGACCAGCTTGATATGCCCGGACAACAGCATGCCGTTGCCGAACACGTCGCCCGACATGTCGCCGATGCCGATCACGGTGAAATCCTCTTGCTGGGTATTCACTCCCAGCTCGCGAAAATGCCGCTGCACCGACTCCCAGGCGCCGCGGGCGGTGATTGCCATTTTCTTGTGGTCGTAGCCAGCCGAGCCGCCTGAGGCGAACGCATCTCCCAGCCAGAAGCCATATTCCCGCGAGACCCCGTTCGCATAATCGGAAAAACTCGCCGTGCCCTTGTCGGCCGCGACCACCAGATAGGGATCGTCCCCGTCCTTGCGCACCACATCGCGCGGCGGTACCACTTGTCCTGCCACCAGGTTGTCGGTCAGATCCAGCAAGCCCCGCAGGTAGGTCCGATAGCAGGCAACGCCTTCGTTCAGCACGGCTTCGCGCTCCGCCGCGGGAGGTGCATTCTTGATATAAAAGCCACCCTTCGAGCCAACCGGCACGATGACGACGTTCTTGACCATCTGCGCTTTCATGAGGCCGAGCACCTCGGTGCGAAAATCCTCCATGCGGTCCGACCAGCGCAAGCCGCCGCGGGCCACTTTGCCGCCGCGCAAATGGATGCCTTCGAAGCGAGGCGAATACACGAATATTTCGAACAGCGGCCTGGGTTCGGGCAAACCCGGCACGCGTTGCGAGTCGAGCTTGAAAGACAAATAGGGTTTGGCCGCGCCGTCGCTGAGTTGAAAGTAGTTGGTGCGCAAGGTGGCCTGAATTGTCGCAAGGAACTGGCGCAGTATCCTGTCCTCGTCAAGGTTGGCAACCTGGTCCAGCGCATCCGTGATGGCGAGTGCGATGTCCCCGCAGCGTTCGGCCCTGCCTGCATCTTGTGCCGGATCGAAGCTGGCCTGAAACAGCGCGAGAAGTTGCTGTGCCAGCACCGGATGTGCAGTCAGGGTTTGCTCGATATAGCTCTGGCTGAATGTGAAGCCTGTCTGCTTGAGATACTTGGCGTAGGCGCGCAATACGGCGACTTCGTGCCAACTGAGGCGGGCAGCCAGCACCAACCGGTTGAAGTCATCGTTTTCTGCGGCGCCGCGCCAGACATTAAGGAATGTTTCCTGGAACAGGTGGCGCACATGATGGATATCCAGCTTCTCGGCGTCTGCCAGGCTCAAGCCGACGTCATGGAGCCAGACCGTCTGGCTGCTTTCGCCTGGCGCCTTGGTCTCGGCGCAGGTGAGGGGAATCGCATAGGGCCGTTCCTCCAGAACTCTGACGCCCATGTGCTCAAGCATCGGCAGGGACAGCGAAAGCGGTACGGCTTCGTCCAGCCGCAGAATCTTGAAGCGCAGGTTGCCGCTGTGTGCTTCCAGTGGCAGATACAAATTCAGCGCCAGGCTGTCGGGGTCATTCAGCGACTCCATCAATTCGATGTCGCCCACTGCCGCATGCGCTGCGTAGGCGTCCTTGTAGCTGACTGGAAAGCCAGCCTTGTAGCGCAGATAGAGCAGGTTGCCGCGCTCTTCGCCGTAGCGCTCGCGCAGGGCGTCGAACAAATCGTCCTCCCAGCGCCGCGCTACCTTGACCAGGCGCTTTTCCAACTCGAATTCGTCGCAATTCGGCTGGCTGTCGGGGCGGGTATGCACCAGGATATGGATGCGCGCCAATGCCGATTCGGTCAGCAGCACATTGAATTCGGTCGAATCGCCGTTGAGCGCTTGCAGCAGAATGTTCTGCATGCGCATGCGCAAGGACGAGTCGAAATTCTCCCGCGGCGTGTAGATCAAGCAGGAATAAAAGCGGCGAAAAGCGTCACGCCGCATGAACAGGCGCGTGCGCTGGCGCTCGCCGAGTCCCAGGATACCCATCACAATCGGATAGAGTTGATCGACGTCTATTTGCAGCAGTTCGTCGCGCGGATACTGCTCGAGTATGGTCTGCAATGCCTTGCGCGCATGGCTTTTGGGCAGGAAGCCGGCACGCTGGATGACCATGGCGAGCTTGCGGCGCAGCAATGGAATTTCGGAGGGGTTGGCGTTGTAGGCGGTGGAAGTGAACAGGCCGAGGAAGCGGTGTTCGCCGACGACCGCGCCGTGGTCGTCAAAGCGCCTGATTCCCAGGTAATCGAGATAAGCCGGGCGATGCACGGTGGAACGTGCGTTGGTCTTGGTCAGCAGCAGCAAATGCGGCTGGCGAGCCAGAGCCTTGACCTCGGGTGGCAAGACCGCGAAGGAGCTTCCTGAGTGCGCCCGGGTTTCGCGCAGGATGCCGGCGCCACTGCCCGGTAAGGCATGCAACATGTCCTGGCCGTTCTGATTGGCAAGTCGATATTCCCGATAGCCCAGCAAAGTGAAGTTGTCATCGGCCAGCCACTGGAGAAAAGCAGCACTCTCCGCGGCATCCGCCGGATTTCCTGGCGGGGGATCGCGTTCGATCTCGAGCAGGACATCCTTGAGGCGCTGGCGCATTACCGGCCAATCCATCACTGCCGCCCGCACATCGCCGAGTACGCGTGTCACGCCGGCTTGGAGTGCCTCCAGATGTTCGGGTGCGGTACGACGGTCGACCTCGACATGAATCAGGGAAACTTGGATGCTGGCCGGATTCTCGTCGTCCTGCGCCAGGCATTCGAGACAGCCGCCGGAATCCGCGCGCATCTTCATGATCGGATGAATGATGAGATGCTGGGTCAGTCCCTGGCGATTCACTTCCATGGTGATCGAATCCACCAGGAAAGGCATGTCGTCGCTGACGATTTCCATCACTGTGTGCGTGGAATTCCAGCCATGCTCCTCGGCGCGAGGGTTATACACGCGCAACAGAGGTGTGCCGGAAACAGCGCGCCGGGAGAAGCGCCAGTGTGACAACGCCGCGCCATACAAGTCTTGCACCGAGCGCTCCACCAGGTCCTCGGCACTGACTTGGGCATAGTATTGCCGGGTGAAAGCCAGCGCCTTTGCCGCATCCTCGGGCGACAGGCGTTCGTGAATGCAATCGGATACTGTGGCCAGCAACGCTGTCTTGGATGCTTCCATTGCGTTCGTCATAAGCCTCCTCCTGCGAATGCATATTATGCTGTCGCGGCAGCAAAGAATTAGCGCCACACATTAAAATACAGCGTATTGCTGCAACGTCTAACCCGATCACCCGAGCAGCGCGTAAGGCCAATTCGCAGCCTTCGCAGTTTTCGCAGTCTTTCGTGTGATCCGTTTTCGTCGTCAGTCCAACCCCCATCGGAGGAGAAACCCATGCCGTTAAACCCCGCCTTGTCCATCGTCTGCCTGCGCACACTGGTAGCCGGCCTGATGCTGGCCTTGTTCGCAGTTGCTCCAGTCTGGGCGGAGGCGCCGCTGGCGCACAGCCAGGTACCGGGTTATTACCGGGCGCAGCTCGGCCAGTTCGAAATCACTGCCCTCTATGACGGCAACATCGGCCTGGATACCAAGCTGCTCAAGAATGTCGAGGAAAAAGACCTGCAGCGGCTGCTGGCACGCATGTTCGTCAATAGTCCGAAGATGCAGACGGCAGTGAATGGATACCTGATCAATACCGGCAAGCATCTGGTTCTGGTCGATGTCGGCGCTGCCAAGCTGTTCGGTCCCACGCTCGGCTTCATGCTGCAGAATCTCAAGGTGGCGGGTTACAAGCCTTCCCAGGTGGATACGGTCATCATCACCCACCTTCACCCCGACCACATCGGCGGACTGACTGACGCCAAAGGAAAACCGGTTTTCCCCAAGGCCACCATCCATGCCGCGCAGGCCGACAGCGACTTCTGGCTGTCACCGGAAGTTGCCGCCGCATCTCCCGAGGGCATGCGCCCCTTCTTCAAGATGGCGCGCGACAGCGCCGCGCCTTACCAGTCGCGACAGCAGTGGAAAACCTTCAACGAGGGCAGCGTCCTGGTGCCGGGCATACAGGCGGTCAAGGCCAATGGCCACACCCCGGGACATACCGCCTATGCGGTTGAGTCGGAGGGACAGAAGCTGCTGATCTGGGGCGATCTGGTTCATGCCCATGCGGTGCAGTTCGCCCGTCCGGATGTCGCCATCGAGTTCGACATCGACCCGCAGCAGGCCATCTCCACGCGTCGGGCCATCCTGCAGGCCATGGCGGAAAGCAAGTCCCTGGTGGCCGGCATGCACTTGCCTTTTCCCGGCATCGGCCATGTCCGGCTGGATAGCGAAGGCAGCTATAGCTGGGTACCTGCGGAATACACACCTGTGCAAAAGCCGGTCAGTTCAGGTTACAAGGAGGGCGGCAACAAGCACTAGGCGTCCGATTTGGGTTAACATTGTTCAGGATTTTCGCCCAAATTAGAGTTTCCCTCTCACCATCCGTTTCAACCGGACCGCATGACAAAAAACCAGAACTGGTCGCTGGACGACGACATCAAGGCAAGTCTTGCCGACATTGCCAATGAGTCCCCGGAGAGCGATGCGCAAGCGCCGGCCGGATTGCCCGACCCTGTCCAGCTTGCCGGATTGCCCGTGCCCGGGCAGGCCAGGCGCGGCCCCGAGCATCGGCAGGCGGTTCGTTACAGCGTCAATTGGAAAATCGCCCTGATTTTCGAAGACGAGGAAAACAAGCCCACCTATCACGGCCGTACCCACGACCTGTCGCTGACCGGGACCGGCATGCTGACCGGGACCAATCTTTATGCCGAATCGCCCGTCATCATCCTGCTGGCGCCGCCGCCCCTGCATCTGGGCGAGCGACAGAAGATCATAGAGATCAAGGCGCACCAGCAGTACGTGGTGTACTCCGGCGCGTCGCGGTGCTGGCGCCTGGGATTCGCCTTCCTCGAGTTCAAGAACGACGGATTCAACATCCTCCGAGACCGTCTGCAGCACCACCAACCGGTCACTCGGACGTCGCCCAGGCCGACCTACTAAGAAGCATTCGCATGAAGCCGGTGCACAGTTTTGCGCCGATCGCGGACCGCAACGCGGAAATCCTGATCCTCGGCAGCATGCCGGGCGAGGCCTCGCTTGCAGCGGGCGAATACTATGCGCATCCGCAGAATGCATTCTGGCGGATTATCTGCGATCTTCTGGCGCTGGATGCGGCTGCGACGTATGCCGCCAGGGTGGCTGCACTGAAGGCGGCGCGCATTGCACTGTGGGACGTGCTGCAATCCTGCGTGCGCGAGGGCAGCCTGGATGCGAAAATCCGAACCGGATCGCAGAAGCCGAACGATTTCCGGTCTTTCTTCAAAACCCATCGGAAAATTGCCAGGGTATTCTTCAATGGTGCGACAGCCGAAGCCAGCTTCAAAAAGCTCGTGCAGCCTGTGATTGCACCTGACGCCTTGCTTTATGCGCGCCTGCCCTCCACCAGCCCGGCGCATGCCGCAATGGCCTATGCGCAAAAGCTCGGCGCGTGGCGGAAACTGCTTCAATCCGGCGCTGCCTCTTGCCGCGCGCCGGTTGATGTAACCTGACCCCGCGTCATGCGCATCGCATTGCTATCCGATATCCATGGGAATCTGGCGGCGCTCGAGGCCGTGGCGCAGGACTTGCAGCGCAGGTCGGTCGATGCGGTGATCAATCTCGGCGACAGCCTGTCGGGTCCGTTGCTGCCGCTGGAAACCGCGCAGTTCCTGATGGCGCAGGACTGGCTTCATCTTGCCGGCAACCATGAGCGGCAGCTGCTGACGGCAACGGCGGATGAATCCGAGCCTTCCGACACCTATGCGCGTTCCATGCTGACGCAGCAGGAACTTGGCTGGATTGCCGCGTTGCGGCCGCGCTGTGACTACAACAGTGAAATCCTGCTCTGTCATGGCACGCCAAGGCATGACAAGGAATATTTGCTCGAAACCGTCGAGCATGGACGCACCCGTCTCGCGACGCCGTCGGAAATCGGGGAACGCCTGGGTGTCGTCAGCGCGACATTGATTGCCTGCGGTCATACCCACGTTCCTCGGAGTGTCCGGACCGAGCGGGGACAGTTGATTGTCAACCCGGGCAGCGTCGGGCTGCCGGCCTATGACGATGACAACCCTTGCTTTCACGTCGTCGAGAACGGCTCGCCCGATGCCCGCTACGGCATCGTCGAGAGACGGGGCGGCGGCTGGATCGCCGAACTCATCGCCGTACCCTACCCGCATGCAGCCATGGCACAGCTGGCCCGCCAGCGCCAGCGCGCGGACTGGGCCGTGGCGCTGATGACCGGGTATAGGAACCCGGCACCCTAATGCACTTCGCGCGTTTCGAGAAAACGGATGTCGGGAAAGCGTTCCTGGGTCAGCCGCAGGTTCACCGTATTGGGCGCCAGATAGACATAATCGCCCGCGCCATCCAGGGCGATGTTGCCGGTGTATTTTTCGGCCAGTGATTTCAGCGCCTCCTCGCTACCTCGGAGCCAGCGCGCAGTCGCTACCGGGTAGGGTTCGAAAATGGCATCGACGCCATACTCGTGCTCCAGGCGATGCGCCACCACATCGAACTGCAAGGTGCCGACGGCGCCGAGGATCATGTCGTTGGAGGCCAGCGGCCGGAACAACTGGGTTGCGCCTTCTTCCGCCAGCTGCTGCAACCCTTTCTGCAATTGCTTGAGCTTGAGCGGATTGCGCAGGATGGCACGCTGGAAGAACTCCGGGGCGAATGAAGGGATGCCGGTGAAGCGCAGATCCTCGCCTTCGCTGAAAGTTTCGCCGAGCCGCACGGTGCCGTGGTTGGGGATGCCGATGATGTCGCCGGCATAGGCCTCGTCGGTGGTGTTGCGGTCGCGCGCCATGAAGGTGATGGCGTTATTCACTGCGATCGACTTGCCGCCCGCCACCTGCTTGATTTTCATGCCGCGCTCGAAACGTCCGGAACAGACGCGCAGGAAGGCGATGCGGTCGCGGTGCTTGGGGTCCATGTTGGCCTGGATCTTGAAGACGAAACCGGAAAACTTGTCTTCGAAAGGATCGACCGTGCGCGTTTCGGCCGAACGCGACAGTGGGCCGGGCGACATGTCGACCACGGCGTCGAGCAGGGACTGCACGCCGAAATTGTTGGCGGCCGAGCCGAAGAACACTGGCGACTGCTTGCCGGCCAGGTAGGCGGTCGAATCGAAAGTATGCGAAGCGCCGCGCACCAGTTCAATGTCGATGCGCAGCTCGTCGGCCTGTGCGCCGATCAGTTCGTCCAGGCGCGGGTTGTCGAGGCCTTCGATGGTTTCCGCGCTGCCTTTTTCGGCGGCCGGATTGAAGAATGTGATGCTGTCGTTGTAGAGGTGGTAGACGCCGCGAAAGCGCTCGCCCATGCCGATCGGCCAGGTGATTGGTGCACACTGGATCGCGAGAATGTCCTCGATCTCGTCGAGTAGTTCGATCGGCGGTCGCCCCTCGCGGTCGAGCTTGTTGATGAAGCTGATGATGGGTGTGTCGCGCAAGCGGCAGACATTGATCAGCTTGATGGTCTGCGCTTCCACGCCTTTCACCGAATCGAGCACCATCACGGCCGAGTCGACCGCGGTCAAGGTGCGGTAGGTGTCCTCGGAAAAGTCCTCGTGACCGGGCGTGTCGAGCAGATTGATCATGCAGTCGCGGTAGGGAAACTGCATCACCGAGGAGGTGATGGAAATGCCGCGCTGCTTTTCCAGCTCCATCCAGTCCGAGGTGGCATGCCGGCCATTCTTGCGTGCCCGCACCGCCCCGGCCATGAGGATGGCGCCGCCATACCAGAGCAGTTTTTCGGTGAGGGTGGTCTTGCCCGCATCAGGATGGGAGATGATGGCGAACGTGCGGCGGCGCTTGATTTCCGAATCGATGCTCACGGCGGGATCGCGCTGTCAGGCGCAGTTCAGGAAAAGGGCGCGATTATACAAGCTGGCCTGGAGTTAAGGCCACTTGCATGTTCGATCATAAAAGACCGGCGCAACGCAGTTTGGCCCGCAGGGAATCGATTTCTTCGAGCATGTCGGCGACCAGAGCAGCAAGTTCGGGAGCGGCTTCGAAGTCACGTTCAATTTGTCGCATACGCCGTGCACGCAGCATGGAACTGCCTGACAGTCGCCATACTCCGGCAACGCTTTCGGCATGGGGGAAGAGCCCTTCTTCCATTCGGCACTTCAGCCAAGTCTGCTCGACTGTACAAGCGGCAGCCAGCTGCTCAACGGTCAGCCAAGTTTCTTCCATCAGACTGCCGATCAACACCTCATCATCGCGCATTTAGTGACCCCCTTTCCGGCGTGGATTGAATGACAGCTCCTGCGCCATGGCTTCATAGAATTGTCTCGCTTTGGGTGTATCCGCTGTTGGCAGCGCCACCTGAATATCCAGCAGTAAATCACCGGAAGGTTCGCCTGGAATTCCTTTGCCTCGCACGCGAAGCTGCATCCCGCTTTGTGCCCCCTCAGGAATACGCACTTTGACCGGGCCTTGCGGCAAATCGGCAACGATCACCGCACCCAGGGCGGCCTCCCACGGAGTAACAGGCAAATTCATGTAAAGGTCGCGCCCATCCACGCGGAAGCTCGGGTGGGGCCTGAAATGTACTTCCAGCATCAGGTCTCCTGGCAAACGACCGCTCATTCCGGGAGCACCTTGGCCAGCCAGCCGGATGGTTTGACCCTGGCGTATTCCCTTGGGAATTTTTACATTGAGCGTTCGCGTTTCCAGGACAACCCGGCCTTGAGCATCAGCCCTAGGTACGCGCAGCATGACCTGCCGGGTCGGTCCAGTAAATGCGTCCTCTATGTCGAGGAGTACTTTGGCGTGATGATCCTCCCCATAGGTACGAAAGTTTCCGCCATGGCCGTGAAAGTCTTGTTGGCCGCCGCTCATGCGGCTGAACAGTTCGGCGAAGAAGTCGGAGAAGTCTGTTGCCTCTCCCGGTGAAGATCCGTGGCCGGAAAATTCGAAGCCGGCATCCCAATTGGGTGGCGGCTTGAAATCCTGGCCGGGCTGATAACCCTGGCCTAGCTGATCGTAGGCGGCGCGCTTTTCAGGGTCGGACAAAACGGCATAAGCTTCATTGACATCTTTCATGCGCGCTTCCGCATCCGTCTCCTTGGAAACGTCAGGATGGTATTTTCGAGCCAGTTTGCGGAAGGCTTTTTTTAGCTCTTCCGTGGTGGCATCCCGGGCGACGCCCAGGGTCTGGTAGTAGTCCTTGAATTGCATGAGCCAACCCCTATTTAAGACCCGCAACCTAGCGGCTATCTGGGGTCGCACAAACGGGTATTCAAGATATTGAAGATGCGACGCCAGCCCTTATATATGCCGCCATGGGACGTTTGATTGTGACCCAAGAACTTCGCCGAAAGGAGGACTCAAAGTGCTTTTGTATCGCACCTCATTTCCCCGCGATGTCTTCGCGGGACTAGAACGCCCGCAAAGAGGCTGCCCAGCCTCGTCGCATCTCGATTCAGTAAGGATAAGAAGCCAACATGAGCGAACAGACCAGCGCTAGCAATCGGATCGAAAGTACGCAAAATGAAACTGCCATTTTGCCCCCGGTCGATGTCATCGAAGATTCAGTGGGCATTACGCTCTATGCCGACCTGCCCGGCGTGCCCAAGGAGAAACTGAACCTGCAGATTGAGTCCGACACCTTGATTCTTGAGGGCGAAGTGGCACTCGATTTTCCCAAAGGTATGGAAGCGAACCATGTCGAAGTCAGTCTGCCCAGCTATCGTCGCATTTTCACTTTGTCCAAGGAACTGGACGCCAACAAGGCAGTTGCCGAATTCGAGCAGGGCGTACTGAAATTGCGTATTCCCAAAGCCGATCATGCGAAGGCGCGCAAGGTTGAGATCAAGGTGATGTGAGTTCCATGGAGATTGATCATGAGCCTAGAAAATCTTAAGGAAAACTTCAGTTCCCTGTGGGATAACCTTGCCGAGGGCTGGCGCCATCTAAGGACATCAGCGGCAGGCGCCCTGACCAGCTTCAAGCCCGGGGAAAGGACGAATCTCCCGGCCGCAGCCGATGTGGATGATGAGCTTTATCTGCCAAACCGTGGCTGGGCCATGCTGGGCGACGACGTGTTTGAAGACGACAAGCGCCTCGTCGTTCGTCTGGAATTGCCGGGGATGTCCAAGCAGGACATCGAAATCGAAGTCCGGGATGATGCTCTGGTGATTTCCGGTGAAAAGCGGTTTGAACGCGAAACTTCTCAGGGCCGCTGGCGGGCGATGCAATGCGCCTATGGCAACTTCCGCCGGGTGGTGCAACTTCCGCAAGCAGTGAATGTCGATGCAGCGAGTGCCTCATACAAGAATGGCGTGCTGCGTGTGGAATTGCCCAAAAGCAAGCCGGGCAGGCCCAAGGGTATCACGATCAAGGTTGAATGAAAGCCGCGGGGTATTCAGTGACACGCCCGATTTTTTGAAATTCAACGCCAACAGGAACAGAAATGAAACTAGCGCACTCGCTTATTGCATTCGCCCTGGTTGTCATCGCGTCCTTTGCTGGAGGCTATGTTCTGCACGACCGCGTCGGTGGAGGGAGCGCCGAGGCCAAGACAATTGCCAGGGTTTCTGATCTTCCCTCACCTGCAATGACCCTGCCGGATTTCACGGGAATTGTCGCATCGCAAGGTCCGGCTGTGGTCAACATCAGCGTATCTGGAAAGGCAAAAGATGCGGATACGGAGTTTCCGGGCATTTTCCCGGAATCGCCGTTGCAGGATTTTTTCCGGCGCTTCCGCATTCCCGCGCCCCATGGAAAGATTCCAATTCAAGGCCAGGGTTCCGGCTTCATTGTGAGTCCCGATGGGGCGATTCTTACCAACGCCCATGTGGTGGCAGATGCCGATGAGGTCTTGGTTCGTCTCACAGACAAAAGGGAGTTCAAGGCCAAGGTGGTTGGCAGTGACAGGCTATCCGATGTGGCACTGTTAAGAATCTCCGCCAAGGATTTGCCCACTGTAAAAATTGGCGATTCGAGTAAGGTTCGGGTCGGCGAATGGGTGGTGGCAATAGGTTCTCCCTTTGGATTTGAAAACAGCGTGACTGCGGGGATCGTGTCCGCCAAGTCGCGGACGTTGCCAGCCGAAGGATACGTTCCCTTCATGCAAACTGATGTTGCGATCAACCCCGGCAACTCTGGCGGTCCTTTGTTCAATACCAGCGGTGAGGTGATCGGCATCAACTCCCAAATTTATAGCCGCAGCGGGGGATACCAAGGGCTCTCTTTCGCCATTCCGATTGACGTGGCGATGGATATCGAACATCAGTTGCTTACCAAGGGCAAGGTCACTCACGGCAGATTGGGCGTAATGATCCAGGAGGTCAATCAAGCATTGGCGGATTCCTTCGGCCTAGACGCTCCCAAGGGCGCGCTGGTCAGTTCTGTTGAGCCTGAAAGTCCGGCAGCAAGGGCAAGAATTCAGTCTGGTGACATCATAGTCAAGTTCAATGGCCGAGACATTGAGCGTTCCTCGGATTTGCCGTCCCTCGTTGCAAGTACTGCCCCTGGCAGCAAGGCCAGTCTGGAGGTTTGGCGCCAAGGCAAACTAATGGAGCTGCACGTCACGGTGGGAGAAATGAAACACCTTGCCGTTCGCGAGAAATCCGATGACGAAGCTACGCTTTCTTCCAATAAGCTGGGACTGGCCATCCGCCCCCTCAATGCGGATGAAAAGACAGATGTGGAAGGGGGGCGCGGATTGATGGTGGAGGCCGTCAAGGACGGGCCTGCATCTCGAGCCGGGATTCACCCCGGGGATGTAATTCTCGCGATCAATGGCGTTGCCATTGGCGGAGTTGAACAACTCCGCGATCAAATTGAAAGAGCGGGCAATAACATCGCCTTGCTGGTTCTGCGGGGTGAACAAAAGATGTTCGTGGCAATCAAGGTCGGTTGATCATCCATGAATCCGATTGTTTAGGGGAATTCGTTACCTCGGGAGGTCGCATGAGCAGGGCATTGAACGTGCTGCTGGTTGAAGAAGACGATGTGGATGGCAAAATCATTAAGGTCGCATTGTCGAAAGCCGGGATTCAGGGAAACCTATTCCTGGTGCGGAGCGGTTGGGAATGTTTGAGATTCTTGCGCAGGCAAGAAGAGTATGTTTCCGCTCCCAAGCCGGATGTAATCATCGTTGATTTGAACTTTTTGCGGGAAGGAACAACGCAGCTTAACGACTTGAAATCCTACACGGATACTGCTGGAATCCCTGTGATCGTTCTGGCTGATGAGTATGTCGAAGAAAAAGTATTGGCACCTTACATCGGGGGAACTTTGCGATCACTTAAGCTGCCATCAGGAATCGAAGATTTCATTGCTTCAATAAGAAAAGTGATTTTCGACTTGCTGCCAGATGTTGTAGGTAGCTCTGCGAATTGAAATTCTCACTGTCTTCATGGTCCTCCATGCCAAGGAGATCGATATGCAAGTAGCAAACTTCTTAGATGCCAGCTATAACCCGGTCATCGACGTTATCGTGGCAACCACTGCGGAGGAGGAGCAACTGCTGGCTTTGTTCGAAGATCTCACTGACGCAGAAAAATCAAAGGTGTTGCATTTCGTCGAGTTATTGGCGTCCGGTTACAAACCAAAGCATTGACCAAAGAGACGACAGGCACGCCGACCCGCCAGCCGCGGCACTTCTTATGATTACTCCCATATGTAATGTATGTACATACACATTACACATTCCCACGTGCCGCGGCAAAGAAATTTATGGAGAGTGTGGCGATAATTCTTGGTCAATTGCCTCCGGATAAGCGACAATTCATGGTTTCAAAGTACCGCTTTACCGAGAGCTTCTCATGAACGAACCAACCTCCAGCCCCCCGGTGGCGCCAGACGAGAACCACATCATTGCCGAACGCCGCGCCAAGCTTGCCGAATGGCGCGCTTCCGGCAACGCTTTTCCGAACGACTTCCGCCGTGAAAACCTGGCGGCCCGGCTCGACGAGCTGTATGGCGAGAAAACCCGCGAGGAACTCGAAGCCACGCCGATCCAGGTCAGGGTGGCCGGCCGCATCATGCTCAAGCGCGTGATGGGCAAGGTCAGCTTCGCCACCTTGCAGGACTTGTCCGGACGCATCCAGATTTTCATCAGCAACGACAAGACCGGGGCGGAGGCCCATGCCGAGTTCAAGCGCTGGGACGTGGGCGACATCATCGGCGTGGTTGGCGTGATGTTCCGCACCAAGACCGACGAGCTGACGGTTCAGGCGAATGAATTGCGCCTGCTCAGCAAATCGCTGCGGCCGTTGCCGGAAAAATTCCACGGCCTCACCGATGTCGAGCAGAAGTACCGCAACCGCTATGTCGACCTGATCACCAACGAGCAGTCGCGCTTCACTTTCGTCGCACGCAGCCGCATGATCCAATCGATCCGCGATTACATGATCCATCACGGCTTCCTCGAGGTCGAGACGCCGATGATGCATCCCATTCCCGGCGGCGCAGCCGCCAAGCCGTTCAAGACCCATCACAACGCGCTGGACATGGAACTGTTCCTGCGCATCGCACCCGAACTGTATCTGAAACGGCTGGTGGTCGGCGGCTTCGAGAAGGTCTTCGAGGTCAATCGAAATTTCCGCAACGAAGGCATTTCGCCGCGCCACAACCCGGAATTCACCATGATGGAGTTTTATGAGGCCTATGCCGACTACCGCATGCTGATGGATTTTACCGAGGGACTGCTGCGCCATTCGGCGCGCGCCGCGCTGGGCACTGAAGTCTTTGAGTACCAGGGGCGCACGCTCGACCTGTCGAAACCTTTCGAGCGCTTGACCATCACCCAGGCGATCCGCAAATACCACCCGGGTTTCACTGATGCCCAACTCATTGATGCCGCCTGGCTCAGACAGAAGGTCCGGGATTTCGGCGAGCCGATCAAGCCGGGCGGCCTCGGCTCGCTGCAATTGCAGCTGTTTGAGGCCTGCGCCGAAGCGGAATTGTGGGAACCGACCTTCATTATCGATTACCCGGCCGAGGTCTCGCCGCTGGCACGGCGCAACGACGCCAACCCGGAGATCACCGAGCGCTTCGAACTGTTCATCGTCGGCCGTGAAATCGCCAACGGCTTTTCCGAGCTCAACGATGCCGAAGATCAGGCCGCGCGCTTCCTGGAACAGGCCAAGGCCAAGGAAGCCGGCGACGAGGAAGCGATGTTCTACGACGCGGATTTCATCCGTGCCCTCGAATACGGCTTGCCGCCGACCGGCGGTTGTGGCATCGGCATCGACCGCTTGGTGATGCTGCTGACCGACAGCGCCAATATTCGCGACGTCATACTTTTTCCGCACATGCGTCCGGAATAGCGAAGCGGGCATTCGACTGACCAGCACTCCTGCAAAGCTTGCGTTTACCGCAGACGACACGCCTTACTCGGCCGAGTATGACGATGTCTATCATTCCGCCGCCGGCGGTCTGGCGCAGGCGCGGCACGTGTTTCTTGCCGGCAATGGCTTGCTCGGTGACGATGCGCGCTGGCGCGGAGCGGAGCGCTTCGTCATCGTCGAGACCGGCTTCGGCCTTGGCCTGAATTTTCTTGCCGCCTGGCAGGCTTGGCGCACGGATCCGCAGCGTTGCGGACACCTGCATTTCATCTCCTTCGAGAAGCACCCATTGAGCCGTGCCGATCTCGCCCGGGCACATGCTTCCTGGCCGGAATTGGCAGAACTGGCCGGTCGATTGCAGGAAGAATGGCCGGCCGCTGCAGTTGCAGGAGAGCATCGCATCGACCTCGAAAGCGGACAGGTACGGTTATCCCTTTACTTCGGCGATGCAGAAGACCAGTTGTCGCGGCGTGCATTCGGCATCCAGGCCGATGCATTCTTTCTCGACGGGTTTTCTCCGGCGAAAAATCCGGCGTTGTGGTCGCTACGCATGTTCCAATTATTGGCCGAATTGGCGACGCCCGGCGCGACTCTTGCCACATGGACGGTAGCCGGAGCGGTTCGGCAGGGGCTGGCCACGGCCGGCTTCGCCGTGATCAAGGCACCCGGTTTCGGAAGCAAACGCGAGATGCTGCGCGGCACATGGACCGGCGCCTGACACGGGGCTGACGTGGGGGCTTGTCACAATCACCGCCATCAGTAGAATCGGAATCTGGTTGTGCTCTGATGAAGGAAGGGCAAGATGGATATACATTTGAAAGCGCTATCCATGTCCAAGTGCTTCAAAGGCTTCGGCATGGAGGATTTGAAGCAGCTTCTGGCCATTACCACCAAGGCTTCCTGGAAGAAAGGGCAGGATATTTTCATTGAGGGCGATTCCGGCCGCGACATGTTCATCATCTGCGCCGGCAAAGTCAAAATCTGGCGCGAGAACGCGGGCCACGACCTGGCGTTGGCGAGCCTCTCGGTCGGTGAAAGCTTCGGTGAAATGGGGCTCGTCGATGATGGCAAGCGCAGCGCGGGGGCCATGGCACTCGAAGATACCCTGGCGCTGCGGATCTGCTACGAGCGGCTGATGGAAGCCCCCGATGCGGCCAGCCTGCTGTTCCGCAACATCGCCAAGGCGCTCGCCGAAAGACTCAACAGTGCCAACGACATTATCGTGTTCCAGTCCCAGTCGGGCGGCAAGACCCCGCCTTTGAGCACCATCGGAAAACCGCGGCCGCGCCCGTAGTTTCTAATCACGGCCAGGATTCGGCCGGGGAGCGCTCCAGGCCCATTTGCACTGGCCGATCTCGGCATCGGTCATGGTCGGCTTGATGACGCAGGACAATTCCCGCTCGAGTGCCAGTCGCTTCATTTCGGCGCGCTGCGCTTCCTCTGCGGCGAGCCTGGCGGCGGCTTCGTCCTGGCGGCGTTTTTCTTCCGCCATCTTGACCAAGTGGGCTTTGCGGTCGGCTTCACCTGCCTTCAGAATCTGCTCGCTCTTCTTGGCGAGTTCCTCGCTGCGCGCCTTCCGCTCCAGTTCACTAAGCTTTTCCAGTCGTTGCTGTTCGGCAGCGGCGGCGGGATCTGCTGGAGTCTTTTCCTGGTCCGGATTTTCCATCTCCGCCTCCGTCGCCGCTCTGGCGATCGCCCTTCCGGCTGCTGCGCCGACGGCAGCTGCGGCGCCATAACGCAAAGCGGCACCGGCTCCCGAGCTGCCGCCGGATTCTGCCTTGCTAGCCGTTGCGGCAGATGCAGGTGCAACAGAAGACGAAGAGCGTGATCCCAGGCGCTTTGCCTCGGTGTCCTGCGCTGCAACCGCAGCAATCGCGACGATTATCAGGGTCAGCAGCGGACGAATGGTCTGCATATGATTTCCTCCCACCGGTTTCATACAGGGAATCCTAGCTCGAAATGCGACTTCCCGCCACTTCGTCGGAATGCACCAATCGAGCACCTTCAAGTATCGAGCATTGCTGTCGTTAATGTCCCTACCACTCTGCATTCATTCATCCTGCGTCAATTCCAATAAGGGAGGCCTTCGTGAAGATCGCCACTGCCAGCATGTCTTTCGCTGCCCGGCACAGCGCCACCGCCAGCCACGAATTGCGGGAAACCCTGCGTGCTTGGAACGGCTCGCCTCGCATCGATGCAGGGAGCAATGCGCTGGCCCACCAGGCCGTGCCTCTGCCGGACATCTCGGCTGCTGCTTACAGCGTCCAGGCGCAACGCCAGTTTGAGACGCAAACGATCTTCGACGCAATGGACCCGACGGATGATGATCCGCTTCTGCAACTGATCAGGACCATGCTGGAATTGATCAGCGGGCAGATTTTCAAGGTGTTCTCTCCACGCGATATCGAGGCAGTGCAGTCGTCGCCCGCTTTGGCCGATCCAAAATCAGCGTCATCCCCAAGCAGTGGCCCGGATCGTTCCCGTGTCGGCGTCGAATATCAGCGCCAGGAAGTGATTTCCGAGACGGAGCAGACCGATTTCCATGCGGCAGGCACTGTGCGTACCGCAGATGGCATGGAAATCGGCTTTCAGCTTGACCTCAGCATGCGGCGCAGTTTCCGTCAGGAAATCAATCTGAACCAGTCCGCCGGCGCCGCCCGCCAGGTTGACCCGCTGGTGATCAATTTCGGCGGCACTGCGGCCCAGTTGCAAAGTCGGCGCTTCCTCTTCGATCTTGCCGGCAACGGGCAGAAGGAGAACATTCCCCTGCTGGCTTCGGGCAGCGGTTTTCTGGCCCTCGATCTGAACGCCAATGGCCTGATCGATTCGGGCAAGGAGTTGTTTGGCGCGGCGAGCGGCAATGGTTTTGCCGACCTGGCGCGGCATGACAGCGACGGCAATGGCTGGATCGATGAGAACGACCCGGTTTTTGCCAAGCTTCAGGTATGGTCGCCGGACCGAGAAGGGCCTGGCAGCCTGGTCGGCCTGCAGCAAAAAAACGTTGGCGCATTGTTCCTGGGGAAACAGGCAACTCCCTTCGAACTTAGGGACAGCAACAACCTATCGCTTGGAACCGTGCGCGGAAGCGGCATTTATCTCGACCAGCAGGGCGTCGCCGGGACGCTCCAGCAGATCGACCTGAGCGTGTAAGCCTCTTATCCCCAGGGCCCGACCAAGGGCATTCCTGGGGTAGCCACAGAATTTTTTTGCGGCTCTTGAAACCTGCGCAATTGGCCCCAGTTAGCGAAAGGTTTACCAGAGAAAGAGATTTCCCATGCAGGAAAGCAACCCCACCCCAAACCCGGCTGCTGAAGCTGGTGCAGCAAACGAATCCGCCAGTCCCGCGCAGGGCCAGCCCGAGGTCATGCCCAGCCTTGAGGAGCAGTTGCGGACGGCCGAACTCAAGGCGGCCGAGCATCACGATGCCTGGTTGCGCGCCAAGGCCGAAACGGAAAATGTACGCCGGCGCGCCCAGGAAGATGTCTCGAAAGCCTACAAGTTTGCCAGCGAAAAGTTCGCCGGCGAACTGCTGGTGGTGATCGACAGCCTTGAGGCGGCGCTGGCCAGCGACAACCAGACCGCCGAAAGTCTGCGTGCCGGCGTCGAACTGACCCTGCGGCAGCTCAACAGCGCCTTCGAAAAGGCCAATTTGCAGGTCGTCAATCCGCTCGGCGAAAAATTCGATCCGCACAAGCACCAGGCGATCAGCCAGATGGAAGCGCCGGAAGGCAGCCCGATCGAACCCAACCATGTTCTCAACGTGCTGCAAAAGGGCTACCTGCTCAGTGAACGCGTCCTGAGACCTGCGATGGTCGTGGTTGCCAAGGCGAAAAACGCCTAAAACGGGCTTTGAGCGCTTGAAGAGTCGGCGAGCAGCCCCATATTCGTTTCAGTTTCGAATTTTGCCCAGCTTGGGCGACAGATTAATTTAGGAAAAGGATATCAACATGGGCAAGATCATCGGCATCGACCTCGGCACCACCAATAGCTGCGTCGCCATCATGGAGGGCGGCAAGCCCAAGGTCATCGAGAACTCGGAAGGTGCGCGCACCACCCCATCCATCGTCGCCTACGCCGATGACGGCGAAATCCTGTGCGGCGCATCGGCCAAACGCCAGGCCGTGACCAATCCGAAGAACACCTTGTATGCCGTCAAGCGCCTGATCGGTCGCCGTTTCGAGGAAAAGGAAGTCCAGAAGGACATCGACCTGATGCCTTTCAAGATCGTCAAGGCCGACAACAACGACGCCTGGGTGGAAGTGCGCGGCAAGAAAATGGCGCCGCCGCAGGTTTCCGCCGAGGTCTTGCGCAAGATGAAGAAGACCGCCGAGGATTATCTCGGCGAGGAGGTGACGGAAGCCGTCATCACCGTGCCGGCCTACTTCAATGACAGCCAGCGTCAGGCCACCAAGGATGCCGGCCGCATCGCCGGGCTGGAGGTCAAGCGCATCATCAACGAGCCGACTGCGGCGGCGATTTCCTTCGGCCTCGACAAGCAGGAGGGTGATCGCAAGATCGCCGTGTATGACTTGGGCGGCGGCACTTTCGATATTTCCATCATCGATATCGCCGAGATCGACGGCGAGCACCAGTTCGAGGTGTTGTCGACCAACGGCGACACCTTCCTCGGCGGCGAGGATTTCGACCAGCGCCTGATCGACTATATCGTCGGCGAGTTCAAGAAAGAGCAGGGCGTCGATTTGAAGAATGACATCCTGGCCCTGCAACGCCTCAAGGATGCCGCGGAAAAGGCCAAGATCGAGCTGTCTTCCTCGCAGCAGACCGAAATCAATCTGCCCTATATAACGGCGGACGCATCGGGGCCGAAGCACCTGACACTGAAAATTACCCGCGCCAAGTTCGAGTCGCTGGTGGATGAGCTGATTGAGCGTACCATCGCCCCTTGCCGCATCGCCATCAAGGATGCCGGCGTCAAGGTCGGCGATATCGCCGACGTGATCTTGGTCGGCGGCATGACGCGCATGCCCAAGGTGCAGGACAAGGTGAAGGAGTTCTTTGGCCGCGAGCCGCGCAAGGACGTCAACCCCGACGAGGCGGTGGCGATCGGCGCGTCGATCCAGGGCGGCGTGCTGCAGGGCGAAGTCAAGGACGTGCTGCTGCTGGACGTCACTCCGCTGTCGCTGGGTATCGAGACCCTGGGCGGCGTGATGACCAAGCTGATTCCCAAGAACACCACCATTCCGACCAAGCAGAGCCAGGTCTTTTCCACGGCCGACGACAACCAGTCCGCAGTGACCATCCACGTGCTGCAGGGCGAGCGCGAAATCTCCGCCGGCAACAAGAGCCTCGGCCAGTTCAACCTGACCGACATCCCGCCGGCACCGCGCGGCATGCCGCAGATCGAAGTGACCTTCGACATCGATGCCAACGGGATACTGCACGTCTCGGCCAAGGACAAGGCCACCGGCAAGGAAAACCGCATCACCATCAAGGCCAATTCCGGCTTGAGCGAGGCGGAAATTCAGGCCATGGTCAAGGATGCCGAGGTGCATGCCGAAGAAGACAAGCAGGCGCACGAACTGGTCGAAGCCCGCAACCACTGCGATGCCATGGTGCATTCGGTGAAGAAGGCCCTGGCCGAGCATGGCGAAAAGATCGGCGCGGACGAGAAGGCCAAGATCGAGGAAGCCATCAAGGCGGCCGAGACCGCGATCAAGGAAGGCAATGACAAGGCTGCGATCGAAGCCAGGACAGAAACCTTGATGACGGCATCGCAGAAACTCGGCGAAGCGGTCTATGCCCAGCAAAAGGCGGCCGAAGGCGCAGCCGGTGAGGCGAACGCTGCGCCGGGCGGTGAAGCCAAGAAAGACGACAGCGATGTCGTCGATGCCGAATTTACGGAAGTGAAGGACAAGAAAGGTTAAATCGGGCACTTCGTGCCGTTTTAACTGGCCGAGTTGAAGGGGGCGCTTGTGCGCCCCTTAACTCGGCCTTTGCGTTAAGTAGACAATTTGCAAATCACTATGGCTAAACGCGACTATTACGAAACTCTCGGCATCAACCGCGACGCGTCCGAGGACGAGATCAAGAAGGCCTACCGCAAGCTGGCCATGAAATTCCATCCGGATCGCAATCCGGACAACCCCAAGGCGGAGGAACAATTCAAGGAGGCCAAGGCAGCCTACGAGATTCTTTCCGATGCGAAAAAGCGTGCAGCCTACGACCAGTTCGGCCATGCTGGGGTGGACCCGCAGGCCGGCGGCATGGGTGGGGCTGGCATGGGCGGTTTCGGCGACGCCTTCTCGGATATTTTCGGCGACATTTTCGGCGGCGGCCGGGGCGGCGGCGGGCGCTCGAATGTCTACCGCGGCGCAGACCTTCGCTACAACCTGGAGATTTCCCTCGAAGACGCGGCGCGCGGATCGGAGACGCGCATCCGTATCCCGACCATGGAGGAGTGCGAGTCGTGCAAGGGCAGCGGCGCCAAGAAGGGCACCGAGCCGAAGACTTGTCCCACCTGCGGCGGTCACGGCCAGGTGCGCATGCAGCAGGGATTCTTCTCGATCCAGCAGACCTGCCCGAAATGCCACGGTACCGGCCGCTTCATCGCCGAGCCCTGCACCACCTGTCACGGCGCGGGGCGCGTCAAGCAGCACAAGACCCTGTCGGTGAAAATCCCTTCCGGGATCGACGAAGGCGATCGGATACGTCTTTCCGGCGAAGGCGAGCACGGTGTCAATGGCGGTCCGCCGGGTGACCTGTATGTGCAGATCCATCTCAAGCCGCATGCGGTATTTCAGCGTGACCACGACGATTTGCACTGCGAGATGCCGGTCAGCTTTGCGGCGGCGGCACTGGGCGGGGAAATCGAGATTCCCACCCTGGATGGCGTGGCGCGTCTGAAGATTCCGCCCGAGACGCAGACCGGCAAGGTATTCCGTTTGCGCGGCAAGGGCATCAAGGGCGTGCGCAGCATCGGTCACGGCGACCTGCTGTGCCACGTGGTGGTGGAAACCCCGATCCGCCTCACCGATCGCCAAAAAGAGCTGCTGCTCGAATTCGAGGCGATCAACGAACAGGACACCGGCAAGCACAATCCCCGAGCCAAGTCGTGGATGGACAAGGTCAAGGATTTCTTCAGCGGATAAAACACTACGCCAGGCAGGTTCAACTGGCGAGTTCAGAAGAGTCTGAAACCCTTGGGAGACAAGACGTTTGGTATACTCCTCCAATAATTTTAATAACGGGGGAATATGATGATCCTGACCAACGCCAAAATTTGGGTACGTCTGGTGGTCGGCATTGCATTGATGCTGGTCGTTTCTTTGTCATGCATCATCGGTTGGGTGATGCTGCAACAGCAAGAGATGGGCATCAGACAAGCGCGCGAATTCTCCTCCAGCGTCAATCAGATGACGGTTGCCGCCATGACCGCCATGATGTATGCCGGTGACATGAAGGATCGGGCGGTCTATCTCGATCAGATCCAAAAAACTGAAAACATCAGCGAACTGCACCTGATTCGCGGCGAAGGCACCAACAAGGATTTCGGTCAGGGTACCGCCGAAGAAAGGAAGCCGGATTCAGTCGAACAGCAAGTCCTGACGAGCGGCAAGCCCTTCTACGCAGTACAAGAAACTGCCCAGGGCGAGATCTTGCGAGCGGTGATTCCAACCACCAATGAGAAGAATTATCTCGGCAAGAACTGCACTATTTGCCATAAAGTACCGGAAGGCGCGGTGCTGGGTGCGGTGAGCATGAACATCTCGCTTAACAGCATCAACCAGGCTGTCTCCGAAGCCACCCTGAAAATTGTCGTGGCGGCTATTGGATTGATGGTCCTGATGATGGGCTTCATTTACCTGTTCATTAATCGCGCGGTCAGCCAACCCCTCGAGAAATTGTCCCAGAGTCTCTCCGAAATCGCCGAAGGGGAAGGCGATCTGACCCGTCGCCTGAAGGCCGATAGCCAGGATGAGATCGGCAGGACTTCAGCCATTTTCAATTCCTTCATGGACAAATTGCAGTCGGTGGTGCGCGATGTAAAGGACAGCGCCGCCAAGGTCATGACCACTTCCCATCAGTTGGCGGAATCTTCCCTGCAATTGACCAAGAGCACCGATCAGCAGAACGAGGCCACCGTAGCGATGGCAGCCGCCATCGAGGAGATCACCGTGAGCATCGCCAATGTTTCGGCAAGCTCGGGCAATGCTCATGAAATGGCCGTGGAAGCCGGCACCCTTTCACAGGAAGGACACCAGGCGGTGCAGCAAGCTGTCGGCGAAATGAACAAGATCTCGGAGTCGGTCGGCAGCTCAACGGTATTGATCCGTGATCTGGATGACAAATCGAACCAGATTTCCAATATTGTCAGCGTGATCAAGGATATTGCCGATCAGACCAATCTCCTGGCCTTGAATGCGGCAATTGAAGCGGCCAGGGCGGGTGAGCAGGGCAGGGGATTTGCTGTCGTCGCGGACGAAGTGCGCAAGCTTGCCGAGAGAACGTCGGTATCTACCCAAGAAATCGGCAAGATGATAGCGACCATCCAGGAAAGCACCCAGAGCTCGGTGCAAGGGATGGAACTCAGCAGTACCCAGGTGCAGGAGGGGGTGCAGATGGCCGCGCGTTCCGGCGAATCGATGGCCAGGATCGAGGCAAGCACCGGCAAGGTGATGGGCGCCGTTGACGAAATTTCCACCGCCTTGCGCGAACAGAGTCTTGCCGCCAACCAGTTGGCTCAGGAAGTCGAGAAAATCGCCCAGAGAACCGAGAAAAACGGCTTATCCGCGAAGGAGTCTGCTCAGGCGGCGGGCCATCTGGAAGAACTGGCAGCCACTCTCAAACAGGCGGTAGACCGCTTCAGGGTTTAATTCAATCGAGGGTAGTGAAATGTCCATGATGGAATGGAATGACAACTTGGTGCTCGGCCACAGCAGGATCGACGCCGATCACAAAAGGCTGGTGGGCCTTATCAATCAACTCAGTGATGCGATGGCCGGCGGCAAGGGCAAAAATGTCTGCGGTCATGTTTTGGATGAACTGATCGCATATACCAGAACGCACTTTGCCATGGAGGAACAATTGATGGCAACGCATCGCTATGCGCGGGCTCTGGACCATAAAACGGAACATGCGAAGCTGGTCGAGGAGGTGCTCGACTTCAAGAGCAAATATGACGCCGGCACGGTGACGCTGTCAGTCTCGCTGCTACGTTTCCTGGTGGAATGGCTGACGCATCATATTTTGGAGTCCGACAAGGATTTGGCACAGGCTATTCCGCCGGGCTGATCAGATTTGCCGGGAATCGCCCTGGCGGGTGAGTGCTTGTAAGTGGCTCTTGCAGATTGCCGACCTGCTGACAGATGCATAGAGCCAACGGCCCCTTTAATTTCAGGTTAAACCGGTGACCTTGGGGGTTTGGCCAGGGGTGCGCCAGCCGCGTCAAGACAACGGCGCTGTGCGTCGTACCGTCGTACATTTCGCGTCAGCAATGCGCCGAGATCGACCAGGCGTCTGAGATTGTCAGTATCCAGTTCTGCACAGGTCAGGCGAAGAATGATGTTGTGGCGGCTTGCCTGCACGGTGATGCGTGCATCCGGCCATTCCAGCAATGCCTGTTCCGCGGCGGGATCAAGCAGATGCCTCGCAAACCCGGCGTCGAGTGTTAGCACTTTGAAACGGGTTTGAAGTGTTGAATCGAGGAATATGCTTTCCCGGGCACGCTCGAAAAATTGACGCAGGTTGGTCCCCGAACCGCCGATCTGACCCAGAGATTTTTCGGCAATCCGGATCACCGCTTCGCCCAGTACGCCCCTCATGGCATCGGCGCTGGGCGGATCCAGCAGCATGAGTTCGATTTCGCCGCAAGGGGATGCATCGGCCAACCAGAGCCAGGTGGGCGTCGTGAGATCATCCGCCGCCGCAGGATTGTGTTGTTCCAGTGTCCAGGCGATGCCATCCCGCTCACCTCTGATCCGGGTCTCCACACCACGTAGCGGGCGGTCCTCATACCGCCACCCTTGCTGTGTAACCGCTTGCCGCAATTCGTCGTTGCGTGCACGCTGTTCCTGTCTGTAGCGGGAAAAGGAACTCACCGCCAGTACCAGAAGGATGGCCAGAACCAGGAGGACCAGGAAGGTCATCGTCGGGGCGAAGCCGGAATTTCCGCCACCGGATTGTTCGCCACTACTTGCCGCTCGCTTGCTTGCGCAATGCCTCTACAGGATCCTTCTCCTCGCCCAACGGAGATGCTCGTCGCATCATCTCCGGACGCTCTGCCTCCAGCTTCTTGATGTCATCAGCGGTCATGATTTGGACTCCCCCCTCTCCCTTCTTGCCCGGCAGAGAGCCGCTCGCCTTGGTGGCTTCGGTCGGTGTCCCGGCTTTGCAAGCCGCCAGACTGGCCAGGATCAGCCACATCGTCCAGTTTCGCTTCATTCTGCTTTCCCTTTCAATATTGGATGGCTGGCTTCTCGGTCCAGTGGATCGTAGGTGTAGATGAGGGTTCCGGTCTTGGTTCTGTTGTCGTACATCAGCGTTGCTGTCGTATCGCCCTTTGTCCAGACATAATCCGGTCGATCCTCGTCCGGCTTGTAGGGCTTGCCGAACTCCTTGAAAAGAACGAACTTGATTTTCTCCCGATCGTTGCTGCCCTGGAATTGAGCCAGTACGAGATAGAACTGCCCTTTGTAGGCGCCATAGTACAGATTGATCAGATCCCCGTTACCCAGTCTGAGGTGCTCCCCACGCCGGGTGAAATAGGCCGTGTTCTTCGATTTTTCATGGAAGACCATGTCGTTGCGCCGACCCAGATCGTTTTTCCAGGGAACCCCCCTGAATCCTTCCGCAGCAAACTCCTGTCCGAACCCCTGCCCCGATCCACTGGCGAGAACCACAAAAAAGACGAGCGCTTTCAAGTAGCGGGAGATTTTGCCTGCTTTCATTATTGACGCGCCGTCCTGATCAGGAAACTGTCATTGAAAGTCTAACTGCAAGGGGATGAGCGTTCAACTATTGCGCATCATCAGTAAGAAAGGATAGGAATATTAACGGCACTAATCAATCTCGCGATAGCGGTTGATTTCGTCGCGCGTCTGCAGTGCCACCTGCCGCGCAGCCGCAGCAAACTCCCTGCCGCCTTCGGCTTGAGTTCCGGCATACAGGATCGCCCGCGAAGAGTTGATGACCAGTCCCATGCCAATCGAGTTGCGGCCGGCTTTGACGGTGGCTTCGATGTCGCCCCCCTGGGCGCCGATGCCTGGCACCAAGAGCGGCATGTCGCCGACCAGTTCACGCACGCGGCGAATCTCGTTGGGATAGGTGGCGCCAACGACGAGAGCACACTGTCCGTGCTGATTCCATTGGTCGGCGACCAGACGGGCGACGTGTTCGTAGAGAAACTTCTTGCCAGCGTCAGTGCCGACTTCGAGGAACTGCAAGTCGTTGCCGCCCGGATTGGAGGTTCGGCACAGCAGGATCACGCCCTTGTCGCGATAGGCCAGGAACGGCTCGACCGAATCGCGCCCGAGGTAGGGATTGACCGTGACCGCGTCGGCGCCGTAACGCTCAAAAGCTTCTATCGCATACAATTCCGCGGTGCTGCCGATGTCGCCGCGCTTGGCGTCGAGGATCACGGGCAGTCCGGGGTGACGCTCGTGGATGTGGGCGATCAGCGCCTCGAGCTGGTCTTCGGCGCGGCGCGCGGCGAAGTAGGCAATCTGCGGCTTGAAGCTGCACACCAGGTCGGCGGTCGCATCGACGATGGCGCGACAGAATTCAAAAATGGCGTTGCTGCGCCCTGCAAGATGGGCGGGGAAGCGGGCCGGATCAGGGTCGAGACCGACGCATAGCAGGGAATTAGACTTGCGAATGGCCTGATCGAGACGTTCGCTGAAATTCATGGACTGGATTCCGCTCAGTTGCGCCGCCAGGTCGTGCCTTGTGCCGAATCTTCCAGCACGATGCCGGAAGCCAGCAGTTCAGCGCGGATGCGGTCGGCTTCGGCAAAATTCCTGGCCTTCTTGGCGGCGGTGCGGGCTGCAATCTGCGCTTCGATCTGTTCTGTAGCCGGTGCAGCTCCATTCTGCGGTGCTGCTTGGAGGTAGGCCTGCGGGTCGCGCTGGAGCAAACCCAAAGTGGCAGCGAGCGCCTTGAGTGATGCCGCTGCGCTTGCCGAGCCGCTGCGATTGATTTCGTTGGCCAGTTCGAACAGCACCGCGATCGCTTCGGGCGTATTGAAATCATCGTCCATGGCATCACGGAAGCGTTGCGCGCTTGGCTCGTTCCAGTCGATTGCCGCGGCCGGCGCCGTACTTCCCTTGAGCGAGGTGTACAGCCGGTCGAGTGCGTTCTTGGCGTCAGCCAGGGTGGCTTCGGTATAGTTCAGCGGGCTGCGGTAGTGGGCGCGCAGGATGAAAAAGCGCACCACTTCCGCGTCATATGTCTTGAGCACGTCGTCGATCTTGAAGAAATTGCCGAGCGACTTCGACATCTTCTCGTCGTTGAAGCGCAAAAAGCCGTTGTGCATCCAGTAATTCACGAAATCATGGCCATGCGCCCCTTCCGACTGGGCGATTTCGTTTTCGTGGTGCGGGAACTGCAGGTCGTGGCCACCGCCATGGATGTCGAAATGCCGGCCAAGGTGATGTTCGCTCATCACCGAGCACTCAATGTGCCAGCCCGGTCGACCGGCGCCCCAGGGCGAGGGCCAGGACGGTTCGCCTGGCTTGGCGGCTTTCCAGAGCACAAAATCGAGCGGATCGCGCTTGTGCGGGTCGATCTCGATCCGTTCTCCAGCGCGCAGATCAGACAGGGATTTCCCCGAGAGCTTGCCGTATCCGGGGAATTTCGCCACGGCATAATAAACATCGCCGTTCGCCGCCGGATAAGCCAGACCATTGCCGATCAGTTTCTCGATCAGGGAGACCATGCCGGGCACATGCTCGGTGGCACGGGGCTCGAAGGTGGGCGGCAACATCAACAAACGCCCGGTATCCCGGTGCAGATGGGTGATCATGCGCTTGGTTAATTCACCAATGGATTCGTTGTTCTCGGCCGCCCGGGCGATGATCTTGTCGTCGACATCGGTGATGTTCCGGACATAGGTGACGTCATAGCTGCTCGCCTGCAACCACCGATACACCATGTCGAACGACAGCAGCATTCTGGCGTGGCCGAGATGGCAGTCGTCATAGACGGTCATGCCGCAGACATACATGCGCACCTTGCCGGGCTCGATCGGGACGAAGGCCTGCTTGTCGCGGGTCAGGGAGTTATAGATTTTCAGCATGGCTCGAAGGGGGCGTATGGCGGGCATTTCAGGCCGTGCGCGCAAGTCACGGCGGGCATGGCGGAGATTGTGAAGAGCGCCTGCTTCTTTGCTAGAATGGCGGGTCTTTACTCGCTTCCAACCGAACACATTATAACATGACCGAAAGCCGCTCCCTGATTCGGATTGCCCTCAGCGTCGTCACTGCGTTGGCGTTGTGCGCGCTGACTCCGCAGGCATTTGCCGAAACGCTCCAGGACATCAGCAAGCTGATGAAGCAGGGACAGCACGCCCAGGCGCTGGAAAAAACCGAGAAATATCTGGTCGGCAAGCCCAAGGATGCGCAGGGGCGCTTCCTCAAGGGGCTGATCCTGACCGAAATGAACCACACCGCCGAGGCCATTTCGGTGTTCACCAGGCTGACCGAGGATTACCCGGAACTGCCCGAACCCTACAATAACCTCGCGGTCATTTACGCCCAGCAGAAACAGTACGACAAGGCCAAGCAGGCGCTGGAGATGGCGATTCGCACCCATCCTTCCTACGCGACCGCGCACGAAAATCTCGGCGATATCTACGCCCGCATGGCCAGCCAGGCCTACGACAAGGCGTTGCAGATCGATTCCTCGAATGCCAGCGCGCAAACCAAGCTGGCGATGATCCGCGATCTCATGTCGGCGTCATCGCGTCCCGTTGCCAACGCCTCCAATGCTGCCAGCCCTGCCACTGCCACCAAACCCGTGGCAGCGGCACCAGCTCAACCCGAGACCAAGCCGGCCGAGGCGAAACCCGAATCCAAGCCGGAGCCAGCCAAACCCGTGGTCGCAAGCACTGCCCCGGTTGCCGCGCCCGCACCTGTCGTGGCCGCCGAAAGCAAGGCATCCGCAGGCGGCAGCGAAATCGGCAAGACCCTCGAGGCGTGGGCCACAGCCTGGTCGAAGAAAAACGTCAAGGGCTATCTGAGCTATTACGCCAGGGATTTCCAGACGCCGGGCGGCGAAGCCCGCGCAGCCTGGGAGAGCGAGCGCAGCAAGCGGCTCACCAAGCCGGGCAACATTCTGGTCTCCATCGAGGGTCTGCACGTCACTCCCGAAAGCGCCGACCGCGCCACGGTCAGGTTTCGTCAACACTACCGTTCCGCGTCTCTCAAGACCAGCAGCACCAAGGTCATGGTCATGGTCAGGCAGGATGGCAGGTGGCTGATTCAGCAGGAACGTGTCGGCAAGTGAGGCACCGGCAGCAACCATGCGCATGACCCGGCGTTTGCACCTTGCGGCCGCTCTGATTGCCGGTTTGCTCATCGGTGTGGCGGCTGCGGCCGTTGATTCCAACGCTGCGCGCTATTCGGACAGCGGACCTGAACCGATTCTGGCAAGAGTCTTCGAGCAGATCGAGCAGAATCGCCTGGATATCGCCCTGAAGGAAGTCGAATCACTGGTCAAGGCCTATCCCAATTTCCATCTCGCCAATCTCATCAAGGGCGATTTGCTGCTGGCGCGCAGCCGCCCGATCCAGGCCTTCGGCAACATCGCCAATGCGCCCAAAGACAAGCTGGCAGACCTGCGCGAAGAGGCGATTGCCCGCCTCAAGGCTTACCGCGAAAAACCGCCGGCGGACTACGTGCCGCGCTACCTGCTGCAGATGCGTGCCGATCAGAACTTTGCCATTGTCGTGGATACGCAAAAGTCGCGGCTCTATCTCTACCAGAACGAGAAAGGCACGCCGCGTTTCGTCGCCGACTATTACATTTCCCACGGCAAGCTCGGCACCGACAAGGTGCGCGAGGGCGACAAGAAGACGCCGATCGGCGTCTATCACGTGACGGGCAGCCTGCCGCGGCAAAAGCTGGGCGATTTCTACGGCAGCGGCGCTTTCCCGATCAGCTATCCGAACGAATGGGACAAGCGCAACGGGCGCAACGGGCACGGCATCTGGCTGCATGGCACGCCTTCCGACACTTTTTCACGCCCTCCCAAGGCTTCCGATGGTTGCGTGGTGCTGGCCAACCAGGATCTGGACGCGCTCTCGAAGAACCTGCAGATCGGCCTGACGCCGGTCATCATCAGCAACAGCATCGAATGGCTGTCGCTTGATGACTGGCAAGCCGAGCGCAGCGCGCTCAACAAGCAGATCGAACAATGGCGCAGCGACTGGGAAAGTCTCAACGTCGACCGCTATCTCAACCATTATTCGAAGAAGTTCTACAGCGATGGGCAGAACTTCGAACAATGGAGCGCGCGCAAGCACCAGGTGGGCAGCGGCAAAAGCTGGATCAAGCTGGCGACCAACAACATCAGTATGCTGCGCAACCCCGGCAAGGAAGACATGGTCGTGGTGACCTTCGACCAGGACTATCGCAGCAACAATCTTTCCAATGTCATGAAAAAACGCCAGTACTGGCAGAAGGAAGACGGACAGTGGAAGATCATGTACGAAGGTGCCGGCTAGTGCCCGTACTTGTTTCTAGGGTACTAGAGCGCTGGCAATCCTTACCGGCTTTTCACTTTTCCTAATCGGAGCGCTTCATGAAACATCTTGTCCTGCTGGCCGTCGGCCTGCTGCTTAATCTGGCTGCCTTCGCCGCCAATCCAACGCTGGAGATGAAGACCAGCCAGGGTACCCTGATCATCGAACTGTATGCCGACAAGGCGCCCAAGAGCGCGGCCAACTTCCTGCAGTACGTCAAGGACGGCTTTTACAATGGCACCGTGTTTCACCGCGTGATCGACGGCTTCATGATTCAGGGCGGCGGCTTCACGTCCGACATGCAGCAGAAGCCCACTCGGGCGCCGATCGAGAACGATGCCAAGAACGGCCTCAAGAACAATACCGGCACGCTCGCCATGGCCCGTACCGGCGACCCGCATTCGGCGACTGCGCAGTTCTTCATCAACCTGGTGGATAACGTCCCACTCGATTATCCCAGCCGCGACGGCTGGGGTTACGCGGTCTTCGGCAAAGTCACGCAGGGCCTCGACGTGGTCCAGAAAATTGCCAAGGTCAGGACCGGCAATGCCGGCATGCATCAGAATGTGCCGACCACTCCGGTCGTGATCGAGTCGGTCAAGTTGCTCACCGTAAAATAACCCGTCACCCAATCCAAGGATGCTCAAATGATCAAGCTCCACACCAATCATGGCGTCATCGATATCGAACTCGAGACCGAGAAGGCGCCCGAATCGGCGAAGAATTTTCTTGCCTATGTCGAAGCGGGCCACTATGACAACACGATTTTTCATCGCGTGATCGACGGCTTCATGATTCAGGGCGGCGGCTTCGAGCCGGGCATGAAGCAGAAGCCCTGCAATCCGCCGATCAAGAACGAGGCCGACAACGGTCTCAAGAATCAGCGTTATACCGTCGCCATGGCGCGCACTTCCGATCCGCATTCGGCGACTGCGCAGTTCTTCATCAATGTTGCCGACAACGGCTTTCTCGATTTCACCGCGGCAAGCGGCAGCGGCTGGGGCTATTGCGTCTTCGGCAAAGTGGTCGCAGGCACCGATGTGGTCGATGCGATCCGCCAGGTCAAGACCGGCAGCAAGAGTTTCCATCAGGATGTGCCGGTAGAGGATGTTCTGATAGAGCGTGCCGAAATCGTCTAATGGAATAACAGGAGACATGCATGTCGGCCACGCTGTTCGTCTCCGACCTGCACTTGTCTGCAACGCGGCCGGCGATCAGCCGCCTGTTTCAGGATTTCCTTGCGCACCAAGCGCGTCAAGCCGATCAGCTTTACATACTCGGCGACTTGTTTGAATACTGGGCCGGCGACGACGACCTGAGCGATCCGTTCAATGCCTCAATTTGCGCGGCTCTGCGGCAACTCGCCGAGAGCGGCACGCAGATCTTTTTCATGCCGGGCAACCGCGATTTTCTGACCGATGCCGATTTTGCGCGTGCCAGTGGTTTGAGCGTACTGACCGAGCCGCAAGTCGTCGATATCGCCGGCTTCTCCACGCTCCTGCTGCATGGAGACACCTTGTGCACCGACGATGCCGCCTATCAGGAATTTCGCAACAAGGTGCGCAGTTCAGCATGGCAGGAGAATTTCCTGGCTCAGCCGCTGGCCGAGCGCAAAGCGCAGATTGAGGCATTGCGGCGGCAAAGCAATCAGGAAAAGCAGTTCAAGTCCGCCGCCATCATGGACGTCAATCCAGCAGCCGTCGCGGCAGTGTTGCGCAGCCACGGTTATCCGCGCCTGATCCACGGCCATACCCATCGCCCGGCGCGCCATCGGCATCAGGTCGATGGGCATACCTGCGAGCGCTGGGTGCTCGGCGACTGGTATGACAGCGGCAATTACCTGCACTGCGACGAGACCGGCTGCCGCTACCTGACCCTGCCCGCGGCCTGAGCGCCGATTCTTCGAGTATGCCGGCCGCCCTCGATCTGCTGCGTTCGGTGTTCGGTTATGCCTCGTTTCGCGGTGCCCAGGCCGAGATCGTCGCGCATTTGTGCGGCGGCGGCGACGCGCTGGTGCTGATGCCCACCGGCGGCGGCAAGTCGCTCTGCTACCAGATCCCGGCCTTGCTGCGCCCCGGCTGCGGGATTGTCGTCTCGCCTCTGATTGCGCTGATGCAGGACCAGGTCGATGCGCTGCTGCAAGCCGGGGTGCGCGCCGCCTTCCTCAACTCGTCGCAGGATTTCGAAACCGCCGTCGCCACCGAGAAACGCCTGCTCAAAGGCGAACTCGACCTGCTCTATGTCGCGCCTGAACGCTTGCTGACCGAGCGTTTTCTCGCCCTGCTGGATCGCCTCGGCGGCGAAAACCACCTCGCGCTGTTCGCCATCGACGAAGCGCACTGCGTCTCGCAATGGGGCCACGACTTCCGTCCCGAGTACATCCAGCTCTCGGTGTTGCACCAGCGCTACCCGCAGGTGCCGCGCATCGCCCTGACCGCCACCGCGGATGGACTGACTCGCCAGGAGATTATTGCCAAGCTTGGTCTCGACACGGCGCGCATCTTCGTCGCCAGCTTCGACCGTCCCAACATCCGCTACAGCATCGTCGAGCGAGACAACCCGAGGAAGCAGCTGCTGGCCTTCCTCGCCGACCATCGCCATGAGGCCGGCATCGTCTATTGCCTGTCGCGCAAGAAGGTCGACGAGACCGCGCTCTGGCTGCAAGCTCAGGGTGTAGACGCGATTCCCTATCATGCCGGCATGGATGCCGAAACGCGGCGCGCACACCAGCAGCGCTTCGTGCGCGAGGACGGGGTGGTCATGGTGGCCACCATCGCCTTCGGCATGGGCATCGACAAGCCCGACGTGCGTTTCGTCGCCCATCTCGACCTGCCCAAAAGCCTCGAAGCCTATTACCAGGAAACCGGCCGCGCCGGCCGTGACGGCGAGCCGGCCGAGGCCTGGATGACCTACGGTCTCAACGACGTCGTCATACACCGCATGCGCATCGACGAATCCACTGCGCCCGATGAACAAAAGCGCATCGAACGCGGCAAGCTCGACGCCATGCTCGCCTACTGCGAGGCTGCCGGCTGCCGCCGCAGCGTGCTGCTCAATTACTTCGGCGAAACCAAAGGCGCCTGCGGCAACTGCGACACCTGCCAGACGCCGCCCGAACTCTGGGATGGCACAGTGGCCGCGCAGAAGTTCATGTCCGCCTGCCTGCGCACCGGCCAGCGTTTCGGCGCCGTGCATCTGATCGACATCCTGCGCGGCAAGGCCACCGAAAAGGTACAGCAGTTCTGCCACGAGCGCCTGCCGACCTTCGGCGTCGGCACCGATCTCGACGAAGCCGCCTGGCGCAGCGTCGCCCGCCAGTTGCTGGCCGGCGGCCTACTCTATGCCGACGCCCAGCACTATGGCGCACTCAAGCTCACCGAAAACGCCAAGCCGGTGTTGAAAAACGAAACCACGCTGATGTTGCGCCGGCAGGTGCTGCGGCAGAAGAAACTGGCGAAACCGAAGAGGCACGCCCCGGTTGGCCTGCGTCCTGTCGATGAGGGACTGTTCGGAACGCTGCGCCAGTGGCGCAGCCAGACCGCCCGCGAACAGGGCGTTCCCGCCTACGTCATCCTGCACGACAAGACCTTGCACGAACTCGCCGTGCGCCGGCCGCAGACGCTGGGGGAACTGCTCAATGTCGCCGGCATAGGCGAAGCGAAGGCTGCGCGCTACGGCACTGCGCTGCTCGAACTGCTCAAGGAATAGCGGTTTCGCCACGTGTGCTGGTGCAGGCCAAGGGCACGGCCGCCGCCTCCTGCGCTCCCGCCCTGCGGGTTCCCTTGCGCCGCAGCGCCGGCCGGCCGGGCTCTCAAACTCGCTACGCTCAGACAGCGAGCCCGGACATCCCCGTCCGCCGCTCCGCCGCCGCAGCGATCGCAAAATCGGCGGTGGCCGTGCCCTTGGCCTGCTGCATCGGCTACTGATCAATAGTCGCAAAACGACCATCAAGAGGCGCTGGCGGGGCAGGGAAGCTGCTGCACTGGGCATCCGGTCCACACTCGACTGCCGACCTTTATGAGTGAATGTGCTATGACGTTTGATGGCCATTGCAGTCAGTCGCCCTGTGCCGACGGGGAAGGTTCAACTACCTTCAAAGCAGTCGTTCACAGACGCTCAAGGAAATCAGTCACTCTAATACGCAGCCTTTCGCAGCAATGGGGCAGACCAGACTCAGCATTTGTTCCCCTACACTGATAATTCAATAACTGATCTACAGAATGCCCAAGGTGGAAGTTGCGGCTGGTGTCATGTCCACAAAGATGTGAACCAAGCGGATGACGTGGCCTTTGCTGCCTTGCGCGAGCATTCCCGTGTGCATCGATAACGATTTGGCATGGGCATGGGTCAAACATAGCTTCGCACCTTCGCCGTAAGTCTTGCGAATACGCGCATCAATACCAGAGACCAAAATCGCTGACGGCAACTTCATGACATAACCCAACATCATTCCCCACTGATGGCCAGCAGCGTATTGCCCTGTCACGAAACGGTCAACGCCATTGGTAACGTAGCGTTGATTTAACGTGGAATCCCCGTGGGCAACACGCTTGCATTCGACCGCAAGATAGGCTTCTTCGTCACCGAACTGATGAAGAAACCGGAGAATGATGTCGATGCGGCCGAGTACTTCAGGATCGTCATTACTCAAGTCCAGCAATTCGAATTCGCCACCGATCTCCAGATTCGTAAGCCCAAGCTGCTTTTTCAGCCGGCGCATTGCTTTTTTCACATGGATTGTGATCGGCACTTCAAGCATGCCGGTCGTAACGAAAGCACGTGCCTCGGCGGCACCCCGGCAAAGCAGATCGACGACCGTGGCAACCTCGTCGTCAGACAGCTCGAAGGATGGACGTCCTATCGGCGTATCAGGCAACAGACGCATGACGGTCCCTGATCCAATGGTCCGCTAAAATGACGTCCGCATCATTGAAACCTGCCGCCCGCGTCCAATAACGGATCTCAGAAGGCTTTAGAATAAATAGCTCGTTCTCGTTGTAGATTCGGAGTTGGCGTCTCTCGTTGAGATAAGGTGGCGTTTCGGTATTGACCTGACCGCGTAATAGTGTCGCCAGCCGTTCGATTTCGGCTGCGCCGCCTTGATGGGTGATAGCTACATCTGTCGGCGCACCGGCGACCATGGCGAACCTTACTGCCGTAATGCCCGGTATGTCGTCAGCCAAATTGCCCTGCACGATCCGCATCGGATAGATGATTGCCTCCAGGTGGCGCTTGCCACGCGCACGAAGATAGGCGTTCACCGTGTGAACGACTTCGCCAGCGTATGCGGACAGCGCGTCGGGCGTCGGTGTTTTGACGAAGGCCATCCGCTGCACGCGCCCTTCGAATAGGAGCATGCGTGCGCGCGCTACACTTTCGCCGGCAAGCATGGCTTCATCTCGATCCAAACCATACAGGTCATAGATGGCCTGATCGAGTGCTTCGATTCGTTGGCCATTCTTAGCGTCTTCTGCGACCTCCGACTCCGCAGCAAGCACTGCCTGCAACAACGCTGGATCCGCAGTTGCCAAGTCAGGAACACGAAGTGATAGTAAATCACCTGGTTCTACGGTCGGCCTTTCCAGACCCCAAGTGCTGCCACCAAAAGCAAGCTGGAATGCAACGACACTCGAATTGAGAATCGCCGCAAGGATCTTCGCGGCCTCGGGTTTCTTCCCGGCGAACGAGATGCCATAAAAACTCTCGGTATACAGAACACTCTGGCTGATGAACGCTGCGCTATAGCGCCCCGGTTCCGCTGCGCGACCGAACGTTCCTTTCGGACAAATGAGTAACGGCCCCTTAAAGATGGCGGGGTTGCGAATCCGATGCAGCGAATCATGAGTAAAGTGATCAAGCGTACGCTCGTTCACTCGGAAGGGCCTATAGTGGTCCGGGGTTAGCACGCACAGCTTGAAATACCCTTCAGGAGACAGGTATAGGACGTCTCCATTAACTTTGAATCCTTGCCCCCGTGTGTCGAGCCCTGCGTTACACAGCAACATTTCAAGCGTCGGAAACGAACGTTCTAGTTTCTCGATTAACCACCCGTCACGCACAGTACCAAAGGTCGCCGCTTTGAGCATCGGCGGCGTGCGCAGCACGCGAGATAACGGCAGGCTTCTGAACTCACCCGGCCCGACTGGGAAAACACCGTTGCGACGGAAGTTCGGCGTCCATGGGATGGAGCCAACCAAGAGGCGATCATCCTGATCAATTAGGGCGCAGCGCGCGAAGAACAGCAGTGCGGGCCCGGTTGCATCGGGGAAAAGTTCTTCTTTGCGTAGCGCTGAAAGGTTGACCAGGGCTGCGGGCGCCAGTTTGCGAAGAATAGCCTGCCTCGCGTCAACTGCATGCTGGTCTTTCGAGAAGAATGGCGAAGCCTTCATGATTATGCCGATACGTCCGGTGTCGCCTGCAAGCCGAGCAGCTACCCACAGGAATTCTTGGTCGGGGCTGCGCCGCGGGCGGGTGGTTCCGTCATCACCTGCTGTACGCTTGCGCAGAGGCGTCGCTTGCCGCACAAAAGTCCAGGGTGGATTTCCCACCACCGCATCGAAGGCATGCTCGGCGACGGGGGGCGGCAGTTTGTCGTTGACCGTGTCAGCCTGGAACAAGGTGGCGCCGATCAGGCGATCGAACTTGAGGTCGAGGATGTTGGTCACCGGCTCTTCATCGAGTTCAAGAGCTGCCAAGTACAAGCTAAAGGCGGCGATACCCAGGGCCGATTTGTTAATGTCGATGCCATAGAGCTGCTTGTAGAGGACCTTGCGAACCGTGGCACGGCTCGCCGGTCTGCCCCTGCTGCTTTTCCAGACGAGACGGCGGAACGCCTCGACCAGGAAGGCGCCGGAGCCGCATGTCGGGTCGATCACGCGGGCGGTGGCAGGCAATGCCTCGAACACCGGGTCAAGCGTCAGGTGCACCAACTCGACCGGCGTGTAGTGCAGCCCCTGCACATGCGCCTCGTCAGCAGCACTTGATCGTGCAAACTGCTGATAGATCGAACTGATGAGATCGACGGGGATGGCGTCGTAGCGGAAGCGGAACAAGCGTCCCTGCCCCGACACCAGACTCCGCCCTTCGACAAAGTCACGAAGCAGGGTCAAGTGTGCGTCGCCAAGGCGCTTATGTTCTGCCCCCGGATCGTCCATGGGGAACAGGTCACCATTGAACGTACTGCGCAGCCACTTGAAGAGACTGAACGTTGATTCGACGGTTGCGAACATTTCGGCAATATCCGACGGGAAGCCCGGCGGCAAGAATGGCTGTGCAATGCCGCGATCAACAAGGTAGGATGTAAAGATACAGCGGCCGATCAGGCGCTGTGCGAAGTCCCGCGCGGCCCTTACCTCTTCTCGGTTGTCTGGAAATGGCTGCGTACTTGCTGGCGCAACAAGGGTCAACTGTTCTTCCAATGCATTGATCTCGCTTAGTAGCTCGCGGTCCACCCGATAGCGGCGATCGATCCTCCGGCCGATCGCGCTAGACCAAAATGCGCCTGTCTCGGTGGCAAAACGACCGCACATCGCATCGAGGGCACGCAGCCGCTCTTCGGCATTCAGCGGAAACACGTCGAGCGGCTGAGTGGCAATCTGCTGCGGGCTTTCTTTGGCCGGTGAAGCATAGCAGTCGTACAAGCGAATGTCCGTAGGCGTGATGATCCAAAGCAACGGCGCAACGCCAACATTCCAGGCCGCCTCGTGCCATTGAGCAATCTGCTTTTCTGTTGGAGTGCTGCCGCCGGCATCCTTGAAGATGGTCGTGGGTGTATTTTGTGCCGAGAATACCGCATCGGCCTGTAGGCCCACGCGGACGTCTGAAAGAACCGGCCGTAGCCGGGAGGTCACATCTTGACCTAAGCGCGCTAAACCTGGCGCAGGTTCGCCATTCGGCAGCAAATAGCCAGTCTCGGTCAGGGCTTTGGTGAAGGCTGCGCTGTTCATGTGTCAGCCCCGTCTCGCGACGGCCACGGAAGCGCGGTCGCCAGCCACGCCAAGTGCCGGAAACAAAGATATCTGGCTTAGCGTACTGGGTTGCGGCAAGGAAAAGCCAGCGGACAGCACTTGAAGATGAGGATCGAGCCGTAGCACGATGCAATCGACGTCAACGATTCGTGTGTCTTCTAGATCGACTAACCGCCAGCGTTGTCCGCCATACAGGGCTAGAGATTTTCCCCATAGAGATAGGAAAGACACGCGGCCAAAATCGCTTCCAAGATCAGCAAACAGGTCGCGATGCGCATGGAGTTCCATCTTGAAGCGGTCCCGCATGATTAGCGCCAAGCGCAGCAACAGGATCGTTTGCCAAGAGTAGCGCGCCGGGGATCCATGGCCTTTGGGTTTCACGTCGGCTGGAATCAACGCACGGCGGTTCGTCCACTCGCGGAGTTGCTCCGTCGAGAGACCCGTCAGGCGTGTCGCGTCGCGCGTGGTGACGAGTTGCATCCCTTAAGGCTCCTCAAATTATCGGGTATCATACCCCATCTTTATGGAAATCGAGGGCAATAGCCGGTTTTGTCACAATATTAAAGTGGCGCTAGTATGCACGCCCTACTGGCTCACTAGCTGAGCCAGTAGGCAATCAGGTTTCTTGATGCAACTGGCCGCGCTCGATACTGCTCAAACTATCAAAGACATGGACATTCCCGGCTTTCGGCTTCACCCACTAATAGGAAGCGGGCGGGGACGCTGGTCAATATGGGTAAACGAGAACTGGCGTGTCACGTTCGAGTTCGAAGACGGTAATGCTTTTGTTCTGGATTACGAGGATTATCACTAATGGCTATGCACAATCCGCCACACCCCGGCGCGTTTATTCAAGAGGTTTACCTTACGCCCAATCAAATCAGTTGCAGGGAGCTTGCCCTTAACTTGGGCGTTGCTGCATCGACCCTTCACCGCGTTCTGAATGAAACCAGCGGCATTAGTCCGGAAATGGCTCTGCGTCTCTCAAAAGCTTTGGGGCGCTCCCCAGAAAGCTGGCTGACGATGCAAGACAATTACGATTTATGGCAAGCCAAGCAGACGGTAGACCTGAAGAAAGTTCGTAGGATTGAATTCAGGTATGCCTAACTCTGCGTATATGGACTCCCCATTAAGCGTAAAGAGATGGGTGCTCAGTGATGCCCCGCACCGGAATGACGGCTGGAAGTGCCGCGACCTTGCCCGCCGCCATTGCGCGCAGGCTTGGTACTTTGCGGCGGACGCTGCCGTGGCTTGTTCTGCCGCCCTGGCACCGCGCCGCGTGGCGCCTGGCGTCCCTTGTTGCGGCCATTCTCGATCGGTTCGGCACGGATGCTTGGATCGGGTTCGAAGCCCGGCATCAGGCGCTTCTCGATCGGCTGCTTGAGCAGGCGCTCGATGTCGCGCAGCAGCGCGTGCTCGTCGACGCACACCAGCGAGATGGCTTCGCCGCTGGAGCCGGCGCGGCCGGTGCGGCCGATGCGATGCACATAATCTTCTGGCACGTTGGGCAGCTCGTAGTTCACCACATGCGGCAACTGGTCGATGTCCAGTCCGCGCGCGGCGATGTCGGTGGCCACCAGCACATTCAGCTTGAGGCTCTTGAAGTCGGCCAGCGCCCGGGTGCGCGCGCCCTGGCTCTTGTTGCCGTGGATCGCGGCGGAACTGATGCCGGCCTTGTCGAGTTTTTCGGAGAGCGCATTGGCGCCATGCTTGGTGCGGGTGAACACCAGCACCTGGTGCCAGCTGTGGTCCTCGATCAGCTTCTGCAGCAGGTCGCGTTTCTTCGCCTTGTCGACGTGATAGACCGCCTGGGTGATCAGGTCGACCGTGGCATTGCGCGGCGCCACTTCGACTGTCTGCGGGTTGCGCAGCAGGCCGGCGGCGAGGGCGCGGATCTCCTCGGGGAAAGTCGCAGAGAACAGCAGGCTCTGTTTCTGTTTGGGGATCAGCGCGATGACCTTGCGGATGTCGGGCATGAAGCCCATGTCGAGCATGCGATCGGCCTCGTCGAGAACAAAAATCTCGATACCGGAAAGATCGGCGTTGCGCTGGCCGAGATGGTCGAGCAGGCGGCCGGGGGTGGCGACGAGAATATCCACGCCACCCTTTAATGCCTTCAACTGCGGCACCATGCTGACGCCGCCGAAGATGGCTGCCGATTTGAGCGGCAAATGCTTGCCGTAGGTGCACACGCTTTGCTCGACCTGGGCGGCGAGTTCGCGCGTCGGCGTCAGGATCAGCACGCGCGGCTTGCCGCGAGAAGCGGCGGGGCGCGTGCTGAGGAGTTGCAGGATCGGCAGGGTGAAGCCGGCGGTCTTGCCGGTGCCGGTCTGTGCCGCGGCCATCAGGTCGCGGCCGGCCAGGACGACCGGAATCGCCTGTGCCTGGATCGGGGTGGGCGTGTCGTAGCCTTGATCGGCAATGGCACGCAGAAGTTCGGCACGCAGGCCGAGATTGTTGAAATGCATGGGGTTTACTCCTAGACTCAACCCTGCGTGAATGTCACGCACCAGTCTAGGAAGAATCGCTTACGGGATGGAACGCGGAGAGAGAATCTAAACGCGAAGCGCGGCAAACAGACTGATAGGATGGCCAGCGCGGGGCGGAGTGTAACAGGTGTAACAGCTTAATTGGAAACCGCAAGAAAAGAATTTGTTTCAGTCGTTATCCAGATGGCGCCACAGATACCAGCAGGCAACCGAACGATAAGGCCGCCAGCGTTCGGCAACGCGTTGCATTTCCGCCATTTCGCCATACAGCAGTCGCACTGAGCGGGCGAGCCCGGCATCGCCGAGCGAGAGAATGTCCGGCCGTCTGAGCGTGAAGATCAGGAACATTTCGGCGGTCCAGCGGCCGATGCCGGGGACTTCGGTGAGCGCAGCAATCGCTGCCTCGTCGCCGAGCTTGCGGATGCGTCCAAAGTCCAGATCGTCATCCACCACTCGCCGTGCCAGTTCATGGATATAGCGGGTCTTGGCTGACGACAGGCCGGCGGCACGCAGGTTTTCCGCTGCGACAGACAGCATCGCCTCGGCAGTAAAAGGACGGGGCGCCAGTTGCGCAACGCGCGCGGCGATGGTGGCGGCGGCCTTGGCGGACAATTGCTGGCTGATGATGGCCGATGTCAGGGCGTGGAAAGGCTGGTTCTTTCTGGCAGCGAGCCGGCAGTTGCCGTGCGTGCGCACCAGCTTGGCCATGACGCGGTCGGCTTGACTCAAATGGCGCTCGGCCAGACGCAGCCGGTCGCTGGTCAGGACAAGCGGGGGGAGTGCGGCAGGTTCTAAAGCGGGTTTTTTCACGTCGGTTTCATTGTAGCTGCTATGCCTGGCGTATCTTCGAGTTTCAGCCGGATTCCTGGACTGCTTTGTGAGCCTATTTAGCCAGAAGTCGGGCGAGATAATCGCATGCTTGTCGTATTCCCGCGGGCTGAGGAATTGGCGGGGGGGCTGCCTGCCAAATCTTCTCCAGTACGCCTGCAAGATCGCCTGAGTCGGCTACTGTGCGGGTGATCTCCATTGTGCGATTGTGGTCGCGCACCCAGTCGATCAGGCAGGCTTCCTCGGGCCAATCCGGACGCCGCAAATAGAGCATGGGGACGCCCTGGCAGGCGGCCTCGGCGAAACTGCCGTAACCGGTCTTGGTGATCAGGGCATCGACACTCGCAAGCAGATCTGCAAAGGGGAGGCTTGCGTCGAAGTACCGGATGTCGTTCCTGTCAGCTTGTCCAGTGCCGGGTGCCAGCCAAAACACATTCGAAAGACGCGGCCATGCACCGACCGGCAATGGATGATCGACGCCGCCGAGCGCGATCAGCACCCAGCGTGCCGCTGCCGGCAGATTCAGGCGTTCGGCAATCTTGTCGCGCCGGGGCAGCAGAACATCGGCAATCGGGCCGATCGCATGCAGGTTAAACAAGTCCGGCATGGGCATGCCGGGCGTGACGCGCAGAAAAGCAGCGGCGCTGTTGTAGGCGCGCAGCATCTCGGCGTGGATCGCTGCCGCCCAGGTTTCCTCCCCGAAGTAATGCGCAAACAAGTCGGCCCAGTTCAATGAGCACATCGCCACGGCCGGAATGCCGGCAGCGGCGGCACCGGCCAGCGGAAGATAGGACACGTTGCTGAATACCAGATCAGGTTTTTGCTGGCGCAGAAAGTCGGCTTCGCGGTCCACGGCATCCTGCCAGTAGCGGTGCCGTTCGCGATAGCGTGCGGCGCTGGCGCCAAGATCGAGGTCGAGGGCGTTGTGCATTACAAAACCAAAATCAGCCGCCCCGGCAACGAACTCGAAGGGTGCCCGGATGCGCATCAGCAGGCGTTCATGTGTCAGGCCGCTGCGTACGGTCAGGCGCAATCGGGGCAGTGCCTGCTGCAGGGTGTTCAGCACCGGCGCGGTTTGCGCCAGATGGCCGAAGCCGTGCGCGGAAATATCGACGAACAGTCGCATGGCGCCGGGCTGCGGTTGATGCGGACTTCAGGCCAGCCCGCGCGCCAGATCCGTTTCGATGTCGGTCACGGCTTCGAGTCCCACGGCGATGCGCAGCAATCCTTCGGTGATGCCCGAGGCTGCGCGCGCTTCTGCGCTGATGCGTCCATGCGTGGTGCTGGCCGGATGGGTGATGGTGGTCTTGGTATCGCCCAGATTGGCGGTGATCGAGAGCAGCCGGCAGTTGTCGACCACGCGCCAGGCTGCCGCGCGCCCGCCGGCAACCTCGAAGGTGACGATCGCGCCGCCGCTGGCCTGCTGGCGCAAGGCCAGGGCATGTTGCGGGTGCGATTCGAGTCCGGGGTAGAACACGCGGGTTACTTGCGGCTGGTTCTCCAGCCAGCGCGCCAGTGCAAGAGCGTTCGTCGATTGCGCCTGCATGCGGATCTTGAGTGTCTCCAGACCCTTGAGGATGACCCAGGCGTTGAAGGGCGAGAGCGACGGACCGGCGGTGCGCAGGAACTTGAATATTTCCTCGGTCAAGATTTTGCTGCCACACACTGCGCCGCCGAGAACCCGTCCCTGGCCATCAAGATATTTGGTCGCCGAATGAATCACCAGATCGGCGCCGAACTCCAGCGGCCGTTGCAAGGCCGGCGTGCAAAAACAGTTGTCTACCGCCAGCAGCATGCCGGCGGCATGTGCCACCTGTGCCAGAGCAGCGATATCGAACACCTCGGTGAGCGGGTTCGACGGCGTTTCGACGAAGATCAGGCGGGAATTCGGCTTGAGTGCAGCACGAAATGCAGCCGGATCGCCGCCGTCGATGAAATCCGTGTCAATGCCAAATTTGGGCAGGATATTGCCGAAGAGTTGTTGGGTGGCACCGAAAATGCTGCGCGAGGCGACGATATGGTCGCCACCCTTGAGCAAGGCCATGATCATGGCGAGGATTGCCGCCATGCCCGAGGCCGTGGCGATGCATCCTTCCGCGCCTTCAAGAGCAGCCAGGCGTTCCTGCAAGGTAGTCACGGTCGGATTGGTGAAGCGGGCGTAGACATTGCCGGGTTCTTCACCTGAAAAACGCGCGGCAGCCTGCGCCGCATTCTCGAAGACGAAGCTGGAAGTCAGGTAGAGCGCTTCGGAGTGCTCGTTGAACTGGCTGCGCTCCTGGCCGGCGCGCACTGCCAGGGTATCGAAAGAATATTTTTCGCTCATGTCGGTCACCGTCAATAAAAAAACCCGGCCAGCAAATTCTGTGCGGACCGGGCTTGGTTCGCTTTAGCTGTATTTGTTAGGCGCCCGCAAGCTGAATCAACTCGGCGCAGGACGAAACTTACACGGCCTGGGGGATGGCGTCAACGACCCGCATCATTTCGACCCGCATCATTCGGTGATCAAGTTGAGGTCGAGCTGAGCGCCCTCGCTTTCATCGTCGTAGCGCTTTACTGCCGCGCCGCGCGTCGATTCGACCCGCGAGAGGTATTCGCCGGTGATATCGCCCGTGATGTACTGTCCGTCGAAACAGGATGTCTCGAAGCTGCTGATGCTGTGATTGAGGGCATGCACGGCCGCTTTGAGGTCGTCGAGATCCTGGTAGATCAGGGCATCGGCGCCGATCTCATAGCGTATTTCCTCGTCGGAGCGGTCGCAGGCGATCAACTCGCTGCGCGTCGGCATGTCGATGCCATAGACATTGGGAAAGCGCACCGGCGGCGCTGCCGAAGCGAAATAGACATGGCGTGCGCCGGCTTCGCGCGCCATCATGACGATCTCGCGGCTGGTGGTTCCGCGCACGATCGAATCGTCGACCAGCAGCACGTTCTTGCCCTTGAACTCCATGCCGATTGCATTGAGCTTCTGGCGCACCGATTTGCTGCGCTGTTTCTGTCCCGGCATGATGAAGGTGCGTCCGATGTAGCGGTTCTTGACGAAGCCTTCGCGGTAGGGCAGGTTGAGGCGTTTGGCCAGTTCCATGGCCGCCGGCCGGCTCGAATCCGGAATCGGGATGACCGTGTCGATCTCCAGGTGCGGCATGGTGTGCTTGATTTTTTCGGCGAGGTATTCGCCCATCTTGAGCCGCGTGGCGTATACCGAGATGCCGTCGATCAGCGAATCGGGGCGCGCCAGATAGACAAACTCGAATATGCATGGCGCATGGGTGGTGCGCTCGGCGCATTGGCGGCTGACGAAGTTGCCCCTGGTGTCGATCAGGATCGCCTCGCCCGGCGCGACATCGCGCAAGACCTTGAAGCCGAGCGTGTCGAGCGCGACACTTTCGGAGGCGACCATGTATTCCATGCCGGCTTCGGTCTGGTGGCGGCCGATGATCAGCGGCCGGATGCCGTAGGGGTCGCGGAAAGCCAGCAGGCCGTAGCCGGCGATCATCACCACCACGGCATAGGCGCCGCGTACGCGCCGATGCACGCCTGCCACGGCGCGGAAAATGATTTCGGCATCGACCTGGTACTTGGTCGAGGCAGCCTGAAGCTCGTGTGCCAGGACGTTGAGCAGCACCTCCGAGTCGGAGTTGGTGTTCATGTGGCGCAAATCCTGCAGGAACATGTCCTGCTTGAGTTGCGTGGCATTGGTCAGATTGCCGTTGTGCGCCAGCATCAGGCCGAAGGGCGAGTTGACATAGAACGGCTGCGATTCGGCGGCATTGTCGGCGGAACCCGCGGTCGGGTAGCGGCAATGGCCGATGCCCCAGTTGCCGGTCAGGTTGATCATGTTGCGGGTGCGGAACACGTCGCGCACCAGCCCCGGACCCTTGTGCATGTGGAAGCGTCCGGAGTGTGCGGTGGCAATGCCGGCCGCATCCTGACCGCGGTGCTGCAGCACTTGCAGTCCATCGTAGAGCAGTTGGTTGACGGGCGTCGTTGCGACCACCCCGATAATTCCACACATCGTTAGATCACCTATCGATATCGAATCTTCTGCGCCACTTGCGGCGGCAGCCAGGGTTTGAATGCCAGCACCGCAGTTTCCAACGGCGGCGCCAGTATAGCCTCGCGCCACCAAGTCTGCCGGGGAAATTCGGTCATGCCGCCCAGCATCACGCCCGCCAGGGCAATCAGCAGACCGCGCAACAGGCCGAACAGCACGCCAAGAAAACGATCCACCAGCCCCAATCCGACCGCGCGCAGCAGACGCGAGAGGAAAAATCGCACGACGGCGAACAGTAGCAAGGTCAGCGCGAACACCGCGACGAACCCCAATACTTGTTGCAGCACCGGGTCGCGCAACCAGGCAGACAAGAATGCCGCAGCTTGGCTGCCCCAGATTTTTGCAGCAAAGAAGGCGGCCACCCAGGCCAGCAAGGCGAGTATTTCGCTGACAATGCCGCGCCACAGACCGAGCAGGGCAGACAGGGCAAGTACCGCCACAACTGCACAGTCGAAGGCGGCAAAGCCCATCATTGGTGGCGACTACTTCTTGGCAACGACGCCGCCCGATGGCGCGCCCGCACCGATTTTCTTGAGCCGCTCGTGCGCTTTTTCGGCGGCCTCGCGGCTGTCAAATGGGCCGCTCCGCACGCGCACCCGGGCGCCCTGGGGTGTATCCACTTTTTCGGTGAATGAAGGAAGCCCGAGTCCCTTGATCTTTCCCTGCAGCACTTTGACGTTGGCCATATCCTGATAGGCGCCAAGTTGCACGACCCACTGTTCGGCATTGAGCAGCTCTGTGGCACGCGCCGCCTCGAGTTCCTGCGCTGGAGCCTTTGCCGCCGGCTTGTCGGCGGGCTTTTCCACGGGTTTTTCGGCGATTTTGGCCTCGCCGGGTTTTGCGGGGGCAATTGACACGCTGGGCACGCCGGCTTTGGGCGCTTCGGTTTTCGTTTCAGGCCTTGTTTCGGTTTTTGTGGCCGGCTTGTTTCCCGGCGGCGCTTCGGCAGTTGCTGCAGGTGTTGAGGAGGCGGGTGCAGGCGCAGGCGCTGCAGCGGGAGCCGCTGCCGGCTTGCTCGGGGTGACGCGGGAAAGCGCTGAAACCGAAGTGGATTCCTGGCTCGGGATGCGAATCTGGATGTCCTGGGTGAGCGGCTTCGGCTCCTGGTCCATCACCATGGGCAGCACAATCACTGCCAGCAACGCAAGCGCTATGGCGCCGACCAGGCGCCGCCGTGCGCGCTTCTTGAGATTGAGCTGCTCGTCGGGTATAGCCTCAGTGGCAGGCTCTGCCGCCGGATTGAATCCCAGGTCATTTTCAGCCATAAGCTTCTACGCTAGTTCGTGCAGAACATCCGCGACAGTTTGGAAGGATCCGAACACCAGAATTCTATCATCTCCCCCCGCGTTCTCTCGCGCATACCGGAATGCTTCGGCCGGTGCGTTAAAGCTGCGCCGCGACGCTATTGCTTGGCCCTGAAGTATGCGCGAAAGTTCGTCGGCGCTTGCCGCGCGCACTCCGTCCAGCGAACACGGCAGCCAGTGAGTGATCTGGTCCGTCAGCGCCTTCACCACGCCGTTGATGTCCTTGTCTCGCAGCATGCCGAACACGGCCCAGGTTACACCGGAAAATGCTTGCGCCTCCTGTTGAGCCGCGAGGTTTTCTGCCAGCATGCTTGCCGCCTGCGGATTGTGGGCGACATCCAGCACGATGGCGGGTTGTCCCGGCAGGATCTGGAAGCGGCCCGCGAGTTTCACCTCGCGCAGGCCTCGCCGGATGTCCGCCAGCCGTACCGGCAGGCGCGCATCGAGCGCCTGCAAGGCTGCCAGGGCGCCGCTGGCGTTTTGCAACTGGCTCACTCCGTGAATATTCGGCAAGGGCAGGTCGTTGAATTGCACCGGCTTGTCGCCTTGGTGCGACCAGAACGACCACTGTCCTGCTTCGCGCAGGTAGCCGAAGTCGCTGTCGATCCGGTTCAGTTGCGCTCCAAGCCTGCGTGCGTGCTCGACAAGGCTCTGCGGTGGGTCGGAATCGGCGCAGATGGCCGGCTTGCCGCTACGGAAAATCCCGGCTTTCTCGAAGCCGATTTTCTCCCGTGTCTCACCGAGATACTCGGTGTGATCGATATCGACGGCGGTGACAATCGCGCAATCGGTGTCGTAGATATTGACGGCATCGAGCCGGCCACCGAGGCCGACTTCAAGAATGATGACATCGACCCCGGCGTTCGCAAAACACTCCCATGCGGCCAGGGTGCCGAACTCGAAATAGGTCAGCGCTATGCCTGCGCGACATTCTTCAACCCGCACAAAGCTTGTGCAGAGCGATTCAGCGGTGATCGTTGCGCCGCCGATGCGGACTCGTTCGGTGTAATCGAGCAGGTGCGGCGAAGTGTACAATCCGACACGGTATCCCGCGCAAGTCAGTATGCTCTCCAGCATGGCGCAGGTGGAGCCCTTGCCATTGGTGCCGGCGACGGTGATTACCGGGACATTCTGGTGATGGCCGAGTGCCTGGCTGACAGATTGCACCCGCTCCAATCCCAACTCGATGCCGGCTACACCCCGCGGATGTTGGGATTCGAGATGGTTCAGCCAGTCGGCCAGCGTTTCTCGCAATGGAGGCTCTACTGCACCGCCGGGATGCGCTGCAGCAGGGTCAGCAATGCGGCGATCCTGTCGCGCTGCTCGCGGCGGTCGACGATCATGTCGAGGGCGCCCTTGCCCAGCAAGAACTCGGAGCGCTGGAAACCGTCGGGCAGTTTCTCCCGTACCGTTTGTTCGATTACGCGCGGCCCGGCAAAACCGATCAAGGCGCCCGGCTCGGCGAGGACGACATCGGCGACAAAGGCAAAGCTCGCCGAAACACCTCCCGTAGTCGGATTGGTGAGCAGGCTGATGAAGGGCAGGCGCTGCTGCGCCAGGCGGGATATGGCGGCTGTGGTCTTGGCCATCTGCATCAGGGAGAAGAGACCTTCCTGCATGCGTGCACCGCCGGTGGCCGTGATGCAAATGAAGGGCAGCTGCTGTTCGATTGCGGCCATCACGCCGCGTACAAAGCGTTCGCCCACCACGGCACCCATCGATCCGCCGATGAAGGCATATTCGAAGCAGGCAACCACCACCGGCACGGTCTTGATCGCACCCTGCATCACCACCATCGCATCGGTCTCGCCGGTTTCCGCCTGGGCCGCAGCGATGCGATCGGTATAGCGGCGGCTGTCCTTGAACTTGAGCGGATCGAGCGGCAGTACTTCGGCGCCGATCTCGAAACGGCCTTCCGGATCGAGCAGCAGGTCGAGACGCGTCCTGGCGCGCAACTGATGATGGTGGCCGCATTTGGGGCAAACACTCTGGTTGCTTTCCAGGTCGCTGGTATACAACACGGCCTCGCAGGCGGGGCACTTGGACCAGAGTCCTTCGGGGATGGACTTGCGCGTGCCCTCGGCGCGCTTGATTTTGGGCGGGAGCAGTTTCTGCAACCAACTCATGACTTGACCTCCTTGCTGTCGAGCGCTGCGCGGATCTCCCGCAGAAAAGCGCCTACTCGGGCAGTGGCTTCCGCGCGCGGCGAATTCTCGATTTCCTCGATGATGCGGCTGCCGATGATCACGGCGTCGGCCACCGCAGCGATGCGCCTGGCGCTCTGCGCATCGCGGATGCCGAACCCGACCCCGACCGGCAGACCCACCTTTTCGCGAATGCCCGGGATGCGACGGCCGACTTCGGCGAAATCAAGGTTGCCCGATCCGGTGACGCCCTTGAGGGAAACATAATAGATGTAGCCGCTGGCGAGTGCCGCCACATCGGCACAGCGTTGTTCGGTGGAAGTGGGTGCCAGCAGAAAAATCGGATCGACCTGGTGCCTGCGGAGATCGGTAGCGAATTCGACGCACTCTTCGGGCGGGTAATCCACCACCAGCACGCCGTCCACGCCCGCCGCTTGAGCATCCGCGACAAATTCAGTACTTCCGTAGGCTTCGATGGGATTGGCATAGCCCATGAGCACCAGCGGAGTGGCCTGATTCTCGCGGCGAAAGGTGCGGACGATATCGAGCACGCGGCGCAGGCTCATGCCGTGCCTCAAGGCACGTTCCGAGGCGCGCTGGATGGTCGGGCCATCGGCCATGGGATCGGAGAATGGCACGCCCAGTTCGATGATGTCGGCACCGCTATCGACCAGGGCGCGCAGCAGCGGCAGAGTCATGTCGGGATCGGGATCGCCGGCGGTGATGAAAGGGATCAGCGCCTTGCGCCCTTGTTTCCGAAGTATTTCAAATGTTGCTGCGATGCGCGACATGATTCAGAACTGGATCCCCGATTTTTCGGCGACAGTGTGCATGTCCTTGTCGCCGCGTCCGGAAAGATTGATGAGCAGCAGCTTGTCCCTGGACAGCGTGGGAGCGATTTTCGCCGCGTAGGCCAGGGCGTGGCTGGATTCCAGGGCCGGAATGATGCCTTCATGGCGGCAGAGATCGTGAAACGCCTGCAGCGCCTCGGCATCGGTTACCGCCACGTATTCGGCGCGGCCGCTATCCTTGAGCCAGGCATGCTCCGGGCCGACGCCTGGGTAATCGAGCCCGGCCGAGATCGAATGGGTTTCGGTGATCTGGCCGTTTTCATCCTGCATCAGGTAAGTGCGGTTGCCGTGCAGCACGCCGACCGGGCTGTTGGCGGTCAGCGGCGCGGCGTGCTTGCCGCTGTCCAGCCCCAGGCCGGCGGCTTCGACGCCGATCAGGCGCACGCCGGTTTGCTGCAGATAGGGATAGAAAATTCCCATGGCATTGGAGCCGCCGCCGACGCAAGCGATCACCGCATCGGGCTGGCGGCCGGCGAGTTCGGGCATTTGCGTCAGACATTCGGTGCCGATCACGGCCTGAAAATCACGCACCATCATCGGGTAGGGGTGCGGACCGGCGACGGTGCCGATGATGTAAAAGGTATCGGAGACATTGCCGACCCAGTCGCGCATCGCCTCGTTGAGCGCGTCCTTGAGGGTCTTCGATCCGCTGGTGACGGGCACGACGGTCGCGCCGAGCAGTTTCATGCGATAGACGTTGGCGGCCTGGCGTTGAATGTCCTCGCTGCCCATGTACACCACGCATGACATGCCGTAGCGCGCCGCCACCGTGGCCGTGGCAACGCCATGTTGTCCGGCGCCGGTCTCGGCGATGACGCGCGGCTTGCCCATGCGGCGTGCCAGCAGGGCCTGGCCGATGCAGTTATTGACCTTGTGGGCGCCGGTGTGATTGAGATCCTCGCGCTTGAGGTAGAGCTGCGCCCCGCCCAGTTGTTCCGACCAGCGCTTGGCGTGGTAGATCGGCGATGGCCGGCCGACGTAGTGCTTGAGATCGTATTCGAACTCGGCGCGGAACCCCGGATCGCTGCGCGCTTCGGCATAGGCGGCGATCAGTTCGTCGAGTGCCGGTTTCAAGGTTTCGGCGACAAAGCTGCCGCCGTAGCGACCGAAATGACCGCGCGCGTCAGGCTGGTTGTATGAAAGCTCATGCATCTGCATTCCGCACTCCGCTGATGAATGCGGCCATCTTCGCCGCGTTCTTGATGCCTTTGTTGCTCTCTACGCCGCTGCTGACATCGACTGCCCATGGCCTTACGCTGCGGATGGCGGCAACGACATTGCCGGCATCGAGGCCGCCGGATAACACCAGCGGCAGCGGCAAGCCCGGCGGGATCAATTCCCAATCGAAAGTCCGGCCCACACCGCCATACTCATCGACATAAGCATCAAGAAGCAGGCCGCGCGCATCCGGAAACAACGCCGCGTATTCTAACAAATCGATGCCCGGCCGAACGCGCGCCGCCTTGAGATAGGGCCGCTTGAATTGCCGGCAATACGCGGCATCTTCTTCGCCGTGGAACTGCAGCATCTGCAGCGGCACGGCAGTGAGTACCCGCTCCACCAATGCCGGTGCGGCATTGACGAACAGGCCGATAGTCGTGACGGAGGGCGGGACGGCTTGAACCAATGCGGCGGCCCTGTCGTCATCGAGAAAACGCGGGCTGGGCGGGTAAAACACGAAACCGAGCGCATCGACACCCAGATCGACGGCAGCGCGCAAATCCTCGAGGCGTGTGATGCCGCAGATTTTGATGCGCGTGCGGCGCCCAGCGATATTTGCGTTGGTCAATGACATCAGATTAGCGCGGTATTGTTCGGCGTGTTCGGCAGCCCGTACTGCGGCGGGTATTCCACGCCGGCGAAATATAGCCCGGCCGCGGAGATCGTCGGTGCGGCCAGGGTGCGCTTGCGGCTCGCGAGCAATTCGGCGATCCACGCGGGCGGGTGTTTTCCCTTGCCGACATAGATCAGGGCGCCGACGATATTTCGCACCATGTGCTGGAGAAAGGCGGTGGCGCGAAAATCGAAAATGATCAACTCGCCCTGTCGCACCACGTCGGCCTGGTAGAGGGTCTTGCGTGGCGACTTGGCCTGGCACTCGGAGGCACGGAATGCGGAAAAGTCCTGTTCGCCGAGCAGAAATTGGGCCGCCTCCCGCATCGCATCGACTGACAGCGGACGGTGGCACCAGCCGATCCGGTCGTGGTTCAGCGCCGGGCGCACCGCGTGGCTGTGGAGCAGGTAGCGATAACTGCGCGAGAGAGCGGAGAATCGGGCATGGAAGTCCGCGGCCACTGGTTGCGCCCAGCGGACGGCGATCGAATCGGGCAGGTGCGCATTGGCGCCACGGATCCAGGCTTGCTCGGGACGCTCGACCGGACTGTCAAAATGCGCCACCTGGGCCAGCGCATGCACGCCGGCATCGGTGCGCCCGGCGCAGGTCAGGCGTAAAGGTGTTCCGGCAACCTTGGCCAGGGCGCACTCCAGGGCATCTTGCAGGGTATTGCCATGGGGCTGCGACTGCCAACCCTGGAAGGGAGCACCGTCATATTCGATGCCCAGCGCTATTCTCTTCATGTTGTTTCTTTCCGCATGCTCCGCATCCAGTCCGGTGATTTCGGCTGAATGGACGAACGCTGCGGTAGCTCAGGGGTAACCGGCGGGCGATCCGACCGCCCGCCGCGATGGATCAACCAAGTTGCGCCAGCTTGCTGCGTGCGGTTTCTTTCTGAGCCGCGTTGCCTTCGGTGAGGACTTCCTGGAGTAACTCGCGCGCACCCTCCTTGTCGCCCATTTCTTCATAGGCCTGCGCCAACTCAAGCTTGGTCGCGACGTCCTGAAATGCGCTGTCGTCGGCTTCCGTTGCCTGCGCTGCCGCGGGAGCGGAGGCCGGCTCAAGCGGCGCATCGAGGTCAAGGTTGATCGAGGAGAGATCGACATTGCTCGCTACCGGCGCGGCTGCTGCGGGAGCTGGAAGTTCCAGATCGAAATCGATATTGTTGCCAACCGACTCCGCATCGGCCTGTACCGGTTCGGCCGGCGCAGGACTAGCCTCAGGCACGCTGCTGTCCAGATCGAAGTTGAAGTCCAGTCCTGCATCTGCAGCGGCAGGGGGGGGTGCGGATGGGACTGGTTCGGCCGCGACTGCTTGAGGCGCATCGAGATCCAGATCGAAATCTATGTCCAGCGACGTCGAGGCTTCCTGCGCAGCCGGTGTTTCGATGGTTTCTGCCGGGGCTGACTCATCGCCAGGAGCCAGGGCAGCAGCATCGCCCAAGTCGATGTCGAGCTTGCCAGGTGTTTCATCCTGTACCTGCGGCGCTTCAGTTGTCCCGGAAGCGGGTGTGACCTGTGCCGCAAGGGGCAGGTCGAAATCGAAATCGAGGGAAACGGGGACGTCGTCGGAAACCGCTTCTTCTGGTGCTTGGTCGGCCGCCGGTTCGGGTATGGCTTCTTCGGCCGGCAGTTCCATCTGCATATCCTGCGGCGGCGCTTCCTCGGCAATCGCGAAATCTTCCACTGCAACCTGCGGTTCTATGACCATAGTGGCATCGGGATCAAATTCCGCACTTGACGCTTGCTGGCCGCCGTACAAGGGATTTTCCGGATTGACTTCGAGACCCATTTCCCGGGTTTTTTCCCAATCCTGGCCCTCACCGTTGGTGAGGCCATGCACGCTCTTGGCAATGGCATCGAACTGGTTCACGCTCTTGCGCGTCGCATAGATTCCAAGCAGCTTGAGATGAATCGCCAGGCGAGTCGGATCGGTCTTGAGCGCGTCGACCAGAATTTCCTCGGCCTGAACATCACGCCCATAGGCCAGATAAACCTCGGCTTCGGCAACCGGGTCGACGTTTGCATTGGGCGCGGCCCCGCTCGGCTGACTGCTGAAGTCTGTTGTGCTCAGCAGGTCTTCTCCTTGATCGGACTTATCCGTTCCGGAGTCGACGATCGCAGCAAGCGGTTCATCCATATCCCCTGATGCCTGAGCCGATTTCTTCTTGCGCCAAGTCGAATAGCCGAGGTAACCGAGCAGCAGGAGAATGACCGCACTGCCGCCATAGACGACTTCCGGGCTGTCATCGATGAAACTGGGTTCCGCAGCCGGCGGTGGCGGCGGCGGTGCGGGGTTCTTTTCCGCAGCCGGAGGCTTGGATGCAGGCATGACAGTTTCTGCTGCCGGCTTTTCTGTCGCTGCGGGCTCTGCCGGCTTGACAGACGCTGGTTCTGCGGGTTTGGCTGGTGCTTGCGGCGGTGCTGCAGGCGCGACAGCTGGCGCCGGTTTTTCTGCTTCCTTGACGACGGGTTTCTGAGGCGCTGCTGCTGGTTCCTTGACCGGGACCGGAGCGGCCTGCGGTTTGGCAGCTTGGGCCTGTTTTTGCAAATCCGCCATGCTTTGATTTTTCAGCTCGATGAGCTTTTTCAAGTCAGCGAGATTCTTTTCGAGTTCAGCGATGCGGCTATTCGCGTCCTTGAGCGCCTTCTCGCGCGACACCAGGGTTTCCTCGATTGCCGCCAGCCGGCTTGCTCCGGCCTTATTGGCCGCAGCTTCCGACTTGGAGACTTCGAGCTTGTCCTTGCCGGCAGCGACCGGCACTTTCTCCTCGACCTTGGGTGCGATCTTGCCGCTGACCGCCCGCTGCGGCGCTTCTTCTTTCTGGGGAGCAGTCCCGGCTACGCTTGCCGCGAGCTTCTTGCTGTAGGCATTGAAATCGGCGGAATGCGCCTGAATGGTTCTTTTTGCGTCGTCAGCGGAAATACCTGACACCGTTTCGCGATCGGGAATATTCAGGATCTTGCCGGCCTTGAGGCGATTCACATTGCCGACGAAGGCTTCCTGATTGCCGCGGAACAATGCCACGAGCATTTGATCGAGATTGACCCCGTCGGGTTTGGTTTCGGCGGCAATTTTGCCCAGTGTGTCGCCCTGCTTGACGAGGCGGGTGGGGGGTACTGATTCCTTGGGTACCTTCTCGGGTGTCGGCGGCTCGACTTTGACGATGCGCTGCACCCCGTCGGCTCCGCGAATAACCTGCAGATCTGGTAACGACTTCTTTTGTGCTTTGTCTTCGACAGGAGCGACCGGACGTGTTTCAGGCGCTGCCGCTGCAGCGGTGGGTGCCGGAGCCTGAGTTGGCGCAGCCTGAACCGATGCTGCAACCGGCGCCGCAGGTGCCAACGTAGTTGCCGGCATTGGGGCCGACGCAGGCGCTTCCCGCACAATATCCTTCTTGATTTCGGGCAGCGTCACGGGCGCGGCCGCTGTGCCGGGCGTTTTTTGCTGTGCTTCGGGAGGATCAAGCAGGAAAGTGTATTCGCGCAGCAGTCGCCCGGAAGACCAAGTCGCTTCCACCAGCAAATCGAGGAAAGGTTCGTTGAAGGCGCGATCGGAAGTGAGATTCAGAACGGGTTGTCCGTTTGGGCGCTGACCAACATTGAAGCGGATACCCGCAAGAGACGCACTGTATTCGATGCCAGCTTGCTGAAACGCTGCGGCGGAAGCAATGCGGGCAGAAAAGGAAGCGAGTTCTTCGCGTGTGGCGCTAATCTCGACTTCGGCGCGCAGGGGCTGACCCAGCGCGGACAGCACGGTGATCCTGCCCAGCCCGGCAGCACCCGCGCCCAGCGGCAACGCCAGCAGCAGGGCCGCGAGCGCTGTCGCCAGCCACATTCGGAGCATCGTCAGAGTGGTATTCCTCACAGTGCCTCCCTGTCGGGGACGATTTATGAACAAATAACATAACATCATGATGTTAGCTATGCAAGCTAAACCTTCCCCTTATCTTGGCGCTGTTCAATCGAGCAAAATTCGCAACATCCGGCGCAAAGGTTCAGCGGCACCCCACAGCAACTGGTCGCCGACGGTAAATGCCGACAGATATTCCGGCCCCATCGGCAGTTTGCGCAAGCGCCCGACTGGCACGCTGAGCGTACCGGTCACCATGGTCGGCGTGAGTTCCTTGATCGTCACGTCACGCTGGTTCGGGATCACCTTGACCCACTGGTTATGCGCGGCGAGGATGGCTTCAATATCGGCCAAAGGCAGGTTCTTCTTGAGCTTGATCGTCAACGCCTGGGAATGGCAGCGCATTGCGCCGACACGCACGCAGATGCCATCGACGGGGATCGCCGGAGCGCTGCCCGCCGTGCCGCGGCCGAGGATCTTGTTGGTTTCGGCCTGCCCTTTCCATTCCTCGCGGCTTTGCCCGTTGCCGAGATCCTTGTCGATCCAGGGAATCAGCGAACCGGCCAGCGGCACGCCGAAATTCTGCGTGGGGAATTTGTCGTCGCGCAGGATGCCCGCGACTTCGCGGTCGATCTCGAGGATTGCCGAGTTCGGGTCGCTGAGCAGATGTTGCGCAACGCGGTGCACCTCGCCCATCTGCACCAGCAGCTCGCGCATGTTCTGGGCGCCGGCGCCGGAGGCGGCCTGGTAGGTCATCGAGGTCATCCATTCGATGAGGTCGGCCTTGAGCAGTCCGCCCAATGCAATCATCATCAATGACACGGTGCAGTTGCCGCCGATATAGTTCTTGATGCCTTTCTTCAGGGCGGCATCGATGACGTCGCGATTGACCGGGTCGAGGATGATGACCGCGTCGTCCTTCATGCGCAGCGTCGAAGCGGCGTCGATCCAGTAGCCGTTCCACCCGATGGCGCGCAGCTTGGGGAAAATCTCGGTGGTGTAGTCGCCGCCCTGGCAGGAGATGATGATGTCCATGCTGCGCAGTGCATCGATGCTTTTGGCATCCTTGAGCTTGCCCGCGTCCCGGCTCTTGTCTGTGGCGAACTTGGGCGCATTGCCGCCAATATTCGAGGTTGTGAAAAACACCGGCTCGATCAAGTCGAAATCCTTCTCTTCCTGCATGCGTTGCAGGAGCACCGAACCCACCATGCCGCGCCAACCAACCATCCCGACTTGTTTCATTTGCTTGCTCTCTTTCCGTAATAATTAAATCGCAAGATTCCTTGTGAGAATTCGCGAGCCTTGCTTGCTGAATTTCGATTATTTGGCGGCCTTCTGAATCGCTTCACCACCCTTTTCGAGGTCCTTGCCGATTCCCTGTACGGTACTGCACGCGCCCAGCAGCAAAGCAGCCAAAAGCATGATCCACCCACCCAGTTTGCACATTATCCATTTCTCCAATCAAGCAATTCATCAAACATCGCCGCAAGCGTTTTCCACCGAAATCGAAGGCCGATTGCGACAAGAGACGAATTATCACATAGCCGGAGAGTGCTGTCAGGCCTGCAACCGGCGAAGTTTTCTGTCGGTGCGATTGCCCCTGGCTTGCCAAAACCCGTCGCAAGGAATCACACCGGCACCGGCTGCGCATGCCATATCTGTTCGGCATACTGCAGGATGGTGCGGTCGCTGGAAAACTCGCCCATGTTGGCGACATTCAGGATGGCTTTGCGCACCCACTCATGCGGGTCGCTGTAGGCGGCCTTGACGCGTTTCTGGCAGGCGATGTAGGAAGCGTAGTCAGCCAGCAGCAGGTAATGGTCGTTGTGCGCCAGCAGGTTGTCGACGATCGGCTGGAAGCGCCCCGGCTCTTCCTGGGAGAAGTAACCGGAGGAGATCATGTCGAGCACTTCGCGCAATTCCTCGTTGTCGCGGTAGTAGTCCATCGATTTGTAGCCGCTGGCCCGGAGCTTGGCAACTTGATCGGTGTTGAGGCCGAAAATGAAGATATTGTCTTCGCCGACCTCGTTGCCGATCTCGATATTGGCGCCATCCAGCGTGCCGATGGTGAGCGCGCCGTTGAGCGCGAGCTTCATGTTGCCGGTGCCCGAAGCTTCGGTACCGGCGGTGGAAATCTGCTCGGAAAGATCGGCCGCCGGGATGATGTCCTCGGCCAGCGACACGCCATAATTGGGCAGGAACACCACCTTGAGCAGTCCGTCGACGCGCATGTCGTTGTTGACGATGTCGGCGACATCGTTGATGAGCTTGATGATCAGCTTGGCCATGGCGTAGCCGGGGGCCGCCTTGCCGGCGAAGATCACCGTGCGTGGCACGTTGTCCTCGCCGCGGTTGTTGCAGATGCGGTTGTACAGCGTGATGACGTGCAGCACATTGAGAAGCTGGCGCTTGTATTCGTGGATGCGCTTGATCTGCACGTCGAATAGTGAGTCGACGTCCAGCGCGATATTCAGCTTTTGCCTGAGCACGGCGGCGAAGTGCTCCTTGTTGGCGCGTTTGACCGCGGCGAATTCGGCACGGAACTGGGCATCCTCGGCAAGCGGAATCAGGCTTTTCAACAGCTTGAGGTCCTTGAGCCAGCCGTTGCCGATGCGCGAGGTGATCAGCGCAGAAAGTTGCGGGTTGGCCTGGTTGAGCCAGCGCCGCGGCGTGATGCCGTTGGTCATGTTGATGATCTTCGTCGGCGAGTGGCGGTGGAAATCGGCGAAGATGGTCTGCTTCATGAGCTCGCTGTGGATGCGCGCGACGCCATTCACCTTGTGGCTGCCGACGATCGCCAGATGCGCCATGCGGATCTTGCGGCCGCCGCCCTCGTCGATGATCGACATGCGCCGCAGCATGTCGCTGTCGCCCGGGAAACGGTGCATCACGTCCTTCATGAAGTGGTGGTTGATTTCGTAGATGATCTGCAGGTGGCGCGGCAGGAGTTTCTCGAATTGCGCCACCGGCCAGGTTTCGAGCGCTTCCGACATCAGTGTGTGATTGGTGTAGCTGAAGGTGCGGGTGGTCAGATCCCAGGCCTTGTCCCACTCGAGATGGTGGATGTCGACCAGGATGCGCATCAGCTCGGGGATAGCGATGGCGGGGTGGGTGTCGTTGAGCTGGATCGCCACCTTGTCGGGCAGTTCCTCGAAGCCGTCATGCGATTTGCAGAAGCGGTAGAGGATGTCCTGCAGCGAGGCGCTGACGAAAAAGAACTGCTGGCGCAGGCGCAGTTCGCGACCCATCGCCGTGGAGTCGTCGGGATAGAGGACCTTGGAAAGGTTCTCCGACTCGTTCTTGTCCTCCACCGCCTTGATGTAATTGCCCTCGTTGAAGTACTTCAGCTCGAAATCGCGCGAGGCCTTGGCGGCCCACAGGCGCATGTTGTTGACTGTGTTGGTGCCATAGCCGGGGATGGGCGTGTCGTAGGCCATCGCCATCACGTCCTCGGTGTCGACCCAGTGATGGCGCAACGCCCCCTTTTCGTCGGAAAACTGCACCACGTTGCCGCCGAACTTGACCTGGTACAGCACTTCCGGGCGCGGAAACTCCCAGGGATTGCCGTAGCGCAGCCAGTTGTCGGGATGCTCGACCTGGCGGCCATCCTCGACGTGCTGTGAGAACATGCCATATTCATAGCGTATGCCATAGCCATAGCCGGGCAGGCCGAGCGTGGCCATCGAATCGAGAAAACAGGCGGCCAGCCGCCCCAGTCCGCCGTTGCCAAGTGCTGCATCATGCTCCACTTCGCGCATCTTGCTCAGATCAACGCCGAGGTTCTTGAGGGCTTGGCGGCACTCCGGCTCGAAACTCAGATTGTGCAGGCTGTTCATGAGCGTGCGTCCCATGAGGAATTCCATCGACAGGTAATACACACGTTTGGCGTCGCGGTTGTAATAGCTGCGCATGGTGTCCATCCAGCGCTCGATCAAGCGGTCCCGCGTCATGTAAGCCGTGGCATAAAACCAGTCGCGCTCGGTTGCCGTGACCGAGTCCTTGCCCACCGTAAAGGTCAGGTGGTTGGTCAGCGATTTGGTGAGTGCAGGGGTATCCAGTCCGACGTGTATGCCATGGGCGGCGATTTGCTGTGCATGCTTGGTCATGGCGCGCTTCCTTGAAATGAATGTGATTCGTTCGATCTGGCCGAAGCAGCTACTTTAGTATCTGATGAGCGATTCTAGCCAAAGCGCCCCGGCTCAGGTGGGCAGATTGAGGCGCTCGACCGGGCAGCGGCCGTGTGCCGCAGTGATTTCGCAAAGGCGCCCGGCATGCGAGGCATCCACCTGATCCCAGCTGAAGCGCCATTCCCAGTACCCGCTCTGTTTGCCCGGCAGGTTCATGCGATGTTCGCTGCCCAGGCCGAGGATGTCCTGGAACGGATAGATGGCGATGTCGGCGACCGAAGCTGAAGCGGCGCGGATCAGATCCCAATGAATCTCGCTACCGTCGCTGCCGAGATATTTGCAGACGAAGACACGCTCGCGCTGCGGCGCGCAGGCGAACCAGCCGCAGGTGGTGTCGTTGTCGTGGGTGCCGCTATAGACCACGGTGTTGGCGACGAAATTGTGCGGCAGGTAGGGGTTGTCGGTCTCGCCGCTGAAGGCGAACTGCAGGATGCGCATTCCCGGCAGCCTGAATTTCTCGCGCAGCCTGACCACATCCGGCGTGACCACGCCGAGGTCTTCGGCAATGATCGGCAAGCGTCCCAGCACCGCCTTGATCACCCCGAACAATTTTTCCCCCGGACCGGGCAGCCAGCGGCCATTGACCGCGGTCGGCTCCGTTGCAGGGATTTCCCAGTAAGCTGCAAAACCGCGGAAATGATCGATGCGCACGATGTCGACAAGTGCGGCGGTTTTGCGCATGCGCTCGATCCACCAGGCATAACCTTCCTGCTCGTGGACCTGCCAGCGATACAGCGGATTGCCCCAGCGCTGGCCGGTTTCGCTGAAGAAGTCGGGCGGAACGCCGGCCACCACGCTTGGGGTGCCGTCGCGCCCCAGCTCGAACAAATCCGGGCGCGCCCAGACTTCCGCACTCTGGTAGGCGATGAAAATCGGGATATCGCCAATGATCTGGATGCCGCGCTCGTTGGCGTATTGCTTGAGGCGATTCCACTGGCGATAGAAGCACCACTGGCAGAAATTCCAGAAGCCGATTTCTTCGGACAATTCAGCAATGGCGCGCCGCAATGCGACCGGCTCGCGCCGTGCCAGATCCGGTTCCCACTGATTCCATTCCTGCCACTGGAATTTCTCGGCGAGTGCCATGAACAGTGAGTAATCCTCGAGCCAGGATTTCTCGGCTTGGCAAAACGTTTCGTACTCCTCATGCGACTGTGTATCGGCGAAAAAGCGCCGCGCGGCGAGGTGCAGCTTCCCGAGCCGGTAATGGTGGACCGCAGCGAAATTGATCCGGCGCGGATCGAAGTCGGGATGTTGCGGCAGTTCCTCTGCGGTGAGCCAACCCTGGCTGCCCAAATCATCCAGGTCGATCAACAGCACATTGCCGGCAAAAGCCGAGCTGCTCATATAGGGCGAGTTGCCCGGGCCAATTCCGCCGAGGGGCAGTATTTGCCACATCTTCTGCCCGGCGGTCAGCAGCCATTCCACAAAGTGATACGCGGCAGGACCGAAGTCACCCGAGCCATAGGGTCCCGGCAATGAAGTCGGGTGCAGCAGGACACCGCTGCTACGCGGGAAACGCATGCCTGCTCCTTTCTGCCTGTCCCTCTGCGCAAGGCTGGCTCAACAACATCAGGCTGAGTGCGGGAAGCTCAATAGCGCTTTCTAACGCTGCCCCGGCTGAAGTTTCCTGCCCAGCGGCAGACGAATCCAGCCGCAAGGTCCAGCTTCCGGGCGGAAGCGAAAAGTGTTTTGCGTCGAGTTCGGCATTGATCAGGCACAACAACGGCGCCTCCTGTCCTGCCTCGGCGGCGAGCAGGAATCCGAACGCGTGCTGGGCCGGGTCGTTCCAATCCGCCACGGTCATTTCGCGGTTGCTCGGATGTAGCCACAGGATGTCCGCGGCTTTCCCCGGCTGCTTCCTGCCGGAGAACCAGGCCGTGCGGCGCAGTTGAGGAAATTCCTGGCGCAAACGGATGAGGCGCGCGACGAATTCACTCAGACCCTCGTCGATGTGACTCCAGTCGAACCAGTTGATCTCGTTGTCCTGGCAGTAGGCATTGTTGTTGCCACGCTGGCTCCTTCCCAGTTCGTCGCCGCCCAGCAGCATGGGCACGCCTTGCGAAACCAGCAGCGTCGCCAGCAGCGCCTGCTGCAGGCGCCGGCGCAACTTCAGCACTGCGACATCTTCGGTTTCACCCTCCATGCCGCAGTTCCAGCTCAGATTCTGGTTGTGCCCGTCGCGGTTGCCTTCGCCATTGGCCTCGTTGCGCTTGTGCTCGTAGCTGGTCAGATCATGCAGCGTGAAGCCGTCGTGTGCCGAGATGAAGTTGATGCCGGCCTGCGGGCGGCGATCGAGATGTTCGAAAAGTTCGCTGGAACCGCACAGCCGCCTGGCGAGCTCGCCCATGCTGGCGTGGCGGCGCAACCAGAAGTTGCGCACAGTGTCGCGATAGCGATCATTCCACTCTGCCCAACCTGGCGGGAAACGGCCGAGCTGATAGCCGTCCGGGCCGATGTCCCAGGGTTCGGCAATCAGCTTGACGCCGGCCAGCACCGGGTCCTGGCGAATTGCGGCGAGGAAGCTGCAGTGCGGGTCGAAGCCGTGGTCCTCGCGCGCGAGGGTGACGGCAAGGTCGAAACGGAAGCCGTCGACATGCATTTCGGTGACCCAGTAGCGCAGCGAATCCATCACCATCTGCAGCACGCGCGGATGGTTGAGGTTGAGCATGTTGCCGCAGCCGGTATGGTTTTCGGGAATGCGCAACTGGCCGGGCTTGAGGCGGTAGTAGGTGCAGTTGTCGATGCCGCGGAAGCACAGGGTGGGACCGAAGCGATCGCTTTCCGCGGTATGGTTGTAGACCACGTCGAGGATCACCTCGATGCCGGCGGCATGGAGCGTCTTGACCATTTGGCGGAATTCATCCGCCGCCGACACTCCCAACATTCCCGACACTCCGCCGCGGCCCGAAGCATAACCCGGGTGGGGCGCGAAAAAGCCGATGCTGTTGTATCCCCAGTAGTTGCTCAGTCCCAGCTGCAACAGACGGTATTCGTCGAGGTGATGGTGCACCGGCAGCAGATTGACCGCGGTGACGCCGATCTTGTTCAGATGCGCCAGGGCCGCCGGCGAAGCCAGGCCGGCATAGCTGCCGCGCAATGTCTCGGGAACCTCTGGATGATTGCGAGTGAAACCTTTGACATGCACTTCGTAGAGCACGGTTTCTGCCCACGATCGGCGCGGCGGGCGGTCGTCGCCCCAGTCGAAGCGGTCATGCACCACGCGCGACTTGAGCATGCCGGCCGCATTGTCGCGGGTGTCGCGGGTTGCGGCGTAGCGTTCGTCGTCGAATTGCATTTCGTCAGCGGCGAGATCGCCGACGATTTCGCGTGCATAGGGGTCGAGCAGCAACTTGTGGGGATTAAAACGGTGACCGTTGTCCGGGTCATATGGGCCATCAACCCGGTAGCCATAGAGTTGCCCCGGCGCGATACCGGGCAGATAGCCATGCCAGACTTGATCCGTAGTCTCGCGCAGCGTCAGACGCGCGGTTTCGCGTCGGCCATCCGCATCGAACAGGCACAGGACGACGCTGGTCGCGAATTGGGAGAACAGGGCGAAGTTGACACCGCTGCCATCCCAGTGTGCGCCAAGTGGCCAAGGCAATCCCGGCAGCAATTCCGATTCAGGATCGGAACAGCATTCTCTTGATCCAGGGGCAACCGTGGCCACAGTCCATTCTTTCATTGGTGCATGGGATAGCATGCAGAGCAAGATTCCTGTGGATTATCCACTATTGGCCTGCTTTGCGCAGCAAGAACGGGACTCAGGACCGTTCCTCGGTCATGCTGTGTTTCACCAGCAGCCCACCGGCCAGGGCAAACAATGCCGCGATGCTGTAGGTCCACCCGGCGCCGTAGATGCCCCAGGTCCAGCCGCTGAGCAGGCTGCCCAGCATTCCCCCGGCGCCAAAGGAAACGCTGCCGTAGAGGGCCTGGGCGCGGGCTTGCTGGCGATCGGGAAACCAGCGGTGCAGGGTCGCGATGACCGCGGCGTGATAAGCGCCAAAGGTAGCGCCATGCAGCAATTGCGCCAGCAGGATCGCAGCCAGCGACTGGACACCCCAGCCGATCAAAAGAAAGCGTACGACCGCGCAGGCGAAGCAAGCCAGCAGGATAGAACGCAGGGCATGACGCTGAAGCAGGCGCGGCATCCACAGAAATACCAGAATCTCCGCGACGACGCTGATTGCCCAGAGTTCCCCGACCAGGGTTTTGCCGTAGTCGTTCGCGACCAGGTGGATGGAATAGAAGACATACAGTGGCCCATGCGCGGCCGACATCAGGAAACTGGCTGCCAGCAGCGTCAATACCTTGGGTTGGCGCAAGGCTGCGCCGAGCGGGGAAGCCGGGGTTGGAACAGATTCTGGCGCTGCTTCGGGCACTATCAAAGCAGAGACCAGAATCCCGGCGAGCAGCAGCGTAGACAGCCAGAGCAGGCTCTCCATCGGCAATCTGTCCAGCATGATCCCACCGCCCGTGACTGCGACGATGAAGCCGACCGAACCCCAGAGACGGATGCTGCTGTACCGTTCGGCCTGATGTTGCAAGTGTCTGAGCGTCAGGGCCTCGACCAGCGGCAGTGCGGCGCTCCAGAAGAAAGCCAGCAGCGCTATTGCGACGAACAGTCCGGCGAAACTGGTGGTGAGCCACAAGCCGCAAAAGGCAACCAGGCTGCAAGCCGCACTGCCACACACCATTCGTGTCTTGCTGCCGTAACGGTCGGCCAGCCAGCCCCAGAGGTTGGGTGCGGCCAGACGCATCACCTGCATCAGGGACAGCAGGATGCTGATGTCCCAGGCGGAATGACCCAGGTGTTGCAGGTACAGGCTGAAATAGGGCGAGAAGGCGCCGATGAAGGCGAAGTAGCTGAAATACCAGAACGACAGGCGCCAGTAGGGGAGCACCGTGCGCCCGGGAACGCCGCGCTTCAAATTTTCGGCGTCGGGCAGATCACGTCGGCGCACTGGGCGCGATGGCGCAGGGCATGGTCGATCAGCACCAATGCCAGCATCGCCTCGGCGATCGGCGTGGCGCGGATGCCGACGCAGGGATCGTGGCGGCCTTGAGTTTCGATGATGGTTGCCTCGCCCTGCAGGTTGATCGTGCGGCGCGGCAGGCGGATGCTCGAGGTCGGCTTGAGGGCAAGGTTGACCAGGATCTCCTGGCCGCTGGAAATGCCGCCGAGGATGCCGCCGGCGTGATTGCTGAGGAAGCCCTGCGGCGTCATCTCGTCGCCGTGTTCGCTGCCTTTCTGGGCAATGCAGGCGAAGCCGGCGCCGATCTCGACGCCCTTGACCGCGTTGATGCCCATCATGGCCGAGGCGATGTCGGCATCGAGCCGGCCATACACCGGTTCACCCCAGCCGGGCGGCACGTTTTGTGCGACCACGGTGATTTTTGCGCCGACCGAATCGCCTGATTTGCGCAAGGCGTCCATGGCTTGTTCGAGCTGCGGCACGCTGTCGGCATCGGCGGCGAAGAACGGATTGACATTGACCGCACTCCAGTCTTTGATCGGAATCTGAATTGCGCCCAGCTGGGTCATGCAGCCGCGAATGATAATGCCATAGCGGCTGAGCAGCCATTTCCTGGCTACAGCGCCGGCGGCGACGCGCACCGCAGTTTCGCGTGCCGACGCCCGGCCGCCGCCGCGATGATCGCGGATGCCATACTTCTGCCAGTAGGTGTAATCGGCATGACCGGGTCGAAAAGACTGGTGGATGCTCTCGTAATCCTTGCTGCGCTGATCCTGGTTGCGAATCAGCAGGGCGATCGGCGTGCCGGTGGTCCTGCCTTCGAAAACGCCCGAGAGTATTTCCACGGCATCGGGTTCGCGGCGCTGCGTTACATGGCGCGAAGTGCCCGGCTTGCGCCGGTCCAGTTCAACCTGGATGTCGGCCGCGTCGAGTTCCAGCCCCGGCGGACAGCCATCGACCACACAGCCGATGGCCGGACCATGGGATTCGCCGAAAGAGGTGACGCAGAAGAGAGTGCCGAGAGTGTTGCCGGACATTGACGGGGCGAGGTCTGATCGGGATTTCCGGTCAGTTTACCATGCTACCGCGCGCCCCATTTCAGCTTGTCGCATCGTTGGCGATGGCGAAAAAGTGAATGATATGGGTAATGCGGCCGGACTCGTCGCGGATCGCCGAGATGCTGCGGCGTTCGCGCTGCAGTTGCTGGTCCTTGCGTCGGCACCAGGTGGTTCCGGCCCAGTAGCCGCGCTGCTTGAGCGCCGCGCGGATGTCCTCGTAGAACTTCGGCGGCTGCATCGCCGTGCGGAACTCATCTTCCGGCTTGCCCAGAACGTCTTCCTTGCTGTAGCCCGTCACTGTCGTGAAAGCCCGGTTGACTGAAAGAATGATGCCGTCCGCGGCTGCGATCATCATTCCCTCGGCCATGTTCTCGAAGGCATGCGCCTGCACCGCCAGCGTCTTGTCGCGCTCGCGCAACTCGGTGATGTCGATCGAGACCATCACCGCCTTGCGCACGCCGCCCTGCTCGAAGGCATTGACCGTCGCCTGGAATTCGTTGGCACTGCCGTCGGCGCCGATCAGGCGATAGAGGAATTCCTGAGAATCGCCGCTTTCGACCGCCTTGAGCAATTGACTGCGGACCCGGTCGCGGTCTTCGGGATGCACCGAGATGAGAGCGCTCAATCCGCCCTGCAGGGCCTCTTCACTGAGCAGGCGGCGATAGGACGGGCTGGTGTAGACCCAACGGCCATCGGCATCGAGCATGGCGATGAGATCGCCGGCATTCTCGGTGATCAGACGGTAGTCCTCTTCGCTTTTGCGCAGGGCGGCACGGGTTGCTCGCAGTTTGCTGTTCTGGGCAAAAACGATGTTGCCGAGACCGAGCACATACACCGCCAGCCCGATCAGGCACAAACTCGTGACGCTCGGGTCGGTTTCGGGGGAAGCATGGAAACCGCCGATCACGATCCAGCCCACTGCTCCGGCGCAGTATGCGCCCAGCGCCATCAAGGCACCTCGCCAGCCACGATTCATGACATTGTTGAGCGCCGTGCCAATGAACAGGGTGAACGCAATCCAGGTCGGGAAGCCCAGTGCTGCCGACCAGATGCCGACGAGCAGCGAGTCCAGCAGCGCGCTCGACAACTCGGCGCGCAGCGGATCCTCTGCAGTGCGGGAGCGGTAATAAACCAAGTGGGGGTAAACCAGACATTGCAGCGCAAGCATTCCCCAGGAAGGCAAGCTGTGGCCGTGCCCTTCGATGTGCAGGCCAATTATGACAAACAAGGCGGCGAACGAAACGCTGCGGACCATGTAATAGGTTCGCACCATCCCGGAATATTTCGAGTTCTCGGCCTGCCGTTGCGGAGAGCTATTTTGCATGCTTAGTGGCTACCTTACTGGCCACCCTTGGAGGAACCGATGCCGGGTGGTGTTTCGAATTCAATTGACTGTGTTTGCGCCTGGGCCGTGTGCGGTTTGACCTCTGCAATGGCTGAAGGATTCTTCCTGACATCCTGAGCGGGTGGGTTGCTCCACGTGTTGGCCCCGAGCATCGCGATACCGGACTGGGCGCCTGAATGGCCCTGGCTTTTGTCGGGAGCGCCGGATGCGGCTGACGTGGATGCCGAGAACGGACTGGCGATTGAATACATTTTGTCGGGATTGCCCGGCGGCGGGGCGAACTGGCCGCTGTTGATCATGCGCTGGACCTCCGTGCTGCTGCTCACCGGCGCTGCGCTCTCCTGCCGGGGAGAGGCCGGCAGGGTTGATCCTGGTCGGAGGATCACTCTGCCGGACTGGGTAGTTGATTCGCCCATTGCAAAGAACAGAACTCCCAGGCAAAGCAGCAGTGCCGCGGCAATGACGAGCCAAAAATTTCTGCTTTCTCTGATCATGTCGCGGCTATGCTGGTTTCCCGGTTGTCTCAGCGAATCAGGACGTCAGCGGTTACCGCTGCGAGCAACAATCCCAACTGCAGGAAGGAGGCAAAAAAAGATGCCATGGCGGTTTCTCTGCCAGGTTGGCGTGCCAGTTGCCAACTGCGCAAGATGAAATATCCGCCGCCGCTGAACGCGCCAAGGAAGTAGATCCATCCTGCCCCGAAAAACAGCGGCAACAACGATACGCCGACCAGGGCCAGCGTGCTGGCGAAGACGATTTGCGCGGCACGCGCATCACCGACCACCACCGGCAGCATGGGAATATTTGCCGCACTGTAGTCGGCGTGATTGGCGATGGCCAGGCTCCAGAAATGCGGAGGCGTCCACAGGAACAGCACCACCGCCAGCAGCAAGGGTTGTATGCCCGGAGTCGGGCTGGCCGCGGCAGCGCCAGCCAGCACCGCGAAGCTGCCCGCCAAGCCGCCGATCACGATATTGAGCCAACTGCGCCGTTTCAACCAAACGGTATAAACCACGGCGTAAAAGAATGCGCCGAGAAAGACGAAGAAAGCCGCCAGGGGATTCAAGACATGCCAGGCAGCGGCTACCGCACCAAACAGCAACAGCCCGATCAGCACCAGCCAAGCCGGTGAATGACGTAGCGTCCCGCTTGGAAAAGCGCGATTGCGGGTACGCAGCATCAAGCGATCCGTCTCGTATTCGAAATACTGGTTGAAGGCGCCCGAACTCGCCGAAGAGATCAGTACCGACAAGGAGAGCACCACGAATTGCCACACAGTCAGTGACTGGCCGGGCGTGATGGCATAGCCGGCGAGTGCCGTGATCATGATGAAAAACGCAATGCGCAACTTGAACAGCCCCAGCAGGATGCGGACGCGTGCGCGAGGTGTCGCAGTGTCATGAGACGGGGAGAGGGTGCGCTGGGTCGAACCCATGCCGGTCTTCCTTCGTTGATGCTTGGGCTAAGTTGTCGTTGTCGGAGTCATGGCCCGGGTTTCGCCCGACGGGGCACCTTGACCGACCATGCCGCATGATATCAGGTCAGGCGCGATTTCCGAACCGGCTCAGTTGCCTCGGGTTGCCCCGGGCTGCCCCGGGCTGTCCCGGTCTCAGCCAAAAGCCTGTTTGACTGCGGCGGGGATAGGCTGAGTGCGGAAGCGGCGCGGGTCTTCGGGGCGCTTGATGACCCAGGCGCGCAATTCCTCGCCTTCGAGGATCAGTTCCTCGCCCAGCAGGGCGCGGTGCTTGACCAGAAAGAACCGCTCGCGCCATTCGGCGACATGGCTTTCCATGACGAGGTCGTCGCCGAGATTTCCGGGGCACACGAAGTGTCCATGCGCATCGACGATCGGTATGTAGATGCCGTCCTGGGCGATCAGATCTTTGGGTGGGTAGCCGGCCAGTTCGAACAACTGCCAGGTGCTGGCGTCGAACCAGGCGAAATAATTGGGATAGAAGGTAATGCCCGCCGGATCGCATTTGCCCCACTCGATCTGGAAAGGCATGCGGTTGATCAGTGTGGCCATTGGTTCAAATTGTCCGAGGTGAAATTGAATGCCTAAACCAGGGTGATGCTGATTTCATCGAGGCCATCGACGCCGCCGGTCAGCGTATCGCCCTGGATCACTTTGCTGACACCGGCGGGTGTGCCGGTGAAGATCAGGTCGCCCGGCGCCAACGTGAAATACTCGGAGAGATTGCTGATGACTTCGGCAACTGACCAGATCAGGTTCGAAATATCGCTGCGTTGCTTCTCCTGGCCGTTGACCTTGAGCCAGATGGCGCCATGATCGATGACTCCGGTTTCGCTGAGCGGATGGATCGGGGACAGCGGTGCCGACTGGTCGAAAGCCTTGCCGAGCTCCCATGGCCTGCCCTTGTCGCGCAGGGCAAACTGCAGGTCGCGCCGTGTCATGTCGAGACCGACGGCATAACCGAAAATGTGTGCGCCGGCCTGATCGACCGGGATGTTGCTGCCGCCTTTCCCGATGGCTGCCACCAGTTCGATTTCGTGGTGCAGGTTGTCGGTTTTGGGAGGGTAGGCGATCCGACCGGTCGTTCCGGGCGCAACCGGAACGATCGCATCCGCGGGTTTGCAGAAAAAGAAAGGCAGTTCGCGGCCGTCAGAACCCATCTCCCGGGCATGTTCGGCGAAATTGCGGCCGACGCAGTAAACGCGCCTGACTGGAAACAGCTCCTCGCTGCCGGCAATTGGCACCGCAGCCTGAAACGGTGGAAATGCATAGCTCAAACGGAACTCCTGCGAAGAACGAAGACTGCGCATTGTATGCGAAGCAAGGAGGAGCGTGGGTCGGTCACAGGCGCAGTTATAGACCCAGTATGGCCTTGATACCCTCGATCAGGATTTCGGATCAGGTGCCGGCGGCTGGCGCAACCGGGAAAGAATTTCAGCCAAATGCCAAGAATAAGGATGCCTGTCGTCAGGCGGCTTTTCTTCCCTGCATTTCCTCACGGATGACTTGCCGTAAAGTTTCAGCAATGTCAGCTTGTTGAACAGAAGACTTTAGCGTCTCATTGATCAACGTCTGATAGCCGCGGTCACCTGCCATGCGCTTGAATCTATCGACTAATGCTGCATCCAGGTAGAGCGTCACCCGTTTTTTGGGTTGTACAACGCGCCCCGCTACTCGCGCACGCAAAATCAGCTTGCCGCTCTCAATGTCACCTTTTGTTATCGGTGCATCGTCATCCGAGGTTCGCGTAGTAGATTTTTTCTTCATTTTGTTCTGCCTTTCGCATAGAAATTACACGAATATCTTCTTCCGTTTCGGCAGTGGCGATGACCACCACGGCTCCGCGCAACATTCCCAAAGTGATGAACCGTTGCTCGTCGTAGTCGAAGCGCTTATCCTCAAAGGTCACCTTATCGGGGCCTTCGATAACCTGCGACGCATCCTTGAAGTCATAACCGTGCTTCTTCAGATTTGCAGTCCGCTTCTTTGCGCCATGGGTATAGCGCATAACTGGAGTGTATGTATAGATATGCGTATAGTCAACAGCTGCGGACAGCCCAATGTCAAGATAATGGACACCTTTGAAAGTGTTGTTCAGGAGAACGCAGCAGGGCTGGGGCATTCCTTCGCCCCCGGTGCAATCGGCGCACATAGAGCCGAATCGAGAACTCACACCAGAGCCAGAGCCAGCTTAGTTCGGGCACAATCGAAAGTGGTGGGCGAGAAGTCAAAACCCCGGTGCGCTTGACGTATCAGCGCGCCAAGGACGACGAGAGGCCACCGCTGCTCATGTCCTCCGAGCCGGGCGGTGCCCGGCTTTCCTCCTTGACTTCGCTGCGGCGGCCACCCGCCACCCTTGGCTGAGCATGCAGGTACTGTGGCAGCGACGAACCACCCATGCCGATCAATGGAATGGTTTTTACTTTGGCGTCCGCCACTTTCGATTGCACCCGCTTAGTTCGGCTAGATTGGCCCCATCGAGGAACTCCTACAGGATGCCTTTTCGTCGGCCTTCACCGCTACTCGCTGTCATCTGTTCTGCCCTGGATGTCAGCAATTGGGGCAACAATCCAATGCTCACTTTGTGCCCTTATGTAAAGCAACACTACACTAGGTTCTGTTCACAATTGACGAATGAATATGCGAGTGTTCGCTGAATCTAACGCATCGGTAGTCTGCGATGCTTCCTTTTGTCACAAGACAGGAGGAAGGCATGGAAGAACGCAAGCAATTGCGAGACGACCAGTGGG
>JACRAR010000041.1 GCA_016234745.1 Betaproteobacteria bacterium | reverse complement strand
GCCGCCGTTCCAGACATTCTGGTTTTCCCACTGCTTGGGATAGCCGACGCCGGGCTTGGTCTCGACGTTGTTGAACCAGGCGTATTCCATGCCGGGGCGATTGGTCCAGACGTTCTTGCAGGTCACCGAGCAGGTGTGGCAGCCGATGCATTTGTCCAGGTTGAGGACCATGCCGATTTGGGCTCTGATTTTCATGAATGGGCTCCTTCCTGAGCGACAGATTGCGGTTCATCCAGCCAGTCCACCGTCTTCATCTTGCGCACGATGACGAATTCGTCGCGGTTGGTGCCAATGGTGCCGTAGTAGTTGAAGCCGTAGGAAAGCTGGGCGTAGCCGCCGATCATGTGGGTCGGCTTGGTGACGCAGCGCGTCACGGAATTGTGGATGCCGCCGCGATTGCCGGTGACTTCCGAGCCCGGCGTATTGACGATCTTTTCCTGGGCGTGATACATCATGCACATGCCGGGATTGACGCGCTGGCTCACCACCGCGCGCGCGGTGATGGCGCCGTTGACGTTGTAGAGTTCGATCCAGTCGTTGTCGACGATGCCGACCTTCTTGGCGTCGTCTTCGGAGAGCCAAACGATCGGCCCGCCGCGCGACAGCGTGAGCATCAGCAGATTGTCGGTGTAGGTCGAGTGAATGCCCCATTTCTGGTGCGGTGTGATGAAGTTGAGCACCACTTCGGCATTGCCGTTGTCCTTCTGCCCCTGGATCGGATGCACGGTCTTGAGATCGACCGGCGGCTTGTACACGCACATGCCTTCGCCGAAGCCCAGCATCCATTTGTGATCCTGGTAGAACTGCTGGCGGCCCGACAGGGTGCGCCATGGAATTAGCTCATGCACGTTGGTGTAGCCGGCGTTGTAGGAGACATGCTCGTCCTCGAGTCCCGACCATGTCGGCGAGGAAATGATCTTGCGCGGCTGCACCTGGATGTCGCGGAAGCGGATTTTCTCGTGCTCTTTGCCCAGTGCGAGATGCGCGTGATCGCGTCCGGTGATCTTGGACAGCGCCTGCCAGGCCTTGACGGCGACATGGCCGTTGGTCTCCGGAGCGAGCATCAGCACCACTTCGGTGGCGTCGATGTCGCTCTCGATCTTCGCCATGCCCTGGGTGGCGCCTTCCTCGCGCACGATGCCGTTGAGATCGCGCAAGCCCTTGACTTCTTCCTGGGTGTTCCAGGCGATGCCCTTGCCGCCGTTGCCGACCTTGTCCATCAGCGGACCGAGCGCGGTGAAGCGCTTATACACGTTGGGGTAGTCGCGCTCGACCACGGCCATGGCCGGCGCGGTCTTGCCCGGGATCAGGTCGCATTCGCCCTTCTTCCATTCCTTGACGCCGATGGCCTGCGCCAGCTCGGCCGGAGTGTCGTGCATCAGGGGGGTGAGCACCAGTTCCTTCTCGACGCCGAGATGGCCGACGCAGATTTCGGAGAATTTCTTGGCGAATCCCTTGTAGATGTCCCAGTCGCTTCTCGCCTCCCAGGCCGGATCGACGGCCTGCGAGAGCGGATGGATGAAGGGATGCATGTCGGAGGTGTTGAGGTCGTTCTTCTCGTACCAGGTTGCGGTGGGCAGCACGATGTCGGAATACAGGCAGGTCGTGCTCATGCGGAAATCCAGCGTCACCAGCAGGTCGAGCTTGCCTTCGGGCGCCTGCTCGTGCCACACCACTTCCTGCGGCTTGGCGCCGTAGCCACTATCCCCGCCGAGATCCTTGCCCTGCACGCCATGGGTGGTGCCGAGCAGATGCTTGAGAAAATATTCATGGCCCTTGCCTGAGGAACCAAGCAGGTTGGAGCGCCAGACGAACAGGTTGCGCGGGAAGTTGGACGGATGATCGGGGTCCTCGCAGGACATGCGCAGCGAACCGTCCTTGAGTGCCTTGATGGCATAGTCCTTGGGATCCATGCCGACTTCGGCCGCGTCCTTGACCACCCGCAGCGGATTGGTCTGCAGTTGCGGCGCCGAGGGCAGCCAGCCCATGCGTTCGGCGCGCACGTTGTAGTCGATGAGACTGCCACTGAATTCCTTGGGATCGGTGGTGGGTGAAAGAATCTCCTTGACGTTGAGCTTCTCGTAGCGCCACTGGTCGGTATGGGCGTAGAAGAAGGAAGTCGAGTTCATCTGGCGCGGCGGCCGGATCCAGTCCAGCGCAAAGGCCAGCGCGGTCCAGCCGGTTTGCGGGCGCAGCTTCTCCTGGCCGACGTAATGCGCCCAGCCGCCGCCCGACTGGCCGATGCAGCCGCACAGCATGAGCATGTTGATGACGCCGCGGTAATTCATGTCGGCGTGGTACCAGTGGTTCATCGCCGCGCCGATGATGATCATCGACTTGCCGTGCGTCTTGTGGGCGTTGTCGGCGAACTGGCGTGCCACGGTGATGACGTCGGTGCGCTTGACGCCGGTGATCTTTTCCTGCCAGGCCGGGGTGTAGGGCTTGTCCTCGTCGAAGTTCTTCGCCACCGTGTCATCTCCGGCGAAGCCGCGATCGACGCCGTAGTTGGCCGCGGTCAGGTCGAACACGGTCGCCACCAGAACCTGGCGCCCATCCTTGCCAAGCGGCAGGCGCAGCGCCGGCACCTTGCGCAGCAGCACGTCGCTCTGCTTGTTCTCGGTGAAATGCTCGGTGACGATGCCGCCGAAATAGGGGAAGGCGACCGTGGCCAGTTCATGGCTGCCATCCGCCAGGGTGAGTTTAAGTTTGGTCGCGGCGCCGCCGGCTTCCTTCTCTTCGAGATTCCATTTGCCGGCGTCAGTGCGGCCTTCGGCGCCCCAGCGGAAGCCGATCGAGCCGTTGGGCAGGACCACGCGCCCATCTGCATCAAAGGCCACGGTCTTCCAGTCGGGGTTGTTGCTCTGCCCCAGGTTGTCCTGGAAATCCGCGGCGCGCATGTAGCGGTCCGGCACCAGCAGTTTGCCCGTCGGCGTGTCCTTCTCCACGAGCTGCACCAAGAGCGGCATGTCGGTGTACTTGCGGCAGTAGTCCTCGAAGTAATCCGACTTGTTGGCGCCGAAGTGAAACTCCTTGAGGATCACATGGCCCATCGCCATCGCCAGCGCGGCATCGGTGCCCTGCTTGGGATGCAGCCAGAGATCGCCGAGCTTGGCGACTTCGGAATAGTCGGGCGTGATCGAAACGGTCTTGGTGCCCTTGTAGCGCACCTCGGTGAAGAAGTGCGCATCGGGCGTACGCGTCTGCGGCACGTTGGAGCCCCAGGCGATGATGAAAGTGGAGTTGTACCAGTCGGCCGATTCCGGCACGTCGGTCTGCTCGCCCCAGATCTGCGGGCTGGCCGGCGGCAGGTCGCAGTACCAGTCGTAGAAGCTCATGCAGACGCCACCGATCAGCGACAGGTAGCGCGAGCCGGCGGCATAGCTGACCATCGACATGGCGGGGATGGGCGAGAAGCCGATTACGCGATCCGGGCCATACTGCTTGATGGTGTAGATATTGGCGGCGGCGATGATCTCATTGACCTCGTCCCAGCCGGCCCGCACGAAACCGCCGAGGCCGCGGCGGCTCTTGTATTCGCGTGACTTCTCGGGATTGCCGGCGATGCTGGCCCAGGCTTCGACCGAGCCCAGGCTCTTGCGTGCCTCGCGCCAGGCGCGCAGCAGGCAGCCGCGCACCATCGGATATTTCACACGATTGGCGCTGTAGAGATACCAGCTGTAGCTGGCGCCGCGCGAGCAGCCGCGCGGCTCGTGGTTGGGCATGTCGGGCCGGGTGCGCGGATAGTCGGTCTGCTGCGTCTCCCAGGTGACGATGCCACCCTTGACGTAGATTTTCCAGGAGCAGGAACCGGTGCAGTTGGTGCCGTGCGTCGAGCGCACGATCTTGTCGTGCTGCCAGCGCTTGCGGTAACCGTCCTCCCAGGTGCGATCCTCGTTGGTCACGGTGCCGTGCCCGTCGGAGAAAGTCTGATCGGCGTTTTTGAAGAAATTCAGTCTGTCGAGAAAATGGCTCATGGCGGCAATCCGTTAAGAGATGCGGCAGTCTAGGCAGGCTTGGGTCTTGCTACAAGGCGTGCTGTAGCGTACCGGGGCTTCCGGAATACCACTTTGGAGGTAGTCTTTGCGGCAAGTGGTAGCGGCTAAGGCCTTGCTTGCCTGGGGTGCGGCGGGAGGTTGGGGCAGGGAGAGGCTGAACCCGGCAGGCTGGGGAAATAAGGAGGTATTTCCAATGCGTGCAAATGTGTCTGCGGGAATGTCTTGCGTTCGTGTCGGAGTGTTGATGTCAACCGCGCATATCAGCCCCAGACTTGTGCCCTTGCGATGCCATTATGATTTCAAGAAAGATTCAGGGCAGGTACAGCTTCTTTTCCGCACCGCCCTGATTGGCTCGCTTCGCATCCGGGGCGGGCGACGCGCGATTCCCTCTCCGCCATGGACGCATTCAGTCAGCCGCGCGGAAATGCAGGGTTCATTGGCTCTTGCTGATGATGTAGTCCACCGAGGCCTTGATGTCTTCGGCCGTCAAGCTGTCGTTGCCGCCCTTGGGCTTCATCTTGCCCTTGCCATTCATCACCGAGGCTTCGAGCGCAACGACGCCGGACTTGATCAAGGGCGCCCATTTGTCCTTGTCGCCGGTTTTCGGCGATCCCATCAATCCCTTATCATGGCAGCCCTTGCAGCTCTTGTCATAGATTGCCTGGCCGTCGGCCGCGGCTGCGATCTGCGCCACGACGGTCAGTGCTGCCAATACCGTTGCCATGATTAACGTATGTCTCATGTGTTTCTCCTTGTCGTGATGTTGATGTCTCAGATTCGAGTTTTCCGTGTCAACGGCCGGGACACGCTGCTCTGTGTCCCGGCTGGGTTGGTCAATCCTGGCTCACTTCAACCGCTACTTGGCTGCGTGACAGACCGGGCATGACTCGATCTCGTCGCCATTGAAGGGTCCCGAGGTCGGCGTCGCGGAAGCCGTCGATCCAGCAACCAGCGCAGTGGTGCCAATGGCCGGTGTCGAATCCAGGGTCTGCAACGCGGCATGCGCGTAGGCCGCATCCGAGTCATGGCAGGCCAGGCAGGCGACGCGGCTTGGCTTGGTCTTCCAGGTGCCGCTGGTGGTGCTGTTATGGCACTTCTCGCAGTTCCTGACATCCTGCGGGAAGGCGATGGTGACATTTTCCCCGTTGTAGACCTCGTAGGGATAGTTGATCATCGGGCTGCCATTCGTGCGCACCGTGCCGCCGGCATGCACGCCATGCACGCGACGCGAGATCGGTGTGGTGCCGAAGCCGAACTTGTTGCCGCCGTTCACCCAGGCCTGGCCGCTGCCGGCCGGGAAGACCCCGGTGCCGTTGACCAGTGAGTAGATTTCTTCTCCGGTCATGGGATCGAAAGCGACCTTGTAGGATTTGCCGCCCGCCGTGGTTGGCACCGCCCCCGTGGCTATAGCGGATATCGGCGCCGCGTAGTCGTGGCAACTGCCGCAGTAGTCGGGATCGAATTTGGCGGGGTGGCTGCCATTGGCGCCGTTGACGGCATTGTCGTGCCAGACGGTGGTCGAATGGCACTCGGGGCAGCCGAAGGCGATCTTCTTTTCTTCCGTGGCCTGCCCGACGTTGAAGGTCGTCAGCGCCAGGCTCATGGCCTTCGGCACAACACCCGCCGTGCTCTTCTTGGCGGCCAGAAGCATGACGACATAGGTGCCCGGCGTCATGTCCGCGGGAATCGGTGCCAGCTGGTACTGAAGCTTGGTTGGATCGGTTCTGGAGATGACTCCGGTGACCTTGGCCGGTGTCGCGGTAGCAACCCCTGCGGCGTCGTAGGTCACTTGGTAATCGTCCTGCGCCATCTTGTTCGAGTAGGTGCCCGCGAACGAGGCCGGGATGGTGGCAGAAGCGGCGAGCGTGGTCGAGGTGGTTCTTGCCCGCAGATCTATCGCCGCATTGCCGGTGTAGGTGTTCCCGGTGCCGACCGAGAAGAATCCCTTGTTCCAGGCCGGGATCGTGGTCAGGACCGGTTTCCTCAGCGCCCGCGGTCCGCTGACATAGAGGCCAAGTGTGCCATTGACCGATGCGCCGGCATTGGTGTTTGCGCCCGTCGCATCTTTCAGCCCGTAAATGCGGCCTGTGCTCACGATCAGCGCGCCCGCTCCGAAATCGGAACTGGCGGCATCGCTGATCTTGGTGTGATCGATCGCGGTGCCGGTGGCGGCATCCTTCAATACAATGGTCACGACCGGCTTTTCTCCGGTCACATAATGGGTGCCGTTGGCCGGGGCAGACAGGGACAGGTCAATGGTGTAATCGGTTTTGGCCTTGGACCACCCGAGCGCGTAGCTGTTGCTGAACTCGCCGTGGACGGCCGTTACCGGTGCAGGGGAGGCATCGGGTGAGGCCTGGGTGCCGTCTGCCGTATGACAGATAGCGCAGGCGGCGTTGTTGCTCACCGCGCCGCCCTTGTGTCCGGCGTTGATCTGGGCTTCGAATCCTGCCACATCGGCTCGGCTGACTTCCGCGCCACCCACGCCTGCAGCCATGGTGATCTTGCTGTCCGAGAACCACATGCGTTTGCCTTTTCCGGTGGCGAAGTTGATGCCGTCATGGCAGGAACCGCAGGCCTCCTTGGTCGGCTTGGTCTTGTAGTTGTCGGCGTCAACCGCGTTCTTGTGGCACATGACACAGTTGGCCGGGTTGGACGGGATCAGGATCTCCGAGGCGTCAAATAGCGTGTTGTTGTAGCCCCAGATCCGGTACGGGGTTCCCTTGACGGCACCGGCCGGATCGGTTTTGTACAAGCTGGTGAATTCGCCGGATTTATCCAGGTTGACGCTCGGCAGGACTTTCCCGGCGTGGATCTTGTGCACCATCACCTTGAGGTCGAGGTTGTTGCCGCTCTCGGGATCGCCGTTGGTCGGGTTGTGGCAGGTCACGCAAAGCTTGACATCGAGGCGCGGCCCGCCGTGCATGCCCAGTGTCTTGTGACAGCCGTCGTTGCAGTTGGCAATGTTCACGACTTCACGGGTGACTTTGGCCGTCTTGCCATCCGGAACAAAATCGAAGGCCGCATTGTTTGCTCCCATGGTGGCATCGCCCATCGTGCCAGCACCGGGGCGCACTTCGATGACCACGCGGTGGGTCAGTGCAGCGTTATAGGCGTACTTGCCGCCGTTCGGCAGCAGCGCAACGTCGGTATTGTTGGCGGAAATGTCTATGCCGTTGGTCAGGGCGATATTGCTGACATAGCGATAGGCGCCGCTGCCGGTGCTGGTCAATGTTCCTGCCGTTGCAAGCTCCTGGCCTGGCTGGTTCATCTTGTAACCGGCCGCTGTCGTGCCAAAGGGCTTGCCGGTCTTCGGATCGTTTGCGGTGGTTCTTGTCTTGGAGGAATTGACGTAATTCACCCAATAACTCGAATCACCCGCACTGTCGCCCGGGCGAAGCTGGGCAATTGAAATTCTCAACGCTGATGCGGGAACAGCCGTGGTATAGGCGGTTTTGCCAGCGGCATCGGATGTCATCTTGAAATCCACCACCAGCTTGCCGCTGGCATCGACCGAAGCTGCGCTGATGGTGGTCCAGGGGTTGGCCGCGCTGTTGGGGCCGCGCGTGGCTTCGTCGCTGCTTGCGGCGCCGTGGACAGGGTGCGGTATTCCGGGTGCAACGGCAAGGCCAGTTCCCACTCCTTGACGAACTTGTACACCGGCGAGTTTTGCGCTGCGGCGATGGTCGAATCGGCGATGCCGTTGGCCTTGGCTGAGGCGATCACCGCCGGATCGAAGGGGTCACACAGCATGTCGAGATGGCGGTTCACCAGGTCGCCTTCGGGCGCTGCGGCGACCTGTTCGATGCGATCGGCGTCATACAGCAGCACGCCGATGTAGCGGATGCGGCCGACACAGGAATGCATGCAGGCCGGCGCCAGGCCGGATTCGATGCGCGGGTAGCAGAGGATGCATTTCTCCGACTTGCCGGTGTTCCAGTTGTAGTAGGACTTCTTGTAGGGGCAGGCGGTGACGCACATGCGCCAGGCGCGGCAGACGTTCTGGTTGATCAGCACCACGCCGTCCTCGCCGCGCTTGTAGATTGCGCCCGAAGGGCAGGAGGCGACGCAGGCGGGATTCAAGCAGTGGTTGCAGATGCGCGGCAGGTAGAAGAAAGCCATCTTCTCCAGCTGGAACATGGCTTCCTGTTCGGCCGGCGTCAGGTTGGCCAGGTTCGGGTCTTTGCGCGCGAAATCGGGCGTGCCGCCGAGGTCGTCGTCCCAGTTCGGCCCCATCTTGATGTCCATCGGCTTGCCGGTGATCAGCGAGACCGGGCGTGCCGTCGGCTGGCAATCCCCCTCCGGGGATTCGATCAGGTCGAGGTACTTGAAGGTGAAAGGCTCGAAGTAGTCGTCGATCACCGGCATGTGGGGATTGTGGAAGATGTTGAGCAGGCCCTTCTTTTTGCCGGCGCCTTTCAGCTGCAGCGCGCCGCCGACGCTTTCCCATCCTCCCTTGTAAATGTCCTGGTCTTCCCACTTGGTCGGGAAGCCGGTGCCGGGCTTGGTTTCCACATTGTTCCAGTACATGTACTCGGCGCCCTTGCGGTCGGTCCAGATGTTCTTGCAGGCGATCGAACAGGTGTGGCAACCGAGGCACTTGTCCAGGTGAAACACCATCGAAATTTGCGAACGGATATCCATTTTGTTTTCCTTAGCGGCGGCTCAAAATACGACCTTGTCCATCTTGGTGATGGTCACGTGGGTGTCGCGGTTGCAGGCGATCGGTCCCCAGTAGTTGAAGTGATACGAGAACTGTCCATAGCCGCCGCAGAGCAGGTTGGGTTTCATGTGTACGCGGGTGAAGCTGTTGAGGCCGCCGCCGCGCTTCTTGCCGCCGCGCACCTGCGACTTGGGCATGTTGATGGTGCGTTCGGTCGAGTGATAGACGATGCAGACACCCTTCGGAATGCGCGAACTGACGATGACGCGGCTGACGAAGACGCCGTTGTCGTTATGCACCTCGACCCAGTCGTTGTCCTTGAGGTCCAGTTCCGCGGCATCGATTTCGGAAATCCAGGTGGGGTAGCCGCCGCGCGACAGGGTCATCATGCGCAGGTTGTCGCCGTAGGTCGAGTGGATATGCCACTTGCCATGCGGCGTCATCACGTTCAACACCTTGGCCTTGCCCGCCTTCAGCGTCTCCTTCAGGTCACCGTAGGCCTCCATCTTCGGCGAAGGCTTGTAGGTCGGCAGGTGCTCGCCGTAGGCAATGTACATGTCATGGTCGAGGTAGAAGTGCTGGCGCCCGGTCAGGGTGCGGAAAGGCACCAGGGTTTCGACGTTGTAGGTGAAGGCGGCGTAGGCGCGGCCTTCGCTCAACAGGCCCGACCAGAGCGGGGAATTGCCGTAGCGCTTGGGCGATTCCTGCAAGTTCGCATAGTTGATGCGCATGTCCCGGTTGCCCTCGGCCAGATGTGCCAGCGGCAGGCCGGTCTTTTTCTCCATATTCTTGTAGGCTCTGACCGCCAGTTCGCCATTGGTCAGGGTGGACAATTGCAAGATGGCATTGCATACCGAGACATCGTCCTTCAGCGACGGGTAGGTCTTGTCGCCCTGCTTCTCGGTGGCGAAGTGCTTGGAGTCGAGCATTTCGTCATATTGTTCGGCGCACATGTAGTGGTTGCCGTGACCACCGAGGCCGGCAGTCCTGATGTTCTCGCCCAGGCTGATGAATTTCTCGTAAATCTTGGTGTAGTCGCGGCGGATCACGCCGAGCTTGTGCATGGTCTTGCCCGGAATCGCTTCGCATTCGCCCTTGTACCAATCTTTCAGGCGCGGCTGGGTGATCTCGTCGGTGGTGTCGTGACTTAATGGGGCCATGGTGACATCGACTTGCACGTCGGGCAGGTACTTCTTGGCTGCTTCGCTGGTAGCCTTGGCCAGTTCGCGGAAAATCGCCCAGTCCGTTTTCGCTTCCCAGACCGGGGCAATGGCCTGCGACAGCGGATGGATGAAGGTATGCATGTCGGTGCTGTTGAGGTCGGCCTTCTCGTACCATGAAGCCGCCGGCAGGACGATGTCGGAATACAGCGCCGAGCTGTCCATGCGGAAGTTGAGGTCCACCACCAGGTCCATCTTGCCGACGCCGGCCATCTCGTGCCACTTGACTTCCTTGGTGTGCTCCTGCGCATCCTTGGCGATGATGTTGTGGTGCGTTCCGAGGTAGTGGTTGAGGCAGTATTCCATGCCTTTCATGCTGCCGGCGATGGCGTTGCCGCGCCAGATGTACCAGAGGCGCGGATAATTTTCCGGCGCTTCCGGGTCGCCGACCGAGTACTCCAACTGCTTGCTCTTGAGTTTTTCCAGCACGTGTGCCTTGATCGCCTCATCGTCCTTGGCGCCCTGGGCAATGGCTTCCTTGCCGAGTTCAAGCGAGTTTTGCTTGAACTGCGGGAAGAAGGGCATCCAGCCGTTGCGCACCGACATGAAGACCGAGTCGGCGTTGTGCATGTCGGTGAGCTGGTTCTTCGGCACCGTGTTGTAGTTGGTGAAGTGGCCGTCGTAGCGGTACTGGCTGGTGTTGATGTAATGCCAGATTGGCGCCTGCTGCAGCCGGTTGCCGGGCAGCCAGTCCTTGGCCAGGGCGATGGCCGCCCAGGAATCCACGGGCGCCAGTTTTTCCTGGCCGACATAATGGTTGAGGCCGCCGCCGTTCTTGCCGCAGCAGCCGGAGAGCAGCAGCGCCATGGCGCCGGCGCGGTACATCAGGTTGGCGTGGTACCAGTGGTTGATGCCGGCGCCGATGATGATCATGCACTTGCCGGAGGTAGAGCGGGCGGTATTGCCCCACTCGCGCGCGAACTGCAGCACGGTCTTGGCGTCGATGCCGGTGAAGATTTCCTGCCAGGCCGGCGTGTAGGCGGCGTCCTTGTCGTTGTAGTCCTGCGGATAGTCGCCGGCGAGGCCGCGGCTGACACCGTACTGGGCCATGGTCAGGTCATACACGGTGGTCACCGTCAGCTTGCCGTCGACACCGTCGATGTGCTTGACCGGCACGCCGCGCAGCGCCTTCTTGTCCAGACCGTATTCGACGAATTCGGTGCTGGCCACGTCGTCCTTGCTGTTAAGGAAGGTCAGCAGCGGGTCGAAAGCCGCATTGTCGGTGCTGTTCTCGTATTTCATGTTCCAGTTGCCGCCAGCTTTGTCATATTTGTGGCCGATGGCTCCCTTCGGTACTACCAGCTTGCCCGACTGGCTGTCGACGCTGACGAACTTCCAGTCGCCGTTTTCGATGTCCTGGTACTGCGCCAGCTGGTTGGCGCGCAGCATGCGGCCCGGAACGTAGCGGTCGCCCTGCTTTTCCAGCACCACCAGCATCGGACTGTCGGTGTAGCGCTTGCAGTATTCGAGGAAGTACGGCGTCTGCTGGTCGTGGTGGAATTCCTTGAGCAGCACGTGCGACACCGCCATCCAGAAGGCGCCGTCGCTGCCGGCATGGAGCGGCACCCACTGGTCGGCGAACTTGCTGACCATGGAGAAATCGGGCGAGAACACTACCGTCTTGGTGCCGTTGTGGCGCGACTCGGCAAAGAAATGGCAGTCCGGTGTGCGCGTCATGTTGAGGCAGGCGCCCATGTCGGCGATCATCTTGGCGTTGTACCAGTCGGCGCTTTCGCAGACGTCGGTCTGCTCGCCCCAGATTTCCGGCATGGCGCTGGGCAGGTCGCAGTACCAGTCGTAGAAGGAGAGATTGACGCCGCCGAAAAGCTGGAAGAAGCGTGCGCCGGCGGCGTAGCTGATCATCGACATGGCCGGAATCGGCGAGAAGCCGAAGACGCGATCCGGACCGTGTTTCTTGGCGGTATAAATGTTGGCGACCGCCATGATTTCCATGACCTCGTCCCAGCTGGTGCGGCGGAAACCGCCCTTGCCGCGTGCGTTCTGGTAGGCCTTGCGCTTGACCGTGTCGCTTTGCAGCGCTTCCCAGGCTTGCATCGGGTCTCCGGTCCGCTGCTTCTCGGCGCGATAGGCATCGACCAGGGCGCCGCGGATCAAGGGATACTTGATCCGCAGCGGACTGTACAGATACCACGAGAAAGAGATGCCGCGCTGACAGCCGCGCGGTTCATAGGGCGGCAGCTTGTCCTCGAGCAGCGGATAATCGAGCTGCTGTGTCTCCCAGACGACGATGCCTTCCTTGACGTGGATCTGCCAGGAACAGCCCCCCGTGCAATTGACGCCGTGTGTGCTGCGCACCACGCGATCATGCTGGAAGCGGTTGCGGTAGAACTCTTCCCATTTGCGTGTGTCCGGCGCAATGATGTCTTTGATCCAACCCATGTCTGTCTCTCCTTTATTTGTCGACCGTTATTCGCTCATGACCTGTCGGTCGAAAATCTCCTGATTCACCGAGCGCCGCTTGCGTCCCCGCCCGAACAGGGCAGACAGCAACAACAGCAGAACCACGCCGACGATGCCGACCGGCAGCATCTTTGCGCCGAGATCGTTGGGTTTCTGTGTCGCCCGTTTGGCGTGGGCATCCTGCATGAAGGCGGTCAGGGCAGAGACTTCTTCGGCGGTAATGTCGCGTCCCTGGAAGGCCGCCTGCATCACCGTGAACGGCGATGGCGAACCCTTGCGCGGCAGGGTGTCGGCGATGCCATCCGCATTGAGACGGCCGAAGGATTCGGTCAGGTCCATGGCCAGCGTGCCGCCGCCGAAGCTGGCGTCATGGACCAGGTTGTGGCAGGAATTGCAAGACGGTCCGCCGCCGCTGAAGCGCGTCGTGCCGAAAAACAGGCCCTGGCCCTGAAGGATCAGGGCGGGCGCCGCTGCGGCCGGCGGGGTGGCAGGTGAGGCGGCTTCCTGCGCCAGTGCGTTGTGGCCGGCAAGCAGCAATGCGCCGGAGATGAGACCACTGACCAGGCAGTGCATCACGCGTCGATTATTCATGGGGATGACCTTTCGCCAAGCGGCAAGAAATGAGATGGGCATGCAACAGGCAAGCAGATGCACGGCGTAACAACAAGAGCGGGTTCATGCTTTCCCTCCTAAGATTGCCTTACAGGCCGCGCAAACAAATGAATCCGCGGCAATTTATCCAAAGCGCAACGCAATAAAAATTGATTGGTATCAATTTTTTCTTATTAACCCTATTCACCAAAGGCAGAAATGCATCCTGGCATGAACGATCAAGTGATAATCAACATGGCATCGGCGCGTTCCGGCGTTGATAAAACCACCAGGTCACGCCGATGCAGGACAGGTAAAACAAAATGAAGCCGTACAAGGCCAGCTCCGGACCGCCGCTTTGGGCGATCGACGAGCCGAAGCTCCGGGGAATGAAGAATCCACCGTAGGCCCCGACTGCCGAAGCAAAGCCCATCACCACCGCCGCTTCCCGATTTGCGTGCATGATCGCCCGCTCCTGCGCAAGCGGTCCCTTGTCGCGCGCCTGGCGCTGGTGATGCGTCAGGAAGGTCAATGGGATCATGTGGAAGGTCGAGCCGTTGCCGATGCCCGACATGGCGAAGAGCAGCACGAACATGGCGAGAAAGCCGTAGAAGTTTCCACCGGACGTGCCGGAGGGCAGGAAATACAGCACGCCGAGCACAGCCGCTACCATGGCGATGAAATTCCACAAGGTCACATTGGCGCCGCCCAGTTGATCCGATATCCAGCCGCCGACCGGCCGGATCAAGGCGCCGACGAGCGGTCCGAGAAAAGCGTAGGCCAGGGCATCGACTGCGGGAAACTGGCTTTTGATGAGCAGTGGAAAGCCGGCTGCGTAGCCGATGAACGAGCCGAAGCTGCCCAGATACAGCCAGCTCATCAGCCAGCAATGCTTGTCGCGGAAAATCAGCGTTTGTTCCGCGATCGGGGCGCGCGCGCTGCTGAGATCATTCATGCCGAACCAGGCGCCGAGTGCTGCCAGGACCAGCAGCGGCGCCCAGATGTAGCCGGCGTTCTGCAGCCAGAGATTCTTGTTCTCGCTGAAATGGACCCAGGATTGCGGCGGTCCGCCGAGGCTGCCGAAGATGTCGACGGTGATGATCAGCGGCACCACGAACTGCACCACGGAAACGCCAAGATTGCCCAGACCGGCATTGAGGCCGAGGGCAAGGCCTTTTTGCGCCTTGGGAAAGAAGAAGTTGATGTTGGCCATCGATGAGGCGAAATTGCCGCCGCCCAGACCGCAGAGCAAGGCCAGCAGCACAAAGGTCGAGTAGGGCGTGGCCGGGTCCTGCACCGCAAGCCCGATCCCGAGTGTGGGCAGAAGAAGCGCGGCAGTCGAGATCGCGGTCCAGCGCCGTCCGCCGAACAGCGGCACCATGAACGCGTAAAACATGCGCAGCGTGGCGCCGCACAGCGCCGGCAACGCGGCCAGCCAGAACAGCTCGTCGGTACTGAAACGAAAGCCGATGTTGGGCAGGTTGACCACCACCACCGACCACACCATCCACACCGCGAAGGACAGCAGCAAAGCAAGGATCGACAGCCACAGGTTGCGGTTGGCGATGGCGCGCCCCCGGCTTTCCCAAAAGACCGGATCTTCTACCTGCCACTGGTTCAGCACTCGGTTCACCACGACGAACAACAATTGCTAAGTTTCATGGCTGCGCTCCTTCCGGAAAAGCGGGCCTTGTTACTTGGGTAGTAGTGCGTAGGTAGCGTAGCCCGCCACCAGCACGCCGACGATTAGATTCGCGGGCCGGGTGCGCGGACTGGCATCCTTCATGAACAGCACATCGATGCGCAGTGCTTCGGTGAATTTGCTTTCGAAAAAGGCGGCGTAGATGAGCAGCAGCCCATACACGATGCCGATTGCATTGACGAGGAGGTCGGGATTTTTCATGGCAGTTCCGGCACGGGAAGGCCAAGACCTTCCCGTGCGTTTGCAGGATCAGCGGGCGTGGCTCAGGTCGATCCGCTTCATCTCTTCCTTCTCGGCGGCGCTGAGCTTGTCCCACCAGGTGCCGCCGCTGTTGCCGTAGTCGAAGCGCTCGGCGCCTTGGCGGGTGTAGTACCACCAGTTGATGAAGAAAGAATAGGCGTAGAACACCGAGACACCGAGGAAGAACGGAATGGCGCTGCCGTAATTGGTGATCGATCCGCCGATCAGCGAGGTCCAGATGAAGGGCCCGAAGGCTGCCCAGGCGCCGGTCCAGCCGAGCATTTGCGCACCCTTGGCCGGGGAGTAGGCGAACACGATCGGATACTGGCGGAAGGTAGCCGCGTTGTTGGTACCCGACATCAGGAAGATGAACAGCATGATCCAGACAAAGCCCTGGAACTGGTCGAGGCCGGTCGGCTTGAGATAGCCGCCGAACACCAGCGTCAGACAGCCGGCGATTTGCCCCAGCGTGCACCAGTGCATGCCTTTGCTGCCACCCCACTTGTCGAAGATGGGGCCGGTCAACGCGCGCACCAGGCCGCCGATGAGCGGACCGAGATAGGCGTAGGCCAATGGATCCGGCGCGCCGTCAAAGCCGCCGTAGATGGTCTTGATCATCATCGGGAAGGCGCCGGCGAAACCGGAAAATGAGCCGAATGAGCAGATATAGGTGACGGTGCAATTCCAGGTATGGGTGCGCGCCCGGTTTTTGCTGCTGAGAATTTCAAACTGTCCCTTGAAGCCGCGCGCCGGAACATTCACGCTGCGCAGGAAGATGGCGCAAAGAATAAAGGCGACGACGAGGAACGGCACCCAGACGAAGAGAGCGTTCTGCAGCCAGATTTCCTTCTTGATGACGGTCTTGACCACCACGTCAGTGACCGCACCCGCTTCATTCTTCTTGAGATCCACCTTCATGTTCTTGGTGGTCGCGGTTTCCTGGATGGCGACATCCTTGACCACGTCGCCATCCTTGGTGACGACCGTGGCAGCCGCCAGATCGGGCCGCTTGGCCACCACATCGGTCACGATGCCACTGGCATTCTTGGTGACTGCGATGTCCTTCAGCACGTCTACCTTGGTAAACGGCTGCGGACCGCCGACTATGGCTCCCAGTGCGGCAAAACCGATGATCCACGGCGCCACGAACTGGACGATGCTGACGCCGAAGTTGCCCAGGCCGGCCTGGATGCCCATGGCGACGCCCTGCAGCCGCTTCGGAAAGAAGATGCTGGTGGAGGGCATGAACGAGGAGAAGTCGCCGCCGCCCATTCCCGTCAAAAAGCCGATGACCATGAAGGTGGTCCAAGAGGTGCTGGTGTCCTGGATGGCGAACCCCAGCCAGACCATGGGAATCACCTTGATGATGGTCGAGATGCTCACCACGGGCCGGGTGCCGAGCACCGGAATGAACTGGGCATGGATCAGCCGCAAGATGCCGGAGGCGAGTCCCGGGATGGCGGCGAGCCAGAACAATTCCATGGTGGTGAACTTGAACCCGATGGCGGGCATTCGCACCACCACCGCGCTCATGACGAACCAGGTGGCAAACGAAAATATCAGGGAGAAGGTGGTGATGCCGCAGGTTCGCCACGCGATCGCACTACCGGTCTCTTTCCAGAATTGCGGATCTTCCGGTTCCCATCGAGGTAATCTGGCCATAATAAGTTTTCCTTTTTCTGAAAGTTTTACATCTGCTGAGATACGTGACTGATCAATGCCCACCGCCTGCCATCATTTCGCGATCGACGGACGACAGGTGGTATTCCTTGGCAAATGCGCCCGCCGGTTCCTTGAGGAAGAACAGGCAGAAGAGGAATACCGCCGCTGCGCTTGCGCCAATCATCAGGAAAAACTGGCTGTCGGTCAGGGTGACGTAGGCCGAGGTGTAGACCACGGCGCCGACATTGCCGTAGGCGCCCGCGTAACCCGCCACATTGCCCGTGATGCGCCGCTTGACGAAAGGAATCAGGGCGAAGGTCGTGCCGCAGCCGCCGGTGACGAACATGGCGCAGATGAACACCACCAGCACTGCCAGGAACAAAGGCCATTGAGACGTAATCATGCTCATCAGGATGAACCCGCCGGTAACGCCGGCAAGATAGATCAGGTGGGCAAGCTTTCGCGTCGGTGTCCGATCCGACACATAACCGCCAAGCGCTCTCGAGAAGAAGTTGAGCACGGCGAACATCGAACCGAACAGCCCGGCCATCACCGGCGTCATCTCGAACGTCTTCTGGAAGAACATCGGCAGCATTGAAATCACCGCCAGCTCGGCGCCGAAGGTGACGACATAAGAGGCGTTGAGCGTGCCGACCTGGGTAAATCGGTATTTGTCGTCTTCGGGCACGCCCTTCTTCAGGATCGGCACATTCACCTTGACCAGGTTGAAGACCTGGTACACCACCATGATCGCGATCACGGCATACAGGAGGTAGGACATATCGGTGGTGATATAACCCTTGCTGGTCACCATCCTGACCAGCAGCGACAACACGCCCCAGATGGGGATGGTCCAGATGATCGCCAGAATCAGATCGCCCCAGGTTGACACTTCGATGGCCTGCGCCTTTCTGGAGACAGGCCGGGTCGTGCCTTTGGGGCCGTCGGTGATGCCAAACCAGTAATACACGCCATAGAGAAACATCACGATGCCGCTGGAGGCGATTGCCCATCTCCAGCTGTCCAGCACGGTGAGCGCCAGGAACGGCATGGTGATGGCAGCCAGCGACGAACCCCAGTTGCCAAGACCCGCCTCAACGCCTTGGGAGAAGCCCGCGTCGCGCGGTTTGAACCAGAGCGAGGTCATCGCAATGCCGACGACGAAACCGGTTCCGACCGCGCTCAGGATCAGGCGCGAGATCAGCATTTCCGTATAAGTGGAGGCAAAAGCGAAATACATGCAGGGAAAGGCCATTGCCCACATCACGATGCAAAAGGTCCGGCGCGGTCCGATCCGGTCGCACAGCATGCCTACCACGACGCGCATGGGGACGGTCAGCGCCACGTTGCAGATGGCCAGAATCTTGAGCTGATCCAGGGTCAGGCCGGTGTCTTTCATGATCGTCGAGGCGAGCGGCGCCATGTTGAACCAGACATAAAAAGTGATGAAGAACGCGATCCATGTCTTGTGCAGCGCCATGATCTCCTGCCGTCCGAAGGCGAACAGGTCCATCCAGCCCATGGTTTTTTCATCTGATTTGGACATTGGAAAATCTCTTTCTGTAAGGGAGTAGTGGACAGCGCCGCGTCAAGACAACAACGCGCCGGCTTTCTCGATCAATGCATCACCAGCACGGGGCAGATGTCGATGTGGTGCAGCAGGTAATCACTGACGCTGACGGTGACATTGCCGAACCTGACACCCCCCTTGGGCGGCCGGCTGGTGATCACCAGGATGTCCGGTACGCGTTTCCTGACAGCCTCGACGAGCATCTTGCGCGGGTCGCCAATCGCCAGGATGGCATCCGCCTCGAGGCCGTGTTCGGTGATTTTGAGCGCCGCATTCCTGAGTTCGGCTTCCCTGTCTTTGCGCAATTGCTCGAACGAATCTTCGACATTGCTGCTGGCGTCGAGTGGCTCCTCGACCACGGTGACCAGGATGATCTCCGGTTTCAGATGCGCGAACAGCATGATGGATTTGTCCAGCGCAGCGTCTGCTTTATCAGACCCGTCATAGCAAATCAGTAATTTCATTGTGTTCCCCCAAAGCCAAGCATGAACGGACTTTCGCGGCGCAGTCTAGGTAGCATGACCAATAGATACAAGACGCCAGGATGGTTGCCCGGAAGCGGCGGCTACCCACAAAGAGGTAGAGGGAAATCCGCTCATCCACGCTCAATGCCGCGTGGTTAATGGGTATCGGGGCAGGGTCGGGGATTATTGTTTAGAATCGGACCCTGCACAGAAACAAAGAGGTACTTCCATTGCCCCGCCCGTTTGAGAAACTCAGCATGATTCGTATCTTCTCGCGCCAGTCGGTGCTCGGCCGGCTGGAGATCGCGATGGCGATTCTGGCGTTTGCCGCCACGGTGTCGTTTGTCAATCTGGTGGTGTTTGCGGAGAACTCGACAGGCAAGGCCAGTGCGATCAATATTGCCGGCTCCTTGCGCATGCAGTCGTATGCCACGGCCCTGGCGCTGGCGGATACCAGCGCCGCCCCGGCCGCTCGGCTGCAGGCGGTGAGCCAGGCGGTGCGCGAGTTCGATCGGCGGCTCAATCACCCCAGCATTGTTGCGGCGATCTCGGCCAATCCGCGCAACCCGCTCAAAAGCCTCTTCGCCAATCTCAGCGGCGAGTGGAACCAGCAACTGCGGCCGCTGGTGCTGCAGGTCGCGGGCCAGGACAAGGCAGCCCCCGAAGCCCTGGCGCGGATTCACAGCTTTGTCGGCCGCGTCGACGAGTTCGTGAAGCACCTCGACGAAGCGCTCGAGAGCCAGATCACGACCTTGAAGCTGATCCAGGGCGGCATGCTGTTTTTGATGCTGATCACGATTTTCGTGGCGATCTTCATGCTGCACGAACAGCTCAACGCCACGCTTTCCAACATGCTGCGGTTTGCGCGCGAGGTGCGCAAAGGCGATTTCTCGGTACGCGCGCCGGTCGGCGGCGGCGGAGAATTTGCCGAACTGTCCGAGGCGTTCAACTACATGGCCGAGGATCTCTCGCGCATGTATGGCACGCTCGAAGCACAGGTGAAACAGAAAACCGCGGAACTCGAGCGCAGCAATCGCGCCCTCTCCCTGCTCTACGAAACCGCGCGCCTGCTGTCGAGCAAGACCCTCACGTCGCAACGCTTGCAGCAGGTGCTGCAGCGCATTGAGGCGGAAATCGGCCTGCCGACGGTGGTGATTTGCGCTTTCAATCCCAACCGTACGCACGGTTACCCGATCGCGGTCAACGCCCCGCAGCGGTTTCATCCCGAGAATTCGCCGACGGATTGCGCCGAGTGCCAGGCCTCGACCGAGACGCGCCTGCGTCCCGACCCGGCGCATCCCGGCAGCCAGATTCTCAATGTGCCGCTGGTGGATGCCGGGCATTACTTCGGTACCATGCCGGTGTTGGTGCCGCAGGGGACGCAGGTCGACGCCTGGAAAATCGAATTGCTCGAGGCGATCGGCAGGCAGATTGGCGCCGCCCTGGCCAGCATGGAACACAACCAGCAGGAACACCGGGTGGCGCTGCTTGAGGAACGCTCGGTGATTGCCCGCGAGCTGCACGATTCCCTGGCGCAGTCATTGTCCTACCTGAAGATTCAGGTGACGCGTCTGGCGCGGTTGCTCGATGCACAGGCGCCGCAGCAGACGCATGGTGTGGTGGACGAATTGCGCACCGGCCTGAACAACGCCTATCGCCAGTTGCGCGAACTGCTCACCACGTTCCGGTTGCGCTTCGACGGCAAGGGGCTGGATCAGGCCTTGAGCGACGTGGTGGAGGAGTTCCGGCAGCGCGGCCTGCCCGGCATCGAGATCAACAATACCCTGGCAGGAATCGAGCTGTCCGCCAACGAACAATTGCATGTGCTGCAGATCATTCGCGAAGCGCTGTCCAACGTCGAACATCATGCCCAGACCCCGCAGGCATGGGTCACCCTGGCGCGCGCCGATGTGAGCACACTGTGCATCACCATCGAGGACCATGGCGCTGGCCTCAAACCGGGTGGGGCGGGGCTGCATCACTATGGCATCAGCATCATGCGCGACCGCGCCGAAAGCCTGGGCGGCTGCCTGTCGGTGAGCGCACTGCCGGTCGGCACGCGCGTCGAGCTGCGCTTTCAGCCGAAGATGATTCTGCAAGACAGCAGCGCCGCTGAGCTGCTGACCACTATGGGTGGCACATGAGCAAAACCAATTCCGTCGTGATCATCGACGATCACCCGCTGTTCCGCAAGGGCGTGCATCAGCTGCTCGACCTCGAACCCGCCCTGACCGTGGTTGCCGAGGCTTCGAGCGGCGAAGAGGGCGTGCAACTGGTGGCGCAGCATGAGCCCGATCTGGTGCTGCTCGATCTCAACATGAAGGGCATGGGCGGCTTGAAGGCGCTCGAGGCAATCAAGCAGCGCAATCCGGATATCCGCGTGGTGGTCCTCACCGTATCGGATACTTCCGACGACCTGATCGGCACCATCCGCGCCGGCGCCGATGGCTACCTGCTCAAGGACATGGAGCCCGAGGAGCTGCTCGCCCATATCAAGGAGGCGGTCTTCGGCAGCACCGTGATCGCCTCGGGACTGGCCGGACGCCTGGCGACCGCGCTGCGCGAGGAGGCGACCGCCAAGAACCGCAACGTCAAAGATCTCACCGAGCGGGAGATGCAGATCCTGCGCAGCCTGGCGGGCGGCAAGAGCAACAAGCTGATCGCGCGCGACCTGGATATCACCGAGGGCACCGTGAAAGTGCATGTCAAGCACCTGCTGCGCAAACTCAATTTCCGTTCCCGGGTCGAGGCGGCGGTGTGGGTGGTGGAAAACAAGCTGGGTTAAACGAAAACCAACTGCTACGCGAATGTCATGAACTGGGCGGAATAACGACAATGCTGACAAGAATGAGAATTATGAATCGGCTGCTGCTTGGTTTCACCCTGATCCTGCTGGGCGCACTGGTTCTGGGGTTGCTCGGGGTTCGCAGCATTGTTCATCTATCCGGTCTGACGACAGATATATTTCTGCACCCGTTCACGGTATCCACAACCATTCTGGACATCCGCGCCGATGTTCTCTCCGAGCAGCAGGACATTACGCGCTTGCTAAACAATGCCAGTCCCGCCCAGGCGGAACGTTTGCAAGAGAAGTTGCTGATCCAGAAGCGTCATACCGATGACAATCTGGAACTCGTGAACGAAAGATTTTTAGGCGCCCGGCAGGAAATCGATCAAATTCGCCAAGCTTTGGCAGAATGGCGCACCGCCCGTGACGAAGTCGTCACGCTGACCAGGAATGGGCGGCAAGCCGAGGCGAGCGCCCTGAACTACGGACGCAATGTTCCCTTGCTGGAGAATTTGCTGAAAGAAGTCAATGACGTCTCGAGTTTTGCCATCAGCAAGGCGGCCACCTTCAAACAAGCCGCGGAGCATGAAAAGGATCGGGCGCTTGAATTAACCGCCATGATGCTGATCCTGATTATGGCCAGCGGTATCGCGGTGGCCCTGTTGATTACGCGCAGCATCAGGATGTCGCTGAAACTCGCGACTACAGAAATTCAGAGTTTGATCGAAGGCAGCAGCGAAAAAATACGCACGGCTGAAGCCATCAGCGCCGGAGACCTGAGCCAGGAAATCACCCTGTCGGAACCGCTGCAAGTCGACCAGGAGCATTTGTCCAAGGATGAGATCGGCGTGCTGATCGGTGTCGCGGTCAAGCTCAGCGAGGTGCAATGCGTCCTGGATGAGGCGTTTCAGAAAATGACCCTGTCGTTGCGCCTGGCGCGCAGCAAGGAGCGAGATCGCGACTGGCTGAAGAGCGGGCGCAACGAACTGTATGCCTTGTTGCGCGAAGGGCAGAGCACTGCCGAAATGGCGGACCGGGTGCTGATTTTCCTCATGGATTACCTCAAGGGCGGCGTGGGCGCACTTTATCTGTTCGACGATAGCAGCATTCAACTGCGCCTCGCAGCAACTTACGCGCTGACCAAGTGTTCGCCCGAGCGCAAGCTTGGCGACCAGTTTCGCCTTGGCGAAGGTCTGCTCGGCCAGGCTGCACGGGAGCAGAAAATTATCTGCCTCGAGGATGTGCCTTCAGATTATTTGCAGATCGGCTCCGCCCTGGGCGCCGCGCAGCCCAAGCTGATTACGGCGATTCCCTTGCTGCATGGCAACCGGCTGGTCGGCGTGATCGAGATGGGAACCTTCGATGCATTCAACGAAATCGAATTGAGATTTCTCGATATTGCCAGGGAAACCATTGCCATCGGACTCGACGCGAACCTCTCGCACCAGCGCATGGCCGAACTGCTTGATGAAACGCAGTCCCAGGCCGAGGAACTGCGCGTGCAGCAGGAAGAACTCCAGCAAAGCAACGAGGAACTGGAAGAGCGCGCGCAATTGCTCGAGCAGCAACGCGAGAGTATCCGCGCCAAGAACCTGGAGATCGAGGCCGCCAGTGACAGGTTGCGACAAAAGGCTGTGGAGCTTGAGCGGGTCAGCACCTACAAGTCCGAGTTTCTCGCCAACATGTCGCACGAACTGCGCACGCCACTCAACAGCCTGATGATACTTTCGGGCCTGCTGATGCAAAACAAGGACGGCAATCTGAGCGGCAAGCAGGTGGAATACGCGACCACCATCAACAGCTCGGGCAAGGATCTGCTCAATCTGATCAATGACATTCTCGACTTGTCGAAAGTCGAGGCCGGGCAGTTGCGTTTCCAAATTGCCGAGATCAACACTGCTGATTTGTGCGCTTCCCTGCGTGCCCAGTTCGCGTTCATGGCTGAGCAAAAGGGGCTGACCTTCAGGGTTGAGACCGAACCCTCTGCGCCGCAGCTGTTTCAGGGCGATGAGCAGCGCGTCCAGCAGATCTTGAAAAACCTGCTGGCCAATGCCCTGAAGTTTACCGAAAAGGGGCAGATCAGCCTGCGTGCCGCACTCCCCGGCGACCAGGAGAATCCCTTGCCGTCTTCTGCGCTGGCCTTTGTTGTGGCAGACACCGGTATTGGCATTTCCGCTGCCAAACAACAGCTGGTATTCGATGCGTTCCAGCAGGCAGACGGTTCGATCAGCCGCAAATATGGCGGAACCGGACTGGGACTCTCCATCTCCCTGCAACTGGCGCGCAAAATGGGCGGCGACATCCGCATCAGCAGCGAGGAAGGCCAGGGCAGCGTGTTTACCCTGTATTTGCCAGTGCTGGCGGCAGAAGCTCCGACTAGCGACAAGGCCCAACCGGGAGAGTACCAGCCGGCCACGGCACCTCGTACTCCAGCCAGACCCAATCCTGGCATCCCCCCTGTTACGGCAGCTTCGCCGGACGCCGGCGAACAGGTGCAGCCTGGCGATCAATGCATTCTGATTATCGAAGACGATCCCGGCTTCGCCAATATCCTCCTGGGCATGATCAGGGAGAGGGGGTTTTCCCCTCTGCTGGCCGGGGACGGCGAAGCCGGCCTGGCCATGGCCAGTCGCTATTCGCCCAGTGCCATCATCCTTGACGTGATGCTGCCGCGTATCGATGGCTGGAACGTGATGCGCCTGCTCAAGGAGAATCCTGTCACGCGCCACATTCCGGTGCATTTCCTGACTTGCCTGGAAGACCGGCAGAAGGCGTTAAGCATGGGCGCCATCGGTTTTACTACCAAGCCGGTCAGCATGGAGCAGCTGAGTCAGGTACTGCAGTCCATCGAAGGTGCGTTGGCAAAGTCCCCGAAGAAATTGCTCATCGTCGAGGACAATTCCGACGAGGCCAAGAGCATGGTCGCCTTGCTGCAGGAGGGCGATGTGGAAATCACCGTGGCAGCGAAAGGCGGCGATGCCATCGAACTGCTTACCGCGCGGGCATTCGACTGCATTATCCTGGACCTGGGTCTGGCCGACATGTCCGGCTTCGATCTGCTCGAACACATCCAGCAGATGGAGGGAGCCCGGCGGATTCCCGTAATTGTCCACTCCGGACGGGAATTGAGCTACGAGGACGAGCGCAAACTGCGGCGCTTTGCCGAAAGCATCATCATCAAGGGCACGAAAAGCCCCGAACGCCTGCTTAATGAAGTCTCCCTGTTCCTCCATCTGGTGGAGAGCAACCTGCACCCCAGCAAGCAGCGCATGATCCGCAGTGTCATCGACAAAGAAGCGCAACTCGAGGGGAAGAAGGTGCTGCTGGTCGATGACGACATGCGCAATGTCTTTTCTCTGACCAGCGCGCTGGCGGAAAAGAACATGGCGGTGATCGAGGCCGAAAATGGCAAGGAGGCCATTGCCCGGCTGCAGGAGAACCCCGACGTGAGCATCGTGCTGATGGACATCATGATGCCGGAGATGGACGGCTATGCAGCCATACGGGAAATCCGCAAGAATCAGCAGTTCGCCCGGCTTCCGATCATCGCCATGACCGCCAAGGCCCTCAAGGGCGACCAGGAAAAATGCATGGCGGCAGGCGCCAGCGACTATATCGCCAAGCCGATCGAAGTGGATAAGCTGCTCTCGTTGATCCGCGTATGGGTTTACCAACAGTGAAATCAGCGGAACTGGAGGACGTGGAAATCGGGCTCCTGCTGACAGGCATTCAGCAGATCTATGGCTACGATTTCCGGGAATATGCTGCCGCTTCGATCAAGCGCAGGTTGGCGCATTGGCTGGCCGAGTCGGAGTTCGACACTTTTTCCCAGGCGCAATCCTGCCTGCTGCGTGATCCCGACACTTTTCTCTCGCTGCTCCAGGGCATTACGATCAATGTAACCGAGATGTTTCGCGATCCGGCTTTTTTTCTGGCGCTGCGCGAGCAGGTGGTGCCCTTTCTCAAGACCTATCCCTTCCTGAAAATCTGGCATGCAGGCTGCGCCACAGGCGAAGAAGCCTATTCCATGGCGATTCTGCTGAATGAGGAGGGGCTGGCTGGCCGCTACCGGCTCTATGCCACGGATATTGACGAAGAGGTGCTGCAAAAAGCCGCGGAGGGTGTGCTGCCCATCAATGTCATGCAAAAGTTCACCCAGAATTATCAGAAAAGCGGCGGCACCGCCTCCTTTGCCGACTACTACACCGCGCGCTACGATCACGCCATCCTGTCCGCGTCGCTCAAGAAGAACATCGTGTTTTCCCAGCACAATCTGGCCGTCGATGCCGCGTTCGGGGAAATGCACCTGATCCTGTGCCGCAATGTAATGATTTATTTCAAGCCCATCCTCAAGGAGCGCTGTCTCAGCCTGTTCGACCATAGCCTGATGCCGGGAGGCTTTCTGTGCCTCGGCCTCAAGGAGGGAATGGAACGAAAGAAATGGAGCGAGCGTTACGAGGAAATGGTACCCAGGACGCGGATCTACAGAAAGTGTTATGCCACGGCCTAAATTTCAGCTGATCGTGATCGGCGTATCCAGCGGCGGCATGCAGGCGCTCAAAATAATTCTGGGTCAGCTGCCCGCAGAATTTCCGTTACCCCTGCTGGTGGTGCAGCACATCAGTTCCGATGCGGGAGACGGTTTGGCAAGACTGCTCGACGAACTCTGCGAGATCCGCGTCAAGGAAGCCGACGAACAGGATAGAATCTGCGCGGGGACGGCTTATCTGGCGCCCGCCAACTATCACTTGCTGGTGGAAAGCGATGGCATCCTGGCGCTTTCAGCTGATCCCCCGGTGAGTTATGCCCGCCCCTCGATTGATGTGCTGTTTGAATCGGCCTCTGCAGTTTACAGTTCGGCGCTGATCGGCGTGGTTCTCACCGGAGCGAATTTCGACGGAAGTCAAGGCTTGAAGACTATCAAACAAAACGGCGGAATCGCTATCGTGCAGAATCCGGCAGATGCCGCCGCCCCGCAAATGCCGCTGGCGGCGCTGGCAGCGACTGCTGTGGATTATGTGGCGCCGCTGGATGGAATCGTGGCCGTGCTGAAGAAACTCGCCGATGCCTGACAAAGTCTCCCTGCTGCTGGTGGACGATCATCCGGAGAATCTGGTGGCGCTGGAGGCCGTGCTGGAAAACCCGGACTGCGAACTGGTCAAGGTCACCTCGGGAAACGCTGCGCTGAAACTCACCCTGAAGCGGGATTTCGCCTTGGTCTTGCTCGACGTGCAGATGCCGGATATGGACGGTTTCGAGACAGCGGAGCTGATGCGCGCCAACCCCAAGACGCGGCACCTGCCGATTATTTTCGTCACTGCCGGGATGAGAGACGCACAGCTGCAATTCAAGGGCTATGAGCTGGGTGCGGTGGATTACCTGATCAAGCCGTTCGAGCCGCATGTCCTGCAAAGCAAAGTCAAAGTGTTCTGCGAGTTGTACCGGCAGCGCCGCGAATTGGAAACGCACCAGCAGCAACTGGAATCGAAAATCCGGGAGCGGGTTGCCCAACTCAGGGAAAGCGAGGCGCGCTTTCGGGAACTGACCATGCATGCGCCGACCGGCATCTTCCAGATCGACTGCGCGGGCAATTGCGTCTTCGCCAACAGCCGCTGGTGCGAGATGCTGGATTTGTCTGCCGAGCAGGCCCTTGGCCAAGGATGGTTGCAGCCAATTCATCCCGCTGACAGGGATGCGCTCAAGGCCATCTGGTGCGGCGCCGTGGTTCCGGATAGTCAATGGACGATGGACTACCGCGTGCTCAGGCCGGACGGAGCGGTGCTTTGGGTGAATGGGACTACCGCGGCTCTGCGCAATGAAAATGGCATGGTAACCGGCTATCTGGGCAACAATCTGGACATCACGGCGCGCAAGCAGGCGGAGGAATCCCTGCAACTTGCTTCCCTGGTGTACCAGAACAGCAGCGAAGCGATGATGGTCTCCGATGCCGATGGCACCATCATTACCGTGAATCCGTCGTTCACCGAACTGACCGGTTACCAGCCGGATGAGGTGATCGGCAAGACCCCGAACATTCTCAAATCCGGCCGCCATGGCGAAGCTTTCTACCAGGCCATGTGGCATGCCATCAACACCACCGGCCACTGGCGCGGCGAGATCTGGAACCGCCGCAAGAACGGCGAGGTTTTTGCAGAGCTGCTGACCATCAACACCATTACCAATAAGGACGGCACGATTTATCGGCATGTCGCCCTGTTTTCCGATATCACCAAGAAGAAGGAATCGGATGAGCTGATCTGGCAGCAGGCGAACTTCGATTCACTGACCGGCTTGCCCAATCGGCGCATGTTCCTCGACCGGCTGGCGCAGGAGATGAAGAAATCCGATCGCAACGGATTGCCGCTGGCGCTGATTTTCCTCGATCTCGATCACTTCAAGGACGTCAACGACACCCTTGGGCATGCCAAGGGCGATATTCTGCTCAAGGATGCAACGCGCCGCATGCTGGGCTGCGTGCGCGAGACGGATACGGTCGCCCGCATGGGTGGAGATGAATTCACCATCATCCTGGGCGGGGTGGACGATTCCAGCAGCATAGAGCGCGTCGCCCAGAACATACTGGGCAAGCTGGCCGAACCGTTTTATCTGGAAAGCGAGCTTGCCTATGTCTCGGCCAGCATCGGCATTACGCTTTACCCAACGGATGCCAAGGATATTGAAGGCTTGCTGAAAAATGCCGACCAGGCCATGTATGCCACCAAGGATTCCGGCCGCAACAACGTCAGCTATTTCACGCCTGCCATGCAGGAGGCCGCGCAGAAGCGGATGCGCCTGACCAACGATTTGCGTCAGGCGTTGCTGGCCAATCAGTTCTGCGTGCATTATCAGCCCATCGTCGAAATGACCACCGGCGCGGTGCATAAGGCAGAAGCCCTGGTGCGCTGGCTCCACCCCGAACGCGGCCTGATCGGACCTTCTGAATTCATCCCGATCGCCGAAGACACCGGCATGATCATCGATATCGGCAACTGGGTGTTCCGCCAAGCAGCGCAGCAAGTCTTGCGCTGGCGGAAGGCCTTTCATCCGGCATTCCAGATCAGCGTCAATAATTCACCGATTCAGTTCCACAACCTCGACGAATCGCGCCATGCATGGCGCGAACTAATGCGGGAGTTGGGCTTGCCCGGACAAGGTATCGTGGTGGAGATCACTGAGGGCTTGTTGCTCGACACCAGTACTGCGGTTACCGGCCTGTTACTCGAGTTCCGCGACGCAGGGATACAGGTTTCGCTCGACGATTTTGGCACCGGCTACTCCTCTCTATCCTATCTGCAGCAGTTCGACATTGACTTTCTGAAGATCGACCGATCCTTTGTTCAGCATCTGGCGCTCAACACAAAGAATATGGCGCTATGTGAAGCCATCATCGCGATGGCTCACAAGCTTGGATTGCGCGTGGTTGCAGAAGGTGTCGAGACAGACCAGCAGAGCGTCTTGCTGCACGACGCCGGTTGCGATTATGCGCAAGGGTTTCTCTTCTCCCATCCCCTGCCGCCGGACGAGTTCGAGACTTTGCTTTGCGCCAAGCGGCATGCGGCCTGAAGAGAGCGGTATTGCGCGATATCGGCTGATCTGGACCAGCTTGCCCGGTTCAGATTGGCATCCCCTGCGGTTGTGGCGATTTCTAAAAAGGAGCCTGGCGGCTGATCATGGAAAAAATTCTGGTAGCCGATGATGATCGAGTAGTGTTGTACACGCTCAGCAAAGGCCTGCGCGAAGCTGGTTACGAGGTCACCGAGGCCCGGGATGGACTGAAGGCCCTGGCGCTGTGTCAGACCGAGTCGCCGGCCCTGGCGTTGCTCGACATCCGCATGCCGGGCCTCGACGGCCTGGAACTGGCGCGACGCTTGCGTCGCGAAACCAAGGTACCCTTCATGTTCTTCTCCGCCTATAACGACGAGAACTACGTCAAACGCGCCGTGGCAGAGGGCGCGCTGGGCTATCTGGTCAAGCCGCTCAAGCTCAAGGAGATCCTGCCCACGTTGCGCACGGCACTGGCCCGCGCACAGGACATCGACGGGCTGCAGGGCGCGTTGCAGAACAATCGCACTATTGCCACCGCGGTGGGCATGCTCATGAAGAGCGAAGGGTTCGATCAGGAGACCGCGCTGGAGCACCTGCGGCAACTGGCCCGCGACCGCCGGCACAAGCTGGAGGATGAGGCGCTGGCTCTGGTGAGTGGCACAGGTACTGCGCGGTAGTGACCGGAATGCCAGACATCGTCCGCGCTCCGTTTGCGATGTCTGTCCAGAGATAGAAAGTCTGGGAACGTAACAGACGGCAGATCTTGCCGTTCGGCGTCCTGAACTGGCAATAAAGTTCCACCGCAACACCTGCTTCTGGGCGAATTCTTGCCATAAAACGGCTGGCGGGGTTCTTGCTTTTCGTCAGGAATGGAATCCTCCTACTCTCCAGCGGCAAGCCCGACCCCGAGCGGTGGCCCGGGCGATCCGGCGCTGCGGGTTTCCTCCAGTCATCCCGACTATCAGCCGAGCGCCTCTTCCCTGCTCCGGCAGCTCGAACATCTGGGCAAGCGTTTCGACCAGATCATGGCCGGCTGGCGCTGCGAGCTCGACGATGTGCTGTTCGTGCGGGATCTGGCGCTCAAGATCGTCGACCTGGTCAGCACCCATCCGGAAATCTGCCTGGGCATGGCCGGCCGCCTCGACTTGCGCAGCCCGGCGATTGCCCATGACTTCCACGTCGCGGTGGTGGCGACGCTGGCGGCGCAGGCCATGGACCTGAGCCACAAGGAGCAGCTCACGGTGGTCAGGGCGGCACTGGCAATGAATCTGTCGTCATTCCAGCTTCATGACACGCTGGCGCATACCTCCGCCACGCTCACTCTGGCGCAGCGCATCAACATCGCGCGGCATCCGCTGCTGGCGGTCGAATTGCTCTCCCACTCGCCAGGCGTCGATCTGCAATGGATGGATGCGGTCGAGCAGCACCATGAGGCTATGGACGGTACCGGCTATCCGTTCGGGCTGTCGGGCAAGGACATCTGCGTCGAGGCGCGCGTGATCAAGGCGGCCGATCTCTGGTGCGCCCTGGTGACGCCGCGGCCGACCCGCACTGCGCGCTATCCCCACCATGCCATGCAGGAACTCCAGTCGCGCGAGCGCATGCGCCTCGACACCATGGTACTGGCCGCGCTGCGGCGCCGTCTCGGCAATTATCCGCCCGGCACCCTGGTGCGCCTGGCGAGCCGCGAAACCGCAGTGGTGACGGGTTTCGCCACGGGCAATGCGGCCCCGCGCCATGTGGTCGCGATTCTCAATGGCGCCGGCGAAGTCATGCCCTTCCCCAAGCTGCGCGATACCGGCAAGACCGCCTTCGCGCTGCGCGGCTACACCACGGTTCCGCAGTACCAGACCCAGAAGCCCGACTGGGAGAAGGTCTGGTCGCTGGTGCAGAGCTCGCTGGTGGCGGTTCCGAAAGATGCCCGGGTAAGTTAACGCGCTGCCCTGCGGCGCGCAGTTCCGGCCTGCGCGACCGTTTCTGCCTTCCTATTCAGGCATCGGTCGACTAATATTTGAGCATTCATGACACCCCCGCCGGAGGACGCTGGCATGCTCAAGCTCAATGTGAATGGACGCAACCATCAAGTCGATGTCGAGCCGGAGATGCCGCTGCTCTGGGTGCTGCGCGATCACCTGAATCTTCCCGGCACCAAGTACGGCTGCGGGGAGGGGCTGTGCGGCGCATGCACGGTGCATCTCGACGGCAAGGCGGTGCGTTCCTGCACGCTGCCGGTGTCGGCTGCGGCCGGCAAACGCATCGTCACCATCGAGGGCTTGTCCAAGGATGGCCTGCATCGCATCCAGGAGGCCTGGATCGAGCACGAAGTGCCGCAATGCGGCTACTGCCAGCCGGGCATGATCATGTCTGCTGCAGTGCTGCTCGAAAAGAATCCGCAGCCCACCGACGCGGATATCGACGCGGCCATGACCAACCTGTGCCGCTGCGGAACTTATCTCCGGGTCAAGCAGGCGATTCATGCTGCGGCCAGTGCTGTGAAGGCTGCGAAACCGGCTGCCGCCAAGAAAGCCTGAGGAGGACAATCATGACGCTCAAAGTGAATCGTCGCGAATTCCTCAAGGTTTCCGCCGCAATGGGTGGCGGCTTGATGCTCGAATTCTGTTTTCCATTCGTGGCACAGGCGGCACAGGTGGCTCAGGCGGCCAAGGCATTTCATGCCGCAAAAAGCGTCGTCGTCACGGAAGTCAATGCCTGGGTGGTGATTCATCCCGATGACCGGGTGGCGGTGCGCATCGCCCGCTCGGAAATGGGGCAGGGCACTTTCACCGCACTGGCGCAACTGGTCGCCGAGGAACTCGAGTGCGATTGGGCCAAGGTGAGCGCGGAATTCGCATCACCCAACGAGCATATCCGGCGCAAGCGCATCTGGGGTTCGATGTCTACGGGCGGCAGCCAGGGGGTGCGCAGTTCGCAGGACTATGTGCGCAAGGCGGGCGCCAGCGCGCGTGCCATGCTGCTCGAAGCGGCGGCGCTGCGCTGGCAGGTGCCGCTTGCGGAATGCACGGTGGAGCGCGGCGTGATCACCCATGCGCCGAGCGGGCGCCAGCTGAGCTACGGGCAGGTGGCGGCCGCTGCCGCCAAGCTGCAGCCGCCCAAGGAAGTCAGGCTCAAGGATGCCAAGGACTGGAAGATCGCCGGCAAGTCCCTGCACCGTCTCGACATCCCGGACAAGGTACGCGGCAAGCCGGTGTTTGGCGTCGACGTCGCCCTGCCCGGCATGCTGCACGCCGCCATCGCGCAGTGCCCTGTGTTCGGCGGCAAGGTGCAGAACATGGATGCGAGCGTTGCGGAGAAAATGCGCGGCGTCAAAAAAATCGTGAGCGAACCGGGCTATGTCGCCGTCATTGCGGACAGCTGGTGGCGCGCGCAGCAGGCTTTACGGAAGCTCAAGGTCGAGTGGGATGCCGGCGAGTACGGCAAGGCCAGCGACGCGACGATCGCCGCCATGCTGCGTGCCGGACTCGAGGCCAAGGATCTGCCCCAGCCACGCAAGCTGGGCGACGTGGATGCTGCCTTCACCGCTGCGGCGAAAGTCATCGAAGCCGAGTACCAGTCGCCCTATCTCAATCATGCCACCATGGAACCGCAGACCTGCACGGTGTGGTTCAAGCCGGATGGTTTTCTCGAAGTGTGGACTTCGACCCAGGACGGCGAAGCTTCCCTGCTCGCCGCGGCCGAAGTGGCCGGATTGCCGCCGGAAAAGGTCGAAGTGCATAAGATGATGCTGGGCGGCGGCTTCGGCCGGCGCGGCGGTCCGCAGGATTTCGTGCGGCAGGGTGTGGCGATCGCCAGGACGATGCCGGGCGTGCCGGTGAAACTCATGTGGTCGCGCGAAGAGGACATGCAGCACGGCTTCTATCGGCCGGCCAGTCTGGTGCGCCTGAAGGCCGCGCTGGACGCCAACGGCAAACTGCTGGCGCTGCATTCGCGCATCGCCTGCCCCTCTATCCTCGCCGTGCTGATGCCCGGGGCGATGAAAAACGGCATCGATTTCACCGCCGTGCGCATTTTCAGCGACATGCCTTACCAGATTCCCCATCAACAGGTGGACTACGCCCAGCGCAACGGCCACGTGCCGGTCGGCTTCTGGCGTGCGCCCGGCCAGCAGAACGGTTTCTATCGCGAATGCTTCATCGATGAACTGGCGCATGCCGCGGGACAGGATCCGCTCGACTATCGCCTGGCGCTGCTTGCCGCCAATGACAAGAATCGCCTGGTGCTGGAAGCGGCGGCGCAGGCGGCAGCGTGGCGCAGTCCGTTACCCGCGGGCGTGCATCGCGGCCTGGCGGTGGTCGAGGGTTTCGGCAGCTATGCCGCCATCGTCGCCGAGGTGTCGGTAAGCGCGAAAGGGGAACCTAAAGTGTTACGTATCGTGCTGGCGATCGACTCGGGTTATGTGGTCAATCCGGATACCTGTCGGGCGCAGGCCGAGAGCAACGTGGCGTTCGGCCTGAGCAGCATGCTCTACCAGCAGAACACGGTGAAGGACGGGCGCATCGTGGAATCCAACTTCCATGATTTCCCGCTCCTGGGCATGAGCGAGATGCCCAAGGTTGAAGTGGTGTTCGCCAATACCGGCGGTTTCTGGGGCGGCCATGGCGAACCGGGCATCCTGCCGCTGGTACCCGCGGTCTGCAATGCGATATTCGCTGCGACGGGCAAGCGCGTTCGTTCGCTGCCGCTGTCGCGGCAGGATTTGCGCAAGATCTGAACTGCCCGGGAAATCGACACCGCCACGCCGAAAGGCGTGGTGTGCTTACTTGTCGATATTCAGCACCATGCGCGCCTTGCTCTCGGCTTCGGCCTTGTTGATGGCCGACATTTGCCGACCAAAAGCTTCGCGCGCTTCGCGGCCTTGCTTGGTGGCCTCGATGCTTTTGATGCAGCGCCAGCGCTTGCCGCCCTTGGTTTCGATTTGGCGCATTTCCTCTTTTGGATGATGCAGCCGGCAGTGGTAGCAGAAGAGGGTATCAGCCATGGGTTACCGTTGTGGAAACTGAGAATTTCAAACAATGCCATTACCGGCGCCAGCGCCAGTCGATAGCGACTCATGAAGCGCAATTATACCCTCTTGCCGCAAATCTGGCGGAGGCTGAAGTGATTCGACAAAAGTATTCCCTTGAGTGCAAAATGGTGTAAGCCTGGTGCAGAGATTTTCTGTTATTGCAGTAACGTGTCGATTCCGCAGCCTCCCTGAAGAGAAAAATATGCAAACTTTCGTCTGGAATCAGCGATTTGAAACTGGCATCGGGGAGGTCGACGAGCAACATCTCCGCCTTGTTGAACTGGTCAACCGCATCGTGAATCTGGTGACTGAAAGCAAGGACGACGAAGCCGCCATCGACGCCATCCTTGGGGAACTGGGTGAATATGCCAGCTACCATTTCGATGAAGAAGAGAGCCTGATGGAGGAGCGCGGTGTCGACCGGCGCCACATCGAGCACCATCAACGCCAGCACAGTCAGTTCATCGACCAGGTCGGCCAGATGTGGGACTCCCGGCATACCCTGAAAAGACCCGCTGAAGCGATTGGCGACTATTTATCCTCATGGTTGAGTTCGCATATCCTGGAAGAGGATCAATCGATGGCGCGACAGATCGTCCTCATCGCAAATGGCGCATCGGCTGAAGCAGCTTACCAGATGGCGCAAGGCGGCCGGTAAGCACGGCCCCGGACGCTTCGGCCTGCCTGCGAGGTGTCGTTGGCAGGCCTAGTGCCAATATTTGTATCTGGGGTATTGGTATTAGGCCAGAAGTTTCTTCATGAATGCTTCAACGTGCGCCGGGCGCAGCGGCTTCAAGAAATAGCCCTTGGCGCCGCCGGCGACGGCCTTCTGGATCAATGCCTTGTCGGCATTGCCGGTGACCATCACGATTTTGCTCTGCGGGCTGGCGTCCCGGATCAACGGTAACGCATCCAGTCCCGACATGCCTGGCATATCTACGTCCAGGGTCACGATTTCCGGGTGATGTTTTTTCGCGGCCTCGATGCCTTCATGGCCGCTGCTGACGGTTTGCAGAACCGTGAGTCCGATGTCTTCCAGGATGCCCTTCAGCAGCAGGCGTATTGCGCCGCTGTCATCAACGATTACCGCGGTTCTTTTCGCGGACTGCTCCGGCACGCGCAGATCGAACTTGCCGTCGCCGCTGTCGGTCTTGGCGGTTACCCGGCGGGTTTCCTCGACATGCCTGATCTCTTCGAGTATTTGCGGCTGCGAAAATGGCTTGTGCAAAAAGCCTGCTGCACCGGCATCGGCCGCCTTACCAACGAGCGTTGGATCGCCTGATCCGGTCAACATCACCACGCTGATTTCCGGTGACGAAGCATGCAACTCGGCAAGAAGCTCAAGTCCATTCCGGCCGGGCAAGTTGTAATCGAGACAAACCAGTTCGGGTGCGTACTGCTTGACCGACTCTGAAAGCGTGGCGCCGTCTTCAAGCGCAGCCAGCACCTGATGCCCGTTGCCTTCGAACAAGGCCGTCAAGACTTTGCGCATTGCCAGGTTGTCATCGACGATGATGATTTTCATGATCGTTCGCCTTTATCCGAGACAGGGGATGGGGCGCAATTAAAAGCGCTGGCCATCATTTTAGAACCTTCGCTTCGGGAGGTGTTTTGAGCGCGAGCGCGATGGTTGGTCGGCAGCCCCCTGTGCCGGTTGGTAAGCCGGGATCAGATGCTGCGGGCCATTGCCGATCAGATTCGCGCGGCCCATATGCCGCAAGGCTTCGCGCAGCAGCGGCCAGTTCTGCGGATCGTGATAGCGCAGGAAAGCTTTCTGGATGCGTCGCTGGCGGCCGCCGCGGACGATATACACCGGTTCCGCGGTGGCGCCGATCCGGCGCAGCGGATTCCGGCCGGTGTGGTACATGGCCGTCGCCAGCGCCAGCGGCGTCGGCAGAAAAGTCTGCACCTGGTCGAGGCGGAACTTATTGCGCTTGAGCCACAGCGCCAGGTTGAGCATGTCGCTGTCGGTGGTGCCCGGATGCGCGGCGATGAAGTAGGGGATCAGGTACTGCTCCTTGCCGGCTTCGCGCGAATATTTTTCAAACAGCTCCTTGAATTTGTCATAGCTGGCGATGCCCGGTTTCATCATCATCGCCAGCGGACCCGGCTCGAGGTGTTCCGGCGCGATCTTGAGATAGCCGCCGACGTGATGGGTGACGAGTTCCTTGACGTATTCGGGCGAGCGCAGCGCGAGGTCGTAGCGCACGCCCGAGCCGATCAGGACCTTCTTGATGCCGGGCAGGGCGCGCGCCTTGCGATACAGCGCGACCAGCGGCGCATGGTCGGTGCCGAGGTTCTCGCAGATGCCGGGAAAGACGCAGGACAGGCGGCGGCAGGAGGACTCGATGGCCGGGTCCTTGCAGGCCAGGCGGTACATGTTGGCGGTCGGTCCGCCGAGGTCGGAGATGATGCCGCTGAAGCCCGGCGTCTTGTCGCGGATGGCCCCGATCTCCTGCAGGATGGAGGCTTCCGAGCGGCTCTGGATGATGCGGCCTTCGTGTTCGGTGATGGAGCAGAAAGTGCATCCGCCGAAACAACCGCGCATGATGTTCACCGAGTGCCGGATCATTTCCCAGGCCGGGATGCGTGCTGCGCCGTAGGCCGGATGCGGCGCGCGGGCGTAGGGCAGGCCATACACGTGATCCATTTCCGGTGTGCTCAGCGGTAGCGGCGGCGGGTTCAGCCACAGGTCGCGGTCGCCGTGCGCCTGGACCAGGCAGCGCGCATTGCCTGGATTCGATTCGAGATGGAAAGTGCGCGAGGCATGGGCGTAACACAAATCGTCGGCGCAAACCTGCTCATAGGATGGCAAACGCAACAGGGTCCGCTGGCGCTCGCCGCGCACTGGCATGGTTGCGGCATCCGGCGTGGTCATGTCAATTTCGTGCCAGCCATCCTCCGGCTGCCATCCCTTTGCGGCCATGAAGGCCGTGCCGCGCAGATCGCGGATCGTTGCAATGGCCTCGCCTTTCGCCAGGCGGTGCGAGAGTTCCACGAGGGCGCGCTCGGCATTGCCGAACAGCAGCAGATCGGCCTTGGCATCGGGCAGGATGGAACGCCGCACCTTGTCCGACCAGTAATCGTAGTGGGCGATGCGGCGCAGGCTGGCTTCGATGCCGCCAATGACAATGTGGCCGTCGGGATAGGCTTCGCGGCAGCGCTGCGCATAGACGATGACGGCGCGGTCGGGTCGCTTGTCGGGTTGGGCGTCGGGGGTATAGGCGTCGTCGGAGCGGATCTTGCGGTCGGAAGTGTAGCGGTTGACCATCGAGTCCATGTTGCCGGCGGTGACGCCGAAGAACAGTTTGGGCTGGCCGAGCGTCTTGAAGGCGGCGGCCGAATGCCAGTCGGGCTGGCTGATGATGCCGACGCGAAAGCCCTGTGCTTCGAGCAAGCGGCCGACCAGGGCCATGCCGAAGCTGGGATGGTCGATATAGGCATCGCCGGTGACGAGGATGATGTCGCACTCGTCCCAGCCGAGCGCTTCCATCTCGTCGCGCGTCATCGGCAGGAAGGGGGCGATGCCGAAGCGATGCGCCCAGTGCTTGCGGTAAGCGGTCAGGAGGGGTGGCGGGTTTGGCAACGCAGTTGACAACGAGTTTGACAACGAGGTTGGCAATATCGCGCGGTGAAATACCGCAGGTTTTGCATCGGCTGGCATCAGCCGATTCTACCGGGTCTCTGAACTGACTTTGCGCCGTTTGGTCCGGCTGTGCTGCGGCACGTGGCGCGCAAGGAAATCCATCTGGTCGTGGAGAATCTGGCGGTTGCAGAGGATCAGGTATTCGGCCTTGTTCGGCACGTATGGGGCATACAGCAACTGCATCTCGGCCTGTTCCGGGGTGCGTCCGCTCTTGTGCTGGTTGCAGCTGCGGCAGGCCGTGACGACGTTCATCCAGATATCGTCGCCGCCCTGCGAGACCGGTACGACGTGGTCGCGCGTGAGGCGCTGGGTGGAGAACTCGTTGCCGCAATAGGCGCAGATGTGCCGATCGCGATGGAAGAGCTCGCGATTGTCGAGCGGCGGCACCTGGAACAGGCTTTTCGAGGCGAGCGCCTTGCCCTTGATGGCAATGATGCTGTTGGTGGTGATCCAGGAACGCTCGCCGGTGCAGCGGTTCATGCCGCCGCGAAATGTGAAGTTGGCGTCGCCGATGGCCCAGGCGACCTGGTTCTTGGCGTAATAGAAGCAGGCATGCTGCCAAGTGACCCAGCGATGCGGCACACCGTGCATATCGAGTGTCAGGATAAGCGGCGGAGCGGTCATGTTGGTGCGCTTCTCGATCGAATTTAGAGGCGGTGTAGAATCAATCCATATGCCATTACTCGACGAAGCCTAGCAGAGCAAGGTGAAATTTCAAAGCGGCTCGGCGCAACACCCGGTACACAACTTGGTGCGGGCACTGCTGATCTCGCTGCTGTTGCACGCCCTCGTCTTGTGGCAACCGCCGCCGGCCATCCCTGGCGGAATCATGCAGTCCCGGGCTTTTTCCCCGAAGCCATCGCTGCAAGCATCCTGGCATGTCGGTTCCGATGCGCAAGCGCTCACCGCGGCCACTCCGGCAAAACAGACGGGGAAATCCGGCGATGTTCCGCAGATGCTCAAGCCGCTGGTTGCGCGGCAAACAGTCGCAGCTTCCCCTGCGCAGCAAGCGGCATTAACAAGGTCAGCGAGCAGCTCGGACAACAATGGAGCAGCCGGCCTTGATGTCAATGGCATGCGACAGTATCGCTTGAGCCTTGCAGCGGCAGCGCGCCGCCACAAAGTTTATCCGGCGCAGGCCTTGGAGAACGGCTGGAGCGGCACAGCCGAAGTGGCCGTGGCGATTGCCGCCGACGGTGCTCCGCAACCCGTGCAGTTGCTGAGTTCGAGCGGTTACGCCGTGCTTGATGCAGCGGCGCTGGAAATGATCGCCAGCGCCGCGCTGCATACCGCCGTGCCGGACAGCTTGCGCGGGCAGCGTTTCAGCATCCCGCTGCCGGTGGTTTTCGAGAAGGAAACGCGTTAACTGCGCCAGCTATTTGGGCGGTGTCTGCGGCCGCAGTTCAGCAGTATGAAAGCCAAACCGTCCCAGCTTGCGGTCGGCATAGTAATGCCGCAGCGTCATGGCGATCGTGCGGAAGGCGATTTCCCCCCAGGGAATCTCGTGCTCGGCCAGCAGAGCCACTTCGAGCGTCTCGCTGCCCGGCGCGAAATCCAGGTTCAACAGCCGGGCGCGGTAGATCGCATGGACTTGGCATATATGCGGCACGCTGATGAGTGTGAACATGTCGCCGAGCTCGATGCAGGCGCAGGCTTCCTCGAGCGTTTCACGGGTGGCCGCCTCGGGCAGGGTTTCGTAGTTTTCCATGAAGCCGGCAGGCAGGGTCCACATGCCATGGCGCGGCTCGATGGCGCGACGGCAGAGCAGCACCTTGCCTTCCCATTCGGGCAGGCTGCCGACGACGAGCTTCGGATTCTGGTAATGAATGCTGCCGCAGGCATCGCACACTGCCCGTACCAGGGTATCCCCTGGCGGAATGCGCTGGCAGACCGGAGCGCCGCAATGGCTGCAATAATTGATGACGGGTTCCATGATGTTGCAAGTATTCTAGACCCTGAAATCAAATACGGGCACTCGTACCCTAGAAGCAGATACGGGCACTCGTACCCCAGAAGCAATTGCGGGCACCGGCGCCGGGCGTTGGTTTTGTTTGGTTTGCCCGTCACCCTGAATCCGAGCAAGCCCGCTGCCATTGCTGTAGACTTGCGCTGCGAATCCCCTTTATGTGGTTGCTCAGCCCGCCATGACACCCTTGGATCTGAACATTTTCGAACAACTCAAGTCCGGCGGGAATTTGCCCTCACCCAAGGGGTCGGCGCTTGCCATCATCCGCCTGACCAAGCAGGAAGAGGTTTCCCTGCACGACCTGGCGCACACCATTAAAACCGACCCGGTGTTTTGTGGCCGCCTGATCAAGGCGGCCAACGGCGCGAATCGGGCCGGGGCGCGCCCGATTGTCTCGATCCAGGATGCGATTGCGCTGCTTGGGGTGCCTTCGGTGCGTTCCCTGGCGCTGGGGTTTTCCCTGGTGTCGGCATATCGCAAAGGCATGTGCAGCAACTTTGATTACGAGCGCTTCTGGTCGCATTCCCTGATCCGTGCGATCGCCTTGCAGACGCTCACCGTCGCCACACATGCCGCGCCCGCGGAAGATGCGTTCAGCGTCGGTCTGCTCTTTCGCATCGGCGAACTCGCGCTGGCGACGCTGTTCCCCGACAAATATGCCGACATCCTGCATCAGTTGCGCCAGGAACCGCATCTGCGTCTGCTTGACCTGGAACAGACGAACTTCGTCATGACGCATAACGTGCTGTCGGCTTCGATGATGCTCGACTGGGGTTTGCCGAACTCCTATGTCGAGTCCATTTATTATTTCGAGACACTGGAAGAGATGCCATTCGAAGAGGGCTCGCGACCCTGCGTCCTGACCTACCTGCTGGCCTGCGGCGATCTCGTCGCCGACATCTGCCTTGCCACGCCCGAGCAGCGCGGCGCCATGTTGCCGCGCTTGCTCCGGTTGGGAGAGCGTCTTGCGCTTGCTCCCGACAATCTCATGGCGATCTGCGATAGCGCTGCTGCAGAGTGGCTGGCGTGGGGGCCGATGCTGCGCATCAAGACTGCGGAGGTACCCTCTTTCAAGGAAATTTCCGCCACGCCCGAGACCGCGCCCGACAACAGACGCGACGAGACTGAGAAGGCAGCGGCGGAACAGCGCATGCGGGTTCTGATTGTCGATGATGAAAGGAGCATGCGCATCCTGCTGCGCGCGCTGCTGACCAAGGGTGGGCATGAGGTATATGAGGCGGAAAATGGCCGACAGGGCTTCGAGATGGCTATGGAACTGCAGCCGCACATCATGATCATCGATTGGATGATGCCGGAAATGGATGGCATCGAACTCACCAAATTGTTGCGCGAAACCAAGGTAGGCAAGGCCATCTATGTCCTGATCCTGACCAGCTTTGAAGAGGACGACAAGCTGGTCGAGGCATTCGCTGCGGGGGCCGACGATTTCATGAGCAAACCCTTGCGTCCGCGCGTGCTGGAAGCGCGCTTGCGTGCGGGACAGAGAATCTTTCTGCTGCAACAGGCGAGCGATCGCGATCACGAGGAAATTCGTCAATTCGCTGCGGAACTGGCGGTTACCAACCGGCGTTTGCAGGAGATGGCGCTGACCGATTCACTGACCGGATTCCCCAATCGACGCTATGCGATGGAGCGCATGAAACAGGAATGGGGCGCGGCTTCGCGCGACAAGCGGCCCTTGTCGGTGATGGTGATCGACCTGGATGAGTTCAAGACGATCAACGACACTTACGGCCATGATGTTGGCGACGCGGTATTGCAGCAAGCGTCCGCAGCGCTCAAAAGCGGCCTGCGCGAACATGACGTGCTGTGTCGAATCGGCGGCGACGAGTTCCTGGTGATCAGCCCGGGCACGTCCCTGGAAGCCGCCCTGGCTTGCGCCGAACGCGTGCGCAGCGTAGTGCGTGCAGCACGTTATTCCTCGGGAAATCTGCGCCTGCAGAGAAGCATCAGCATCGGCGTGGCCGTGCGCGAGGACGGTATGTCCGATATCGACGCCCTCATCAAGGAGGCCGATCGGGGCGTGTATCTGGCCAAGCAGCGCGGACGCGATCAGGTTGCCGCGGTTCAGAGTCCGCGCCGGTGAGAACTTGACCTGGCAAGTGCTCTGAAACACTAAATCTATAAAAATCAATAAAATACACGTTGTTTGTAAGAAAAAACCTTACAAACCATCCGGAAGTCATTCTTACCTCAAATACAGAATTCCCCCGCTAGTCTTGCTTGACAGCTCGCGTCACAATGCGACCGTCTTCAAGTCTATCGATTTGAGGCAACCCAAGGAGTGCATGATGAAACTGACTGACACCTACAATGATATAAAGGAAGTCAATCTTGCCTACCTGATGCTGGCGCAGAACATGGTCCGCGCCGACCGCGAGGCGGCCATTTTCCGCCTCGGCATCAGCGATGAGATTGCCGATATCCTGGACCGACTCACCCCGGGGCAAGTCCTCAAGATGGCCAGCTCCGACATGCTGTTGTGCAGCTTCCGTTTCGACGACACGCTGTTGCTCAACCTGCTTGCCAACCACGAGCGTGACCGCAGCATCGGGCACGTGCATGCGGCGATTCTCGCCGCCGGCAAGTCGGTTGAAACCATGGCTTGAAACGTTGAATTCCCGGAGGATCCTATGCGCAACAAATCCGTCATCTCGGAGGCGAGAGATATTCGCCTGGCTGTTGAACTGATCGAGCTCGGCGCACGCCTGCAGCTGCTTGAAACCGAAACAAAACTCAGCCGCGAGCGCTTGCTCAAGCTGTACAAGGAAGTGCGCGGCGAGTCGCCGCCGAAGGGCATGCTGCCGTTCTCGACCGACTGGTTCATGACCTGGCAGCCGAACATCCACGCCTCCTTGTTCATGGCCTATCACCGCTTCCTGCGCGAGCATACGCAGTTGCGCGGGCTCGACCTGATCATCAAGTCCTTCCGCATGTATCTCGAACAGGTGCGGCGTAACAACATGGAGCCGGCCTTGTCGTTGACGCGCGCCTGGACCATGGTGCGGTTTTTCGATGCCAACATGCTGGCGCTTGCGACCTGCAAGTGCTGCGGCGGCCAGTTTGTCGCACACGCCTTTGACCCGACCAAGGGTTACGTGTGCGGCCTGTGCAACGTGCCGGCCCGTGCCGGCAAGACGCGCCGCGCCGCAGCCGCCAAAGCCGAAGCCGCCGCAGCGGCCTGAGTTTCATCCGCCTGTTCGTGCCTGGCCGGGCAGCCCCTCGCAGGGTTGCTTGGCTTTCTTTTTTACTCCTGTCGCAAATAGTGCGAAGTGGGTGTTTTCGGCTATCATTACATCGTCCCAGTAGTCGGCGCTGCCTGGCTGTAAACCGAAAATCGGAGGCTGTTGATGTTTTTGTTTATCGGATACGCAATCATTCTCGCTTCCTCGGTGGGAACTTATTCGGTTCACGGCAGCCTGCCCGCACTTTGGATGCCCCTGGAATATGTCGCGATTCTTGGCCTGATGGCGGGCGGCTTCATCGCCGGCAACGGCACCAAGGAAATCAAGGCAACCCTTGCTGCCTTGCCCAGCGTGCTGAAAGGCTCGAAATTTTCCAAGGCGTTGTATATCGATTTGCTTGCGATGCTGTTTGAGGTGCTTGCCAAGGTGCGCAAGGAAGGTCTGATGTCGATCGAAAACGACATCGAGCATCCGCACGAGAGTCCGCTGTTCAACAAGTATCCCGACATCGCTGCAGATCATCATGCGATGGAGTTCATCACCGACTACTTGCGCATGATGGTTGGCGGCAACCTGAACGCCTTCGAGATCGAGAACCTGATGGACCTCGAAATTGAAACTCATCATCATGAAGCCCATGTGCCGGCGCACATCATGGCGAAAACCGCGGATGGCTTGCCGGCCTTCGGTATCGTCGTGGCGGTGATGGGCGTGGTGAATGTGATGGGCTCGGTCGGCGAACCGCCGGCAATCCTCGGCAAGATGATCGGCGGTGCGCTGGTCGGCACCTTCCTCGGTATTTTGGTGTCCTATGGCTTCGTCGCGCCGATCGCCAGCAAGCTGGAGCAAAAGGCCGAGGAGAGCGGCAAAATCTTCCAATGCATCAAGATGGTGCTGCTTGCGAGCATGAACGGCTATGCGCCTCAGGTCGCCGTTGAATTCGGCCGCAAAGTGCTGTATTCGTCCGACCGTCCGGGCTTCTTGGAACTCGAAGAGGAAATGAAAAACCGCAAGGGCAAGAAGTAAGCGTCGCTCGATAGGGCGCGCTAGCAGCGGGTATTCACATGAGCGACGACAGCCAACAGCCAATCATCGTCAAGCGCATCAAGAAAAGCGGCGGCGCGGCGCACGGCGGCGCATGGAAAATCGCCTATGCCGACTTCGTCACGGCGATGATGGCCTTCTTCCTCCTGATGTGGCTGCTCGGTTCGACCAGCCAGGGCGATCTTAAGGGCATCGCCGACTATTTCAATACGCCGCTCAAGGTGGCCCTCGAAGGCGGCTCGGGCAGTGGCGATACCTCGACCACCCTGTTGCAAGGCGGTGGCGATGACCTGACCAAGAGCAATGGCCAGGTCCGCAAAGGCGAGCGGATGGAGACCAAGGAGAGCATCAAGATTTCGCCGCTGCAGAACGAAATCACCATGGCGCAGGAGAAGGTCGAAGCGCAGAAGCTCACCGAACTCAAGCAGCTCATCGAAACCAAGATCGAGAACAACCCGAGTCTCAAGCAGTTCAAGAATCAGTTGCTGCTCGACATCACCGCCGAGGGTTTGCGCATCCAGATCGTCGACGAAAAGAACCGGCCGATGTTCGACTCTGCGAGCGCCGATCTCAAGCCCTATACGCGCGTCATTCTGCGTGAGATTGGCAACGCGCTGAATGGCGTGGTGAATCGCGTGAGTCTCTCCGGCCATACCGATGCCACCCCTTTCGCCGGGGGCAACTTGGGTATCGGCAACTGGGAGCTTTCCGCCAGCCGTGCCAATGCTTCCCGGCGCGAGTTGATCGCCGGCGGCATGCAGGAGGACAAAACCCTGCGTGTGGTCGGACTGGCTTCTGCCGTGCCCTGGGACAAGCAGGATCCCTATAGCCCGATCAATCGCCGCATCAGCATCATCGTGATGAACAAGAAAACTGAAGACTCGATCCTGCGCGACGGCAAGGAAGGCGATGCCGAGTTGCCGGCTGATTTGAGGTCTCCCGTGGCGCCCGGCGGTGCCGCCGCGGAGGCCAAGCCGGCGGGACATTGACCAGATATAAGCTCCGGGGAAAAGCACTGCGCTTGAAGTGCGGAGTGGCGTTCAATCGCAGCAGTTCCTAGGGTAAAATACCCATTGATATCACTTCGGTAATGGGTTCAGGCTCAGCCGACGCCATACTTGCTAGAAAGCGCCCCGTGAACTCCATTTTCGATAAATCTTTTTGGCTTGGCATAGCGTGGACACTGTTTGCCGGTGGTGCTGTGTATTTCTTGTCCCCGTCTGCTGAAAGCGGCCTGTCTTATGTCGCCGCATTGATTCTGGTGGCGGCGGGCTGGGCGGTGATCGGGAAGGTTTCGGGCGCCAGTCCCGCGCAAGCGCGCCTGGACGACCGTCGCAATCAGGAACGGGCGCTGATGATCGAATTCAACGAACTGCTCAAGGAATGCACCCGGCAGTTCACTGCCCAGTACCAGGAAATCCGTCTCGAAATCGGCCGGGTGCAGACACTGCTGGCGGATGCGATTGCCAACCTGACCCAGAGCTTCGAGGGTATGCATCGCCAGACCGAGGAACAGCGCCGCTTGTCGTTGTCGGTGACTGCTGGTGCGGGCACGTCCATGGATTTTGACGGTTTCGTCAGCAACACCTCCGATGTCATGGATCGCGTGGTGCAGAGCGTGGTCAACAACAGCAAGCTGGGCATGGAGTTGGTCGAGGTGACCGACAACATTGCTCAGCGCACCCAGGAGGTGCTGAGCATACTTTCAGAGATTACGGCGATCTCCAAGCAGACCAATTTGCTCGCCCTGAATGCGGCGATCGAGGCGGCGCGCGCCGGAGAAGCCGGGCGCGGGTTTGCCGTGGTGGCCGACGAGGTGCGCGACCTTTCCGGCCGCACCAGCAAGTTCAGCCAGCAGATCAACGCCGTGATGATGAGCATGCAAACATCGGTCAATCAGGCCGAGATGGCGATCCAGCGCATGGCGTCGCAGGACATGAGCTTTGCGCTCGAATCGAAACAGCGCGTCGGGGCAGCCATGCTCGACATGGGCCGGCAGAATCAGGAGCGCGCCAAAGCCATCGATGATCTTGCCGCAAGTGCGTCCGAGGTTGGAGCTCAGGTCGGTCGCGCAATTACGGCGCTGCAATTCCAGGACTTGGTGTCGCAATTGATGAGCCATGTGCTGCGCCGGATCGAGGCGCTCGATCGTGTGGCAAATCACTTCGAGGAATTGGCACGGACGCTGATCATGGATGCCGATGTTGACGATGCAGACGCCGCGGTGGCGGCTCTGCGCGGGGAAACCCGCAAGATTACCGACAGCCTGGCGGCGATGGCTTCCCAGACCACGCATAATCCGGTGGCTCAGCAAGTCATGAACCAGGGCGATGTTGAATTATTCTGAGTTTGGCTTTCTTCCAATCCAATCAATAGTTTTCAGCAACACCCAGACAATCAGACAGGACCACAGACATGGCAAAAATCATATTGGCAGTCGATGATTCGGCATCCATTCGGCAGATGGTGGCATTTACTCTGAAGAGTTCCGGCTATGAAGTTGTCGAGGCTGTGGATGGCATGGACGGCCTTGAAAAGGCCAAGTCCAAGTCCGTCAATCTCGTGCTTACCGACCAGAACATGCCGCGCATGGATGGCCTGGCGCTCATCAAGAACTTGCGTGGCATGCCTCAATACAAGACGGTGCCGATTTTGATGCTGACCACTGAGTCATCCGACGCTATGAAGGCGCAAGGCAAGGCGGCCGGCGCTACAGGCTGGCTGGTCAAGCCTTTTGATCCGCAAAAGCTCATTGAAGTGGTCAAGAAAGTCATTGGTTAAACGAAGCGCGTGAACCGCGGGCTGACCCCGCGGGTCCGCGGTATCCATATCTGTCTGACGATGGCGGGGTGCCTCTGAAGGAGGTATTGAAAGGAATCATGAGCCTAGACATGACCCAGTTTTACCAGGTGTTCTTCGACGAGACCGCGGAGCATCTGAACAACATGGAATCCATGTTGCTGGAACTTGACGTCCAGCATCCGGATGCCGAACAGCTGAATGCCATCTTCCGTGCGGCCCATTCCATCAAGGGTTCCGCCGGTACATTCGGTTTCAACGATCTGGCGGATGTGACCCACATTCTGGAAAATCTGCTCGACCGGATTCGCAAAGGCGAACTCACGCTGCGCGAAAACATGATCGATGCCTTTCTCGATGCCGGCGATATTCTGAAGACGCTTCTGGCCGCCCATCGCGGCGAGGATGCCGCAGATCCCAGTGCGGTCGAAGCGATCTGCACGCGCTTGCGCGACCTCACCACGAATCAGTCTTCCGCAGCGGCAACCGCGGCAGTTGCGGCAAAGGTTGCACCTGCTGTCCCGGCCAGCACGGCAGCGGCTGTGCCACAAAACGGTTTCGACATCGAATTTGTTTTGGGCGAATCGACGCCCAACGGCGATCAGACCGTGGAAAACCTGGTGGAAGAGCTCGGCGCTTTTGGCCGGGCAGAGATTGCCGTGCGTCCAAGCGCTGCCGACCAGCCGTGGCGCTTGAAGCTGGCCGGTGCAACGGGCTCTGGCGCGGCAAAAACACCTGATGCCGATACCTTGCGGGAAATGCTGGAATTCATCGCCCGCAGCGACAGCATCCGCATTGCTCCGCTGGGCGAGGCGCCTGCCGCAGTAGCGCAGACCGAGGAAGCGTACGGCTTTTTCAGCGATATCGAGCCGGCCGCGGCGCCTGCCGATGAGGGCTACGGTTTCTTCGAGCCGCTGCCCGAGGCCGCGGCGCCAGCGACAGGGCAGTCCAACGCCAATGACGGCGAAGGTTACGGCTTCTTCACCGATTTGCCGGCACAGCCTGCAGTCCCGGTACCCGAGCCGGTCATTGCGCAACAGCCCGTTGCCAAGAGCGAGGCTGAACCCCACAAGGAAGCCGGCGAAGTTGTTGTCGAAAGACGCGCCACCCCACGCGCTGCTGCCGGCGATACCACGATCCGCGTCGGCGTGGAAAAAGTCGACCAGCTCATCAATCTGGTCGGCGAACTGGTCATTACCCAAGCCATGCTCGCACAATCCGCCAGCGATGCCGACCCGGTCTTGTTCGAGCGCTTGCTGACCGGACTCGGCCAACTGGAACGCAACACCCGCGACCTGCAGGAAACCGTGATGTCGATCCGCATGATGCCGATCTCGGTGGTTTTCGGGCGTTTTCCGCGGGTGGTGCGCGACACCTCGCAGAAACTCGGCAAGCAGGTCGAGCTGAAAACCATCGGCGAAGACACGGAACTCGACAAGGGGCTGATCGAGCGTATCTCCGATCCCTTGACGCACTTGATCCGCAACAGCCTCGACCACGGCATCGAATCGCCGGAACAGCGTGCCGCTGCAGGCAAGCAGCCGGTCGGCACGATCACCCTGAAGGCCTATCACCAGAGCGGCAACATCGTTATTGAAGTCGGCGACGACGGCGCCGGCCTGAATCGGGCGAAGATCCTCGCCAAGGCCAAGGAACGCGGCCTGCCGGTCTCGGACAGCATGAGCGATACCGAAGTCTGGGCATTGATTTTCGAAGCCGGCTTCTCCACCGCCGACGTGATCACCGAAGTTTCAGGTCGCGGTGTCGGCATGGACGTGGTCAAGCGCAACATCACCGGCATGGGCGGCCGCGTCGAAATCGACTCCATGCTCGGCGTCGGTACGCGCATGACGGTGCGCCTGCCGCTGACGCTGGCCATCCTCGACGGCATGTCCGTGGGCGTCGGCCCGGAAACCTACATCATCCCGATCGGCTATGTGATCGAATCCCTGCAGGCGACCAAGAACATGATCAAGAGCGTTTCCGGCGTCGAGCGCCTGATCCAGGTGCGTGGCGAGTACCTGCCGGTGATCGCGCTCTACGAAGTGTTCAACATTCCGCAGGCGGTGCACGCCTTGAACCAGGGCATCATGGTGGTGCTCGAGGCCGATGGGATCAAGGTTGCCTTGTTCGTCGACGCACTGATCGGGCAACACCAGGTCGTGATCAAGAGCCTCGAGGCCAACTATCGCAAAGTGCCGGGTGTTTCCGGCGCCACCATCATGGGCGATGGGCGGGTGGCGATGATTCTCGACGTCAGCGCACTGGCGGGTATGGCGAAAAACGCCATGCCCGCCGCCGCATAACACCGAAAGGGAACAACATGGTTCAGGACAGCACCAACAAGCAATCAGCCGGGGACGAGGGCGGTCATGCCCAGGAGTATCTGACATTCACCCTGGGGCCGGAAGAGTATGCGATCGATATTCTCAAGGTGCAGGAAATCCGCGGTTACGATGCCGTCACGACGATCGCCAATGCACCGGCCTTCATCAAGGGTGTGGTCAACCTGCGCGGCACCATCGTGCCGATTGTCGACCTGCGCATCAAGTTCGGTGTCGGCAATGTCGAATACACGCCCTTCACCGTGGTGATCATCCTCAACATCAGCGGGCGGGTGGTCGGTATCGTGGTGGACAGCGTGTCCGACGTGACCATGCTGCGGCCCGAGCAGATCCGCCCGGCCCCGGAATTTGCCGCGACAGTGGATACCAAATTCATCCTGGGTCTGGGTACCTTGGACGAGCGGATGCTGATCGTGGTGGATATCGAGAGACTGATGCTGTCGAGTGAGATGGCCCTGGTCGACGCGACCAACCAGGCATAAGGGAGAAATCAAATGCGTAACAATATGCCGGTAACCAATGTCGAAGTTCAGCTCACGGATGCGACGCTGATCGTTTCGAAAACCGACCTCAAGGGGCAGATTACCTATATCAATCGGGACTTCATCGAGATTTCAGGGTTCACCGAACAAGAATTGATCGGGCAACCGCACAATATCGTTCGCCATCCCGATATGCCGGTCGAGGCTTTCGACGACTTGTGGTCCACCCTGAAAGCGGGAAGACCGTGGACCGGCATGGTCAAGAACCGCTGCAAGAACGGCGACTATTACTGGGTCCTGGCCAACGCTACGCCAATCTGGGAAAGTGGCCAGATCGTCGGCTACATGTCGGTCAGGCGTAAACCGCCGCAACAGCTGGTTGATGAGACCGAACGCGTCTACCGTCTGTTCCGCGACAAGCAGGCGGGCAAGCTGAAGATCCGCTACGGCCAGGCGGTTAAGGGCAGGGAAAGCCGGCTGGCCAATCTGTCGATAGGCAGCAGGCTGTCACTGATGCTCGGAGTTCTGGGATTGGTGGTGCTGGCAATTGCGGCATTCGCCTTGTTCTCCCTGGCCCGCACCAATGAATCCGCCGAAAGTCTTTATGCCAGGCGCTTCGAACCGGTACGCGACATCGGCCGTATCGGCAAGCTGATGGCGGACAATCGCGCCCAGATCATGCTCGGCCTGCAGCATGATCCGGCCGGCGAATACGTCAAACTCCACGACCACCCGCTGACGCTGCATGCGGATGCGATCGAGAAGAATATCGCCGAGATCAGCGAATTGTGGAAATCCTATGACGCCAACATTCATTCCGACGGGCATCGCAAGATGGCGGAGGACTATCTTGAAGCACGCAAGAAATTTGTCGGCGATGGCTTGCTGCCCGCACGCAAGGCATTACTGGAAGGCAATTTCAACGAAGCCAACCTGATTCTGCTGAAGAAGGTCAACCCCGCGTATAACGAAGCTTCGGCCAAAGCGGATGCCTTGTTCAAATATCAGACCGAAAAGGCCAAGAGCGAATTTGCCGCAGCGGAGGCGCAATACCACGATACCCGGTTGCTGATGATCGTCGGCTTGCTGGTCGTGGGATTTTTTGGCGCCATCGGTGCCGTTGGTTTGGTTCGCTCCATCAAACGGCCTCTGGGGGAGGTTGTCAGCACGCTCGGCAATGTGGCTCAGGGGAATTACTCGAATAGCATTGATGTATCCAAAAACGACGAACTGGGCAAGGTCTTGCAAGGCTTGCAGTCGATGCAGACGCGACTGGGATTCGAAGTGGCGGAAGCCAAGCGTTCAGCCGACGAGACGTTACGCATCAAGATTGCGCTGGACAATGTCAGCACCGGCGTGATGATTGCCAACCCGGAACGCACCATCATTTACGCCAACAAATCGGTGGAAAAAATATTGAAAGGTGCGGAAGCCGATATCAGGAAGCAGTTGCCGAATTTCAGTGCCGACAACATGGTCGGTGTAAACATCGACACCTTTCACAAGAACCCCTCGCACCAGGCCAATTTGCTCAAGACTTTCACCAGCACCTATGTCGCCAATCTGGAAATCGGCGGACGCTACCTGAGAGTATCGGCCAGTCCGGTGATCAACGATAAAAACGAGCGACTGGGCGCGGTGGCGGAATGGTTGGACCGCACCGGAGAAGTCACGGTGGAGCGGGAAGTTGCGGGGATCGTCGAAGGGGCCAAGCGCGGCGATTTCGAGCAACGCCTGTCGCTGGAAGGCAAGGAAGGTTTCTTCAAGCAGCTGGCGGAAGGCCTCAACAATCTTGCCGAAGTGACTTCGAATGGCCTTCAGGATGTGGCGCGGGTG
>JACRAR010000039.1 GCA_016234745.1 Betaproteobacteria bacterium | reverse complement strand
CAGATCGCTTCGGCACCAGTCCTCAACGTGCTTACGCCAGAATGCTAACCCGTGTCTTTTCGCCATCACTCGTACCTTCGAAAAGATCACACGTTTCCACAGCTCAGCCAAAAACTACAGGTGGTGCCGACAGTCGCTTACCAAGTAGTAGCCTAAATTTGCCGTTAACTTCGATTGACGCAAGGCACCGAAACGCCGCGGCCCTTCGATCGGACTCTTAGGATGAGGCTGAAAAGCGACGACCTCGCTAGGCTGGAACAGCATCATTTTTAGGAAATGATCTTTATGGCCCTTCCCCTCATCGGGAGGAGGCGATCCATCAGGAGGGAGTGATTCCGATGTGGCGTAGTGTTCTTGTTGCATGAAATCCTCCTTTGATCCGCGCAAAGAACGCGGCAAAAGACAGAACACACTTACCGACTCGACCTATTGGGCGATAAGCCGACAATTCAGAATAGCTGAAAACTCTGTGCGATTGGGGAACCCAGGCGCCTTAGAACTGCTAAGCCGCCCAACCGCCAACTTCCCAGGTTCTGACCGGGCGATTTGATTATAGACAGCCCCGGCAGAAAAGAAAGGACGGCCTGAAATGCGTTGATTTCAAATCCTTTTCAAACTGTGCAGCGGAGGTGGTGCAGAGAATCCCCCTGATACCGGATTGGATGGCATCATCAAGCTTTTGCACATAGCGCTCGATGACAGTCAAATAGCACACTGGCGCAAACAGGTATAGAGCTAGCATCGCAGCGATTTGCAGCGACACACCGATTAGCAGGTCGGCGGGCTGAGCCTCGCCCAAGTCTGTCGCAGACCAGACTTTGTTGGTCTTGAGCAGTAGGTTCCCATCACAATGCTGCGCACCACTTGGTGCCATCTCAATCTCGCTCTTTGAATGGCCGAGTCTGCGAGGCCCCCAGTTGAGAACTGGTGGTTGACTCGCCAGAGAGATTGTCACAGTGCCATGCTTCCCTATTTTGAGAATTCTTCATATATAGCGTTCATTGGCTAGCCACGGGAAAATCCTGGGAGCCAAAATGAGAAGCACAACGGTGCCCAACAATTCGCAGCCCGCAAAATTGAGCGACTGGTATGGGGCGATGAATCTTGGATGATCAGTGACTCAAGTCGCCATCTTGCTGCCATTGATCCAGATAGTTTGAAAGGCTGCTTCACCTCCAACTACAGTCATGTGCCAATTCAGTATATTGAAACTATCGGTGCAATTATGTCTGCAAGTTTGTTGTCATGGTGTCGCCGGCTTCGATCCAAAAACACTGCAAGTTGCACACAATGACGACAGCAAGGAAGTTCCTTTGTTAATGGCTGCCGTCAAATGGTCAGACGGTCTTAATGCTGATGGGCAGCTGCAGCGGGCTCCTCCAAATGGCCGTGAGCTGGACTCGCGGTCGCTTCATATATCCGCTCTACCGAGTGGATATACTCGACATACGCCTTAACATATGCTTGCCCGGCCGCTACGTCGTCAGTTTTGTAGTTCTTCTTCTCAATTACTTCCTTGAATTGACCGTCCACGCTCTTGTGGACTGCCTGCGTCAGCAACTTCGCCAAGGGCTCGACGGATCCTGTTTCTAAAGCCTTGTCACCGGCAGTAACCGCCGGACCAAGGTCTTGGCCTGTGGGTTTAATACCGGTATAAGGCGCTCCTTCTCCGGCACGATGCACGCGCACCAGGGTCTCGAAAAAGTAATTGTCAGCCAGTTCCTTGGCCGAGGGGTTCAGCTGTCGGACCGCGGAAGCCTTGCGGAATGCGTCCTTGATCTGCGCTTCGTCAGTGTGTTTCACCCAGATCAGTACGCGATTCACGTTGCCGGTGTCGAGCGCTTGCCGTGCAGCCTTGACTACCGGCCCGTCAAGGCTGTCGCAATGCGCGGATGCAGGAGCCGCCATGAACAGCAGTGCTAACGAAATGGCGCTTAGAGCTGTGGCTTTGCCGGTGATTTGATGAAATATCATGATGTGTCATTCTCCAAGATTAGTTACGGAACTTCGTTTTCATCCGGGATACCACGCGACGAGAGGGGTATCCCGATCCGGTCCCGATTCGACCGGGTCCTGCTTACCTAAACGAAGTGGCTGGAGATTTGTTCCGGATTATTTTCGAAAGCAATGCGCACATCAGCGCGCGTTCAGCTGCGGGGCTCCTGCTGTGTGCCGTGGATCCTGCTTGAGCAGCAAACCGGCCAGGGCAACCCGCTGCTCCGCGTTCAGCATCTCGCGTTCCTTCAGCAATTGAGCGATGACACTGCGCTGCTGCGCTTCCTGCAAAGCGAAAATCGTCGCGCGCTCGCGCTCAATGATCGATGCGTCGGGTTGGGTTGCAAGGATCTCGCGCACCAGGCGCTCGCGGTGAGTCTGAATTTCACGACCTGCGTCGTTCAGGGTTTTTACGAAATCCTGCTCCAAAGCTTGCCACTCCTCGCGTTGCGCTTGATCGAGCTTCAAATACTCCGGAACGCGGTCGTGGTTCATCCCAAAGAAGGCCAGTTCGGCCACGCCTTCCGCGCGCCATGACTGAAACCATGCGCCGGCCAGCACTCCCGCATTGACCAGCAGCGATAGAGCAAGCAGCAGATAAACCCAGTAGCGTTTCATGTCAGTGCCCCATCGAATTGCAGGCTTGCAGGACCGGGCACAATGCGCCCGGTGGAATCGCAGTGAAAGCTGCCATCTGCAGCGCCGCGGGTTGTGCGGTAACCTGGGAGCCGAGCATCAGCGCGCTGCCCAAATAAACTCCGAGTGAAAGCGAAAGCGCACCGCCGAGTGCTGCTGGCCCAACCTGCCACCAGCGCCAGCGTTGCGGCCGTGATTGTGGCTTAGCGATGCCGGCAATGGCGGCAATGCGGCGATCTACCAGAGATGCGATGTCGACTCCGGCCGCAACCTCGGGCAGCGCGACAAAACTGTCTCGCAACTGTTTGAACTCGGCCAGTACCGGTGCACAGATTGGGCAACCTGTGACGTGCGTAGCAAGTGCACCACGATCTGGCTCAAGCAACTCATTGTCGACCAGGGCCGAAAGCGCCTCGGATCTTGGGCATTTTTCCTCAGGACTCATGGTCGGCTCCTCGCGTAGATTTCAATCAGAGCGGCACGCGCCCTTGCCAGCCGCGACTTTACCGTTCCCTCGCTGAGCGACAGCACGCGTCCGATCTCTTCGTAGGTCATTTCTTCTACCTCGCGCAACAACAATATTTGGCGATGTTCTGGAGCCAGCTTCTTCATATTCGCTTCCAGTTGCCGCACTTCCTGCGTGGCCTGCGCCTGGCGCTCTGGGTCCGGCTCGGAACTCGGTGTATCAAAGGAGTTTTCGAGCGGTACGAATTCGACCAGCTTGCGGCGCCTTAGCGCGTCGAGCGCCGTGTTGTTCGCGATCCGAAACAGCCAGGTACGAAATTGTGCCTCGGGCTGCCACTGCGGCAGTGCCTGCCAAGCCTTGATAAACGCATCCTGGGTCAGTTCCAGCGCATCCTCGTGCGATCCTAGCATGCGCAACAAATAGCGGAATACACGATCCTGATGTCGCCTCACCAGCTCGGAAAATGCTTCCCGATCACCCGCTTGAGCACGCCTTACCCAGTCATCGTCGGGACCATCGGAGCCCAGCATACTGTTCACTTCATGCTATAAACGAATCGTGGCAGAAAAGGTTCCATTGATAGCCGTCCGAAATGTGCCTAGTATCGCTTGACCTGGAAACAGGATAATTGTACCCGGAGCCATACTGGTGCCAGTCGGCACGGTTATGGCTCCAAGTTGTAACGGTCTAGATATGGCTCCAGGCTGGGCGAAAGATATCGCCCCAGCGGTTCAGTTCAAGTATTTCTGCTATTGCTTAGTAATAGATACAGTACGTCGGTTACTGTATTTTGCAACGCTGGCCGAGTTACTGGAACTAGCGGTAGTGCCAAGGATCTTTGCGCCGTTTGCTTGGGCTTTCCCCTTGTCCTTCCCAGCTGTACGCTCATCAGTTTCTATAGTCGTCGCCGCTTCAAATCGTCGTAAAAGTTTTCGTGCGAACCCAGGCTGAACAATACAAGTTCGCGTGGTTGTTGTTTACTGGGCAGAAGTCCATACGACAATAAAACCTCCTGTTTATTCATCTTGAACTTGAATACAAATACGCCAGCTAAGTCACCTTTTTTCTCCTCGCCGAGGGTTGGATTATTGGCAATCTTTTTTATTGCTTCATCAACAGTTCTTTTATCCCTGGCAAACAATTTTTTCACGGCCCTATTGAAGCTCGGCGTATCAAGAACTCGCAACACCATTACGCACCGAAGTGATATTCAGAAAACTGACCAGCCTTCGCTTCCTCAACAGCCAGTAGCGTATCTTTAATGAATTGAACCGGCAATTCGGGATTATCTTCCACTGCCTTTCCCAATCTAGCCCAATGCTCGATTTGTTTGGGTACGGAACGGTGCTTTGCCGCAGCATGCGGTTTGGCAATCTCAATAAGTTCATCCGATAGTTTCAATGCAATTGCCATCAATCTCTCCTTGACATGGAATTCATACTATATACCTATTGTGGCACAAGACAACCTTTTGCACCTTAATGAAAAATTATGATTTGCGTGCAGGCAATCCATTGCCGAGATTGAATTTGCGCTAGGGCTTGCCCTTGTAAGCGCCCTGGCCGGTGCGCATCTTGGACGCAATAAGAACCCAGATGACTTGGAAGTGCCGCCGCGATGAGGCAGCAATATAATGCCGCAAGACACTGATAATACGATATTATTTTCCGGAATCGACTCTCAACACGTTTATGCCCGGTAATTCGACCCACGGCACAGATACGAGGTGACTGGAGAGGCCACATAGGGCCATTTCCCAGTGCTTTTGCCCTATTTCCGGCACGATTATCACGCTACCGGCCGGCACGGAATTCTCTCCGGTTACAATAATCATGGTTTCACCATGCGCCGCTGGCACATGCGCGTTCCTATCTTGGACAGTTCTGTGGCGGATAAGAGGCTTGCAGCACCATACACTTCAGCCTCTTCCCGGTCGGCGTGGGCTGGATAGCGCGAGGCAAACGCGTCCAACTCGATTGGCCGCACCGGCAAGCCATTTTGAGCAATAGCTTCCAGCCATGGACGAACCGCTTGCCAAAGCACGGCCAACTCAGCGTGTTCTGCTTGCAATTTGTCGAGTGAGCATTTCAACTTCGGGTCGTCCAGAGCGTGTAAGGCCGGGAATAAATCCTCTTCCTCATCCGCGTGATGCAAGGGCGCAGCCAGGTCAAAATAGCGCAGAACACTACGCGCTGCTTCTCGAGCTTCCTCGTCGTTACCTTTTTGCGCAATATGGATGTCGAGCATCAAGCTCAGCCCGGCAAAGCGCCGCACCTTGTCATGGCAGGCGGTCAGCAAGGCCAATGGTTCTTCAAAACTGGTGGTAGTTTCTTGCGGCATCATCTTGATACTCCGATCGAGTTCGAGGGTTGGTCTTGGAATGGTTTCCTTGTCAAGCGCGACCCCTACCAAAAGCGACACGAATATGGCGAAACGCGAGTTCGGTCAGGACTTCTAAATGCGTAAGCGCCTTCCAGGCCATGTTCGCACATCGATATAGACAAACTTGAAATTATTGAACGCATGCTATATGATAGTAACAAGTTACTTACCAGTCAAGAAAGAAAATGACTAAAACTGTTTTGCACCAAGTGGCGGAAAAACGCAAACGCCTTCCGGCGCCTGAGCGACGTCTCGAAGTGGTGGCGGCGGTGCTTGAATTGGCGCGGCAATCCAGCCCCGAGGGGATTACCACTCAGGCCATCGCCGATCGCGTCGGCGTGACCCACGGCGCACTGTTCAAGCATTTTCCAGACAAGGAAGCTATGTGGGCGGCGGTTTTCGACTGGGTACAGGAACAACTCGGTGCCGTTATAGATAATGCATTCGCAGTAAGTGGCGATCCGCTAACCGTACTGGAACATGTCTTTCTGGAGCATGTCGGCTTCATCGCCCATCACCCTGGAGTGCCGCGCATACTCTTCCACGAACTTCAGCGCCCAACCGATTCCGCATTCCATGATCGCGTGCGGCGCATGGTGGGGGGCTATCGGCAGCGTCTGTGCAAGCTGCTGGCCGAAGCCAAGCGGACCAAACAACTGTCACCAACGCTTGACGAGGAGGCCGCAGCGGTGCTGTTTATCGGCACCGTACAGGGTTTGGTGGTGCAAAGCACCTTGTTTCGCGGTGAGGCTGGAATGCTGGCAGCAGCAAAGCGACTCTTTCCTCTGCTGCTGTACGGTTTTCGAGGGATTCAGTCATGAAACTCCGGCCTCGTCGCGCACTCGCCATCGGCGCCGTCATTGCCGTTGCACTGGGTGGTTTAGCCTGGGTGATTGCTACTCAAGGACCTTTGGCTCCAATCAAGGTCACTGTGGCCCAGGCCAAGGAGACTACTCTGGCGCTGTCTGTCTTCGGCATTGGCACTGTCGAAGCGCGGCGTAGCTACAACATAGGTCCCTCAGCCACAGGACGCGTCACTAAGGTGCTGGTCGATCAGGGCGATAAGGTCACTGTCGGTCAGTTACTGGCAGAAATGGACCCGATCGATCTGGAAGAGCGGATGCAGTCAAGTCAAGCCGCTGCTGATCGTGCAGCCCACAATGTCAAATCTGCAGAGGCCAGCGTAGCCGAAGCGGAAAGTCGCGCTCAAACAGCCGAGGCCAGCGCCGACCGCTATGCCGAATTGCGACGTAAAAACTTCATCAGCCAGGAAGCCGCCGATGCTAAGCGTCACGAGGCAAATGCCGCTCAGGCAGGTCGCGCCGGCGCCGAAGCTGCCTTGGCAGCGGCACGCGACGAGATGCGCCGGACGATGGCTGAGCGTACGGGCACCGGCAAGCTGCGTGCCCAACTGCGCTTGTTCAGCCCGGTAAACGGCGTGGTTGTTTCTCGCCTGGCAGAGCCGGGATCTACCTTGGTCGCAGGTCAGACACTTATGCAAGTGATCGATCCAACCAGTCAATGGGTGCGTACGCGCATCGACCAGGGACGTTCAGCAGGTCTGGCTGTCGGTCTGCCCGCCGAGATCGTATTGCGCTCCAAGCCCGGGCAGAGCTTGCAGGGGCGTGTCGAGCGAGTCGATCTGGTGGGAGACGCGGTGGCCGAAGAACGCATCGCCAACATCGGCTTCGTGCAGCTACCCGCTGGATTGACTATTGGCGAACTCACCGAGGTGACTCTGCGGCGACCACCCATCGAACATGCTCTGGCCATACCTGCCGCCGCCATCAAGCAGTTGGGCAAGGAGGCAGGCGTCTGGCTACTTGAGGACGGCCGCACGGTCTTCCGCACCCTCGCCACCGGAGCCGCCTCGCTGGAAGGTCTGGTGCAGGTAACTTCGGGCCTGAAGCCAGGGGAGTCAGTCATCATTCACAGCAGCAAGCCACTGACTCCGAATATGCCGGTCAAGGTCGTGGATGCACTGGTGCGAGACTCGCCGTGATCAATCTCGCTAGCCGCGACATCCTGCACGGCTGGGGAAAATTTCTATTTACCGGCATTGGCTTGGGTCTCCTGGTCGGACTTACCCTGTCCATGGCCGGCATTTATCGCGGTCTGGTAGAAGACGGTCGAATGCTGATCGACAACAGCGGCGCCGATCTATGGGTGGTGCAGCAAGGTACCCTTGGTCCCTATGCCGAACCCTCCAACCTCCGTGATGACGTCTATCGATCGATCGTCGGCCTGCCGGGAGTGGCCGAGACCGGCAATGTCGCTTACCTCAGCATGCAGGTGAGCCACGGCGCCAAGGATGTACGCGTGATGCTGGTAGGCTTCGAGTCGGGACGACCCGGGCAGCCCGGCTACCTGATTGCTGGGCGGCCGGTGACGCGCAGCCATTACGAAGCCATCGCCGATGAGAAAACCGGCTTTCATGTGGGCGACCACGTGCGTATACGCCGACATGAGTACGAAGTCGTGGGGCTGACTCGGCGCATGGTCTCGGCCAGCGGCGACCCGATGATTTTTGTACCTCTCAAGGATGCCCAGGAGGTCCAGTTCCTCAAGGACAACGATGCCCTGATCAACGAACGGGCGCGTACCGCTGCCAACCCGGCCTTTAACCGTCCCAACGTACCCGGCCTGCTGGAAGCCGTGCAGTCCAGCCAGGCTCAGAGCCATCAGGTGAACGCTGTCCTGGTGCGCATCGAGCCGGATGCCGACGCAGATGTCGTGGCCGAAAACATCCGCCGCTGGAAGCGGCTCCAGGCATACACCAAGGCACAAATGGATGACATTCTGGTGGTCAAACTGATCGCCACTTCGGCCAAGCAGATCGCCTTGTTCCTGGTAATCCTGTCCGCGGTCAGCGCAGCCATCGTTGCCTTCATCATTTACAGCCTGACCATGAACAAAGTGCGCGAGATTGCGGTACTCAAGTTGATCGGCGCCAGAAACAGCACCATCGCCGGGATGATCCTGCAACAAGCCTTGGGTCTGGGAATGATCGGTTTCATCGTCGGACGTATCGTCGCAGGCATGTGGGCACCCGTGTTTCCCAAGTACGTATTGCTTCTGCCAGGCGATGCGCTGCGTGGTTTCGTGGTGGTCATGATCATCTGCGCCTTGGCCAGCGTCGTTGCAATACGCGCCGCTTTGCGCATCGATCCGGCCGAGGCCATTGGTGGCTAAAATGAACGCGCCCGCGATACGACTCCAGGGTCTGAAGAAGCGTTACGGCACAGGTGAAGCTGCCGTCGATGCCCTCAAGGGTGTGGATATGACCGTTGCTCCGGGCGAGGTGATCGGCCTGATCGGCCCCAGCGGTTCCGGCAAGAGCACCCTGCTCAAATGCCTGGGGGCCGTAATCGAACCTAGCGCCGGTCGTATGGAAATCTCCGGCCAGGCGATTTACGACGATAGATGGAAAATCGCAGACCTGCGCGCCCTGCGCCGCGATCAGATCGGCTTCGTGTTCCAGGCGCCGTATTTGATTCCTTTTCTTGATGTGACCGACAATGTGGCTCTCTTGCCCATGCTGGCCGGAATGTCCAACGGCCAAGCTCGCCTAAGAGCGCGGGAACTGCTGGAAGCGCTGGATGTCGGCCATAGGGCCAATGCCCAGATATCACAGCTTTCTGGCGGCGAGCAGCAGCGGGTGGCCATCGCCCGCGCTCTGGCCAATCATCCGCCAGTGATCCTGGCCGACGAACCGACAGCGCCACTGGATAGCGAACGTGCATTGACCGTGGTGCGGATTTTGAATGAAATGGCAGTCCAGTTCCGCACTGCTATCATCGTCGTTACCCACGACGAGAAGATCATTCCGACCTTCCGACGCATTTATCGCATTCGCGACGGAAAAACTGTTGAGGAGGCAGGTGAAGGAAGGCAGGTGTAGACAAAATGTAATAGTGCGGACACGATACAGTTGCTCAATATCTAAACGACGACTCATTAATGCGCATCTTGCGAAAGGCTGCGGTGTCGTGGGCCGGAGCGGTGTTGTTGGAAACACCGTCGAACCCTCTGCTGCGACTCATCGATATTGAGGCAACCGTCGCACGGGCAAATCCCTGCGGCGCCCCGGTCATCGTGGACAACACGGCGGCCACGCCTTTCAACCAGCGCCCATTCGATTTCGGGGCAGACTGGGTCGTTCACTCGACGAGCAAATACCTTAACAGCCATTCCGACATGATCGGCGGCTGTTTGTTGCGCAGGGATCGTTTGTCGGCGATGCATCGGACCATCCACAAGAATCTGGGGGGAACAGTGAATGCGCTCGATGCCTGGCTGGTGCTGCGTGGACTGCGAGCCTTTGCCTTGCGGATGGAGGCACACAACCGTAATGGGCAGGCGGTTGCGGAGTGGCTGCTCAGCCGTCCTAAGGTCGCACGGGTGCATTACCCCGGCCTTTCCTCATATCCACAGGCCGAGCTTTTCCGGCGCCAGATGAAACACGGTGGCGCTTTGATCTCGTTCGAACTGGCGGGGGGCGAAACGGCTGCCTGCCGATTCCTCGATCGCATCGGCTTGATTCTTCACGCGGTAAGTCTAGGCGGCATGGAAAGCCTGGCGACGCGACCCGAGACGTCCAGCCACCGGGGCATGACTTCTGAAGCCAGGCTTCGGGCGGGCGTGTCCGACAGCCTGATCCGGTTGTCGGTCGGCGTTGAGGCGCTCGAAGACATCTTTGCCGATTTGGAGCAGGCGATCACCGAGTAACGGAGCATCGCGTTCCTGCGTGACAAGAGGTGTGACGACACAAGCTGGGGGAAATAATTCCTCGTCAATGTTTACGCAAGACACAAGGAAAGTGCCTTGTTAGCTACGCGATAGTCCCATGATCCAGCGCGTATAGAGTCTGTCGGCTACGGTGTTGAGCTGAGGTAGATACTCTGTCATTCCGGCCTGCATCTGTGTCGCCTGCTGCACCGAGGGTGTGGCGCAAGCGGCGATTTCAGCTGCACCGGATTTGCACCAACTGATGATCATCGCCTCAGTCATTTCAATGTGGCATTGCATCCCCAGATGAGAACCAAGGACGAAAGCTTGGTGTGCGCAGTACGTGCTACTCAATATGTTGGTAGCGCCAGTTGGAAGGCCGAAAGTCTCGCCATGCCAATGGAAGGCTGTAAAGTCCGATAAATCGCCGAACCATGCGCGTGCAATCGGGTTATCGAGCACACGCACCTCTCCCCAACCAATTTCCTTTACCGGATTTCTTGCCACTGTCGCACCGAATGCCTTTGCCATCAGTTGCCCTCCAAGGCAATGACCAATGACGGGAATGTCTCGCGCCCGGGCGGCACAGATCAGGGCCAGTTCCTTGCCCATCCAGGGAATCGGATCATTAACGCTCATCGGCCCTCCCATGAACGCCAAGCCGCTGAAAACGCCAGGGTCGGCAGGCACTGTTGCGCCATCGTCGATTGTGACTAATTGCCATGGGACGAAATGGCGGTCGAGGAATGTAGCAAGATAGCCGGGCCCCTCTATGGGGGTGTGGCGAAAGATTGCAACTGGTTTCATGCCATCGTGCTTATCGGAAAATTTCCGCATTATATCGTGACGCTTTACGATTCATCTCCAGAATCGCCCTGAATCACGCGTCAAGGCTACTGACAAAGTTGAGAGTCCACCTGGATGTGATTTATTCCATTCTCCTGAATATAAGCCAGCGCTGCCAATGCCGGTATAGGCTTGCTGAAGAGAAAGCCTTGCAGGGTGTCGCACCGGCGTGTCGCCAGGAAGTTCTGCTGTGCCGCATTTTCCACCCCTTCAGCGACCACCTTCAAGCCAAGATTATGCGCCAGGGCAATGGTGGCTGCGCAGATGGCCACATCGTTGGCGTCGGTCTCGATATCGTGAACAAAGGAGCGATCAAGTTTCAAGGTATGAATCGGCAAGCGCTTGAGATAACTTAGTGAGGAGAACCCTGTGCCGAAGTCATCGATCGAGAGCCGCAGGCCCAGGTCACGCAATCTCTGGAGCTGGCTGATGCTGATCTCGGGATCGGTCATAGCCACCGATTCAGTGATTTCCAATTCAAGATCGGCGCCGGCCAGTTCATATTTCTCGAGCGTTTTGGCAACGTAGCCAACCAAGGTCGGTGAGTGCAATTGATGTGCCGACAGGTTCACTGCCATGGTCACCTCCTTGAGTCCCGCCTGCTGCCAGGCCCGCAGTTGGCGACAAGCCTCGTCCAGCACCCATTCGCCCAACGGAATAATCAGGCCGGTTTCCTCTGCTACCGGAATGAATCTCAGTGGCGACACCAGCCCATCGCGCGGGTGGCGCCAGCGCACCAGCGCCTCGACGCCCACCACGCGGCCGTTGCGTGCATCCAGCTGCGGCTGGTAATGCAGCTCGAACTGTTTCTGTTCCAGTGCTAAGCGCAGGTCATGATCCAGTCCCAGACGCTCGAGAACTGCCTGGTTCATCGCATCCGTGAAGAACTGGATATTGTTGCGTCCCTGCGATTTGGCGTGATACATGGCAATGTCGGCATGCTTCATCAGCTCCTCGCCGTCAGCACCATCGTCCGGGTAGAAAGTCAGGCCAATGCTCGATGTGATATGCAGTATTTCCTCGCTAATCGTGTATGGCTCACCCAGAGTCTGCAATATCTTGTCCGCCAAACGGGCCGCCACCATGGCACTGTCGACATCGGTCAGGACCAGCACAAACTCGTCGCCGCCAAGTCGGGCAACGATATCGCAGTCTCGCACAGCGCTGCGCAGACGACGGGCGATTTCCACCAGAAGGCTGTCACCCGCGGAATGGCCTAGGGTGTCATTGACGTTCTTGAAGTGGTCCATGTCGAGGAGCATCACTGCCAGCGAGCCTTGTTCCCGCCTTATCGTAGCCAAAGCTTGCTCCAAGCGATTCTTCAGACTGTAGCGGTTGAGCAGGCCAGTCAAGGCATCGTGATGGGCCAAATGGGAAATTTTGTCCTCGATCGCCTTTCGCTCACTGATGTCGGCAAAACAGGCGATGTAATGAGTAAGCTCTCCTTCGAGATTGCGCGCCACAGACACGGACAGCCACTCCGGATAGATGTGGCCGTCCTTGCGCTTGTTCCATATTTCGCCCTGCCAGTAGCCTGCATGGGCAAGCGAAGACCACATTTCCCGATAAGTATTGGGCGGGGTTTTGCCGGAAGCGAGGAGGCGCGGATTCCTGCCGCGCAGCTCGTCGATGCTGTAGCCCGTCAAGCGGGTGAAAGCCGAATTGACGGCCAGGATGCAATTGTTGGGGTCGCTAATGAGTATTCCCTCGCCACTATGCTCATACACGTTGGCATACAGACGCAGTTGCGCCTCGCTTTCACGAATTGCCGTCTCGGCCTGTTTTCTTTCCAAGATGTTGCGAATGATGGCCTGATGATAGTGCCGTCCATCCAGTTCGACGAGACGGACGCTGACCTCGACCGGAAATGAGGCCCCGTCGCGGTGGCGCTGTACAGTCTCATAGATGCTGCCTTCGGTATTG
>JACRAR010000040.1 GCA_016234745.1 Betaproteobacteria bacterium | reverse complement strand
GGCGGCGGCAAACACCACAAAGACAATCACTGGCACCGCAAGCGAGGAAAACTTTCCAGTGGCCTGGCTGACATGATTCGGCTCTCTCCCCAAGGGAAAAGGCTCAGCAGTAGCGTATTCGGACATCAGGCTTTCTCGCAGGCATAGGACATAGGATCAGCCAAACCAGAAGATTGGCTCTGCAAACAGTTCATTCTAAGTAACCGAGATCTCGCTGCTACTGCCCAGCCCGGCAGTAGCCAGTGTGGCCATCTCACATCGACGAACAGTAGGCGGGGCGACACGCGGTCAAAGTCAGCGAATGCAGTATCTTCACTCATGATATTGGAATACACGTTGTGGCCGCCTATTGCATTAGCTCTCTACGCCGGTGGTGATCTCACCAATCGGACTAACTATCGGCCGCATTTCTTCTGGCCTGCCTGACCATTTCGGCCAACTTTAGATTTTCGGCCAGCATTCTTCGATAGGCCAGTGCCTGGGCCAGCAGGGATTTCAATTCGAAGTCCTGCCAGGGCTTGGCGATGAAACCGAAGATGTAAGCCGAATCCACGGCATACACCAGTTCTTCCTGGCTGATCACGCCGCTGACCAGGATCCGGATACAGTCCGGTTGCTTGTCCATGAATTTCTGCAGCAGATCGACGCCGTTCATTTCCGGCATCTTGAAATCGGCAATGATGCATGAGTAACTGATCGCATCGGCCATCTTCAACGCATGCAGCGCCGAGGGCGTGACCTGGACGCTGATTTTCCCCTCTTCCAGGACGGGCCCGCTGCGGCTGGCAACTTCCGCGCGGATCGCCGAATACAGCTCGTCCATGCGCGAATGATGGGTGAGTACGCGCGACATGCTGCCGAGAATATTCGGGTCATCATCGACCAGCAGGATCTGGTCGATGTTGTTGTCGATCAGGGAGGGAATCGGAATCTTCAGATCGCGCACCACCTGGGCGAGTTGCTTGTTTTCCAGCAGCACGCTGTTGTATTGGATCGCCTGTGCCACCGAGCCCTTGAGGTAGTAGTCATGCCAGGGCTTGGGGATGAATCGGTAAATATGGGTCTCATTCACCATCTTTACCAGCGTCGCCATATCGGTCTGCCCGCTCAGCACCATGCGCGCACAATCCGGCTGGATCTGCGCGAATGCTTTGAGAAACTCCATGCCGTCCATGCCCGGCATGCGGAAGTCGCTGATCACGACATCGAAGTGCTGGGTTTTTGCGCGCTCCAGCGCCTGGACCGGGTCGCTGAAGCCTTCCACCGCGTAGCGGTAGCGGCCGGAAGCCGTCATCAATTCGCGCCGCACCGAGCTGACGATGTTCGGTTCGTCATCGACGACGAGAACCTGCTGAGGAACTTGGGTATTCATGTTAGGTCTCCTGGAATATTATTGTTTGCCGGACGCTCTGTCGTCTATGCCGGCGCTACCTCATCCGCTTGTTTTATCGGCAGCCAGACGCGGAATGTCGCGCCCTGGCCCAGCTCGCTATGGACCTCGATTCTGCCGTGGTGTTTCTCGACGATGCTGTAGGACACCGACAATCCTAGGCCGGTACCCTGTCCCACCGCCTTGGTTGTGAAGAAGGGGTCGAATAGGTGCGGCAGGTTTTCCGGCGCGATGCCCTTGCCGGTGTCTTTAATCTCCACCCAGACTTGATCCGCTTCTTCGCCGGTGCGGATGGTAACGATGCCACGGATCTCGATGGCATGGGCGGCATTTACCAGCAGGTTCATGAAGACCTGATTGAGCTGCGAGGGCAGGCACTGGATCTGCGGCAATTGGGCGTATTCCTTGATCACTTCACATTTATATTTCAGCTCGTTCCACACTACGCCCAAGGTGCTCTCCAGGCCTTGTTGCACGTCGGCCCACTTCCATTCCTCCGCGCTGCCGGTGTGGGAGAAATCCTTCAAGTCCAGCACGATTTTCTTCACCCGCATCAGGCCCTCGCGCGACTCGGCAAGCAGCGCCTGGATATCCTCGCGCAGATAATCCAGGTCGATCTTCGCCTTGAATTGGCGGACGTCTCCTAGTTCCTCGGTCGCACCAACCATCCGCTTTTCCGCTTCCTCGTATTTGGTCACCAACTCAAAGACGTCGGCCAGGTATTTTTCCAGCGTGCCGAGGTTGGAAAACACATAGCCGATGGGATTGTTGATCTCGTGCGCCACCCCTGCCGCGAGCAGACCGATCGAGGCCATCTTTTCGGATTGCAGCAACTGGTTCTGCGTCTGGTTCAGTTGCTGGTTCGCTGCGACCAACTGGGCGTTAATCTTCGCGATGTTCTCTAACTGCAGCCGGAGCTTTGCCTCTGCGATCTTGTGCTCGGTGATGTCATCAAAAGTCACCAGAAAGTTTCTGTCCGCAATCTCGCCGAGAGGCAGCACGGAAGCCAGCACAGTGCGGACCCCACCTTCCTTGCAGGAAATGTTCAACTCCAGCGGTTCACACTCGGTTTCCTTGCGCTTGGCCTGGTCCAGGTGCTCCCGCCAGGTGGTCGCCACCTGGCGGCGATACTTCGGATCCGGGTAGGCTTTGGCATACCACGCCTCCAGGTTCGGAATATCCTCCAGGGTATAGCCAAAGGTTTTGACAAATGACGAGTTCAGCAGCGTGATATTTCTATTGGTGTCATTCAGCGCGTGCGCCACCGGCGAGGATTCTAGAATGGCGCGAAACTTTGCCTCGCTCCGCCGCAAGGCCATATCGGCCTGCTTGCGCTCGGTGATGTCGCGCACCGTGCCGACGGCAATCCATTTGCCGCGAAAATGTTCCGCGGCGAGTGACAGCTCCAGTGGAAACTCGTTGCCGTCCTTTCTGATCCCGGACAGTTCCAGGGTATTTCCGATTGCGGCGCCTTCTCCGCATGTCTTGAAGCGACTGAAAGCCTGGGTGCTCGCCTGAAGGTATCTTTGGGGAACGATCAGTGCATGCAAATCATGGCCGATCGCCTCGGCGGAGGTATACCCGAAAACTTTTTCGGCGGCCTTGTTCCAGATCGAAATCGTCCCATCGTTTTCGATCATGATGATCGGGGCATTGGCAATGTCGGTGGCAACCCGGTGTTTGGCGGCCATTTCCATCAGCGCCTGGGCATCGACGACACTAATACAGGCGTCCTGTTGAGTTTGTGCGGATGGCTTCAATCCGTTCGCGTCCATCAGTTGTCTCCGTCCTGAGCGGTTTCGTAACGCACGAAGGCCTCCTTGATCGCGGCGCGCAAAGGTTCGTCTTCCCACGGTTTGGTGAGGAACTTGTAAACCTCGCCGTGGTTGATGGATTCGGTAATGCTATTCACGTCCGTGTAGCCGCTCAGGATCATGCGGATGATCTTTGGATACATCACCTTGACCCGGCTCAGAAACTCCGTGCCGTTCATGCCCGGCATGCGCTGGTCGGACAGCAGCACGCCGACCTTATGCTTCGCCAGCAGTTCCAGTCCTTCCTCGGCACTGGAGGCGGTCAGAATCTGGTAATCGTCGCGCCGCAGCAAGCGTTTCAGCGCGGACAAGACATTCGCCTCGTCATCCACCAGCAGCAGCACGCGTCCTCTGCCAGGCTCAGGACTGGTTGCCGAGTCTTGATGCGCGGCCAGCAGCGCGGGAATCTCCTCGGCCGGCAAGGCGTGGCTAAAGTGAAAGCCTTGCATCTGATCACAATGCAGAGTGCGCAAATAACCCATCTGGGCCACCGTTTCCACACCTTCGGCGACTATCTTCAACTGCAGGCCATGGCCCATGGCGATGATCGCCTGGACGACGGCGGCATCGTCTAGGTCAGTGACGATTCCGCCGATGAAGGATTTGTCGATTTTCAGCTTGTCGATCGGAAAGTGCTTGAAGGAAAGGCCAAGGCCAAAATTGCCCATCACCAGCCCAACGCCCAGCGTCTTGAGTTGTTTGAGCAAAGCCTGGGCTTTTCCGAAATCGGACAGGATCAGGTTTTCGCTCAATTCCAGTTCAACATAACGGCCGTCCAGTCCGCACTCGCGTAGCACTTGCGCCATGGTTTCCGCCAGGTCGCCATGGGTAAACTGCGAGACCGAAACATTGATCGACATGTGCAAGCCGACATGTCCGGCAGCATGCCAATCCTTCAAACGACGGCAGGCCGTATGCAACACCCAGGCGCCGATCGGCACGATCAAATCAGTTTCTTCCGCCAGGGAAATGAATGCGCTCGGCGGCAACAGGCCCTTGTCCGGATGTTGCCAACGCAACAAGGCTTCCAGTCCGAGGATTTCGCCGCTATATAAATCCACCTGCGGCTGGTAATGGAGCAGCAGTTGATTATTGGCCAACGCGCCGCGCAGATCCTTTTCCAGGCTCAAACGCTCCAGCATGCCGGCGGAAAGCGTGGGGTCGAAGAAGCGGTAGGTATTCCGTCCCGCCTCCTTGGCATTATGCATCGCCCGGTCGGCATGCTTGAGCAGCGTGTCGGCGTCGGCGCCATCGGCAGGATAGAGGCAGATGCCTATGCTGGCGGTAACCGTCAGCTCGTGTCCGGCAATGAGCATGGGAGCGGCAAACAATTCCAGCAACTTTCGCGTCACCGCCACTTGTTGAGCCACCACATCGTCTTCCAGCAGTAGCACGAATTCGTCGCCGGCCAGGCGGGCCAGAGTGTCGCCGGCGCGCGTTGCCCCAGCCAGGCGGCGCGCCACTTCTTGTAATAGGCTATCCCCCACCACGTGCCCGTGAATTTCATTGATGTGCTTGAAGTGGTCGAGGCCGAGATACAGCAGCGCCATCGGACTAGCTTCGCGTTTGGCGCGTTGCATGCCCATGTACAGGCGGTCCTTGAACAGAGACCGGTTGGGTAAGCGCGTCAGCGCGTCGTGTTGGGCGAGAAACTCGATTTGCTGCTGTGCCTCCTTGATCGGGCCGATATCGCTGAACACGCCGACATAGTTGGTGGTGCGGCCTTGCGCGTCCTTGACCGCGCTAAGGGTAAGCCACTCCGGATAAGCCTCGCCGTTCTTGCGCCGGTTCCACAGCTCGCCGCGCCATTGGCCGCTCGCCAGCAGGCCGGCCCACAGATCGCGATAGAAATCATGATCCTGACGGCCGGACTGGAGCAGGCGCGGGTTCTTGCCCAACACCTCGGCCTGGCTGTAGCCGGTGATGGCCTCGAAGGCGGGATTGACGGCGACGATATTGGCATGGGCGTCGGTCACCGCGATTCCCTCGACCGTGCTGCTGAATACCCGATCCGCCAGGCGCGAGAGCTCCTCGGCCTGCTTTCTTTCCAAGATGTTGCGAATGATGGCCTGATGATAGTGCCGTCCATCCAGTTCGACGAGACGGACGCTGACCTCGACCGGAAATGAGGCCCCGTCGCGGTGGCGCTGTACAGTCTCATAGATGCTGCCTTCGGTATTG
>JACRAR010000038.1 GCA_016234745.1 Betaproteobacteria bacterium | reverse complement strand
CCCACTGGTCGTCTCGCAATTGCTTGCGTTCTTCCATGCCTTCCTCCTGTCTTGTGACAAAAGGAAGCATCGCAGACTACCGATGCGTTAGATTCAGCGAACACTCGCATATTCATTCGTCAATTGTGAACAGAACCTAGTTATTTAACTTTAAACGAGAAGGCGGCGCCGTGAGGTGCCAAGCTAAGAACATGCGAAACAATCTACCGGTAACAAACACTGAAGTTCAATTGCGCGACGACATCATGATCGTCTCGACGACTGATCTGAAAGGCCAGATCACCTACGTCAACAAGGATTTTCTTGAAGTGAGCGGCTTTACCGAAGCCGAGTTGATGGGAGAGCCGCACAACATCGTGCGCCATCCGGACATGCCGGTGGAGGCCTTCGAGGATTTGTGGAAGACGCTCAAGGCTGGCCGGCCGTGGACCGGCTTTGTCAAGAACCGCTGCAAGAACGGGGACTACTACTGGGTCGAGGCCAATGCCACGCCAATGTGGCAGGGAACCGAGGTAGTGGGTTACATGTCGTTGCGCCGCAAGCCATCGCGCGCAGCGGTGGAAGCGCATGAAGCGGCTTACCGCTTATTCCGTGAGGGCAAGGCCAAGGGTCTGGCGATCGAAAATGGCATGGCCGTATCCACTGCACCGCTGGGCCGTATCCAGCGGTTGTTTGCCAACATGGCGCTGTCAAAGAAAATGATCCTGGCTTGCGCGGTCATGTTCTTTCTGGTCATGGCGTCCCTCACCCTGGTGCTCGGCAACTATATGGCTGCGGAACTGGAACAGGACGGGTTGCAGGGGCTCAGCGACAAGCTGCATTCGATCCGCGCCATGGTCGAAGTGCGGGCCAAGGCACTGAACAAGGAAACCGCCCGGCTCAATGACGTATTTTCGAGTTACTTCGTTGAAGCGTATTCGCTGGAAGGAGATAGCGAATCGCCGGTATTGAAAAACGGCAGCATCGCCATCAATCAACGCACTGTCGAAGTCGACCGCTTCACGTCGGTTACGGGAGCTGTGGCCACCGTCTTTGCCCGGAAAGGCGACGATCTTGTTCGTGTCTCTACCTCGGTGAAGAAAGAGAATGGCGAACGTGCCGTGGGTACCCCGCTGAGCAAGGAACATCCCGGCTACACCAAGCTGATGGCCGGAGAACGTTATGTTGGCAAGGCCAAATTGTTCAGCAAGGACTATTACACCAGCTACACGCCGATCAAGGACAAAGAAGGCAAGGTCATCGGTGCGACCTTCATCGGCCTCGACATCAGCCCGGAAATCACGGCGCTCAAAGAACACATTCGCGCTGTGAAGGCGGGCAGCACCGGGTATTTTTACGTGATTGATTCCACGCCAGGCAAGGACGCAGGCACCTTGATCGTGCATCCGGCCAAGGAAGGCGCGAACATCTATACATCCAAGGATGCCGATGGCAATGAGTTCATCAGGGAAATGATCGAAAAGAAGCAAGGCACCATTCGCTATCCCTGGCTCAACAAGGAACTCGGCGACACTACGGCACGCATCAAAGTGGTGGTCTATGAAAATTTCGGCGAGTGGAATTGGCTGATCGGTGGAGGCACCTATACTGATGAATTCGAGCGCCTCGCGCGCAATCTCAAGTACTCCCTGGCAGGCGCTTCGCTGTTCATTGTATTGATCCTCACGTTCCTGATTTATTGGCTGGTGCGCAGCATCGTCAACAAACCACTCATCACTGTGCTCGACTCTTTCCGCACGATCTCGGGAGGCGACTATACGACGCGCATCCCGATCGCCAAGAACGACGAAATTGGTCGTGTGTTCCAGGGCCTGCAGGCGATGCAGACGCGTATGGGCTTCGAGGTGGCCGAGAGCAAGCGGCGTGCGGACGAAACTCTGCGCATCAAGATTGCTCTGGACAATGTCAGCACTGGCGTGATGATTGCCGATACTGATCGTAACATCATCTACACCAACAAGGCAGTGGAGAAGATGCTGAAGATCGCGGAATCGGATATCAGGGCGCAGTTGCCGGATTTCAGCGCTGACAAGCTGATCGGTACCAATATCGATACTTTCCACAAGAATCCGGCGCACCAGGCCAATCTGCTCAAGACCTTCACCAGCACTTATATCGCCAATATGACTATCGGCGTGCGACACATGCGTGTGACCGCCAGTCCGGTGATCAATGAGCAGAACGTCCGTCTCGGCGCGGTGGCGGAATGGCTGGATCGCACCGGCGAAGTAAGCATCGAGCACGAGGTCGCGCGCATCGTCGAAGGGGCCAAGCGCGGCGATTTCGAGCAACGCCTGTCGCTGGAAGGCAAGGAAGGTTTCTTCAAGCAGCTGGCGGAAGGCCTCAACAATCTTGCCGAAGTGACTTCGAATGGCCTTCAGGATGTGGCGCGGGTG
>JACRAR010000037.1 GCA_016234745.1 Betaproteobacteria bacterium | reverse complement strand
CTCATCGAGCGCTTCTTCAATCGCATAAAGCACTTCAGGCGAATCGCCACGAGATATGACAAGCTCGCATCCAGCTTCCTGTCATTCATTTGTTTGACTTGCACTCTCATCTGGCTTCAGTAATTGTGAACAGACCCTAGCCCTGCTCGCCTTGGGGCTGCGAATAATCCGGCACTGCGCTGCCGCTCGCAGTGCCATAGAGGTGCGGGCTGATGCGCGCCATCTCGCCCTCCATCCAGGCTTCGGCGCGCGCATTGACTTCCTCCGCGCTAAGCCCGGTCGGATCGATGGCCGGGCCGATGCTCACCGTCACCGTTCCGGGGTGCTTGAAAAATGCGTTACGCCCCCAGCATTCGCCCGAGTTGAGCGCCACCGGCAGCACCGGTGCGCCGGTTTCGACGGCGAGATGCGCGCCGCCCACCTTGTAGCGCCGGTGACTGCCCGGCGCCACGCGCGTGCCTTCGGGAAAAATGATCACGGGATAGCCTTGCGAGAGGCGCAGCCGGCCCTGATCGACCAGCTGCTTCAGCGCATTCTTGCCGGCGCCGCGATCGATCGAGATCATCGGAATCACCGCCAGCGCCCAGCCGAAGAAGGGCAGTTGCCACTTGATCTCGCGCTTCCAGACGAACAGCCCGAGCGGAAAGACTTCCTGCAAGACCACAGTCTCCCAGGCCGACTGGTGCTTGCTGAGAATCACCGCGGGACGGGCGGGAATATTCTCGCGGCCAAGCAGGCGATAGTCGATGCGCAGCAGGTGCTTGATCAGCCAGATGGTCATGAACACCCAGGGCACGGCCGTGTAACGGCGGGCGCGATGCGGCAGGGGAAAGCAGAAAATCATGAACAGCGCATAGGGCGGCGTGACCACCGTCAGGATCAGCATGAACAGCACCGAGCGCAGGTAGGCCATAAGCACTACCGAGTGATATGCGCCACCGCGGCGGCAAGGTCGGGAAACACCAGGGTTTCGGGCGGCAGATCCGGGTTGTCGGCGGTGAGGCTGCCGTTGCCGGTCAGCACCAGCATCGGTTGCGCGCCGACTGCTGCCGCAACCTGCATGTCGCGCAGCGAGTCGCCGATCGCCGGCACATCGGCCAGATCGGTGTTGTAGCGCTTGCCGATCTCGCGCAGCATGCCCGGCTCGGGCTTGCGGCAATCGCATTGGTCGGCATTGGTATGCGGACAGAAGAACACCGCGTCGATGCGCCCGCCGGCTTGCGCCGCGGCTTTGAGCATCTTGTCGTGGATGGCGTTGAGCGTGTCCATCTCGAACAGGCCACGCCCGATACCCGACTGGTTGGTCGCCACCACCACGCGGTAGCCCTGCTGGTTGAGGCGGGCGATCGCGGCCAGGCTGCCGGGGATGGGTTTCCACTCCTCCGGAGACTTGATGTACTGCTTGGAGTCATAGTTGATGACGCCGTCGCGGTCGAGGATGGCGAGTTTCATGACGAGAGCTTCGAAATGTCGGCCACCTGATTCATGGCAGAGTAAAGGACGGCCAGCAGGCCGAGGCGGTTGGCGCGTAGTTGCAGGTCTTCGGCATTGACCATGACGCTGTCGAAGAAGTTGTCCACTGGCCTCTTTAGTTTTGCCAATTCTTGAAGTGAAGTAGCGTAATCACCATGCTGGAATGCTGCATCTGCCTTTGCCTGTACAAGCATCAAGGTTGTGGCTAGGGCTTGTTCTGCTTGCTCTTTCAGTAACGAGTTATCAACTGTGGAGGGAACAATACCCTCCGCCTTCTTCAGAATGTTGCCGACGCGTTTGTTGGCTGCGGCCAAGCTGGCCGCCTCCGGCAGCGCGGCGAAAGCGCGCACGGCGGCAAGGCGCTTGGGGATGTCGCCGAGGCGTTGCGGACGCAGGCTCACCACGGCATCCACTTCCTGTGCCGAGTAGCCCTGGTCGCGCAGGCTGCCGGCCAGACGCTCGTAGATGAAATCCGCAATCGCAGCCTCGGCCGGCTTGAACCCGGCGACCGCGGCAAACGGCACGATGGCGGTTTGCAGCAGAGCATCGAGCGGCAGGTCGAGATCGTTCTCGGCCAGCATGCGGATCACGCCCAGCGCATGGCGGCGCAGCGCGAACGGATCCTTGTCGCCGGTCGGCACCAGGCCGATGCCGAACATGCCCACCAAAGTTTCGAGCTTGTCCGCCAGCGCCACGACCAGCCCGACGCGACCGCGCGGCAGACTGTCGCCGGCAAAGCGCGGCTTGTAATGATCCTCGATGGCATCGGCGATTTCCGGCGCCAAGCCGTCATGCAAGGCGTAGTAACGGCCCATGATGCCCTGCAGTTCAGGGAATTCGCCGACCATGTCGGTGAGGAGATCGGCCTTGGCGAGCAGCGCGGCCTGATCCGCCTGGTTGGCGAGCGCAGCATCACCCAACTGAGCACCCAGCTGCTGGCCGATCTTCCTGGCGATGGCGCAGACGCGTTGCACGCGCTCGCCCTGGGTGCCGAGCTTGTTGTGATACACCACCTTGGCCAGTCCCAGCACACGCGCTTCGAGCGGCTTCTTGCGATCCTGGTCGAAGAAGAACTTGGCGTCGGCGAGGCGCGGGCGTACCACGCGCTCGTTGCCGCCGACCACCGCGCTGGCGTCGGCGGGACGGATGTTGCTGACGATGAGGAACCGGTTGGTGAGCTTGCCCGCCGCATTCAGCAGCGGGAAATATTTCTGGTTGGCCTTCATCGTCAGGATCAGGCATTCCTGCGGCACTTCGAGGAAAGCTTCCTCGAAGTGGCCCATCAGCACGTTCGGCCGCTCGACCAATGCCGTAACTTCATCGAGCAGCGCCGCATCGTTGATGGGCTGCGCGCCGGCTTGCACCGCCGCGGCGGCGAGCTGGCGGACGATCTCCTCGCGCCGCGCCGCAAATCCGGGAATCACGGCGCCTTCGGTTTCGAGCTGTTGCGCATAGCTGTCCGCATCCTTAAGCACGATCGGATCTGCGCTGGCCTCGAAGCGGTGGCCGTGGGTGTTGCGGCCGGACTGCAGGCCCAGCACCGAGATCGGCACCACCTCCGCACCGTGCAGTGCGACCAGGCCATGGGCCGGGCGCACGAAATTCACCGTGGTCCAGCCGTCGGCCAGTTGGTAGGTCATGACTTTCGGGATCGGCAGTTTCGCCAGCGCGTCCTTGAGTGCAAGCTCCAGTCCGGCAGCCAGGGTCATGCCCGTTTCGAGCTTGTCGACGAAGAGGACTTCCGCCTTGCCGTCGCTTTCCCGTCGCAGCGACGGCAGCGCAGCCGCATCCAGTCCCATGCCGGCGAGCCGCTTCAGCAGCGCGGGCGTCGCCTGGCCATCGGGCGTCAGGCCGACGCTCACGGGCATCAGCTTGGTCGGCACGCTTCTTTGATCGGCCTGGGCACGCACGTTGGCAACATGCACGGCAAGCCGGCGCGGACTGGCAAAGGCTTCAACCGTGGCATCCGCCGCAACCAGCTGGGCGCGCACCAGTCCGTTGAGCATGCCCCTGGCAAATTCAAGGCCCAGGGTGTTCAGGACCTTGGGCGGCAGCTCCTCGACAAACAGTTCGACCAGCAGATTCTCGCTCATGCTCAGGCCGCCTTCTTTGCATTGAGTTGGGCGAGGACTTCTTCGGCATGAGCGCGCGACGCCATGGGGAAGCCGCGCCGGGCACGCGAATCCAGGTAGCTCTGCGCCACGCTGCGCGCGAGGTTGCGGATGCGGCCGATGTAGGCGGCGCGCTCGGTGACCGAAATCGCGCCGCGCGCGTCGAGCAGGTTGAAGGTATGCGCGGCTTTCAGCACCTGCTCGTAGGCGGGCAGGGCCAGCGCGTTTTCCATGAGATGCTTGGCCTGTTTCTCGTGGGCGCTGAAAGCGCCGAGCAGGAACTCCGCATCGCTGTGCTCGAAGTTGTAGGCCGATTGTTCGACCTCGTTCTGGTGATAAACGTCGCGATAGGTGAGTCCCTTGGTCCAGGTCAGGTCGAAAACATTTTCCACACCCTGCAGATACATCGCCAGACGCTCCAGGCCATAGGTGATCTCTCCCGTGATGGGCTTGCAATCGATGCCGCCGACCTGCTGGAAATAAGTGAACTGGGTCACCTCCATGCCGTTGAGCCAGACCTCCCAACCCAGCCCCCAGGCGCCCAGTGTCGGGTTCTCCCAGTCGTCCTCGACAAAACGGATGTCATTCTGCTTGAGATTGAATCCCAAGGTTTCCAGGGAACCCAGATACAGTTCAAGAATGTTTCCCGGCGCAGGCTTGAGCACCACCTGATACTGGTAGTAATGCTGCATGCGGTTCGGGTTCTCGCCGTAACGGCCATCCTTGGGACGCCGCGAAGGCTGGACATAGCCGGCCTTCCAGGGCTCGGGACCGATGGCGCGCAGAAAGGTGGCGGTATGGCTGGTGCCGGCGCCGACTTCCATGTCATAAGGCTGGAGCAGAGCGCAGCCCTGTTCGCTCCAGTAGGTTTGCAGCCGAAGAATGACTTCCTGGAATGTTGGAGAACTAGGCGTCATCAGGTATCCATTGCGAATCGCGAAAGCATAATTTTACAGGGAAACCGGCGCGACACCCGAACTCGGGAAGCTTCCCGCAAACCCCGCAAAGGCTTGCAGCCCTGCCAACGAAGCGCACCCTGGGCCACCGCAAATCGGCTGAGACCCAGCCAGCCAAGCGGCTGCCGGCCACTTCGGTTACGCTTATCGGGTGGCCTGCTCAAGCGAAATCAGGCAAGCCGGCAAATCAGCTCCGTGGGGATGATCAAGCTCGCCGTGACGTTGGCCATCATGTTGCGCACCTTGGCGGCAGCATTGGCGCCCATCACGATATGCAGCCCGAGCGGCGAAGGGCCCGCACTCGCGGCTTTGGCGCGCATCTGCTCGAAGGTCTCGAGCGCGAAGGCGCGGCGGTCGCGCTCCTGCAAAATTTCGAAGCCCGCTTCGCCGAGCAAGCGCCGATAAGTCGCCGCATCGACAACAAAGCTGGTCTCGGGGCTGCTTGCCCAGGGTACGGGATAGGACAAGTCGCCGGGCACCGAGAGCATCGCGTCGTAGATGCCAAACACGCCCGCGGGACGCAACACGCGCCGCACTTCGTTGAACAGTCCGGTCTTGTCCTCGATGTTCATGCCGACATGACACATGTAGGCCATGTCGAAACTGGCGTCGGCAAAAGGCAGATCGAGCGCGCTGCTCTGCTGGTAGCGCACCTGCGTATCAAGCTTGACGCGCTCCGCCAGCATTTTCGCGACCTGAACATACTCGCCGGATAAATCGATACCGGTGACCTCGCACTTGTATTCCTGCGCAATGTAGCGCGAGGCGCCGCCCAGGCCGCAGCCGATGTCGAGGACCTGCATGCCGGGCTGCAGCTTGAGCTGTTTGGCAAACTCGACTGTCGCCAGGCGTCCGCCAATATGGAACTCGTCAACCGGGGAAAGGTCCTTGAGGGAAAGCTGATTCAGATCCTTGCCCGCAGCTTCGAGCGCCTTCAGTATCGCAGCTTCAAGGGAACCGTGGGCATAGTGCTGCGCAACGACTTGTTCGATAGAAATGCTCATAATGCCATCGCCACTTGTGTGCCCTGCTCGATGGCGCGCTTGGCGTCGAGTTCTGCCGCAACGTCGGCGCCGCCGATCAGGGTCGCGGGTATGCCGGCCTGCTGCAAGGCTTCCGCCAGTTCGCGGCGCGGCTCCTGACCGGCGCAGATCACCACGCTGTCGACATCGAGCAGGCAGGCTTCGCCGTTGATGCGAAGATGCAGCCCGGCATCATCGATTTTTTCGTAACTGACACCCGCCATCATTTGCACGCCGCGTTTCTGCAGCAGCAAGCGACGCGCCCAGCCGGTGGTCTTGGCCAGGCCGTCGCCGACCTTGCCGTTCTTGCGCTGCAGCAGCCAGACCTGGCGAGGCACGGGTGGCATCTGCGGCGCGGTGAGGCCGCCGCGCCGGGCATAACCGGCGTCGATGCCCCATTCCTTGCGGAAGGCTTCTACCGGGTCCGCTGCGCCTTCGGCATGGGAGAGCAATTCCGCGACATCGAAACCGATACCGCCCGCCCCGATGATCGCGACCTTCTTTCCGGCTGGTTTGCGCCCCTCAATCAGATCGACGTAGCCGACTACCTTGGCGTGATCGATGCCGGGAATCGACGGTGTGCGCGGCACGATGCCGGTCGCCACGACGACATGATCATGGCCCTTGAGATCCTGCGCCTGCACGCGTTTGCCGAGTTTCATGGAGATCTTGTCAAGTTCCAGGCGACGACGGAAATAGCGCAGGGTTTCGGCAAACTCTTCCTTGCCGGGAATGCGTTTGGCGAGATTGAACTGGCCGCCGATCTCGCTTGCGGCATCGTACAGCGTCACGGCATGGCCGCGTTCGGCCAGCGTCGTCGCGGCGGCGAGGCCCGCCGGCCCGGCACCGACCACGGCAATGTTCTTCTTGGCTTGCGTCGGCTTTAGGGCAATTTCCGTCTCGTGGCAGGCGCGCGGATTGACCAGGCAGGAGCACATCTTGCGCGAAAAAATATGATCGAGACAGGCCTGGTTGCAGGCGATGCAGGTGTTGATCTCGTCGGCGCGGTTCGCCGCGGCCTTGTTCACGAACTCGGCGTCGGCCAGGAACGGCCGGGCCATCGATACCATGTCGGCATCACCGCGCGCCAGCAGGTTTTCCGCAACAGCCGGATCGTTGATGCGGTTGGTGGTGATGAGCGGAACGCTCACCTGTCCCTTCATGCGCCGCGTCACCCAGCTGAAGGCGGCACGCGGCACCATGGTGGCGATGGTGGGAATGCGCGCCTCGTGCCAGCCGACACCGGTATTGATAATGGTCACGCCAGCCTCTTCAAGCGCCTTGGCCAGCGCAACGACCTCGTCCCAAGTGCTGCCGCCCTCGACCAGGTCGAGCATCGACAGGCGGAAAATGATGATGAAGTTCACGCCGACGCGCGCCCGGGTGCGCCGCACGACTTCCAGCGCAAAGCGGATGCGATTCTCGAAAGCGCCACCCCAGCGGTCCTCGCGCAGGTTGGTATAGGGAGCGATGAACTGGTTGATCAGGTAGCCTTCCGATCCCATGATCTCGACGCCGTCATAGCCGCCGTGCTGCGCCATTGCGGCGCACTGGACGTAGTCGACGATGGTCTGCTCGATCTCATCTTCATCCAGCGCATGTGGCGTCATCGGGCTGATCGGCGCCTTCAGCGCCGAAGGCGCCACCGGCTTCAGCGAATAGGAATAGCGGCCGGTATGCAGCACCTGCACGCAGATCTTGCCGCCTTCGCGGTGCACGGCCTCGGTGATCACGCGATGTTTTTCCGCTTCGGCTTCGCTATTGAGAATGGAGGCGCCGGGCATGATCGCACTGGCCGGATTGATCGCAAAGCCGCCGGTGACGATGAGGCCGACGCCGCCTCTGGCGCGTTCCGCGTAGAAGGCCGCCATGCGCGTGTGGCCAGACGGAATGTCCTCCAGGCCGGTGTGCATCGAGCCCATCAGGACGCGGTTCTTGAGGGTGGTAAAGCCGAGGTCGAGCGGTGCGAGCAGGTGCGGATAAGCTGAGGTCATGGTCTGTTCCTGTTTCGTGAATATTCAAAAATAATTTTATCTGACGCGCTCCGCGCTTCTCGCTAGGCAGCACTGGTATCGGATGTCTTCGCATCTTGAATCAAGGCCAGCCGCTGGCCCGGCGCCACCTGGTCACCGACACGGACAACGAGTTCGGTGACGATACCGGCGCAGGCGGCCTGCAATACATGTTCCATTTTCATCGACTCGAGCGTCAGCAGGGCAGTGCCGCGTTCGATGGTTTGCCCCTCATGGACGTGCAAGGCGACGATGCGTCCATTCATGGGCGGCGTCACCACGCCGCTGCCGGCTGCCGCAATGACCTGGGGTGGCAGGCGCGACAAATCCTCGACCACCACATTGCGACCGGCGATGTCGAGATGCAGGCGCTGCTCGTTCTCCATGGCATAGGCGATGCGCTGGCGCATGCCGCCGATCGCCAGGTGGATCGCCGCTGCATCGAGTGCGAGTTGTTCGACTTCGAAGCTTCCCGCGGCAGATTCGACACGGTAATGGGTGGCATCCAGCGGTACCAGCCCAACCAATACTTTTTTGCCGATATTCAAATCAAATAATGAACGCGCCAGGCCGGCGCTGTGCCAATTGGCCAGCCACGGCTGCAGCAGCCGCGCCCTGGCCTGGGCCAGCAACAGCAAGGCCGCCGCCGCCAGCGCTTCTGCCGCAGGCGGGATATCCGCCTGATCGGAGAAATGCGCGGCGATGAAGTCGGTATCGGCACGACCCGCGGTGAACTCCGGATGCTCGAGGCAACCCAGCAGAAACGCCTTGTTGCTGGTCAGGCCCAGCACTTGGGTATCGCGCAGCGCGGCGATGAGATGCTGCCGCGCTTCCCCGCGCGTTGCGCCATGCGCAATCACTTTTGCCAGCAGCGGATCGTAGTCGGAGGTGATTTCCAGTCCGTCGGCCAGGGCATGATCGGTTCGTGCGAGGTGCGACTTATGCGACGGACGCCAGCGCAACAGGCGTCCGCTTTGCGGCAGGAAGCCGCGCTCGGCATCCTCCGCATACAGCCGCGCCTCCACGGCATGACCGCGCATTTCGATCTGCTGCTGGGATGGCAGGGGTTCGCCCCGCGCCACTCGCAACTGCCATTCGACGAGGTCGAGCCCGGTGATCATTTCCGTCACAGGATGCTCGACTTGCAGCCGGGTATTCATTTCCATGAAATAAAACTTGCCCGCGCTATCGAGCAGAAACTCCACCGTGCCGGCACCGACATAGCCTACGCTGCGCGCCGCAGCGCAGGCTGCCGCGCCCATGGCAGCACGCAGTTGGGGCGTCAGCACCGGCGACGGCGCCTCCTCGATGACTTTCTGGTGACGCCGCTGGATCGAGCAATCGCGCTCGAACAGATGGATGATATTGCCATGAACATCGGCAAACACCTGGATTTCGACATGGCGCGCTGCGATGAGCGCCCGCTCGAGGATCAGGCGCTCATCGCCGAAAGCGGCTCGGGCTTCGGATCGCGCCGAGCGCAACGCCGCCGCCAGTTCGGCGAAATCCTGGATGCGGCGCATGCCGCGCCCGCCGCCGCCGGCCGCGGCCTTGATCATCAGCGGCAGGCCGATGCGCTGAGCCTCCGCGGTCAGTCTTTGATCCGACTGGTCCTCATCCTGGTAGCCGGGAATGCAGGGCACGTCCGCCGCGAGCATCTGCCGCTTGGCCCCCGCCTTGTCGCCCATGGCGCGGATCGCTGCCGCGGGCGGACCAATAAAGTGCAAGCCGGCCGCCGCGCAGCGCTCGGCGAATGCGGCGCTTTCGGACAGGAAGCCATAGCCCGGGTGCACTGCCGTCGCATGGCTCTGACGGCAGGCCCGAAGGATTTTTTCGATATTGAGATACGACTCAGCCGGCAGCCGCCCGCCAAGCGCCACGGCCTCGTCGCAGGCCGTCACATGCGGCGCGTGCCGATCGGAGTCCGAATACACCGCAACCGTGGCATAGCCCAGTTGTCGCGCCGTGCGGGCGACGCGGACGACGATCTCCGCACGGTTCGCAATCAGAATTTTGTCCAGCATCAGCGTCGCGTCACCGTCCCCATGAGCTTGCTGATGATGCCCAGCATCACTTCGTCGGCACCGCCGCCGATGCTCGACAGGCGCATGTCGCGCAAGGCGCGTGAAACGCCGCTCTCCCACATGTAGCCCATGCCGCCCCAGAACTGCAGGCAGGAATCGGCAACCTCGCGACCAAGCCGGCCGATCTTGAGCTTGGCCATCGAGGCCAGCAGCGTCACATCCTCGCCGGCCAGATAACGCTCCGCAGCGTCATGCACCAGCGCTCGCAAGGCCTCGATCTCGGTTTGCAACTCGGCGAGGCGGAACTGCACGTACTGGTGGTCGAGCACCGCCTGGCCAAAGACCTGCCGTTCGCGCGTGTAGGCAATGGTGTCGGCGAGGATGCGCTCGAGCACCGTCCACTGTGCCGCGGCGAACAGGCGCTCTTCCTGGAATTGGCGCATCTGGTAGGTGAAGCCCAGGCCCTCCTCGCCGATGCGGTAGCGCTGCGGCACGCGCACATTGTCGAAGAACAGCTGCGTGGTATCCGACGACCACATGCCCAGCTTCTTGAATTTTTTGGCGCGGCTGACGCCGGGCGTGTTGAGCGGCACGCAGATCAGGCTCTTGTTCTTGTGCGGCGCGCCTGCCGAAGTGTTGGCGAGCAGGCAAACCCAGTCAGCCTGGGTGCCGCTGGTGGTCCACATTTTGCCGCCGTCGATGAGGTAATCGCCGCCGTCCTTGCGCGCCGTGGTCTTGATCGAGGCGACGTCGGAACCGGCGCCGGTCTCGGAAACACCGATGCAGGCGACGAAATCGCCGGCAATCGAAGGCGCGAGGAACTCCCGGCGCAATTCGTCGGAGCCGAAGCGTGCCAGTGCCGGCGTGGCCATGTCGGTCTGCACCCCGATGGCCATCGGCACGCCGCCGCAGCGGATGTGGCCGAGTGCCTCGGCGAACGCCAGCTGGTAGCTGTAATCCAGTCCCTGCCCGCCGTATTCCGGCGGTTTGTTGATGCCGAGGAAGCCGGCGCTGCCCAGTTTCTTGAAGACTTCATGGGCCGGGAAAAACTCGGCGGCCTCCCATTCGTCGACAAAGGGATTGATTTCGCTGTCGATGAGCTTCCTGAGCGAGCGCTGCAGTTCGAGGTGTTCCTGCGTGTATCTCATTCAGTGTCGTCCTACTGCAAACTGGATTGGCGTGAGTGTCCTGGCCTCGGCTTCGCGGCAGATCGACAGGGTGTAGGCCAGGACCTTGCGCGTATCGCGCGGATCGATGATGCCATCGTCGAGCAGCAGGCCGCTGGTGTACAAAGCCGAAGACTGGCTCTCGAAGGTGTCGATGATCTTCGCTTCCATTGTTGCAATTTCCTCCGCATTTGGTGAACCGCCTGCTACCCCCTTGCCCCGCCTGGCCTTGGCTTCCATCACCAGCCGCATGGTGGTAGCGGCCTGCTCCGCACCCATCACCGCGGTCTTGGCGTTGGGCCAGGAGAAGGCGAAGCGCGGGCCGTAGGCACGGCCGCACATGCCATAGTTGCCGGCGCCGAAGGACGCACCGATGTGCAGGGTGATCTGCGGCACGCTGGCATGGGCGACCGCCTGGATCATTTTCGCACCGTGCTTGATCATGCCGGCGGACTCTGCCGCCTTGCCAACGATGTAGCCGGTGGTGTTCTGCAGATACACCAGGGGTGTGCCGCTCTGGCAGCAGAGCTGGATGAAATGCGAAGCCTTGGTGGCGCCGGCCGGATCGATCGGGCCGTTGTTGCCGATGATGCCAACGGCATGGCCGTCGATCTCGGCGTGGCCGCACACGGTAGACACGCCATACAGCGGCTTGAAGTCGAGAAAGTCCGAGGCATCGACGATGCGGGCGATCACCTCATGCACATCGTAGGACTTCCTGCCGTCGAGCGGCACCAGCGCGAGCAGGTCCTCGCTGTCATAGGCCGGTACCCTGCCCAGTTCTGCCGTTCCTGCCGCGCTTTTGAAGCGCTCGAAGCAGCGGAAGATTTCGCGCCCCTGGCGTATGCCGTCGCCATCGTCCTCGGCCAGGTATTCGCAGAGTCCGCTGACGCTGGCGTGCATTTCCGCGCCGCCCAGTTCCTCCTCGCTGGCGTCTTCGCCGGTGGCGGCCTTGAGCAGGGCCGGGCCGGCCAGGAAGGCCTTGGCGCGCCCGCGCACCATCACCACGTAATCGGACATGCCCGGCATGTAGGCGCCGCCGGCAGTGGATGCACCATGCACCACGGTCACCACCGGGATGCCGGCGGCCGACAGGCGCGTCAGGCCGTGGAACAGGCCGCCGCCCAGGATGAAATCCTCGACGCGGTAGCGCATCAGGTTGGCACCGGCGGATTCAACCAGATACAACAGCGGCAGCTTGTTCTGCAATGCGATCTCAAGCATGCGCAACATCTTGTCGAGGCCCTTGGGCTGGATCGCGCCGGCCTCGATGCCGGCATCCGAGGCCATCACCATGCAGCGTACGCCGGCGACATAGCCGATGCCAGCGATGAGTCCGCCGCCCGCCAAGGTTTTTTGCGGATCAGGCTGGTCCTGGCACCAGCCGGCAACACTGGCCAGTTCGAGAAATGGGGATCCCGGATCGAGCGCACGCGCCACCCGCTCGCGCGGCAGCAGGGCGCCACGCTTCTCGAAGAGTGGTCGGGCTTTTTCCGAAGCCGCACGGGTGCGCGCTTCGACCGCGCGAAACGTCTCGATGAGCTGCAGCCAGGCGGCGCGATTCGCGCGGCATGACGCGCTGCCTGGATCGATTTTCGAATCGATGCGGGCCATTACGCTTTGCCCGATATGAAGAAATGAACGTGCATGGGAACGAGACTGGAGTGACTTGTACCCGCAGTTGGGCCTAGGGTGCTAATCGGTGACCGGTGGCGCAGTGTTGGCTTCCGTCTCGGCACGCTTCTGGGCCTTCTTGGGAGCAAGCTTGTCAATCAGTCCGACCGCCACAGCGGCCTCCTGCAGCGCCTGTTCATTGAAAGTGCAACTGAAGGCGTTGCGTGCTTCGCTCGCTCCTTTGCCGCCATCGAGCACGAAGCCGAGCATCACGGAAAACACGCCGCCACCGGCCGCCTTGCAATCGAGGAAGGCACTCGAGCAGGCATGCTTCGGATTGCGCCGGGCAGTTTCGCTGCAGGTGGTGGTCTCGCCCGGCGTGAAAGGCAGGGCCGAGACCGCAATCACCTGGCCATCCTCGCCCAAGCGCAGCACTTCCTGGTTAAGGAAGTTTTTCAGAACCCTGCCCTCCGGACCGGTTTTTTCCCAGGTCCACGCGCCGTTGACCCGCGTGATGAGCCAGTCCTCATCCGCCAGCACTGCGCCGGAAAATACGCAGAGCAGCAGCGCCAGCCACAGCCCCCATCGAACCTCATGATTTGGCATGGTCGTTTCATCCTTGTGGCGCAGTTCCCCTTCATCTGAGCGAGGTAGAATCAGCGCGTTGGCCTAAGACATGCAACCCGCAGCGATTATCCCATGCAATTCCCGTCCCCCTCCATACCCTTCATTCTCTTCCTGCTTTCCCTGCTGATGTTCGGCGCCGCACGCGCCGAAATCAGCGTGCGCGACGACAGCGGTGCGATGCTGAAGCTGGCTGCACCGGCACGTCGCATCGTCAGCCTGGCGCCGCACATCACCGAAAATCTGTATGCCGCCGGAGCCGGCAAATACATTGTTGGCGTCAGCGAATTCAGCGATTACCCGCCCGAGGCAAAACATATTGCCCATGTCAGCAACTATGCCGGCTTCGATCTCGAAGCGATCCTCGCCCGGCAGCCGGATCTGGTGATTGTCTGGGAAGGCGGCAGCACGGCGGCGCAACTGGCACGGCTCAAGGCATTGGGACTGCCGCTGTTCGTCAGCCAGCCGCGCCGGATCGACGACATCCCAAGCAATATCGAGCGCTTCGGCGAACTCGCCGCAACCGGCGATGTCGCCACGACGGCAGCGCACGCGTTTCGCACCCGCCTCGCGCAACTGCGGAGCCGCTACGCGAACCGCCCCGTGGTGCGCACTTTCTATCAGATCTGGCATCAGCCGCTGGCCACGGTCAACGGCGAGCAGCTCATCAGCCGCGTCATGCAACTGTGCGGCGCCGAGAACATTTTTGCCAACCTGCCCCTGCTGGCGCCGAGCGTGACGCTGGAAGCCGTGCTGGCGGCCAATCCCGAGGCCATCGTCGCCAGCGGCATGGACGAGTCGCGACCGGAATGGCTGGACATGTGGCGACGCTGGAAAGACCTCACGGCGAATGCACGCGGCAACCTGTTCTTCATCCCGCCGGACCTGATCAACCGCCATACGTCGCGCGTTCTCGACGGCGCGCAGATGCTCTGCAACCACCTGGAAACCGCCCGCAGCAAGCGCCCGCGCTGACGCACGTTCACGCGGCGATGAAATAACTGGAAGCGCCGGTGCCGACAACCTGCAGCGGATGCCCATATAGCGCGGACAGATTTTCGGAGGTCAATACTTCCTTGCTCGGCCCGGCAATCCAGCGTCCGTCACCGAACAGCAGCAAGGCACGCCGGCAATAGCGCAATGCGAGATTCACGTCATGCAGGGCCAGGATGAAGCCGGCCCGGTTCTCGCTGGCATAGCGCTGCACCAGTTCGAGTATGGCGATCTGATGCCCCAGGTCGAGATGCGCCAGCGGCTCGTCGAGCAGATACAAACGCGGTTGCTGCGTCAGCAGGGTGGCAATGGCCAGGCGCTGACGCTCGCCGCCGGAGAGGCTGGATACCTGGCGCTGCTCCAGTCCCGCGAGTCCGACCGCCGCCAGCGCCGTGAGCGCGATGCGCTCGTCCGCCGCGCCTTCCCAGGCCCAGCGCCCAAGATGCGGGTGGCGGCCGATCAGCGCGGTTTCCAGCACGCTCGATGGGAAGGAATCATTCTGCGACTGCGTCAGCAGCCCGCGCAAATGCGCTGCGGCACGCGGCTCATAGTCGTCGTAAGGACGACCGCAAAGTTCGACTTGACCGGCGGCGGGCGCACGCAGATTGGCGAGTGTATGCAACAAGGTGGTTTTGCCGCTGCCGTTGCGCCCCAGGATGACCAGCGTTTCACCGGTTTCAACGGTCAGCTGCAACCCGGCGACCAAGGTCCTGCCAACCACCGCAATGTTCAGGTCGCGAACCGCGAGCAGCGCTGAAGACACATCTGTCATGACTCATTCCTCTGCGGTTGGCGCGACAGCAGATAGAGAAACACCGGCACGCCGAGCAGCGCGGTCAGCACGCCAACGGGCAGTTGCTGGGGTGCGACAACGACGCGCGCGAGGGTATCCGCCACCACCAGCAGGGTGCCGCCCGCCAGCACCGCGGCAGGCAGCAGCAGGCGCAGGTCGTTCCCGGCGGCGAGGCGCACCAGATGGGGCACGATCAGTCCGATGAAGCCGATGCTGCCAGCCAGGTTCACCGCCACGGCGGTGAGCAAAGAGGCCAGGGCGTAGATCAGCAGGCGCAGTCTCTCGGTCGGCACGCCAAGCGCGCGCGCCGACAATTCGCCGCGTGCGAGCAGGCCGAGATCGCGCGAAAACGGCAACACGCACGCCAGGCCCACGGCCAGCACCAGCAGGGCGGGCCAGGCCGATTCGGTTTGCGACAGATCGCCCATGAGCCAGAACAGCATGCCGCGCAACTGATGTTCGGGTGCGATCGACAGAATCAATGCCACCAGCGCGCCGCAACCGGCGGCGACGATCACGCCGGTGAGCAACAGGCGCGTCTGGGTCCAGCTGCCTTCGCCATGCGCCAGGCCGAACACCAGCAGCATCGCCGCCAGCGCGCCGCCAAAGGCGCCTGCATGGAGGGCCAGGAGCGGCAAGCCGAACAGCATCGCCGTCAGCGCACCGACCGAGGCTCCGCCGGAAACCCCCAGCACATACGGGTCGGCGAGCGGGTTCTTGAGCAGCACCTGCATCAAAGCCCCGGCCAGCGCGAGCAGGCCGCCGCAGGCCAGTCCCGCCAGGGCGCGCGGCAAACGCAAGCCGCGCACCACATCGCCGCCCAGCCCCGCATCCTCGCCGCACAAGGCACGCAACACTTCGAGCGGAGCCAGATGCACGCTGCCCGTGGTCAACGAGACCGCCACGCTCGCGCTTGCCGCTACTGCCAGCAGCAGCAGGATCAGCAAGGCGCGACGGCGACTGGGCATGCGCTGGGACTCCTACAGAAGATCCGCGCGAATCGACAACGAATAGCTGCGCGGATCGGCCGGATAGAACGTGCCGGGATTGAAGGCGCTGCTGAAGCCGGAAGCGGAATATTTTCGGTCGGTGAGATTGGCCGCGCGGAAAATCAGCGTGACGGGCTTGACCTGCCATTGCGCCTGGTAGTCGAGCGTGGTGTAGCCGTCGAGCTTGCGCCAGCGATTGTCGAAATCGCCGCCGAAATAACGGCTGCCGACGCCGACCAGCACCAGGTTGTGCGTGCCCGCCTGATTGCCGTTCCATTGCACGCCCAGGGTTTCCTTGTGCCGGGGTACCAGCGGTATGCTCTTGCCGTCGTAGGCGCCCTCGCGGAAAGTGGCGCGCATTGCAGTGAGGCTGCCCTTCACCAGCCAGGCCGGACTCAGGTACCAGCGCGCTTCCCATTCGGCGCCCCAGCGGCGGGTCGGATCGAGATTGGCGTTGCGGTCATTGGCGGCGATGAAGCCGATCTCGTTGTGGTATTTCTGCCGGAACACGCTCAATTGCTGCACCAGGCTGGCCGAGCGATAGGCGATGCCGGCCTCGTACAGGCGGCCGGTTTGCGGACGCAGCGCCCCGTTGAAGAGCACCTTGTAGGTCACCGGATCATAGGCGAACAACTCGTCGGTATTGGGCAGGCGGAAGTTCCGCGCGGCCTTGACGAAAGTGCGCCAGGATGCGTTGATGCGATACCCCAAGCCGAGTTCCCAGGCCTGCAGGCTGTCGCTGCTGTGCCCACGCAAGCCGGCGCCCTCGTCGCGCATGGTTTGCTCGAAATGCTGGTGCCGCAGCGCCGCGAGGGTGTCGAAACCGTTGTTCCAGAGTGAGACATTCTGCAGATAAATGCCCTGGCTCTGCTGCTCTCCGGTCTGGCGGTTCTGGCGGCTGCCCGACATGAAATCCAGGTTGTCGCCGTAGGCCCAGCCGCGATAGACATCGACACCGGCCACGGTTTCGCTGCTCAGCGCTGCGGCCAGAGAATGCGCCCATTTGAGGCGCGGCGAGAGCATGCTGGCCTTGACGCGCGATTCGCTGCGGTAGAACCAGTCGGGATTGCTCGCCTGCAACAGGTCGTTGCTGAAGCTGCCGTCGATCTCGACCCGCAGGTCGGCGCCGAGCCTGAAGCTGCCACCCGGCCGCAGGCGGTAGCCATCGCGTTCCAGGCGGTAATTCGGCGAAGTGCTCTGGCGCGGATCGCTGTCGAACTGGGCACGGCTCAGCGTGCCGGGAAGACCGTAGCGCTCGCGATACCCGGAAAGATCGAGGAAGGCTTCACCGTCACCGAAGCGATACGCGGCACGGCCTCCGGCCGAATTCTGCTCGGCATCGCTATTCGCCCGGTAACCATCGGTGGAAGCATGGTGGGCAAACAGGTTGCCGTACCAGTCGTCCTTGCCGCCGGCCAGGGCGGCATCGAAGGCGTTGCTGCGGAAGGACCCGCGCTCGGCCTTGAGCATGGCCCGCGGCGTGTTGCTCTTGTCGGTGATGATATTGATCACGCCGGCGCCGGCCCGGTCGCCGTAAAGCACCGAACCGCTGCCGCGCACGATCTCGATCTGCTTGATGGCCGACAGCGGAATCGTTTCCCATTTGACGCCGCCCATATCGACCGGGTTGAGGCGCTGACCGTCGACCAGGACCAGGGTGTTGTTTCCCGCTGCTTCGCCGCTGCCGCGGATGTCCACCACGGTATCGATGCCCATGCTGCCATAGAGCGGACGGATATCCACGCCGGCGAGGGTCTTGAGCAGATCGGGGATGCTGCGCGCCGGGCTGTGCTGAATTTCATCCTGGTTGATCACTGAAACATTCGCGGTCGTACTTGCCTCGGCAAAACGCTTGGCCGTAATGACCACGGTCTGATCTTGGGGGGCCGCCAAGGCGGCACAGGTACATACTGCGGCGCCGAGCGCCAGCAGCTTGTTGCGGATACACTGGAACATGATGATCTCCCTATCCGGTCTGCGTCCCCGCAAGCCGGTGAGTTGCACGTGGAAGCGCGTTGGGAGAGGAAGGGCGGGCGTCATAGAATGCCGGCCATCGCTTCCCCGCGACGTTTCCGTTCTTTTGCCGTCCGTGGCCGGTCTCCGGACTCGGAAGATTTAATTCACCGCCTTCCCGAACCTGAGGCTCAGTGGCTTCTCGATGAACTCGCACTTCCTTACCGTTGCGGGGGCAGTACAGGAATTGCATCGCAAACAAATTGACGCGCACCTGTTTCCCGTTTCACCTCGCAGCTCCCTGTGATCTGGGCTGCGCAGGCACCGCGGACATGCTTGCTGCGTGAGTGAACTCATGCAGCGGGATCGATTCTAACATTAGTCCCTGCCGCCGACGCGAGATTGCGGCAGAACCTTTGGTCTGCTCAGGCGTTGCCCCAGAGCGTCGCGGGGTTGATGCGCAGATTGATCTGGTCGCGCGGAACGACCGTTTTGATGTTGTATTCTTCGCGCGCGGTGTCGCGGCGCATCGGCTTCATTTCAGGCGTGCCCTTGGAATTGGTGAGGCTCAGCACCACGGGCGTGTGGGCACTGCTGGAACGCTTGTAAACCACGGCGAGCTCGCCATTGGCAAGCTTGACGAAGGATCCCGGCGGATAGATGCCGACCTCCTTGATCAAGACCGCGATAAAGGGGTTCGCGGTAGTCATGCCGGGATCGGTGAACAGCACGCGTGCCGCCTGGGCGCCGTTCATTTGCTTGCGATTGAGGCGGGGACTGATCTTGGCGCTGAACACATCCGTGGTACGCAGCAGCGTCGCCTCTTCGCCGACTTCCTTGATGCCGGACGGATAGCCATTGCCCAAGGGAGTCTCGTGGTGATCGCGGACCGATTGCAGCCAGATCGAGTCATTGACGCCCACTCGGCTGAGGATGTCGACACTGCTTTGGGGATGGTTTTTGATGGCGTCGCGCTGTTCCGGCGTGAGTGGCCCTGTCTGCTCGGTGAGTTGCTGCTGCGTATCGACGGTCGAGATGTTCATGCTGAGCGCCGCGCAAACCAGGCTCTTGCGCCTTTCCTCCTGCCACTCGAGACGTTGCGCCACCATGTCCGCGAGCAGTGCGGCGTGCAGGCAATGCTCCAGAGAATAGCGATTCTGCTGGGTGAGCAGGATCATCGCCGCGAGCGCGGCATCCTTGCTGTGCTCGGACAGGACCTGAACCTGCTGGGCAATGTCGGCAAACTGATTGGAAACTGCGGAGCTCTGTTCGTAGTGATGCAGGAGCTGATCGAGCTTCTCGACGATCTCGTTCCACAGCCGGAACGGATCATAATTTTTATCGAGGGCGACGGCGGCGGTGCCGGTTTTGGCGGGATCCGGAAAATCCTGGTACATCCCGCGCCGCATGATCATCTGCAATTGATCCGGATCGCGAATCACATGACCGCGCGGCAACAGCAGCTTCCCGGCTTCATCGTAGATGTCCCAAGGCAGGGGCATCCCGCATTCCACTTGTCCTCTGGTCAGCTTCTGCAATGGCATGACGTCACCTGTTGGCAATTGATCAGGTTCTGCTTGGGAAGCGCTCCAGATTCTATCTGATCACAAACCGGTCAGGACAGCATATCACTCGCCTTATTGATTTGACAATTATTTATATGTCAAATTCCACCCGTGGTGTGGTTTTCACCGGTGATTCCACTCTTGCAGTTTTGCCGCGCGCCGCTACCATGATTGCTTCACAGTCGAGCCAGGCATCATGAGCACTGACCGCCGCGAGCATGTACGCTACGAAGCCAAGGAAGCGTTGCCCGGCCTGCTAATCTGGCAGGACGAGAGCGGCAACCGGCATGCGCCGGCACAGATGCGGGACATTTCCCAAGGCGGCTGCGCCTTGTATGCGGTTGACGCGCCCCTGGTAGGGGCGCTCGCCCTGATCAGGCTTGCCCTGCCGGGTCATGCCGAACCCGTTGCATTTCAGTGTCGCATCGTTTCCCGGAATCCGCGGGACGATACCCTGCTGGTGTCACTGAAATTCGAACAGCTATCTGAGCTGTTGGTCGCGCTGCTGCAGGCCGCCCTGACATCCGAAGCTTTTCAGCCGGCGCGCAGCGAAAGCCCTCAGCAGATCCGCAAACATTGGCGCGTCCCGCAGTGGGCCGCCTATCTGACTGCGCAGCAGTTGCCGGTCATGCCCAGATCCAAAACCGCGCTGCAGGCCTTGGAGACCGAGAAGGGCGCCGAGATATCCGCCAACGATCTGGTCAAGCTCGTCAATGCCGACCCATTCCTGTGCCTGTGCCTGCTGCGGGAAGCAGAAAAGCGCCGCTCCACGCGACTCGGTCACGAAACCAGTACGCCATTGGCGGCCGTGATGCAGCTGGGTGTCGCCGGGTTTCGCGAATTGCTGCTGACCAGCCCGGAAACCGACGAATCCAACCCGGGACTCGCCAAGTGCGAAAACCGCGCAGTGATTGCCGGAGAGCTTGCCGCGGCCTGGTCCGCCTCGCGCTCCGACGTATCGCCCGAAGAGGTCCTGATGGCGGCACTGCTTTCGGAAATGGGCGAACTGCTGCTCTGGCACTTTGCTTCCGACCTGCCGCAGGCCGCCCTCGCGACACTGGCGAGTGGCGAAGCCAAACGCACGGCGGCAGCGCAGGAAGCCTCCTGCGGCTTCAAGTTCAAGGATCTAACGCTCAAATGCGCCGAGATCTGGAAGCTGCCCGCGATTCTGATGCAGTTGATTCATGGCCACGACACCGTGCGCGCCAATATCGCCCGACTCTGCCGGGATACCGCACGACATCTGACTGCGGGTCCTGACAATCCGGCCTTGCCCGACGATCTGGCCGCAGCGCAAAAGCTTATCCCGCACGCCAGCATGGAATGGCTGGCCGGCGAATTGAAATGGGTGCCGGAGGAAATGCGTCAGGATCTGATCGACAAGGCCAACCAAGCTTTCCGCCGGATCGAGCACGACGCGACCTGACCGCCGGTCAGGGAATGGTCTCGGTGCGGCTGTCGGCGCCGAATAGCGTCGGGAATGGCTCGTAGTCAGGCAGTTCGATGATTGGATGGTAATGGCTCAGCGCTTCTTTGAGGACCTCAAAACCATTGTTCTTGAAATGGGTGAATTCGAGGCCGAGACGGAAGCAGTAGGTCTCGCCGGAATACACCGAGTATATCTGGCGTGCCTTGATTTCGACGACTTTGGGCTTGAAATTGCGCTGCAGCGGCGGGATCGCGAGAAGCACCACCACCGGGGATTCAGTCATGACATCGCGATGCGTGAGCATGCCGGTTCCCTCCACGGTCAGATCGTGCGTCCTGCCATGGTAGGTGGGCCTGAATTCTTCCTCATCGAAAATCAGCGCGATCTTCCAGCGTACGTGATATCGCGCGATGCTCCGGTTCATGGTCATGTCCTGCCTGCTTGCAAAATCACCTCGAATAGCACCCCCTTGCGTCGAATACCTTCTGTCGGATCCATTGCCACTTCTCAGGCTCGATTCTGGGCCGAGGCCCTCTGTGCCGCTGTGAAGCAGCTCACTAAAAGACGATTTTTCTGGCATCAATTGATTACCGCCTTATGCTAAGCTAGGCTACTCGCTCCAGAGAGCAAATGCATGGAAAAACCGATACAAGACGGGATGCCGGAACCGGACAACGTTCCTCAGGATTTGAGAATATCGACTCAGGAGGTTGACGGGAATTACGCCAAATTCGAGGTCACTTCGGAAGAAGAGATCCTGATCATCCTGCGCGGCCTGCTCAGAAACGGTACACGCGTCACCGCCTATCTCAACGACTCGCTGGATTTCCTGATGACCTCTTTGCTCGCCATCGACGCAGAGAGCAACAAGCTGACGCTCGCACTGGACAGCAGCAAGCACCTGAACCGGCGCGCTCAATTGTGCAGCAAGCTGATTTGCATCTCCAGCCAGGGCAAGATCAAGCTTCAATTCGAGCTGGACGGCGTCGATCTGGTCAAGTTTGGCGAGGGCACCGCTTTTCAAGGCGATATTCCCGCCAGCATAATTCGCCTGCAGCGGCGCGACTACTACCGCCTGATGGTACCCAAAGGCAGTCCGCTCAAGTGCATCATCCCGGTGCTGCAACCCGACGGCCGGACCGTCCACCACGAAGCCAATATCGTCAACATCAGCGGCCGCGGCCTGACCATGGACGTACCGCATGAAGGTGTCGAACTCGAGCTGGACCAGGAATTTCCCAACTGCCGCATCGATCTGCCTGGAGGAGAGCACATCGACACGACGCTGCAAATACGCAGCATCTACTTTTCCAACCTGAGCGGCGGCAGGGCAGTCAAACGCTCGGGTTGCCAGTTCCTGAAAATGCCCACCCCGGTGCAGAAACAGTTGTTGCGCTACATTCTCAAAGTGGAAAGCGAGCGCCTGGCCGGCAAGATATGATGCCCGCGTCCGGCACGGCCTGCCCGCAACAGCGCTTCACCGCTCCAGCAAGCACAGCGTCCTAGCGCCGGCCTCCGCGCCTGGTGCACATGCGCATTCCCTCTGTGCAGCTTCCCCATGCAGATAGGGAACGTAATCCATATCGGTCTGCGCAACATGGCGCTCAAGCCAATCGCGCAGAAAGTCGATCAGATCGGCGGATATGTCATGATCGAGATAGTCCTTGCGCAATTCGAACAGCTTGTCGCTGAAGCTTCGGTGTTCCTGCATGTGCTCGGCCAGCCAGGGATAGCCGTACATCTTCATCAGGCGCTCTTCCGCAGAAAAGTGGTCTCTGATGTATCGACTCAGTTGTTCCATGGCATGAAAAGTTGCCAGCATGGCTTGTTGCGTCGCGGCTTTTTCAAGATCGTTCAGGCATGCGAACAAGGCCTGATGCTGCTCGTCCAGCACACGCACGCCAGTGGATAGCCCGGCGTCCCACCCGCCCGGGCAACTCTCGCGTCGATCTGTCATGGCTTCCTCCGTACCGGCTTGTCTTTTGAGCAATTTATTGAGCGCAAGCGAAAAAGACAATACCCGGTTCGCCGTAAATTACGCTACCGGGAAATCGGTATTGACCAAAGCGCGGATTTGGGGATGGCAATGGAAAGCTAGACGGATTTGCCGCTTTGAAGCCGCTGCAGTCTGCCCATGACGGCGGACAGCCGATGCAGATGTCCAAGCAGAGTCTCGCGCAGGACAAGGTTCCGATCGAAAACAATACTGCTTGTCGGAATCTCTGCATGTAGGAGAGGTGATAAGAAAAAGCCGATTTACCAACAAGTAAATCGGCGCAGCACCGAATCCAGCTGACCTGAGCAGCGTTGTCGAGGTAATGTCTGGCCTACTTTCCAAAGTACTTCGTTAAGCTTTCGTCGTCTTTTCCGCAGCGATTCACTTTGAGAAATGCCGGTCGAGCCGCTGGCGGACTTCGCTGAAATCGCCGACGCTCGAGTAACCGTTGATGGCTTCCAGCCGCAGCGCATCGTCGAGTTGCCGTCCGACGATGTCCAGAATGGTCTCCTTCGCCGAACGCACCGCCTGCTGTCCGTTGCGCAGGATCATCGCCGCATAGGCTTCTGCAGTGGACATCACTTCGCCTGCCGGCACCACGCGAGTGACCAGGCCGAGCCGCAAGGCTTCGTCCGCCAGCACTTCGCGTCCCGTCAGCGTCAGATCGAGTGCCACCGCCGTTCCTGCGATCGCCACCAGGCGCACCAAACCGCCGTCGCCCTGATGGATGCCGAAACGCATCTCGAATACGCCGAACTTGGCGGTTTCGGCGGCAATCCGGATGTCGCAGGCCAGCGCCAGTTCGAATCCGCCGCCAAAGGCGTGGCCGTTGATGGCGCAGATCACCGGCTTGGCGAGACGATGCTGGCCGCGCGTCAGGCCGCCCCCCAGGCCGCAGGCCGCGTTGCGCCGGACGTCGAGCATGTTGGCCTGTTCCCACTGCGGAATATACGTCTTGAGATCGGCGCCTGCGCTGAAGGCCTTGCCGCTTCCCGTGAGGATCGCCACATCCCGCTCCGCATCGGCGGCGAAATCGCGCCAGACCTCCCATAATTCCCGATTCAACTCATCGTCAAACGCATTCAGCGCCTCGGGACGATTCAATGTGACGTAAGCGATGCGTCCCTTCTTTTCATACAAGACTTTGTTCATAGGTTCCTCTTTCTCTATTCACGGCAATCTCTGGGTCAGTCCGACTTGCTTGGCGCCTCCCGGCCGGGGGCGTCTGCTCGAATTTTCGCCAGGCGCGGCGCATCTGCTCGGCCGAAGTAAAGCCGGCCATCTCTGCGACCCGCTCCATGCTCAGACTGGAATTCGTCATAAGTTCCTTGGCCCCCGCAGTTCGCACCTTTCTGAGATAGGTGAGCGGCGGTATCCCGGCGTGGGTCTTGAACAGCCGGGTCAGGTTGCGCGGACTGGTATGAATCCGCTCGGCCAGCTCGGCAACCGTCCATTCCGCGCACGGGTCGCGAATGATCAGATCCTGCACTGCGTGGATGCGCGGATGGATGTGATTGCGGTGCGCCAGCCAAGGCGAGAATTGCGGATCGTTGCCTGTCCGGCGCATGTAGATCACCAGAAACTTGGCGACTTCGCGCGCCACCAGCGGTCCGGCACGCTCGGAAATCAGGTGCAGGGCAAGATCGACACCCGCGGTGACCCCCGCGCTGGAATACACATTGCCGTCCTGGACGAAGATGCGGTTCTCGACGACATTCAGTCTCGGGTAATCCTGAGCCAGTCTTTCGGTGTACATGTAGTGCGTGGTGCATTGCCGCCCATCCAGCAAACCGCTCATGGCCGCCAGGAAAGCGCCCGTGCAAACGGTACAAAGAATGTGGTCGGACTGGACTGTCTCAGCCAGCCATGCCGCTGCCTGCTTGGCTTCGGGACGCGGAAAATCGGGGGTCAATGCAACGCAGGGCGCAAAAATGATCGCGTCAGATGGCAGGGACTGCGGCAGATCTTCAACGCCCTGGAGGGTCAGGCCGAGAAAAGTCTTGGGCAGGGCCTTGGGCCCGATGAAATGCAAACGAAATTCTGCGCCAAAGCGCTTGGCGAAGCGGAAAGGCTCGCCGACGCCCGCAAGATCCATGAGCACGGCTCCAGGAAGAATGAGGAAGTAAATATCGGTCGCTTTCATTTGGACGGCTCCTCCAGCACTGCCGCACGATCCTAACCGAAGGACCACCTGGCAGAAATAATGGATGTCCAAGCTTATCCGCGACAACACAAGAAATCAACCCGCTTTTCGGACACGGATAACGCAAAAAAGGACATCACCCAGGGCTGTCCGATTTCGCGGTTTTTTTGTCGTTAACCGCCATGGTTTTCTGCTCCCAATGCCACTACATTCCGTAGCCACATGAACTCAGCGGGAGTTGAAAATTATGGAGAAGGCTCTGTTTCTCATCGACAGCACCGATAGCGCTGACCATCGCCGGCTGCTGCAATGGTTGCCAAATCTGGTGGGCAAACTGAGGCAATGGCGCGCTTCGCGCAATGACTATGACATTCTGGAAAACTTCAGCGATACCGATTTGAAGGATATTGGCTTGAGCAGATGCGACCTGCTGTCCATCAGGACAGGCGAAATGTTTCGGGATGACAGCAGACGCATGCGCTGGCTCTAACTGCAAGAAGCAACGCCTTGATCGTGAACAATAAAGTCTATCGGCCCCAGTAAACACAACACACATGGAACGGAACGTTCATCGAAAGGTGGATCTTGGGTGCCCCAAAGTCCGACACCTCAACCCGACCTTCTCGTTTGGCTTCTCCGAACCGGCCATTGGTCACTGAGTCATCCATGGTGTACAGCCGCCATTGCCGTGCCGCCGGCGAGGGAATCAGTGCCGGCGGTCTGAGGGGCCGCCTTCAAAGAACTCGGCGGACAGGTCCGTGCCCCTAGCAATTCGCCTGTTTCTGATGCCGTTGAATACCAGGGCAGGCAGTTCATACGAGCAGTACGACACTATTTCGTCTTGGATTCTTCGCTGTTGCTCCAATCTGTTGGAGAGTCACAGCGTTTCGGCAGGCCACAACCGGCGCAACCAGGGACGATGAGCAGGGCGCGGAACTCTTCTGCCGGCAGAGGCTTCGAGATCAGGTAGCCCTGGAGAAACTCGCAGCTTAATTCTGTGAGTAAGTCGCGCTGTGCTGAGGTCTCGATACCCTCGGCAACCACTTCGAGACGGACCGACTTCGCCAACGCGATGATCATGCGCACAATCTGCGCATCGTCTGCCTCCTCCGGCAGGCCTTCAATGAAGCTGCGGTCGATCTTCAGCGTATCGATGGGCAGGCGTTTGAGGTAGGAAAGGCTCGAATAGCCAGTGCCGAAGTCGTCCAGTGCAAGGCGGATACCGAGCTGGCGCAGGCGGTTCAACGTCACCACTGAACGCTCGGGGTTGCGCAATACCATGCTCTCGGTGAGTTCGAACTCGATGGCGTCGGTCGACGCGCCGGTTTCTTCGAGAATACGTTTAACGGAGTCAACAAAGCTGTCCGATTCGAGCTGGATCGCCGAGAGGTTCACCGCCACGCCACGCAGCAGGATACCTTCCTCCTGCCACGCGACTGTCTGCCGGCAAGCGGAGTGGATCACCCACTCGCCGATTTCGATGATGAGCGAGGTTTCCTCGGCCAGTGGAATGAATTTGGCCGGTGCGACAATACCGAGCCGTGGATGCCGCCAGCGGATCAGCGCCTCAGCGCCGCAAATCGAGTTCCTGGCGACACAAAGTTTGGGCTGGTAGTACAACTCGAATTCGCCGCGATTCAAAGCCTGCCGCAGGTCCTGTTCAAGCTCGATGCGCTCAACCGCACTGCGATTCATGGCAGGGTCGAAATAGCGGTACTGGTTCTTGCCGGCTGCCTTGGCGGTGTACATCGCCGTATCAGCGTGCTTAAGCAGGGTTGTCGCGTCTTCGCCGTCGTTGGGGAAGGTGCTGATACCCATCGACGTGGTAACGTGAAAGTCGTGACCCGACAAGTCTAGTGGACGCGCGATGGCATCGATGATCTTACTGGCGATCTGCGCGATTTCAAGGTCACTGGCTGCCTGCGTCAGCAGCACCACAAATTCATCACCGCCGAGGCGCGCCACGGTATCGGAGACGCGCACCGTGTCCTTCAGGCGCGTGGCGACGGCCATCAACAGCTTGTCGCCGCTGGCGTGCCCCAGCGAATCGTTGACCCACTTGAAGTTGTCGAGGTCGAGGAACAGCAGGCCGATGACCTCGTTGCTCCGATGCGAGAGACTGACAGCGCTTTGCAGCCGGTCGAGCAGCAGGTGGCGATTAGGCAATCCGGTAAGTGCATCATGACTCGCGAGATAGATGAGTTGTTCCTCGTTCTGCTTGCGCTCGGTGATGTCGAGGAAGGTGCCGACGTAGTTGGTCACATTGCCGTCGCTATCGCGCACCACGCTGATGCTGAGCCACTTGGGATACAGCGAACCGTCTTTGCGTCGGTCCTGGAGTTCGCCGGACCAACTGCCTTGTTCTTCGAGTTGCTGCCACATCGCTGTATAAAACTCGGGCGTCTCGCGGCCGGAGGAAAGAATCCGCGGGTTGCGGCCAATGGCCTCGTCCTCAGCGTAGCCGGTTAAGTGGGTAAAGGCGGCATTTACCGTCAGAATGTTGTTGTCACGGTCGGTGATGACCACGGCCTCGTGGCTGTTGGCGAAGACCATGGACCAGAGGTGGTGCTGGGCTTCCTCTCTTTGGCGTTCGCGTTCGCGCTGCAAGGTCTGCTCGGCCATGTCCTCGATGGCGCCGGCCACTTCGCTGATTTCGTCAATTTGTTCGCCACTCGCCATATCGAGCTTTTGGTCCAGCGCCGCGGTTGGCCTTTGCTGAATGGAGAATTCCTCGACGGCGCCGCCGAGTTCCCTGATGCGGCGAGCGTTACGCATCAGCCAGAAGCCAAGCGTGAACCAGAGGATCAAGCCGTCGATAATCGGAATCGTGGCAGCGCCGACCACCAATTCCGTCTTGGTAAACAGCACTTTGATCGGTGCAACGATGCAGAGTACCGTCTGGTCGGCAGCATTTCCACTCCAGGAAATCTCCCGTTCCTCGACCTCCGCCGCTCTTGTGGACAGCAGCTTCGCCGATTCCACTCCTGCCTGTCCAGCCGAACTGGCAATAGGCTTTCCATTGTGCTTGGCTATCAGCATGATGTCCGGCGTCGCCAGGTTGAACAACAGCGAGTTGTCGATCTGGTAGAAAATTGCCATGCGGCCCGTTCCAGTCTCGCCGAGCCAGATTGGCACGACGAACACGCGGTACAGATTTCCGTTCTCCAAAGCGAAATACCAGCCGTCATCCCGCCCTATCGGAATGGGAATACTCTTCAGGTCGAGATCCGTGCCGAATTCAAATATCTTGCCGCCAATCCGATCTTGAATCAGCAGGTACTGGAAGCGCCGGTTGGTGCCCTGCAAGGTCATGAATGCCTGAAGGTTGATAATGCCGGTTTTCTTGTCCTCCAGCAGACGCGCGATTTCGAGCCGCACCTTGAAGTCGCGCGCCTGGAGTTCCCAGTCGCGATCCAGCTGCATGAGGCGCGTCCGGTAGAAGGTCGCCAAATCCCCAGCGCGCTCATGCGCCGACTTCTGCAGCGCGACCGAATAAAGTTTGTAGCTCGAGAAGCCGAGCAGCACGACAAACAGCGCCAGGCTGAAGATCAGCCGCAGGGCTGCCTGGTGAGCAATCGATCGCCGCCGTGCGCTTACTGGCTGCGGCCTGCCCATCGATCGTCGATGATGCTCTCGATTTTCAGGCTTTGCGCCTTGACATCGCCTTCGCTGGTCTTGTGGAAAAAGACCTCGGTCTCCTGCAGTTGGCGGGTAGAGAACTTGCCGTCGCGGCTGAAGACGTTCGGATATTTACGCAACGCCAGCAACAGCGAGGTGCGCTCCTCGGGGTCGGTTACCTTCAGCTGGTCCACCACCTCTTCCGGCTTGTGCTTTGCGATCCACTGCAGCGATTTCACCATCATGCGGACCATCTTCTCCACCTTCTGCGGCGCGTCGCGGATCATATCGCTGCGTGTTTCCAGCGTCGCATGCAGAAACTTGGCGCCGGATATTCTCTGCGTTGTCCCCGGATCGGCCAGGTTGGCAAGAAAGAAGACCTTGCCGTCTGCAGCCAGTCGTGAAGCAAAGGGTTCGTCGCCCATCACTGCGTCGGCGGTGCCGGAGATCATCAGTGAAGACTGCTCAACCCAGCTCTGCCCGGCGGGCACGATGCGCACCCTGTCGAGGTCAACGCCGTCGGACTTGAGCAACAGCTCGGCCAGCTGCTGCGAAGTCGTTTTGCTATTCTTGGTACTGGTATTGACGCCGATCACCTTGCCACGCAGGTCGGCGATACGCTTGACATGGCCCTTTAGCCCGGAGCGCACCATAAGTACAAACATCGGCGCGTCATCCACCGCCGCGATGCCGATTACATCGCCGCCGTTGCTGCTCAGTGACATCGCAGCTGGAAAGCCGGCGACGGCGAAGTCGGCGTCACGGGTAATCAGGTTGTTAAGTGCCACCGCGCCGCCGCCGGTGCGCTGGATCTGAAGCAGGACGCCTTCTTCCCTGTCGGCACCGATGGCTGGGATCAGGTCTACCGGTAGATAGGAAAGGTTGCGCGGTCCGGGCGCGCTGATCACGATCTTTTCAAAAGCCTGTGCGCCAGTAACTAATGCAAGAAATGCGAGGACAAATGCGTATAGCGCGCGCGTTCTCATGAATATTCCTCTTTTTTCCGTCATTTTGCCTCAATTCTGTTGTCGCGCGGCGAAAATTACCCGTGGCGCGCGAACTTTGCTACCCACCCATCAGAAGCAGAATTGCTTAGCTCGACAAGCAGTTGGAGTTGGTTTGGCCTAGGTAATGTAAGGCGCGCACCATGGGTAATCAGCCTCGCGCAAACAACAATCAGTCGGCTTGGGGTCGAAAGGCGGGCACTGAGGTCTTCGGGGAGCTCCCGTTCAAACGAGAATCGATGACTCACCGCCGTGCGTGATAGTTGATGACCGCAGTCGAGGTTAAAGCGGCCTGTCAAAATCTTGAGGTGTACGTCGGCTTGATGGCGTAGAACCGCCCTTCAACATTTCAGATTCACCGCCAATAAGCGGTCGCTGAACATAACGCCCCCTTCCGCACACTTCTCTTCAACTTGGCCACAGCTCGGAACGAAGAATTAGAGAAACTCGCTTTTCTGACAATTGCTGCAGGTCCACCGAACTGCAGAGATCGTCTGATCTGAACTCCGCCTTATGTGGAGCTCAACATAAGGCCGATAAGCAGGCTCAATAACTAATCGCCCCAAAAACAAAGCCCGGCAAGAGCCAGGCTTTGTCTATTCCACCACAGGTCCGACAGACTTTATTGTTTCCTATCATAACTGATCGAAAACAATAAAGTCTGTCGGAAAGTGCCCTTCTAACTCATTGATTTGACTAAATCAGAAATATAGCAAAAATCCCGCAAAGTCTGTCGGGCCATCGATTTCCAGCGATTGTCATTACTCTGGCGGGAATATAGTCAGTCGGGGCCAATAAACATGCAGCTTTGCTCGCGGCGCGGGACAGTCAGTACCGAGGGCTTCGACAATGATGACCAGCGAGCCGCCTTCTGTAGCCTACCGACTTGATGTGCTCATGGCTTTGGCAATCCAAGCTTCAGGCTTTCCGGGTAATCCCAGATTTTGTCGCCTAAAGCACGTGAAAAATCATCAGAATGAGACCTCAGCCATGCCTTGCCTACCTCATCCTGAATGGGGGGCGGCGACTTCGACAGCCCGATCGGGGCGCGCTTTGCCGCCAATTCGCGCATGCAAAGAAAAAGTTCGCAGTAGATCATGTCGAGGATGGTTCCCAAAATGCTGCCGTCCCTGAAGTTGACCGGAGTTCCCTGTAGCAGGACATAAAAACGCTTCCCACTGGGCTGCGTGAATCTCCAGATCAAGTCAGAAAACTTCTCAACCGAGCATTCACGTTCGAAGTCCGTCAGGGCAAACTCCACCGCCTTCGATGTTGCGCTTGCAAGGATGGCTCCGTCCTTGATGAACGGCATGTCCGTGAGACGAATCGACGTTTGTCCAGTACACCCAACAACCAACTCGGATTCCGGGAGAAGATCGTGCAACGGTCTTGGAAAGAAACCCTCAACCTTGGCACTCATGTCCTTAGCAGGGTTGATATCGTAGATCGACACAACAGACTCTCGGCCCTTAAGGGCGACGGCAGTTGAGCGACCAATCTTCCCGAATCCAATGACTGCACTCCTTAGACCCTGGCAGATCGCGGCGAACTCCTCTCTTAGAATCCTCTCAATGCTGAATAGAACGGCGTCGCCGATTATCGAGTCTTCAACAGCCTTCAGTGGGCTTTGAGCCATTGACAGGACTGGAATGGGGTGAGGGCCAGTACTCTCGTAGAGCCAATGCCCGTTGTTGGTATCCTCCACGACGCCCAGAAAGTGTTGGAAGGCAGCCAAGCGAGCCGACGCATGAGCTAAGTAGCCGCCCACTTCTTGAACGATCAGTGGAGTCGATGCCTCTTTGAGGACTTCGATAACCTGTGTCTCTGACTGAACGAAGGTATCGGGAATCGATGCCGGCAGTATTACGTTAAAGCCCTTGGCCCGCAGGGTTTGGACTGCTGAGGAGGAAGCAGAGTACGGTATTGCAACTACACGAGCAACCGGGAAAACACTGTGAACCGCTTCAACGTAGGCAATGGCAGTATCTAACAGATGCGTAATCAAGACAGAGCGGGGCCTGTCGGTCGGTGCAACGGTTCCTAGAAGGCCAGTAAGCGCAGGCAACTCAGCGCCAAATTTCGGGGCACCGGCCACCCTAACGGTATCGAATCGAATCATGGACAGTCGCATGGGTAACCTCCTTTCTTTGTACCTGTTGACTCAAACAACCAATGGGGCAGGACGCGGAATTGCTATTGATGCCGTCCGGTAGAAGATGCATTGGTTTATCAGACACAGGAGCTTACATATTCGGCTAGCATTCAAATGAAAGCAATATGCCAGAATATCCGCGCTATGAGATGCACATATGCGCGAGAGGCTGTGCCACTCCAGACACATCAAATGTCGAACTCAGCCCAAAGAGCGCAGTGATCTGATGCATTCACGTCTGATCCGGTAACCGTGTCGAAGACTGTTACCTGTTGGGCGCCTTCCTTTTCAGCTTCTATGCCAAGTTGAAAGACCCCCCTCCGCTCGAATCCGTACGCTTTGAACCGGGAGTTTAACGCGCTGGAGGCGAATATGTAGTCCAATTGAGAAAGCCGCTCGCCCCGCTTGTTGCCGCCGTAATAATGTGTATAGCGTTCTGTAACTGGCGCAGCCGGATCGACAATCGGATGCAGATCCGGTGCGGAGAACATCGGTTCGAGAGACTTGTACGAATTACTGGAATCCTCGTTCAGGTCGCCCATGACGACGACCCAATCCCGCTTGAGATCGTAGCCAGCCAGAATCTGGGCAACGCGCGTGGCCTGGGCCTTGCGCTTCAGGGCCGACTGATCCTGCTCTTCCTTGCTGCGGCCCCGTTGGCTCTTAAAGTGGTTGCACAAGACGAACAGAGTTTGGCCGTTGCCGACGTCCAGAGCAAGTTCGAGGCAGTCCCGACTAAAGGTGTGTCGACCATCGGCACCCTTGTCGAAGACATGGGTGCGCAATGAGAGGATGGGGTACTTGCTCAGGCAGGCCACGTCGATGCCCCGAGGATCGTTCGGGCTGTCGATCAGCAAGTACTCCTGGTAAGAGCCACCAAGAACTTGACTGTTAAAGTTGCGCAGAGCATCCATGCCCTCCACCTCGATCGCGCAAAGGACATCGGCACCCACCTCTTTGATGACCCGGCCGGTATTAAGGCGCTGACGATCTGAGAATGCCTCGTCCTTGAAAGTAATCTGCCCCGTCCAGGTACTCCGACCACCGCAACTTTTGAAGACCTGGAAGCCCGTCGTGCCGTCACCTTTCTTCCAGTTGCCCAGGCTGCCCAAATCTACCCGGATATCGATGTAGGGAAGAAGCTGAGCTGAGACAGCGAAAATGTCGCTTCGCGTCGCATCATCGTAAGTCCGCCTATCCAGTAGGCGCTGAAGGCCGGCCACCTTGCCTAGAAGATCGGCGCTCTGAGCCTCGTTCTGCAAATTGAGAATTCGTGCACGCCGGAACAGATTCTCGACATTGAAGCTTCCTAACTTGATGCTCATAGCCACCTCCCAGGCAAGTCCAAGGTTATTCATTATGCAATGGACATCGGTCGCACGCAAGTTGGGTCTTCGAGTTCTCCGGCTTGGCGTTGCTTGCTTCAACTGGGTGGAGGGTGGGGTGGGCAGATCATCCCGTCATAGTAGCCAGGTCCATAGAGTTTCGCAGTGCTCAGATCCCTTCAGATCCTATGTGAATATGAAGAGGCTCGTATGAAATTCCGCAATAAGCTGCGATGGTTTCCGTCAAAAATTAGATCGACAGAATTAGCCCGCTTGTTTCACCGGCCGACGGAAGTTGAGTTTATTGAGGGCTGTTTTATCGAATGAAGTTGTTGAACTCAAACCCTGATAGCAAGAGCGAGCAACTGCGCGGGATCCGGGCTGAATTCCGGCGACCGGTCGAGGGCTCGGAACCAGCCAAGGTAGTTGGCCAGGTATTTCGTGGCCACGCCCTTGAAACGGATCATCCAGTTCTTCAAGCGGCTGCCATAGGCATTGACGTTTTGGACATGCCAGGCACCCTTCACGTGAATACCAGCGGAGAGATTGATCGGATGATGCTCGACACCGAGGTATCGCGCGGCAGCAGCCAGAGCCGTGCCACCATCGGTGCACAACACGGTGTCGGCGGGCAGGATCGGCCGCAGAGTCCTTCTGATTTCCTGGGCCGTTACCGACGCCAGCACAAAGTTGGCGGTGTTGCCAATGCGGTCGCGCGCAATCAACACCGGCACTTGCTCAGGAGACACACCCGGCTTCTTGGCCTTGCCCCCGCGCTTGCGCGATGCACGGCCAAGTTCGTGGCGCTGTCCTTTGCAGGAACTCAGGAAGTACGCTTCGTCCGCCTCGGCGATGCCGATCAAGGCTTGGGTCTGCACGGTTTGCGGCAGCGCCAGGAAGCGATGACGCCAGCGGAACGCCGTGCTCACGGCCACGTGAAGTCGCTCGCTGACCTGGTGGAGCGTCAGTCCATCCCGCAGGGCTTCGGCTTGCCCTATCCATTTGCCGCGCAGATGCAGACGCGCCAGTGGCGTTCCAGTCAGAGCGTTGAAAGTGCGATTGCAATGGCGGCAGAGAAACCGCTGCAGGTCACCGCAGTGGCCATGCTTGATGATCTGACGACTAGCGCAGCGCGGGCAGTCGGGCCGCCCCGGCATCCCGGTTTCGATCACATCGATCGAGGATGCACACGATTCCAAAGCTGCCAATTCTGCGACCACCGCTTTGCGCTGGTCTCGCGGCAACTTGCCCAGTGTTCCGATCAGCCTCGCCAATTCCCTCGTCCTCATTTTGTATCTCCTGGCTTCAGCGCCCGTGCGCTACAAAGCCAGTTTCCACCTTCACAGGCGCGCTAGATGAGCCACCCACATCATTCGCCAAAACAGCCTTATTGAGGGTAGTGAGCCGGAGTTGGATCTGCCAGCGGAAATCGAGCGCCGTCAGGATCGCTTGGCGGTCATCCGGGCTGCACGCGAACGTCTGGAGGCGCGCCAACGCGAAGCGGATACGGCGCGCGGGCGATCCGCTGATGATGACCGCAAGCCGCGTGATGGGGACGGCAAGCCGAAGAAAGGCCCCCGGTACCAACGCGATTTCGGTGAGCCTAACCCCAAGGCGCAAGAGAACTTCACGGACCCGGACAGCCGAATCATGAGGCGTGCCGGGGGTGGCTTTGATTACTGTTACAACGCGCAGGCGGCGGTGGATGACACTGCCCACATCATCGTCGCCGCGGAATTGACCAACAGTGGTGCGGACAGTCGTCAATTGCCCGGAATGTTGGAGGCCGTCAGGATTACCGCAGGAAGCCACCCGCAGCAGGTGCTGGCGGATGCTGGCTACCGTTCCGAGGTGGTGTTCGCGGCCCTTCAGGATCACCCAGCGGATCTGGTGATTGCCATCGGACGCGAAGGCAAGCGGGAGGTCCTGATCGATGTCGGCAGACGGCCGCTGACGGCGGCGATGGCCGAGAAATTCCGCGCAGAAGAAACCCAGAATGCCTACCGGCGACGGAAGTGGCTCAGCGAGCCACCCAATGGCTGGATCAAGAGCGTACTTGGCTTCCGGCAATTCAGTCTGCGCGGTCTGCACAAAGTCCAGGCTGAGTGGAAACTCGTCTGTGCGGCACTAAATCTGCGTCGAATGGCGAGTCTGGTACCTGCATAACGCACGCCAGAACACCCACAGAACCCATGTGCAGCGGGCAAATTGATCCGCTACAGCAGTTCATCCGATTACGCCTACTTTGCGCAATCATCAATGACCAGCGCGCTGACGACCTCAGCCCTCTTGACTCGCCTCCCGCCGTGTCAATTTCGCTCTGCCGCGCAGGCTCCTAGCCAAGTGACCCGCTCGCCGGCAGGTACCGTGATTACATCCCAAGTGCTGGTAAGTGAATGATTGCTCATGATTGCGATCTTTCGCTCAATCTGACTTGGCCATTTGATGGTTGTCTGATCAGGTGTTAAGGACCAAGATTCACTGGAGATTTGCAGTGCATGGCCATAACTATGGCCTATCAGTGATGATAATCGCTCCCGGATCACGCCCTTCGCTCGACATGTGTCGCCAGTAGCGTGGCTATCTCCACTATGATGGTCTTGCCGATGTAATAATCTCTGATCCGATTTGAGTGATAGATTTCAGCCTACCCTCAGCGCTGGCGTCAAAGTACATGCGCATACTCGGACTATCGCAAAAAAACTGTCGAGGGCTCCGGTTGACCAAGGAAGCGGGAGGCAACGGATTGTAGGTAGGCACCTGCGTCATCAAATGCAAGCAGATCGCCGACGCGCAAATCACCGGGGAGTTGGGCGACTCCGAGAATGTCGCCTGAGAAACTGGACCGTCCAACGATTGACGTCCGTAGCAAGGGACCAGACCTGTCCGAAGCCGTTGGTCCGATCCAGCGAATACTATGCGGCGACTCAGGATGAACCAGGGGGCGTGGAAAGACAGCGATGCTCCCGTCGACACCGACAAAACGCTCACCTCGAAGTTCCTTCACGTCGGTTACCGTGGTGACGAATGTGGCGCATTCAGCGACGAGTGCACGGCCAGGCTCGAACACCAAATCGACTGGGCGTCCAACTCGATCGGATAGAAACCGCGCGCAATCGGCTAGGCCGTCTCCGAACGCGCTCAAATTGAAACGCCGTCCGCGATGCTCGTAGTCAACTCCAATCCCACCGCCGATATTGACGTACGAAAGCGATGGCAGCCCAGCCGCGACTTCAACAGCGCGGCGCAAGGTAGGCAGCATTTCCTCCGGACTTTGAAAACTGGTTCCCAGATATACGTGCACGCCCGTAAGGCGGGCATTAACTCGGGCGGCGATCGACACGGCAGTTGGCAACTCGCTCGCGGGAATCCCAAGTCGATCTGCTGATCTTGAACCGCCTAGCGATGCAGCGTTGAGGCGAATCCCCGCTTCTGTGGCGCCAAGGTCCAGCCATGCCTCTAGCTGAGAGAGGGAATCCAGGTTTGCGCGGACCTTCAGTTCCTGAAGCCGTCGCATATCTTGTAGCGTAATGCCTGTCGCAGTAAATTGCGTATCGGCGGACACAATTCCCACGCCATGCGCAAGCATTAGATGTGGCATCGAATTCACGCACGCGCCGACGCCCATTTCAGCTAACACTCGAAGGATCTCCGGTCGATCGTTTGCTACAACTGCGAAGAAAAGCTGGCCTCCCACTGGGTCCAGCATTCGCTTTAATTCCAACACGCGGGCGCGGATCAACGTCAGATTGTAGACATAGAGCGGTGTACCGCACTCAGAGGCCAGTGCAGCAAGACGTACATCGTGCTCACGCGCGGTTGTTGCTACGGAAGTGGTGTCCATCGCCTCGGTTTCCATTAATCGCCTTCAACGGTTGTCAGTCTCTTAGAGAGCCAACCATGGTCGTACGGGTCTTTATTCAGCCTTCTCGCCGCCGAACTCACACGGGTAGCTAGGGACTCGCGTACCTCCAGGCTACCCTCAGAGTAATACATGAGTAATATAAGAATGTTATCATCTTGACCCATTGTTGCCCAATATTGAAAATATTTGCTAAACTTAAGTCATGATGCCAATGAATGCTATATATGATGCCTACTCGAACAGAGACGACGTGGCGCTTGTCGCTGCGCTCGAGGCGCTGGTACGCAAGATAATTCGCAATGTTCAGACTCTCGGCCCAGCCGCAGTGGCGCTTCAACTTGGGGAGTACCCCGACCTTTCAGCGATAATTAGGAAGACTGAGGAGGACACAGGACCGACACCGGTGGGAAAGTTGGCGTATCTCACCGGTTTCATCAGCGCATACACGAACTATGTCACTAAGATAGTCGATCGTGATGCCGTTGATGCCGCTGAGGCGAAGCTATCGGTCGACAGGGATGCGTCGGAGCCCGTCGATTTGGTCAGGATGATGATTCTCAAAACAGCATTCGCGCATTCCGGATCGCGCGCGACGGAGCTTGTTCGCGGAGTCGTGCGTTCTACAGGCGTATCGGAAAGCAAGGTCAAATATCATGCCTCGAAACTCGCCAAACTAGGAATGCTCGAGCGCCTTAAACTTGGCCCGAAGGCAGTGGCTTACCGCGTGTCGCATCTCGGCGAGGCGATCTTAGCGCGCCGCATGAGGCGATATGAATTCGCCTTGTTCCTTGTCGACGAGGCAGCTCGGGACGACGACCTTCGAGCAGCGATGCAAGATGAAATTCGGCGCACGTGGATTAACGAGATTCGAGAGAACAAAGACGTTACGTATTCGATTGCCGATGTAATTTTGGCCAGCGACAACAAAATCTCGATCGCAAACCATGTCAACGCACTCGGCACGTTGTACAAGGACACTATGAAAAAAATGAATGCTGACGGCACCGGCAATGCTACGGCCCCCCACTAATGGCTGACGTCCCCGGCACAATAGTCAGTTTCTATTCGTATAAGGGTGGCGTAGGACGGACGATGTCCGTGGTAAACGTCGCCATGACGCTCGCAGAGAACGGCTTCAGGGTGCTTGTTGTAGACCTTGACCTGCTCGCCCCCGGAGTGCAAGACTATCCGCTGTTTCATGAGGCAGTCGAGTCGTCGATCAAGTACGTCTCCCCGAAGAAGCGAGAACTCGGCGTCGGAGGAATGCTCGACCTAGTCGAGCGGCAAATCTGCTCTTCGCTCAAGAAAAAGGAGCGGCCGTTCCAGGACCCGTTCGTCCCCGCCAAGGGCGACCCCATCACCTGGCAGAAATGGAAACGCAGGGTGTATGAACATCGAACGCCCGACGGATTTGTCGACGTACTACCCGCTGGCCCCGCCACGCATCAAGCGGTCGAGATACTCGCGCATGTCGGATGGTACAAGTTTCTCACAAAACACGGGGGCATGGAGCTCATCTTGTCGATGCGTGATCGTTGGTGGCGCAAGGAGTACGACTTCACGTTGATCGACAGTCGAACAGGGCTATCAGATTACCTACGGTTCTGCGTGGGAATGCTCCCAGACGTCGCCGTGGTGATTGCCGGTTTAAACGAGCAGAATCTTGACGGTTTGAACGCCGCGCTTCAGGGAGTTGAAGAAGTCCTTCCGTACCGCGAAATCGATTTGAATGTTATTCCAGTTCTCTCTCTAATTCCTTCAGCTGAGCTCGACCTTGTGGGCGATCGTTTCCTGCACGCAGAGAAGTTGCTGAAGGACATCCGAACGAGAGCGGACGCCATCGGCGGCGAACAACGGACACTGCGGATTCTTGGCGAACCCGTCCGATTGCCGTATGTCGCAACACTTGCCGTAGCTGAGCGGCTCGTTGTTCCCAGCGACCCCGATGCGGCGATTTTTCGACCGTACGTCCGAATTGCAGAGATGTTGGCGCGACATAAGTTCGCGGCAATAGATAATCTCATTGACGAAGCGATCTACGAAGGATCGGCAGCCGGCCTGGACAATGAACGGGTATCTGGACTTATAAAGGAAGCACAGGTCATGTCGGCGAACGCCTTCTATGTTTACGGGAGCATCCATTGTCAAAAGCTGGAGGGTCAGCGATTGACGTACGCTCAATTGCCTGACGGCGTCAAGTATTTTGAGGAGGCGCGAAAGCTCATTCGGAAGAGGCGGGGACTTGAACCCGACGAGCCCTGGGATAAGGCAGATGCATCAATCGGCCATTGGAAGATCGAGTTGGAGGCGCTTGTGTTCTACGCCCGAGTTCTCGCCGCAGATAAGGCACGGAGTAAAGCCATTGACGCGTTCCGTGACGCGATCGACTTCGCGACACGGTTCGAAAAACGTAACCACGCTGATATGTTTACTGACCGGGATTGGGACCGCTATTCTCACGAGATGCTGTTCACAAAGGCTTTCTGTGAACTCGGCCGGCTCGAACTACAAATCCACGTGGTCGAGAATGACGGAATGGTAAAGACACCCGCCCTCAAAGATAATCTTGAGAAAACACGAAGGCTCTTTCAACAACTGGCACCGCACGGGATTAGCTCCGATCTAAAGAAACGACTCGAAGACTGCGACCAAGCGGTTAGTCAGCTTGAGCGCTAATAGCGGTATGGGCTTCAATACTCTTCAACTGCCTACAAAGATCCACCACGCAGAAATACTAGCGCAGCTCTTTCGTATGGGGAACAGTACGCTGCTCGGCGCACTCGCCGTGTTCTCAGTCGATGAGACGCAGTTAGGACGTCACTGGGCTGGATTTGACTTGGTATTGTTGTTCATCAGTTGGACCGCGCTGGCCGCAACCGCGTACGCGATAAACGACCTAGTCGATCGCATACGTGATCGGGTGAACCGACCGGATCGCTACCTTCAGAGGGTGGACCAAACACCCCTCTGGATCATCGCATCGGTTATGATCGCCGCAGGTGTTGCGCTCCTTACCGGTGCCTTCGTACCTCTCGATCGATTTCTTGTACTCGAAATAGCATGGTCCTGTTGTGCGATCGGGTATTCATTCGGGCTCAAGCGACGCTCCGGTCTCTTGGCAAACCTTCTCACTGCATTCTGCGTGGCAACATCTGCCTCGCCCGGTCTGCTTCAAGGTTATTCACCGAAAATTCTATCGCTTCTACTTGTGCTCTTTTTGCTCATGCTGGCACGCGAGATTTGGAAGGATATTGAAGACGAGCCTGGCGATAGGCTTGCCGGACTTCGCACGATTCCAATACTCCGAGGCAAAACCATTGCCGCGCGAAGTGCGAGCGCCATTGCTGCCGCTGGATGTGTCGCGCTCATTCTCGGCCGGCCGCCTGGTTTCACCTTCGGCATGATATCGTCGGGTCTCGGTATCGCAGGTTTTGTTGCGAGCGCTTGGTTATTCGCCTGGCCCGACATCATGCCGGCCCGCCGAATACAACGATTGCACCGCTATGCAGCCATCGCCGTATTTGGTGTGTTCATAGCCGGCAGTATCCTATGATCGGACGCTCGTCACCATTTGGCGAGGGTGGCCTAGTGCTACTTATCGACCCTGATCGCACCACCGGACCAAACGCGACGGATGCAATTCGACTTGCGTCCAGTAACGGCTTCACAGGAGCGTGGATTGGCGGCACGTTCCTTCATCGTGCGGACGGTAGAGACATTACACGCGCCGCGGTCGACGCCGGATGCCAGTGCAGCCTGCCGATATTCGCGATCCTCGGACTATCAGCGGCAGAGACAACGCTTGTGCCGGGGCTTTCCGGAGTACTGTTACCTCTCATTGGTACGCTTTCAGCCGCTGGTGAATTGTTGGGGCAGGCCTACCGTGCCACACCCGCTCTCAAGGGGCTAGGCACTCCTGTCGTTCCAATGGCCTATCTAGCCGTTGATGGCGGCCGTATTACCTCGTCAAGCCATGGGTTGCAGGGCGTCCCACTACCGCGCGACAAGCCGGAAATTGCGGCCACGTTGGCGTTATGCGGTGAGTTGACCGGCGCTAGGTGTGTTTATCTTGACGCTGGGAGTGGTGCGATCGAGTGTGTTCCCGCCGAAGTGATTGCCGCCGTTAGAGCGGCAGTGGGCGTTTCCCTTGTCGTCGGTGGTGGAATTCGTCGCCCGGAAGAAGCCGAAAGAGCATTTTCTGCTGGTGCAGACGTCGTGGTCGTGGGGTCGGTGTTCGAGGGGGCGACGTCACGTTCAAAATATGCGTCATTCGGAGCCATTGTGCCGCGAGGAGGAAATCATGAGTGAGACGAAGGCTGCATCTGGGGTTGCGCCTCGACGGAGAATCCGCGTGGCGTGGAGTCTCTTTGATTTCTGCAACTCCTTCGTGATCATCAACGGGTCACTCTACATTTCGCAGTGGGTGACTACGCACGGCATCCGCGAGTTTTGGTATGGATTCAGCTTTGCGGCTTCCACGGTCGCGCTACTACTGACCGCTCCAGTCGTTGGATGGATTGTCGACCGAACGACGCACCGCGTGACGTGGCTTCGTTGGCAGACGGTACTTATTACGCTTTGCGCTGTCCTCATTCCTGTAGTTGTGCTTAGCCTTGAGGATGGGCTACCCCGCGCCGTTGCAGTACTCATCCTGTTCTTCTTTCTAAACTACTTCTATCAAACGAGCTTGATTTTCTATGACTCGATGCTCCCGCGGCTGATCACTGGCCGTTCGACCTCGATACTGTCGGGAGTTGGCGAAGGATTGGGACATTTTGGATCCATCGTCGGAATATTCCTCGTACTGCCGCTTGTCACGACCGGAATTCCGCCGCTGCTGCCGCCTGGCGGAATTTTCACCCTCGCACCAGCAGGCCTGATCTCCGGTGTTACGGTATTAGTCGTCCTTTGTTTCTTGCATGATCGCGAAGGCTCCTCTCCGGTAGCCGAAATCACAATTCGCGGACGCTATCGCGAGTCCTTGGATCAACTACTAGATTCCACACGCGACCGAACTATCCGCCGATTCCTGCTAGCGTTTTATCTCTATGGCGATGCGATACTATCAGTGCAGTTGTTCATCCCCATCTACCTTCGCGAAGTTTGGTCGCTGCCGAGCGAAAAAGTGGCATTGACCGTGCTGGTCGCGCTTATCACGGCTGGGATCGGCGCGATGGCGGCAGGCGCGCTTGCGCTCCGCTACGGTATCCGCCGGCTCCTGGTCCTTGTGCTTTGGGGCTGGTGCGTTGGATTAGTTGGGATTGCTTTTGCACCGTCGTTTGCCGTGTTCTTGGCCTTCTTCGCACCATGCGGGTTGCTTTTTGGCGCCGCGTGGGCACTATCCCGCGCTTATCTCGCAGTAGCAGGAAAGGACGATCGCATGGGATTGTATTTTGGTCTGTATTCCGTGGCGGAACGATTTTCGGCAATACTCGGTCCGCTCATCTGGGGAGCAGTCGTCTGGCTTCTGGCTGACTACGGACAATGGGCACACCGGAGCGCAATGCTGGCGATGGCTGTGCTACTCTTTGCTGGTGTTTGGGTCGCAAGAGGCTTACCTGAGCCCGAGACCGTCCGGTCGGACAAGATGCCCGCCTAATCATCGAAGCCATGAAACGTCAACCGGCGGCGCGCCAACTTGACGAGCCCACTCCTGACACGATTCGACCGCCGTTTCAAGAGCAGGTCTGCACGCTGTTCGATCGACCGAACTGAACCGAGTCCACATAACCGAGCATACGATTATGCAGCTCGCAGGAGAGAGATTCGGAATCACCGCCAACGGATCCATCCATCGCGCAGCGGTGACGGATCGGTCGGCGGCGACCGGCGTGAAGTCGCTTGCAGCCGTCGCGGAATAGGGAACGACGAGCACGTATTGTTGAACACCACCGACGACGTAGGATGTTGTGGGTGGACCTACAGAATAGATCGGCTTTGGCGACACTGCGCACACGAAGCCGGCCTCCGCAGCCGAGCGACGGGCAAGCGATTCGATCGCGATTCGATCTAGAACGCTCCGTTCGATCGGATCGCTTCCGGTACTCCGCAGCAGGCCACCGGGTAAAGCATCGAGATCGCTGAACGCATAGCCGGGCTTGCGGGCCTTAGTCACGACGATGATTTCGCCTGTGCCCTTCTCAATAACCAGAACGGCTCCAATAGCCAGCTTCCCGTCTGAGCGACGTACAATACCGCCATCGATAACGAGATTTTCAAACCACTCGGCCGGTTGACTCATTGGTCAGGCTTGAGGACAACGACACAGAAAGGTTCGTCGCTTGTGGGTGGCTTCCGAACAACTCTCTCATCTTTCAACGGTTTGCGGTAACCAGCATCAAAGAATTTGGAATCGCGTTTAGTAAACGCGTTTACGACGAACGTCCCTGTCAACCGGTTGCTCGCACCTTCCATCGCCGTTTCAAATTTGAAGCCACTGTCGGGCGACATCGAGAGCACGAAAAGGTGATCAATACCCATCGAAAGGACTTCTTCTGTGAGTCTACCCTCGAGAAAGTCACGGCAGATCATTACTGCGATTCTTCCGATGGGGCTATCCAGCACATGAATAGACGAAGCAGTACGGTCAATGTCTTCTACGTATTCTAGTCCCTGGTAGCGCTCAACGAAGGGAATTCCCTTCACTGCCGCGACGGCTCCACACGCGTGGTCAACAAATAAGTCATTCTTATTGATCACGCCGCCGACGTGCATCACTGCAAGGTTGACGACGTGTTTCCCCAGCTCGAAATGGTAAGATCCGGGAAACACAATCCACGCTGCATTTCGCCGAGTTGCGACTGCTTCGTTGATGGTGCGATGGACCTCCGGTGCCAACATGAGTTCAGGCGCAGCTACGACGTAAATCAAACCCCTGGCGTCATCGGCACTGGTGACATACTTGGCGATTCGATTTGCAAACGATTGGTGTTGGGCCTGATTGCCCGTCGGAAGATCCTTCCAAGGCTTGAAGCGAAACTTACTCATACCACTTACAGGCGGGCTCACGTTCAGTTCAGGATCGCCAAATTTTGGCCCTTCAACCGGCCAAAGCGCGACCACAATCATGCGTGGGTCGCTGCCGTGTATCCTGCTGTAGTCAACGCGGCTTAGTTTTGTGGTGAGAGGAACAAAATGAAGAAATTCCGAAGGGAAATCCTGTGGTGGAATTTCAGGGGCGTAATTCTCGTACTTCGACCAATAACGCTGTAACCGTACTAGAACAATCGCGTGGAGCCCTTCTAGGCGAAGAGCACGGTTCGCCGCGTTAACGGCTTCGGCTACGATTCGCTGGCGGCCGGGGTCCCCGTCTTTGAGGCTCTCCGATAAATAGGGCCCATACACTCGATCGATCGCGAAGGCCAAAGAGGCAACCGCCCTAGTGTCACGAGAGATCAATCGATCTTCAACGAGGCGGACGAACGTTTGGACATCGCCGGATTCACCGTTTCGCATCAGCGTTTTGAGTTCACGGGGAACCGGCGCCTCTCCGCGTACCGTATCGATCAATCCGGGAGAACCAGGAAAGAAACCGTCATCTTCAAGACGGTAAAAAAGCAGACGGAACGCGACGAGAACGATCGCGTCCACCTCCTCATTCAACAGAGACGATGTGCGCCGCCAGATATCCGGAAGATCGGTAATCACAGCACTTTCTCTTTCATTCGCCGGGATGGCCTAACTTCGCAACCTATATCGGCGCGCAGACTTCGTCAATATGAAACGATTCATATGCGCCAACACGATCGCGCTCTTGGAGGCGCTTCGCCTCGGCCACCGACTGCACGCAAGTTGATCCTGTGGGGCGTTGCGAGTCAGCAGAGGCAGACCAATAGACGAGTCGCGCCCCAGGTTCAGCAGCCGAAAGCACACCGCGATAGGTTCTGCCGAAGGAATCTGGTGCATTGTAATCAAGAACGTTGGAAAGGTTGAATCCACTGAATCGCCCGAGCACGGCCGAATCCGCCAGGTCAACGTTATGAATGGAAAGCCGACTGATTCCTGACCGAATGGCATCATGATGTTCTGGCCGTAGATAGAGGGGTAAGGCGCCGTAGCCATAGTTGCCCGTAAAAAAATAGGTAAGATAGGAACTCTCGTTCCATGGGGCCGCCGTAAGGACATTTTTCAGACGTCGACGCATCATTTCAACAACATCGCTGGATGCGCGATCAAGATATGGACGCCGTTTATCGAACGTTGATATCGTTCGTGGGGCAAACGCAACCGCGCTCAGCGTACGCCACAGCAATCCGTCGTATTCTTCATCAAAAATACGTGAGCGCTCCTCGGATCCGTTTGCGTCCGCGAGCCGTCGCATCGCGGCGCGCGTGCGCTGCGGGAGAAGGCATCGAAACCAGCGCATGTATCGCTCGAATCTGCCACAATGAATAATTCCAGCCTGAATCGCGTTCGGCACGTTATCCCAGAACTCGCGGCTCGATCGCGACAGCGCCGAGCGGAGTGTGCGGTAAATAGTCGCTCGATTGTGACCCTCTCGCACACCGAGAAACACGAGAACATCGTCGTGGTCGAGCGCCTCGAACGCCCGCGAGCGCAAGTCAAGCGCCGCAAGTTGCGTGGGATCGATATCGATCGCGGCGACTTCGCTTGGCTCGAGTGTCAGCAATGCGAGCGCATTGTCTCCTGCTGACGAAATGGACAGTAGCCGCCGCCCTAGTGCCACCGGCTGGAGCGCCGCGCAAAGAACGTCGGCGTCCTCCCAGACGCAGCTGTAATGAAGGGGGGGCTTCCTTGACCAAGGGGTGTTAATCCAAGGCCAGCGTATCGAGGGACGTTGGTAAGCCATGCCCGACGCTACAGGGTCGGTATTCATCGCATCACCATAGAAGGAGGGCGTGACGGAGACACCACGATCTTCTGTTTGCATTCATTCCAAGGACGCTAGCATGCTTGATACGATGTCCTTCTGCGCCGTGTATTTCGCCGAAAACGTCTCCCCAATTCGCATCGAGAATCGCTCAAGAGTAATGATATCTCTGTTTTCCATATAGCTCGCAACTGCGAACGCTGCCATTTCACCGCTCATGAGCGCCGCCGTTATTCCCTCACCGGTAATTGGATCGACGATGCCGGCGCAGTCACCACAACTGACTATCCCAGAAGCATGATGCCATCTTCGTCCGTTGCCACTCCAGAGAGGTTCAACACCACCAGAGAATTTCGTTATCCCAAAACCGGCGACGAGCGATTTCAGGCCAGCCACGGCGGTACCCTTGGATTCTCCGATGCTGAACCCCAGCAAACAGGCTCCCACATTCGCACTCGCGTCGATCGGGAACTCCCACCGGTACTCCATCGTGGGATTACTCGTCAATTCAACCAGCAGTGAGTTCCGGTGTTGTACTCCTTCAACATACCCGCGGAATGCCACGCCTTGCGTCGGAGCGCCATCAATTCCGAGGCTCTTCGATAGACGGGACGCTGCCCCAGATGCGATAATCGCAGCTCTGAAGTGCTCCCCCATTCCGTCTGATTGAGATACTTTGACGGATACTCCGGAGCCGTTTGGAAACAACTCCGCTACTGCCGAACTGTAACGCACCTCGCATGTCCTGGACACGACATCACGAAGGGCCTGATCTAGAGCCGCGCGGGGAACGACCCAGCCCCCTGGATGAGGCGACGATCGATGGGCACCGGCCGATTCAACTCGTCCAAACCGTATCTCGTTGAATGGCCGACCACCGAGAGAAAAAAGCTCTTCCTGCCCCAAGCCAAAGCGCTGAATAAGCGCAACGGCACTCGCGACGAGTGCATCTCCACAGGGTTTTTCTCGATATCGGTCGCGCGACTCGAATAGAACGACCGGAATTCCCAACTGGCTGCAGTGCAATGCTGCACTGCAACCTGCCGGCCCTCCTCCAACAATCGCTACACCACGAGCAGCCATGGGACCTAGATGTTCGCATTAGATTGGAACAATCTTACATGATTGCTTGGGATGCGGCTACGAAGAAGACTTGTCCAATGAGGTAGGACCTTAGAGGTGGGCAGAATCTTTGCCTAGGAATATATCTGAAACGATAGTTCACCCAGACATTAAGTATTAAAGCTGATACGTTTGTGATCGCCGACGTTAAACATAACCTCCCCTTCCGCGCACTTCACTCCAGTCAGGCCATAGTTCGGAAACAAGGATTAGCGAAACTCGCTTTTCCGACACTTGCAGCAAGTCCACCGAACCGCGGTAAGCGTTTGACCATCCCGCTGCCAGTCGTGATCGCATTTGGCCTGAAGAGCTATCGACGCCCGCTGACCAGGAGGCGTTTTATGACTGTTAAAGGTCAACCTTTGTTTGGCGCGCTTCATGATTCCTCATCGGCAGAACTCTGATACCACTCCTCCACACCGGCAATGAACGCACCTTGTCTAGTGCCGCTTCGACATCCTCGGGGCCAGTCCAGGATATCGGCGACGGTGGCGTAGTGGGCAACGAAGAGCTGCGGTTCTTCAAACAGAACTTCCACAGTGGCCGGTGTCGCGCCGATGCGGAGGGAGCCGAGAAAGGCTTCGGGAAGGTAGGCCATGTCAGCGATCCTCCGCGGCAGTTGAATGGAACAAATTGACGCCAAATATCAATGCAGGTGCGATTGCCTCTTGGACCGCGACGTATTGCTCCAAGGCGCCATCAGATTCGAACGCCACGGCCAGTGCGTCGCCATACTGGACGACGAGATGGGGATAGGGCAGTTGCTTGCACCCGCAGACCGTCAGTCGGGAACCGCAGTAGAAGTCGACGAGCGAGCCGTCGGGAATGCGCCGGAAATGCGGTAGACGGATCAGGCGAGCAACTGCCTGTGCCTGGATGGCCGGCAGCACCGGGTCGGTCACCGATCGACTGGGAAGTGCTTCAGAAGCAACAGGAGACCGGCGGCAGGCCGGCACGATTCCGCCGAGGAAGACGGCAAAAGCCAAAACGCACAGCAAGAGAATGAGGTCGTTGGTATTCATGATTTATTTCCTTGAGCCAAGGATCCCATTACGATTAATCCTTCCCACTGAATCTCGATGCACGGTATGCGTCTTCTCCCTGATGCAGATCTGCGGCACTCATCGACGCATTGATCACCATCCTGACCTGACCACCCGTCCTTTGGTGGACGGTGGCACAACCGCTGGCTATGGTTCATACAGACTTAACGCGTTCGCCTTGAGCATATCCGCTGTAGGACGTCGCTTCTTGCGCGGGAAATTCAACACTGCACTAGAGGGTCCATCTCCTGCTGAAGCACGCTGATCGGCCAATGCCGAACGTTCATCGCGAGTTGCCGCCGCCTGCTGAATCTTCCCCGCTAGCTGAATCTCGCGCTGCAAAGTCATTTCATTCGCCAGCTTGGCGCTAGCGTTCTCGGGTTGACCGATAGGACACCAGAGATCACGGCGCTTTCTGTCCACCTGACGATTAAGGATCACTTGCTGCGTAATGATTTCATTATCGCTGCGGTGAGCCGAGAACGCCGCGGACTCGTAGGCAGCCTTAATGTCCCTCATGGTGACAATCGTGCGTCCCTCTTTCGGTCTCTCCGTTCGCGCAGTCCGATAACCAATCACGAGGAGGCGCGCCGCTGCCCGCTTGATGCCGGCGCAGAAGCGATGGTACTGTGGGCCATCCGTCTTTGGGTCGATTCGAAATATCTCCGGCGCTACGCCGATCTGCGCAGCGAGGGTATTTGACCAGTCCTCGCTTTCAGGCGGGTCGGGCAGCATCACGACCACGTCCGACAGCAGCCGGTCCTGATCCTCCTGCGGGCGCCTAAGTAACCGATAGAGCAAGCTGTAGTTCGCAATATAGAACGCCGGTAAACCACAATAACCCATCGCGATCAGCGTTTGCGCAATTCGGGTATTGGCCTCCGCGCTCGCCGTTAGGTACTGGAACTCGTCCGCCAGCAACAGGGACACCCCGTCGCGGTAGGCACGTTTGCGCGCCGAGCTAACCTGGTCACTTAGGGAACCGTCAGCGCCACCAAGCGGCGTAAAAATTTCCTTGACCGAGGACTGGATCCGAACGTCGATCTTCCAGAGGGAGCGGAGCGGGAATGCCACTGACTCCGGCGGACAGTTAACAGTACCATCGGTAGGAAGGATTCGCTGCAGGGCGCTGGCCAAGCAGGACTTGCCGACGCCGGCCAGTCCCGTCAGGCAGGCCGGCGGCACGAACTCGGGCAGCGGCGAATCCTTGCGGTAGATGCCGTCCATATACGTTCGTGCGTCCGCATAATGCTGCAGGCAATGGCCAAGAGCCCGTTCAATCAGACTGTGCAAAATATCCACTACCTGTGTTGTTGGGTAGAAGACCTGCTTCAGCTCTCTGGCCAAGATTACGCACGCGGCGTCTACAGGCAGTGCGTCGAGGCTGACCAACGGTGTTGCCGCCATGTTGGCTTGGCGCCGGATCTCTTCCTTGTCGAGCAATGACCGGAATCTGGCTGCCCACGGCGTATCAGGTGTCTGGTTCATGCGGCTTTCTTACCTCCTGAAGTGTACTTCCTGGCCTCGGCGAATTCGCGTTCCGCCAACTTGTCTTTCTTGGGTTTGCCACGCCGGATGCGGCCGGCTTCCCAGCGCTTACCAACGTCCTCCTCGAACGTGCGCAAGGTCTTGGTGGTGGCCGCATGCTGATGAGGTCCGAAGGCGGAGGCAACCACCGTCCGTGTCTCATGCCACTGATCGAGTTCTGCAGACGACAGAAAGAGCAACTGTTCATCGTCTCGCAAGCGAAGCTGGGCATCAAGGAGCAAAAGCTCGCCCTGAATCTCCACCCAAAGGTGGCGGACACACATCTCCAGCATGTACCCCTTTACCGTAACCGTCGTTTGCGGTGACCGTTTGAGCTTGGCCAATACGTCTGTTGCTTTGAGTGCCTCCGACATATAGCACTGCTCGTGGAGCCAGATGCCCTTCTCCGTCATGGATAGTTCGACCGGGATCAGAAACGCTCTGACAGCGTCGGCGATCGAAATTGGTACCGCGTCGTTGCGGCATTTTCGGTCGTAGTATTCCCAAAGGCTGGCCGGGTCGGGCGGGACGAGCGCCAGATCACCTACCGGCTGAAAACGGTCCGACATATCAGCGGTGTGATTGTAGTTGAGGAGACGGTAGACCTCCTGTTTAGCCAATTCCACCGGCGTCAGTTCGCTCTGGATGTAGTACGGCGCTCCTTCGATCTTGATGTCGCGCGGGTGCGACGACTCGACGGTCGCTTTGGACTGAGGCGACCACGACGGTGCAATCTCCCGGATGGGGAGTTTCGGATCATAATTTTCAACGAGACGATCTGATGCGCCCGGGCCGCGGTCAACCGACAGAAAGCCGGGAAGTCCCACATTGGGCCAATCCTCGCGATTGATCGTAATGCCAAAGAGTGCGCAGAAAAAGTCTTTTGGCACCGCCATCGAGAATAACATGGCGCGATACGCCGAGTTCCGTTCTGCGCCAAAGGAGAAACCGATGCCTAGTTTCATGCCGCTAAGCCAATCGCGCCCGATCACCACTGAAAGCGCTGGCAGCGTGCTGCCCTCCACGAAACCCTTCGGTCGTTCCTTGGTGTTGTAAGCGTCGGCTTCGACCCTTTCCAGGAGATTCGCCACCGCTTCCGAAAACGCCCCCTGCGATGCCGCCAGTCGCGCCCGATGACGGACAGTTCCATACAAGGTGATCTGGACAACTTTCAGGCCGAACTTCTGTAACACCCGGTAGCGAAACTGCCAGTAGCTTGGAAACGGCTTGCCCTCCGGCTGCACGAAGTCATCCGTGCCAAAGCGGGTTTTGATGGTACGACAATGGAATTCGTATTCCATAGTGCGAGCGTAGACGGATTTCATCGTCTGGCCCAGTCCACAGTGCTTCACCCATCCCCGCAGGCAGCCGTCGATCACTTCCTGGCGGCAGCCGAAACCGTAGTGCTTTCCGAAAGCCTTGTTGTGGCGCCCCTGTTTCGAATCCGGAAAGGACAGGCGATCGTGACGTCCGATGTTGTGGAAGGGTGGCAACAGCGCCCACACGTTCTGGCCGAAGCATAGGTAGGTATAGAACCAGAGACGAAAACGGGTTTCGTTTTGACGTGGCCGGCATGAGCGGGCGATTCTGTTCAATTCTTGGTTCGGATCGGACGCATCAAGAATTGCATCGATTTGTTGGAGGGCGGGAAGAAGCACTATCACCCGATCTTCCACGCGGGAAGCATGGCTCTTCTTCGCGCGTGGTCGCAGCAAATCGATCTTCGAAGGGTCGATGGTTTCGAAAGCGGCCAACCAAGGCGGAAGCGCGGGCTGAGCGAGGCTGACGACGATGAGGTCCGATTCGATCCCATCTTCAAATTCCACTTGGGCCATCTGAATGAGGTAAGCCGCCGGCACCACCTTAAGGCCACCGACAAACCTCAATAACAGAACGCGACCTTTCTTGTTGCGCAGCAAATGGTAGGGTTCGCCAGCATGCAACGACTTGTAGCCATCCGGTGCGAAAAGTTGGCTGCCGCAATGCATTATGTTCTCCGGAACCAATCGCCATAGGCATCGAGGACATCAACCGTTTCGCGCCGCAGGGGCCGGTCGATCAGCACCGGCTTAAAGAGATCGCAGCGAATTTCTCGGCGCCAAATGGCCTGCCAGAGATAGGTGCGGCATTCATGCACGGTGAAACGTCCGCGTGCAACGCAAAGCTGGATAACCTCGAGGGGAGCGACGCCGGTTTCGAGGGCAGCGGAGAATCGATCGCGCAACTCACTACGGCGCACGTCCGTGAGGTCGAGGTCGCTATCGTGGTGAATGAAGAGTTGCGTCAAGTTCGCGACCACGTGGGCATCCAGTTGCTCGAGCGCAAGATGCTCGGTCCGCACGCCCGCGTCGGCGTAATACACACGTTCCATCTCATTGCGCGGCAGTTCGGCGACCTCCTCTGCCACCAGGCGCCGCTTACTGTTTGGCGCCCCGGGATGCTTGAAGGCTTGGACTTTGTCCTTGATGTTCCAATTAACACAATAGGGTGCCTCGCCCGACCGCGCAACATAGAGCAACAGATCACCGACGAAGGGAAAGACGAAAACGCGGGGGTTCTCTGGATCGACGGGCGGATCTTCCTTGACGAGCGGTAGAAGACTCTCGTAGCCCAAGCGTTCCGCGACGTCGATGATTCCTTTGACGTGAGGAAGCTCCGCCGCAAGCACACCAGGAAATCCCGCCAGAGGGTGAGGCCGCGGCTCGGGCGAAAGCATCTTCTGCTCGTGGATGTCAACCACGTCCGGGTTATAGAGCGCCAGCAGCGCAAACGCGCGTTCGGCCGGCGAAAGCAGATGCATTTCGCGGCCCCCAAGTTTTCGCGGCACCACGGTCGAGGCTCGGGAAAGAGTTGGCGCCTCTTTCGGGTTTGCCTGAACGGCAGCTTGATAGTCGACGCCCCAGCGGACTTCGTTCTGTCGCTTGACGATTTCTTTTAGGCGGGCGAAAGACGGTGCTTTTAGCGCCATGACTGGCTCCCAGCGCACGGAAGCGGATTACGTCCGGGGAACGACGGGAGCCATTCGTTACAAGCACGCCGAGCATTCGATGGCGCCACAGCGCCAAATGGGCGAATTGAAGCCATGAGTACCTCCAAACGGTCAAGAATGTCTGTCTTAATGAACACAGAACACCGTTCCGCACATTTCAGCAGACAAAATGCTTGACTTGCCCGCCGAACTTGGAGATACTCTTAGCGTGACCTAAAGAAGTACTCCTTGCTACGGCAAGGCGAGAGCCGAATCTTTCAGAAATGGGGGTTCGGTTTTTCGTTTACTCGGGTCTATTTCCTCCTACGGTGGTGGCCGACGAAGGCATATCGCCCGACTTCAGCCGTTCAATTAATTCGTTCATCTCAAGCGTTAAACCTTCCTTTAGCCCCAATGCAATAGCAATCCGGTGACTCTGCCCACGCAGGCACTTCCGGCGTCCCTCTATTACCTGATAGACCAAGCCCGTCGAAAATCCCTGAACCCGCGCCCATTCGGCAACTGAAATGCCCGTATCCGCGAACAGTGTACGAACGCCAATAGGGTCACGAAGCCGGGATGACAAGATAATTATACCAGATGTTTATCATACTGGACATGATAACAGGAATTCGATAGTATGTAGTCTTGTATCTACTGTTCATCACATATCTCTACAAATGAAAACTGGATCCTGGAACCAAGGCATCCCGTCAGGCTTCGGCCTGCGGCTAAAGGAAGAGCGCAAACGTCTGGGTAAGACCCAAGCAGAGTTCGCCGAGGCTGGCGGTGTGGGCCGACTCTCGCAAATCCAATATGAGAATGAATCGACAGCCCCGACTACCCGATACCTTTCCGGAATCGCCAACCTAGGTGTTGACCTGGCCTACCTTCTCTTAGGGGTCCGCTTGGGAACAGGCCAACTAACGACGGAGCAAGAAGAGCGCATCGACAAGAAAGCCTTTGAGTTAATTGAAGCCTACGCGGAGGCACAGCCGGATAGGCGGCTGGGCGCGGAAAGTCGTCGCGTTCTTTATCGAGTATTGCGGAGCTGTTTGGTCCAAGTGGAGCTAGGAAGTTTGCCGGCCAATTTCGACCTGGCAACCCTGATCCCTGGCAACGTCGCCAATATTGCCAATATCGTGAAAGCTTAAGCGCTATGGATGACTTGGGTAAACTTGATCAATTCTTTTTGGTCCTACCTGAGGCACTAAGAAATGCGGCCTCGTCTCGGCAGAATATCGACCAGTTTGGTCGCGGACTCAGTGAAGTCTTGGGCCTTGAAATTGGACGCTCGAATCCCGCACCTTTCCCGTCCGATAAGGGGTCTGTCATAGCAAGAGATTTCGAGCCCACGATTCCAGCGCTTCTCCCCAACGAAATTCTTCAGGGATGGCGCGGCCGGGTAGCGGCGGTCAATTGCCGGTCAAACATCCGGGACGCTGAACATTTGCTGCTGACACTCGGAAAACAGAAGATGCCATCATTGGGCGACGATCCGGATTTCGTGCAATGCGCTGCCGCCGTATTAGGCATTGCTCCACAGGACCTGATTCGGAGTCATACGCTGACGCCTTTCTTCGATACCTTGGGCGACCTGAAGCAAAACAAGCCCGGCCGTGCCGGCAGACATCTGCGTGCCTACCAGCGTCGGGCACCGTTCCGGATCGATAGCAAACACGCACTGTTCTGCCGCCAGTGCGTCGAAGAGGACCTTGCCTTCTGGAAGTTTTCCTACTGGCGCTGTAGCCACCATCTACCGGGCGTCCACTGCTGCGGCACACACGCGACGCCATTGTTATCCGCTGGTGGCCACGATTCTTTCGAGCGCTGCCCCCACCACTTTTTGGAAGCTACGATAGAGGAACGTACAGCACCCCAAAGCGCGGCCGCGGCAGCCATCCTTCTGCGCTATGCCCAAATTGCGGCGGAGATTCTCGAAAGAGCACCGACCATCGACAGCTCGGCAGCATCATTCATTCTTGGGCAACGCGCGAAGGTGGCTAATCTAAGGATTTCCGGTGCTGGCAGCCGTACGACGCTAAGCACCCACATCATGGAAACAGTGCCGTTGGCATGGCTCCAGGAGACCTTCCCGCGCGTCCGATGGTGTCAGTTGTAGCTACTGTTGGACATAGAGTTGTCATGTCGGGCCCAAACTTTCCGCGTCTAACGCCACCATGTTATTTTGGCGCTTCGTTCTCGCAACGATAGGTAATTTCTTGTGGCTATAACAGTCAAAGCTCGCGTCCTCCTTGAACTTGGTGCGGAATTGATCAGCTCCGACCAGATTGCGATATACGAGTTGGTGAAGAACTCCTTAGATGCGCGGGCAACGCGCATTGAAGTACACGTTTGCGTCACACTGCCGCGCAGTGAATACCTCAGCATTCGCCAAAGGCTTGAGCGATCAGCCCTGCAGAAGGAAAGTCTCTCTCGAGACACGGTCCGTCAAATGCTTGAGGCCAGCGTAGAGCCCACAGCAGCTAACGCGGACCGTGATGCTTTTCTAGAGCTGGCACTGTCGCCGTCGAATGGCGACTACATCCAGGCTTTGGATGCCGCCTACATACGATTCAATTGGGTTGAGATTACTGACGACGGTAGCGGCATGTCGTTCGAGGATCTAAGTGGCGTTTATCTCACGATTGGCACCACTCACCGCCTGGATGAACGACTGCGCAGCAGCGCCCACACGGTGCTCGGGGAAAAGGGTATCGGCCGTCTCTCTGCTGTGCGCCTTGGCGATCAGCTTCGCGTCTTGACGTCCAAGAAGGGTGATAAAGCGCTGCACGAATTAGCAATCGATTGGTCCGCGATCAAGCGCAATCCGCACCTCAACCTAGACGAGTTTCCTGCTGCTCCCAACATTGGGCCGAAGAAGAACAAGGCATCCGACCACGGCACGGCCATCCGCATGTCTAACTTAATAAGCGAGTGGTCGATCGAAAAGATGGAGTCTCTTGCGAAGACAGATTTCGCCAAGTTGGTGGATCCGTTTCTCATTACATTCAGCCGCCCGAATGTGCGGCTTTACTTTAATGGGCATTCAGTCGACATCCCATCGTTTCAGACGCGCCAGCTCACATACGCGCATGCCCGATGCTCTGCGAGTTTTGCGCTTGATGCTGACGGCCAACCTGTCCTATCTGGCGAGGTGACATACAAGGCCTACGGGCAAAGCAAGACGTTTTGCCTCGAGGGATTGCATCTCCTCAGCAAGCTGGCCTTGAAGGGCAAGCGCCCAAAGACGGGCGAGGTGTTCCAGCCTGCGGGCACGCTGATGCAGGGGCTTGCGAGCCTTGGCGCCTTTGACATGGAAGCGCATTGGTTCAACCGACAGAAGCTTCGCATCGACAAGCCTGATGGCTACGAAACAGCCCTGCAATGGTTGAAGCACTGGGGGGGCGGATTGCTGCTGTATCGCGATCACTATCGCGTGTATCCGTACGCGGAACCGCGCGACGACTGGCTTGATTTGGACGGCATCGCTTTGGCCGCCCAAGGCTACAAGATGAACCGGAAGCAGTTGGTGGGTGCAGTTCGCATCTCCAACCGGGGCAATCCACACCTGCAGGATCAGACCAATCGGGAAGGCTTGCGCGACACGGAAGAGAAGTCAGCCCTGATTGCGCTGTTACGTCACATCCTTGTGGTGGAGTTCAAGAGCTACCTCGATGCTGTTGAGGAAGCGCAGGGCGAGTCGCCGGCGAAGGAGTTTCGGCAGCTAGAGAAACGCCTTGAGGAGGCCCAAAAACAGGCGTTGAAGCAGGTTCAGCACCTGAGGACCAAAGTCCAGGCTCCGGAGGACATCGCTGCGATCAACACTCTTCTTGCCCGCATGACGGACATGTCCGAAGCCTGGGAGCGTTCGAAGATGACTGTGCGCGCCTATGAGGTTGACATGGACAAGTATGTCCACCTCGCGGGCGTCGGCTTGATGACGGAATTCATCTTCCATGAATTGGCGCGACTGTCCGCAAACGCCTTGAAGCTGCTGCAGACCTACAAGCCGAGCAACGCCACCGAGAACCGGCAACTCCGGAACCTGCGAGATCAATTGAGCACTCTGGAGAGGCGAATTCGAGTCCTGGATCCGTTATCGACGCCGGGGCGCCAAAGGAAGGAATCGTTTGACTTAGTCCAGATGCTACGGGACGTTGCGGAGATGCACGAGCCGCAGTTCGCGCGTCACGAGATCACGGTTGACCTGGCCGGACTAGGCAAGACGCCCGTGCCGATCAAGGCCGTTCGCGGACAGATTCTTCAGATCGTGGAGAACTTCATCTCCAACTCGGTCTATTGGCTCAAGCTGCTTGCGACGACGACGAAGTTTGAGCCTGTCATTAGCTTTAGCCTTGACAGGGCATCCAACTCATTCGCCGTTTTGGACAATGGCCCCGGAATCCCGGAAGATCGCGGCGACGAAGTATTCAATGCGTTCTTCACAACCAAGCCTTCTGACGAAGGTCGCGGTATGGGCTTGTATATCGCGAAGAAGCTTGCGGAAGGCAATGCGATGGAAATCGCTCTTGCGGAAGCCGATGAAGACCGGGTCCATCATGGATTTGTCGTGAGCTACGGAGGGGCAAGCGATGGAGGCTCTTGAAGAGGCGCTCGTCAAACCATTAAAGAAGGTGGTCGTGATCGACGATGCCTATGCACCGGCTGATCCTGCCGATATCAATGGCGAAGCCGTAACTCGGTTTCAGAACACTCTACTTGATGTCCCGAAGAGGCTGTCGCAGGTGAAGAAGGAGTTTCACCGCGACGCACTTGACCCTACTATTCCGCAGCACCTTGAGGATCTCCTTCAGGACGCAGCCATCGTCGGGCGGCTGTGGACTCTGCGAGAGAGGCAGGCCTGGTCCTGGCTGGAGGATACACTCTTTCATGAATATGCCGCCGACATAGAGCAGAAGCGGGGCGAACTTGAAGGCCTTGATACCTTCCTGAATGGGCAGAAATGGCGCGTCGCTCGAGTGCCTAAATTTGACCAGACAGCACTAGACATCAGCGGATACCAGCTCATCTTCTTAGACTTCTACCTTAAAGATGAGCTGGACTCAGCGCGGTCACTTGAGCGTGCGGCAGAGCTTGCTCACCTGATCATTGATGCGAGACAGCGCGGCACTCTCAAGCAATACCCTATGGTTGTCCTGATGTCGTCGAGGCCGGGGGCGGCAGATCAACAGGGCACATTTAAGGAGCGCACCGGACTTCGAGCGGACTTCTTCTGCTTCATCGAGAAGAACCAGATTACTCAGCAGATGGCGCCGAAGCTCAACCGCATGCTTGAGGGCTACCAGGGCAAACAGGCTTGGGCACACATGCTCGACGAGTTTTGGTTAGGTGCCATCCGCGCAGCGACAGCGCTGCGCCACAACCTGTCGAAGATAGAGCCTTCGGAAATCGCGCTACTTCATGAGGCTGAGCTTGCTGTCGAAGAGGCCAGGCTGCCCGATTACCTGTCATGGCTAGTCTCAGAGTCGCTTGCAAGCGACCTCCTCGAGGACGCAGGAATGCGCGCCTTGGCGACGCAACTTCCAGACTTGATTGGGCACAGCGCATTTCCTGGGACAGTACCTCCCAGCAGTCGGCTGGCTGAGATGCACTTGCGATCGGTGATGCGGCTTGACATCACTGATGACATCCCGGAGACCAAGAGTTCACCGGTCCAGTTGGGTGATCTCTTCGCAAAATTGAATGGGGACGGCACGCCGAAGGAGTTCCTTCTCGTAGTCGATCAGAGTTGTGACCTCGCAAGACCCAGCTCCAGTCAAAAGACCTCGGTATTGTGCCTACGTTGCATTCCGCAAGAGATAAGCGACGTGGCACTCGCGTTCTATCGGACAGCGTATGAGTCTGGCGACCTGGTCGGCATACCCTTTGGCGATGCGCGCAGGTACTACTTGGCGCGCTGGGATTTCGTGAATCCCACGACACCGGAATTGGCAGAGCTGTCGGAGCGAAAAGATGATATTAAGCGACTGGCTCGATTGAAACCCATCGCGGCGCTCGCACGTCAAGAAGACTTGACTCAGCGAGTGGGGCGAATTGGTCAGCCCGTCGCACCGCCTTCCGTGACAGCTTATCGCGCAAAGCTCGTCCTGATCGGCAAAAACGGGTTCCAGAAGGAATTTGATGCCACTAAGGAGCATTGGGCTTCAGTGATTATCGTGCAAGGACGCCATATGCCTAAACCAGACCCAGCTGATGGCGGCGCAGCATCAAAGAAGAAGCCCCCGACAACGACGACCTTGAGCCTGACATCGCACTTCAGCGAATGGCTCTCGGGCAAGCTGGAGCGGGCACGGTTGCCAGACGCTCAAGCTTCCAGCCAAAATGGACTGCTGATGCAACACTTGACGGCAGGGACGGCACAGCGCGTGTGCTTTGAGAGCGGTGACCAGATAAAGGCGAGCCTTGGGAGGCTGTGGAGAAAAGCGAGCCTCAAGGGGCCGCCGGTTGCCATCCATTGCGTCTTCGACAAGACCATACCAAAGGATCTGACGGATGCGAAGATTGTGCTGCTCCTAACCCCCTACAAACAGCAGGCTTGATAGAAGCCTTTTCGGAAATAGACCACGACGAGTGTCAACTGGGGACGGTATAGCGAACGGATCGAAGAGACGATTCGAACGGCGTTGAGGCTGAATAGTGAAAAAGGCGAAGCCCGGCAATTGCCGGGCTTCGCTTTACCTACCAATCTATCCGACAGACTTTATTCTCGCCCGACAGACTTTATTGTTTCCTATCATAACCGTCTCACCACAAAGTTTCGCGCTCCGGCGATGAGGTGATGTTGTGTATCGACAAGTCGGCACCATCGAATTCCGCTTCCGGCTCCAGGCGAATACCCACGATCTTCTTTATCGAGCCATAGATCAGGAAACCTCCAGCCAGTGCAATCAAGATACCCAGGCCGGTACCGATCAGTTGCGAGACCAGACTGACGCCGCCGATACCGCCGAGCGACTTGGCGCCGAATATCCCGGCGGCGATCCCGCCCCAGGCGCCGCAAAGTCCGTGCAGCGGCCAGACTCCGAGCACATCGTCGATCTTCCAGCGATTCTGCGTCAGGGTAAACATCCAGACGAACAAGCCGCCGGCGACCCCGCCCGTCACCAGAGCGCCAAGCGGATGCATCAGATCGGAACCGGCACACACTGCAACCAGGCCGGCCAGCGGTCCGTTGTGCACGAAGCCTGGGTCGTTCTTGCCGGCGACCAGAGCCATAAGCGTGCCACCCACCATGGCCATGAGCGAATTCATGGCCACCAGCCCGGAAATTTTATCCAGCGTCTGCGCACTCATGACATTGAAGCCAAACCAACCAACGGTCAGCACCCAGGCGCCGAGCGCCAGGAAAGGAATGCTCGAAGGCGGGTGGGCGGAGATGCCGCCATCCTTGTGATAGCGGCCGCGCCTCGCACCAAGTAGCAACACAGCGGCAAGGCCAACCCAGCCGCCTACAGCATGCACGACGACGGAGCCGGCAAAATCGTGAAACTCTTCGGCAAAGGCAGATTGCAGCCACGCCTGTATGCCGAACGCATGGTTCCAGGCGATCCCCTCATACAGCGGATAGACGAAGCCGACCAGCAGGAAGGTCGCCGCGAGCTGCGGATAAAAGCGGGCACGCTCGGCAATGCCGCCGGAGACAATGGCGGGAATCGCGGCTGCGAAAGTCAGCAGAAAGAAAAATTTCACCAGTTCGTAACCGTTCTTCAACGCCAGCGTTTCCGCCCCCGCAAAAAAATTCACGCCATAGGCGATGGCGTAACCGATGAAAAAATAGGCCAGCGTGGAAACCGAGAAATCAACCAGGATCTTGACCAGGGCATTGATCTGGTTTTTCTTGCGGACGGTGCCCAACTCGAGGAATGCGAAGCCGGCATGCATCGCCAGAATCATGATGGCGCCGAGCAAGATGAACAGGACATCAGCGGGGTTCTTAAGATTCTCCATTTTGGGGCTCCGATTGCACGAATTCGGGTGGTTCAGCAATTACCGTTCCCGAAAATTTATTCATTTAAAATTAGTAAGTTAAAAATTCAGACAGGGAAAAGACCGAGCATGATGCACACCAAGAGGGCATGCCCCGCCAGGCACGCACCAATTGCGTGCGTTCTGGTGCTCCCGGCCGGATACCTTCATCTTTGCCCATCCGGCGGCACATGGCTGCGCGGCAGGAGAATCCACATCCGCCCCTTTTGCCGCATCTTGCCCGCCTGAACGCCCGCATCATGGCCGGAACCCCAGAAAAAATCCGCTCGCGCCGGTCCGCGGATCGCCCCACCGGTGTCTTGCGCCAGCATCAAGCGCTGCAGGGGCCGCTCGCTACCCGGCCAGGTCGTCGCCAGCCAGACTGGCGCGCCCAGGATGCTGTAGCGCGCATCGACGGCAATGCTGCGCTCCGCGGTCAGCGGCACGCCGAGCGCACCCGGCGGCCCGGCGTCGAGACCATTCCCCTGAACACCGAGTTCTCGAAAGAACACATAGCTGGGATTGGCATTGAGCAGTTCCTGCACTCGCTCGGGGTGCGCCCGAGCCCACCCCTTGATGCCCTGCATCGAAGCCTGTTCCGCCTTCAACTCGCCCTGGTCGATCAGCCAGCGGCCGATCGAACGGTAAGGATGGCCGTTCTGATCGGCATAGCCGACGCGGATGCGGCTGCCGTCATCGAGCTGCACCTGGCCCGATCCCTGGATCTGCATGAAGAAAACATCGAAAAGATCGTCCGCCCAGACCAGGACATTGTCGCTGCGCTGGGTTTTCTCCCAGTCGGCGCGTGAATAGTAGGGCAGCAGCTTCCTACCCTCAATGCGGCCGCGCAGCCGCATGTGCCTGAGTTCCGGATAGAGATCGCCGAGTTCGACATCGATGAGGTCGGCAGGCACGCCATAAATCGGGTAGGGATAACGCTGGCTGCTGTTGCGGCTGCCTTTGAGCAGCGGTTCGTAATAGCCGGTCACCAACCCCTCGCGGCCGCCATCGGGATTGACAAGCTGCCAGGGTTGCAGTTGCGTCTCGAACCAGGCGCGCACGTCCGTGCTACTGCGTCCTTCGAGCGCGCGCGCGCTGCTGCAGGTCTCGCGCCAGACCGGTTTCTTCTGCAGGATCCCGCACGAGGCGAGGAAGCCATTGAAAGCATGGAGCAGATCATCGGCTGCCGCATCCGGCCAGCCGTCAAGCTCATCCCATTGCGCCGCCAGCAAAGGCTTGGCAGGCGGTTTCGCTACCTCGGGCGCGGGGCAGACCGGGCAAACCGGGCAAGTACCCGGCGCGGCAGGACATTGCGCCTGGAATGGCGGCGGCGAGGTCTGAGGTTGTAGGGCGCAGCCGGCCAGGACCGCTGTCGCCAATGCAGCAAAGAGTGCAAGCACCATAGCAACCGAGGGAATACGCAACATGTTCTGATAAAGTTCAAGTTTGACAAGACTACTAGCTTACCCGATAGCGACGCTCACCATGATCGATCTTGACCGTTTTCTGTCCCGTGCCGAAGCATTGCTGACCCGCGTCGAGGCGTTGCTGCCGAGTGCCGCTGGCGCACCGGACTGGGACAGCGCGGTGGCCTTTCGCTGGCTCAAGCGCCAGGGTCGCGGCCGATTGCAGGCGGTGCTTCGACCGCATCAAATCCGCCTCGAGGATTTGTGCGGCATTGACGAGCAGAAGGCGCGCATCGAACAAAACACGCGCCAGTTTCTCTCCGGCAAGACCGCCAACAATGTCCTGCTGACCGGGGCGCGCGGCACCGGCAAGTCTTCGCTGGTGAAAGGCATACTCAACCAGTATGCGGCCAAGGGGCTGCGCCTGATCGAAGTGGATAAACACGATTTGATCGACTTGCCGGAGATCGTCGATCTGATCAGTGACCGGCGCGAACGCTTTATCATTTTCTGCGACGATTTGTCCTTTGAAGCCAGTGAAGCGGGATACAAGGCTCTCAAGAGCGTACTCGACGGATCGATTGCCGGCATGCCGGAAAACATGCTGCTGTACGCGACTTCCAACCGGCGCCACTTGATGCCGGAATACATGGACGAAAACCTCGAAGCCCGACACATTGACGGAGAAATTCATCCGGGAGAGACAGTGGAAGAAAAAATCTCGCTCTCCGAACGTTTCGGTCTGTGGCTCTCGTTCTATCCTTTCGACCAGGATCACTATCTCGCCATCTGCCAGCACTGGCTGCAGGAGTTCGGCCTGAGTGCGACACAGGCGGCGGCGGCACGCGGCGCGGCGCTGCAATGGACCATCCTGCGCGGTTCGCGCAGCGGTCGGGTCGCCTGGCAATTCGCACGCGACTATGCCGGTTGCCATGCCGGCAAGATCAGTCGAAAGAAATCGCGCACTTGAGAAAAATCGTCGAAGTCGCCGCCGCCGTCATGCTTCGTGCCGACGGTGCATTTCTGCTCGGTCGACGGCCGCCTGGCAGCGTTTATGCGGGCTACTGGGAATTCCCCGGCGGCAAGGTAGAAGCCGGCGGAACGCCCAAGCAGGCGCTGGTGCGCGAACTGCAGGAAGAACTGGGCATTGTGGTCAACCTTGCCTATCCCTGGATCGTGCGCGAATTCGACTACGAACACGCCCATGTCCGCCTGCATTTCTTCCGCGTGGTCGACTGGTCGGAAGAAGTCCGCGACCTGCAGCATGATGCGCTGGCGTGGCAGCACGCGGGAACTGCCGGGGTGGCCCCGATGCTGCCGGCCAATGCGCCGGTGCTGGCGGCACTCGGCCTGCCGGATTTCTATGCCATCAGCAATGCGGCGGATATCGGCGTTGAGGCACAGATGGCGCAGCTTGCGAAAAAGCTGGAACAAGGCCTAAGCCTGGTGCAATTGCGCGAACCGGCTCTGCCTGCCGGCCCGAAAGCCGCTTTTGCTGCGGCTGCCGTCAGGCTCTGCCGCAGTCACTCGGCCCGCGTGCTGATCAACAGCGATGCAGAACTGGCTTTGAAAACTGGCGCAGACGGGATCCATCTGAATGCCACGCAGCTCATGGCAACTACATCACGACCGGATTTCCCTCTGGTCGCCGCCTCGACCCACAATGCCGAAGAACTTGCGCAAGCGGCTCGTCTCGGTCTGGATTTCGTGGTGCTCGGTCCAGTCCGCGAAACCGCGACGCATCCCGGTCAACCTGGAATCGGCTGGCAAGCGTTGGAGCGACTGATCGCAACCACACCGATTCCGGTGTATGCGTTGGGCGGATTGAATCACACTGATCTGGTGCCTGCCTGGCAAGCCGGCGCACACGGCATTGCCGCCATCCGCGCGGCTTGGACTTAACGGATCAAGCTTCGGATTCCAGGGGCGGCGATTCGCGCTCGGGAATGCGGTATTCCTCTGCCGCCCAGGCGCCGAAATCGATGGCCTTGCAGCGTTCCGAGCAGAATGGGCGATAGCGGTTTGCGCCGATCCACTCGACCGTCTTGCCGCAGGTCGGACAGTTGACTACGGGCACAGCAGCCGGGGAACTCACAGGTTGCAGAAGGTCAATTCAAACGCGACGTCCACATCCGCCTGACGCGGACGCAAATCGCCATCGGGAGCGGTGAAGCGAATATTCAATGCGTACTTGTTGGCGCTGATCTCGGGGATGTAGGGATCGCTGCGCGAGACGCGCAAGCGCAGCATTTGCGCGGTTCGTCCCGCCAGCATCAACTGGTAGGCGCCGCCACCGGCCACTTGCGGTTCGGGGCGGCCGGAAGCCCGCAACAGGCGCAACACGATGCTCAGGCCGGCCTGGATCGGCAGGATCGGCTCCAGCCAGCCGTTCAGGCTGTCACGGCGCTGCTGCGGATCCCGATGCAACCAGTAATGGTAGGCCGGCAAGTCGAATTCGCAGACGCCGCCAGGTATCGTCGCGCGATTCTTGATCGACATCAGCCAGTCGTTCTCGCGTAGATACTGGCCGACCTTGCCCGGCATGGCCAGCATTTGCACGCTGGCCTGCTCGATCTCATGCAGTGCCCCGGCCAGGGCCTCCTCGGAGATGTCCGGATTATTGCGAAAAGACAGCAAGGTCTGACGTTGGCGTTCGAGTTCCTGGATCAGGTCGAATTTGAGATCCGCCCGGCTGGCGACTTCGAGAATCTCGAAAATCATCATCAGGGCGACATGATGATCTTCCGGCGCATCGGCCGTCACGAAGTGCAATGCCTTGTCGTAAAGGTCCTCAAGACGCAAGAGCGTGCGGACACGCTCGTTGAGGGGGTATTCGTAGATGATCACGCGGCGGCCATTTGGGTAAAGTCTTGAGATTCTGACCGATTCAAGCGGAAATCTCAACTTGTCCGGAGCTTATTCTCCGCCAGGCTCAGATATTTCTGATGGAGGGCTGCGATCTGGCGGCGCAGCCCGTCCAGATCTGAATCGTTATCCACGCTGTCGTCCGCTGCCTCCATGCGCTGGGCACGCGTAGCCTGCGTGGCCATGATGCACCTGACTTCCTCGCTGCTCATGCGGTTGCGCGCCATGACCCGCCGCACCTGCGTTGCTTCGGCGCAATCGACCACCAGGACGCGTGCCACCCGGCTGCGATAAGTACCGGATTCAACCAGCAGCGGGACCACCAAGATGACATAGGGGGCGCCATTCGCCAGTCCGGCTTCGCAGCGATGCTGACTTTCCGCGCGTATCAGGGGGTGCAGGATGCCTTCGAGACGCAACTTGGCATCAGCATCCGAGAACGCCAGGCGACGCATCGCCAGCCGATCCAGCGCTCCATCCGCGGCGATCACGCTCGCGCCAAAGACACGGCGAATTTCCGCCATTGCAGCGCCATTCGGTGCGGTCAATTCGTGGGCGATCTGATCCGCATCGACCACGGCCGCACCCAGTTCGGCAAACATGTCTGCCGCCGCTGTCTTGCCGCTGCCGATGCCGCCCGTAAGCCCGACAATGAAACCACTGGCCGCTTCAGTCATGACGCGCCGGAATCATCAACTAGCGCCCCGCACTGCAATCACCCAGGCTTGCTGACGGCTGCGCGCCGATCAATTCGGGCAATTGCCGGGCCAGGATATCGGTCGGACCGCGGGCTTCGAGTTGGGCCTTGTCGAGCAGGTTTTCGCGCACCTGCAGTTTTGCCGACTTCACGCCGCGCTTTTGCAAATCCTGCAGATAGGCGCCGGCAAGCTGCTCCGTGTCGAACAAGCCCAGCGAGATGGCGTATTTGTCCTGTCCCTCGTCCTGGATCATCGCGGCATTCGTCACAGCGAGATTCTTCAATTCGATCAGTTTCCGCTCCGCCATGAACTTGTTGGGCTGCGGCGGAATGAAAACCCAATAGAGGTGGGAAGGTGTCTCCCGATTCTTGAGCGCAAAGCGCAGATTGGGAAATTTTTCCTGTGCCAGAAGTAGCAGGCGTTGCATGTCATTGGGTGCCAGCCCCCTGACCAGCCGGCAGGATTCGGCCGGCTGGTCGGCGGGCTGGTCAGCGGGCTGGTCAGCGAGTTGCGGATCGACGATCGTCGTCTGCAGCTTTTCCGGATCAATCTGCTTGCTGAGCCGTTGCGGCTCACGGCCTTCGTCACGCGTTCCCAACCATCCCTGCGCCCAGACAAGAAACAGCAGATTCGCCAGGATCAGCAGCAGCACGATCAGACGCAGCACCGGGCTATCCCTCGCTCATTCGGCCACGCGGCATTGCGACGGCAACGGACAAAGTCTTGCCGCCCGCAAATCCTGGCAGCTAACCCACCTTGGGCAGGTGATCGAGGGCAGCCTTGATCTCCGCTTCTGGATAGTCATAGTCCTCCAGCTTGCCCGCCAGGTATTTGTCATAGGAAGCCATGTCGAAATGGCCGTGTCCCGACAGATTGAAGAAGAGCGTCTTGGGCTCGCCGGTTTTCTTGCAGTTGAGCGCTTCGTCGATGACCGCGCGGATGGCGTGATTCGATTCAGGCGCCGGAATGATGCCTTCCGCACGCGCGAATTGCACGCCGGCGGCAAAGGTGGCCACCTGCGGCACGGCCACCGCTTCGATCAACCCCTCCTTGAGCAATTGCGAAACCAAGGGCGAGTCGCCGTGATAGCGCAGGCCGCCGGCATGTATCGAAGGCGGCATGAAATCGTGCCCCAGGGTATACATCAACATGATCGGCGTGTAACCGGACTCGTCGCCGTAGTCGTAGGCGTAATGGCCCTTGGTGAGCGTCGGACAGGAACTCGGTTCCACCGCTACCAGGCGCACCTTTTTGCCGGCCGCCTTGTCGGCGAAAAATGGGAATGCCACGCCCGCAAAGTTCGATCCGCCGCCGCAAGGGGCGAAAATCATGTCCGGATAGACGCCGATCTTCTCGAACTGTTTCTTGGCTTCCAGACCGATCACCGTCTGGTGCAGCAGCACATGATTCAACACCGAACCCAGGCCGTACTTGGTATCCTCGCGCCCAGCCGCTTCTTCGACTGCTTCAGAAATGGCCAAGCCCAGCGAACCAGGATTGCCGGGATCCTTGGCCAGGGCATTGCGACCGGCCTGGGTCAGGTTGCTCGGACTCGCCAGCACCTCGGCACCCCAGGTCTGCATCATGGAACGACGGAAAGGCTTTTGCTCGTAGCTGATCTTCACCATGTAGATGCGCACTTCGATATCGAACATCTGCGCAGCGAAGGCCAGCGACGAACCCCACTGGCCCGCGCCGGTCTCGGTGGTCATGCGCTTGATGCCGGCCTGCTTGTTGAAATAGGCCTGCGCCACCGCAGAGTTCGGCTTGTGCGAACCGGCTGGCGACACGCTTTCGTTCTTGTAGTAGATCTTTGCCGGCGTGCCCAGCATCTTCTCAAGCCGCTCCGCCCGGCACAGCGGCGAGGGCCGCCACAAATTGTAGATGTCGCGGACCGGCTGCGGAATGGGAATCCAGCGCTCGGCCGACATTTCCTGCTCGAGGATCGGCATGGAGAAAATCTGCAACATCTGTTCCGGGGACACCGGCTTGCCATCCGGCCCCAGCGGGGGCGCTGGCGGATTCGGCATGTCCGCAACGACGTTGTACCAATGAGTCGGCAGTTCCGACTCGTCGAGCAATACTTTATGTGCAGCCATTTCAAACTCCCTGACGAGGTATTTCGATCGATTCTTTACAAGGTTAAATCCCGTTGGCGACGCAGGCCAAGCCTTCCAGCACCAACTGGTCCACCCGGCGCAACGGCAAATCCAGCAAGGGCTCCAGCAGGCTTGCCGCTCCCCCCGAAAGCAGGCACAACGCTTCCGGTTCGCCGGCCAGCGTCTCGAACATGCGCCGGATCGCACCGGTCGTGGCAAGCAAGCAACCGCTCACGATAGCATCCGCGGTGTTGCGTGGCAAGCGACTGAAGTGTCCCGCAGTCAGCGGCAGGCGTGCCGTATCCCGCGCCAGCGCGGTTTGCATCAGGCTTACGCCAGGCAGGATCAAGCCACCCCGGAATATGCCTTGTGCATCGAGCACATCGACCGTGGTGGCGGTGCCGGCATTGACCACGAGGCAGGCGCCGCGATACAAATGGTGTGCACCGAGCAGCGCCATCCAGCGGTCCGCGCCCAATTGCGCCGGATCGTCATAGCCGTTTTTCACGCCGCATTGTTCGGCACGGCTCGCGGCCCATTCCGTGGGCAGGCCGAGTTGCATAACCGCCAGCTCGACCGCCGCGCCAACCGCGGCGCTGGCCACGTTGCATCCGATGGCACGATCCGGGCGTGGTTGACCGACGAGCAGACTAGCGAAATGTTCCAGTTCATTCAGCGCCAGCGCGCCCTGCGCCTGCCATTGCGGGCCTTCGCGCAACCCCCATTTCAGGCGGGTATTGCCGCAATCAATGCACAACAGCATCATGATTTGCGCAAAGACACTTCGCCGCTGATGATGCGCTGTATGCCCGAAGCAGTCTCCAGAAGCAAAGCACCGTCGCCATCCACGCCCAGGCAACGGCCCTCGAGCGGTGCGGCATGATCCGCCAGCAAGCGCACGACTTGTCCCGCATAGGCATGTCTTTCCTGCCAAGCCGCGTGCCAGGCAGAGAAGCCTTCGGCAGCAAAGCTGTGCAGGACGCCATGCAGTTCTGCCAATAGCCGTGCCAGAAGGGTGGCGGGCGCTGGCAAGGTGATCCCGGCATTCGCCAGCGCTGCCGCATTTTGTCTGATTTCAGCAGGCAATTCAGGTGGCAGAAGCAGATTGATCCCCACGCCAATCACCGCCGCCGAAGGACGAGCGCCAGGCACGAGTTCGATCAGGACACCGGCAAGCTTTCCTCCCTGTAACAGCACGTCATTGGGCCATTTCAGAGCGATTCCGGCAATGCCCAGCCTTTCCAGGGCACGCGCCAAAGCCACGCCGACTGCCAGCGAAAGTCCGGTCAGTTGCACTTGCGGAGAAAAACGCCAAAGCAGCGAAAAAGTCAGGCTTGCATCCGGGCTTGAAAACCAGCTATTGCCGCGCCGTCCGCGCCCGGCAAGCTGGCGTTCCGCCACAACCACACTGCCCGCCGGCGCACCCGCTTCCGCCAGCGCCATCAAGCGGGCATTGCTTGAATCGCATTCGGCAAGGACACGCACGTCGAAGCGGGTCGACAATTCGCCCAAGGCCGTGGCGATTGCCGCGACATCAAGGTGCGCCGACGATGTGGGCTGAGCGAAATTCAAGGGGCATGCGACGGGACGGAAACAGCCCGCATTATCCTCGATCTTTGCCGGGCTTGCCCTCGGCCAATCCGAGCTCGATAATTTTTCGGGTAATCGTGTTGCGACCGATACCCAGTAGCTGCGCCGCTTCGATCCGGCGCCCGCCCGATGCAGCCAAGGCACGCTGAATCAGGGTCCGCTCAAAATCGCGCGACAACTGCGCAAAGGTTTCGCCGGGTGCGACCACGATGAGCCGATCGGCCTCTGCAGCAAGGCCATTCAGCCAGTCCAATGGCGCCTGGCTTTGCGGCTGCTCCCGCAACTCGACGGGAAGATCGGCGACTTCGATCGTCTGTCCCGGGGCCATGACCGTGAGCCAATGGCAGAGGTTCTCGATCTGCCGCACATTGCCGGGGAATTCCAGCGCCGATAGATATTTGAGTGCAGCCGCCGACAAGCGCTTTGGCTCGACTGCCAGGTCCAGAGCGCTCTTGTTGAGAAAATGCTGCGCCAGCAAGGGAATGTCTTCGCGCCGCTCCTTGAGGGTCGGCAGGCGCAGGCGAATAACATTCAGGCGATGGAACAGATCCTCGCGAAACAAGCCCTGCTTGACACGCTCTTCCAGGTTCTGATGGGTGGCGGCGATCACGCGCACGTTGGCCTTGACCGGCTGCTGCCCGCCGACGCGATAAAAATGGCCATCGGATAGCACCCGCAGCAAACGCGTCTGCAATTCCGCCGGCATATCGCCGATCTCGTCCAGAAACAGCGTGCCATTCTCGGCCTGTTCGAAACGGCCGCGGCGCTGGCTTTGCGCCCCGGTGAAAGCGCCGCGCTCATGCCCGAAGAGTTCCGACTCAAGCAGGTCCTTCGGGATCGCCGCGGTATTGATGGCAATGAAAGGCTTGTCGCTGCGCGGCGAATGCCGGTGCAGAGCACGCGCCACGAGTTCCTTCCCGCTGCCCGATTCGCCGTTGATCAGCACCGTGGCATGCGATTGCGAAAGGCGGCCGATGGCGCGAAACACTTCCTGCATCGATGCCGCCTGGCCAAGAATTTCGGGCACCAGGCTGACCGAGTCGGCCGGCTTGTCCTGCTGGGCCGCTGCATCTCCGGCAGCTGAATGTCCGATCGCACGCTGCACCAGGGCAACGGCCTGATCGACATCGAACGGCTTGGGCAGATATTCGAATGCGCCGCCCTGAAATGCCGAAACTGCCGAATCCAGGTCGGAATACGCCGTCATGATGATCACCGGCAGATTCGGGTAGTTTGCCTTGGCATAGCGCAGCAAATCCAGGCCCGACTGACCCGGCATGCGGATATCCGATACCAGCACCTGCGGCATTTCTCCCGAATCCAGCGCAGCCTGGGCCTCCACCGCCGAACCGAAACTCTTGAAGGGAATCTCCTCGCGCGCCAGGGCTTTTTCGAAAACCCAGCGTATTGAACGGTCATCGTCGATAATCCAGACTGGCTTCATTGCTGTTCTCCTGGGCGCTTCTCACCCGCTTGCAAGGGGAGCAACAGCTTGAAGCTAGTGCGCCCCGGCCGGCTATCGACCTCGATACTGCCCTGATGTTGTCGAATAAAACTCTGGGCCAGGGTCAAGCCCAGGCCACTGCCGCCTTCCCTGCCGGAAACCAGCGGATAAAAGATTTTTTCCCTGATGGCGTCCGGGATCCCCGGCCCGTTGTCGATCACCTGGATTTCCAGGGCGAGGCGGTAGCGGCGCTTGGCCAGGGTCACCTGGCGCAAGGCGCGCGTACGAAAAATGATCTCGCCTTTCTCGTTCATGGCCTGCGCTGCATTGCGTGCGATGTTGAGTATCGCCTGGATCAACTGCTCGCGGTCACCGGTCAGGTCGGGCAAGGAGGTGTCATAGTCGCGCCGCACCCGCACCGCGCTGTATTCGGCCTGGATCAGACGCCGCACATGCTCGAGAATGTCATGCACGTTGACCAGCGCCGGCTGCATGGTCCGATGCGACGAGAGCAGCCGCTGCATCAGGTCCTGCAGGCGGTCCGACTCACTGATGATGACCTGGGTATATTCCTTGAGCTGCGGCGCATTCTCCAATGCCCGCAGTTCGTGCTCCAGCAATTGCGCCGAACCGCGAATGCCGCCGAGCGGGTTCTTGATCTCATGCGCCAGGTTGCGGATCAATTCGCGACTGGCTTGCTGCTGCTCAAGCAGGCGCTCCTCGCGCGCCGCTTTCATCAATTGGTCAATCGGGCGGAATTCGAGCAACAGGGATGCCCCGTCCGCATCAACCGCCGTGACCGTGCAATCGAGATGCAGAACCTCGGCGGAAGGCTGAGCCACTGCGATGTTGTAGCCGGTATAGCTCCAGCGATTCTGCAAGGCATTCGCCATGGCAGCGTCGAGTTCGTGCGACTGTCCCAGCAAGTGCGCGATCGGATGCCCCACCAGCTGGCGCTGACTGATCTTGAACAGATTCTCGGCAGCCGGATTGACATGCCGCACCTTCAATTGTGCATCGAGCAAAATCACTGCGGTGGAAAGCAACTCCAATCCGGCGAAGGAAGCTTGTCTATGGAATCGTTCTGCCGGCGTGCTCATACCCGAACCCCAGCAAGAAGCAAGCCATCTGGCTCGCGGAAGTTATTTAAGATTCGAGAGTTCGTGCTTGAGTGCTGAGACATTGCGCTCGTGCAAGGTGATGCTGTCCTTGAACCCTTGCACACGATCGACATATTTAAGGTAGTTCTTCTCGTCGGCCTGGCGCGCCGCCTCGACTTCTGCCAAGGCCTTCCTGGCCTTGTCCAGGTTCTGCTGCTCAGTGGCGAATTCCTGCTCGAGAATTCTGCGGCGATCATCGTCCCGCCCCCGCTGGGTCGTGCCATCGACGCGCGGAAAATCGCTGGGACTTGGTGTGCGCGCAGCCTGCTTGGGGGCACTGAAGGTCGAAACCGGTTGCTCGCTCGACAGCACAGTGCATTTTTTCCCGTTGCTCTTCTGATTGGTGTAAAGCACTACACCGGATGCATCGGTACATTTGTAGAGTGTATCGGCCAGAGCGAAGGTGCTGTGCAACGCAAGCGCGGTCAGCACCAAAATGATGCGCAGATTCATAAAAAGGGCCAGCGAAAAGGGATTGCTTAGTTTAAGCGAAAGCCCGGCAGAAAAAAAGGACGGCTCAAGTCCGTCCTTTTTCAGCATAACCGCCTGACTTAGAGGCTGTAATACATTTCGTACTCGAGTGGATGCGTGGTCATGCGGAAGCGGGTCACTTCCTCCATCTTCAACTCGATATAGGCGTCGATCATTTCATTCGAGAACACGCCACCACGCGTCAGGAACTCGCGGTCCTTGTCGAGATAGTCGAGCGCCTGGTCGAGGCTGGAGCAAACGGTCGGGATCTTGGCATCCTCTTCCGGCGGCAGATCGTAAAGATTCTTGTCGGCGGGCTCGCCCGGATGAATCTTGTTCTGGATCCCGTCGATGCCGGCCATCATCATGGCCGTGAAAGCCAGGTAAGGATTGGCCGTCGGATCCGGGAAACGCACCTCGATGCGGCGCGCCTTGTCCGATTGCACATAGGGAATGCGGATCGAGGCGGAACGATTGCGCGCCGAGTAAGCCAGCTTCACCGGCGCCTCAAAACCGGGCACCAGCCGCTTGTAGGAGTTGGTTCCGGGATTGGTGATCGCATTGAGGGCGCGAGCATGCTTGATGATGCCGCCGATGTAGTACAGGGCGAAATCCGACAACCCGGCGTAGCCGTTGCCCGCAAACAGGTTCTTGCCGCCCTTCCAGATCGACTGGTGGACGTGCATGCCGGAACCGTTGTCGCCAACGATCGGCTTGGGCATGAAAGTGGCCGTTTTGCCGTAGTTGTGCGCCACGTTATGGACCACATACTTCAACACCTGGGTCATGTCGGCACGACGCACCAGAGGACCAAACTTGGTTCCGATTTCGCACTGGCCGGCCGTCGCCACCTCGTGGTGATGCACTTCGACTTCCACGCCGCAGGCTTCCAGGGCCAGGCACATGGCAGCGCGGATATCGTTCAGGCTATCCACGGGCGGCACCGGGAAATAGCCTCCCTTGACCGTCGGACGGTGTCCCGTGTTGCCACCTTCGAACTTGTCGCCGGAAGCCCAGGCCGCCTCTTCGGAGAAGACTTTGCAGGTCGAGCCCGACATATCGATTTTCCATTCGACGGAGTCGAAAATGAAAAACTCGGGCTCCGGTCCGAAGTAACAGGCATCACCTACGCCCGAAGACTTCAGGTAGGCCTCGGCACGTTTGGCAATGGAGCGCGGATCGCGGTCATAGCCTTTGCCGTCGGAAGGCTCCACCACGTCGCAGGAAAGAATCAGCGTGGTTTCGTCCATGAAGGGATCGATGTAGGCCGTGGCAGGATCAGGCATCAGAAGCATGTCCGAGGCCTGAATGCCCTTCCAGCCGGCAATTGAAGAGCCATCGAAAGCGTGGCCATCTTCGAACTTGCTCATGTCGAAGACTTTGACCGGCACGCCGACATGCTGCTCTTTGCCGCGGGTATCGGTAAAGCGGAAATCGACAAACTTCACTTCTTTATCTTTGATGAGTTTCAGTACATCTTGCGGCGACATGATAGGAGGCTCCTGACGGGTTAAGACGAAATGGTTCGGGGGAAGAACTTGATAGAGGCCGTTTAGCAGGTTCTATGCCACTCGGTCTGAATGAGTATGTAATTGTGCCATAAGAGGATAAGCGCAGCCTCCCAAAAACAAATGCACCTAAATGGTGCCACAAAGCATGGGTTGGCCCTATTTTGGTGCAACTCGGCAATTCAAGCTCACTGCAGTGAAATAGGGGTCGCCTGGCAGCAATTCGGCCAAACGTTTTTCGATGCGCACAACTTGTTCGGGATCGAAACAGATCTGCTGAGAGAGAAATATCTCGGCTTCGACACGATTGCCCAGATAATGCAACAAGGTTTTTCCGAACTGCGGCACATCCAGACCCAGCATGCCGCGCAAATGCTCCAGCAGATATTCACGATCCGGCAGTTCGATGCCTGCGGTTTTCATTTCCGGTGCAATATCATCTTCGGCATCGACATGGACAAGCACATCAAGCACCTCGGGGTGCATCGCCAATACGCGCTGTCGCGCCATTTCCGCGATGCGGTGACCTTCGGACACGCTGATTCTTGCATCGACCTGGATGTGCGCATCGGCGAGAACGCGATGGGCCATGCGTCGGGTACGCAATTCGTGCAAACCCAGGACGCCCGAGGTATCTCTGAGCGTTTTGCGAATCCGCGCAACCTCCTCATCCGAGAGCGCGGTATCGACAAGCTCCTGCGTCGCTTCGTAAGTAAACTTGAGCCCCATGCGCAAGATCATGAAGCCGACGATGATTGCGGCAACCGGGTCAAGGAAGCGATAACCGAGCAGGCTGCCGCCCAAACCCACCGCCACGACCAGTGAGGACGCCGCGTCAGAACGCGCATGCCAGGCATTGGCAACCAGCATCGGTGAGCGCAGTTTCTCCGCCACCGCCAGCATGTAGCGAAACAATCCCTCCTTCGCCACCAGCGCCAGCAACGCGGTCCATAAGGCGATCGGCGCGACTTGGGGAACATCTTCAAGATGCTGCAGGCGCACTCCCGCCGACCAGAGAATGGCCGCGCCGGTTGCGGCCAGCAATACGCCCAGCGCCAATGAGGCGGCTGTTTCAATGCGGTGGTGACCGTAGGGATGACTCTCGTCCGCAGGGTCGCGGCTATGGTAGTTGGCGATCAGCACCATCACATCCGCCACCAGGTCGGACAGCGAATGGAAGCCGTCCGCGATCAGGCTTTGCGCATTCGCGATCCAGCCGATACCAATCTGGACCAGCGTCAAGCCGATATTGACGACCACACTTACCCACGTGACCTGCTGCGATTCCCGGTAGCGCACCGGATCGACTTTCTCTTGCGACAACAGGGGCTCTTCTGGGAACATGGAAAACGCTCGGTCTTGCGCCTATACTCTGGGCTCTTCATTCTAACGCCGCAAGCCAATTGCATGGGTCAGGTCTCAGAGATTCTCCAGATCGCCGCACAGCGCAGCCGCGACCAGCAGCTCGCCTTCGAAGGTGCGTTGACGCCGCGCGAGGCGTGGGAAATTTTGCAGCGCGCCCCCGGTGCGAGGCTCATCGATATTCGCAGCCGCGCCGAATTGGACTGGGTCGGCCGCATCCCGAATGCCATCGAAATCGAATGGCAAACCTACCCCGGCATGAAACCCAACCCGTATTTCCTGACTGAACTCAAGCGCGCTGTCGACAACGAATCCTTGCTGCTGTTCATCTGCCGCAGCGGTGTCCGCTCGCGGGCAGCGGCCGCCGCGGCGACCCAGGCGGGCTTTGCCAACTGTTTCAACATTCTCGAAGGCTTTGAAGGAGACAAGGATGCCAACAGTCGCCGCGGCACGGTCGGCGGCTGGCGTTTTGCAGGTCTGCCCTGGTCGCAAGGCTGATTGTTTAAAATAGCGTTCCAGCCCTTCGGGGCGGAACACTCCAAAATCATTCCTTAATTTCCCATGCAAGCAGTTCCCATCCGATTCGAACAATTCAATCAACTGGCTGATCAGGACGCGCAACAGCGCATCCTCGCGGCCCGTGCCTCATTAGGCAAGCGCGCCGTATTGCTGTGCCATCACTACCAGCGCGCCGATGTTTATCGACATGCCGACATCACCGGCGACTCGCTCAAGCTGTCGCGTTTGGCGGCACAATCCGACGCCGAGTTCATCGTGTTTTGTGGCGTGCATTTCATGGCCGAGGTTGCCGACATCCTGTCGCGGCCCGAGCAAATCGCCATCCTGCCCGACCTCGCCGCCGGCTGTTCTATGGCCGACATGGCGAGCCTGGCCAAGGTCGAACGCTGCTGGCGCGAAATCAATACGCTCATGAATGCCGACGCGCAGTTCACCCCGGTTACCTACATCAATTCCGCAGCAGATCTGAAAGCCTTTTGCGGCAGGCATGGCGGCATCGTCTGCACGTCCAGCAACGCGCCAAAGATTCTTGAATGGTCCTTCGCCCAGCGCGGGAAAATATTGTTCTTCCCGGACCAGCATCTCGGCCGCTGGAGCGGCCACAAGATGGGCATTCCACTCGACGAGATGCCGGTATGGGATCCCGATCTGGAAATGGGCGGCCTCACGCCGGCGCAGCTCGAACGAGCGCGCATCGTACTGTGGAAAGGCCATTGCGCCGTGCATCAGATGTTCCAGCCAGCGCACATTTTGAGGTTCAGGAACACCTACCCGGACGGCCTGGTGATCTCCCATCCAGAATGCAGTTTCGAGGTTTGCCAGCAATCCGACTATATCGGCTCAACCGAAAGCATCCTCAGCACGGTCAAGCAGGCTCCGCCCGGCACGCGCTGGCTGGTTGGCACCGAATTGAATCTGGTCGAACGCCTGGCCGAGGAAGTCAAGGCAGACAACAAGATCGTCCAGTTCATGTCACCCACAGTCTGCATGTGCTCGACCATGCAACGCATCGATCCGCAGCACCTGGCCTGGACCCTGGAAAACCTGGCGGAAGGCCAGGTCGTGAATCGCATCACGGTACCCCAGCACGAGGCCGTTCTGGCGAAAGTGGCGCTGCAAAGAATGCTCGATGTTTCCTGAAGAACCCCGTGGCAATGACCAACGCATTGCACATCGCGACATACAACATCCACAAGGGGTTTTCGCAGTTCAACCGGCGCATGATGGTGCACGAACTGCGCGAAAGACTGCGGCAACTCGCCCCTGACATCGTTTTTCTGCAAGAAGTGCAGGGCCTCCACCTCGGTCATGCGGAACGGCACAGCGACTGGCCGGAAGTCTCACAGCACGAATTCCTCGCTGACGAGGTCTGGGAGAACACCGCCTATGGCCGCAACGTCATCTACGATCACGGCCATCATGGCAACGCCATACTCTCGCGCTTTCCCATCCTTGCAACGCACAACCAGGACGTGACGCATCTGCGCTTCGAACGGCGGGGATTGCTTCATTGCAAAATTGAAACCGGCCATTGCGAACATCCGCTGCACTGCGTCTGCGTGCATCTGTCGCTGTTCGGCCGTTCGCGCCGCAAGCAGATGGAAGCCCTGGCGGAACATCTGGAAGCGACGGTCCCGCACCATGCGCCGCTGATCATTGCGGGAGACTTCAACGACTGGCGCAATCGCGCCGACAAATTACTGATCGACCGCCTTGGCCTGATCGAAGTCTTCGGCGGGATTGCGGGACGCCCTCCGCGCAGTTTTCCCAGCGCCTTGCCGATGTTTCGTCTCGACCGGATTTATGTACGCGGATTCAGCATCGACCGGACCCAGGTGCATTTCGGCGAACCCTGGTCACGCATCTCGGACCATGCCGCACTCTCGGCTTTTCTCTACAGCCCGTGAAGTCGGACTATCTCCCCGGCAATCGAATCAACTTGCTGAGCAGCGGCAGGGAATACTTTCCTGCCTTGCTTGCTGCAATCGACGCAGCCGCCTACGAAGTACATATCGAGACCTACATTTTCGAGGATGATGTCATGGGCCGGCAGATCGCCGACGCATTGGTGAGAGCGGCGCAACGCGGCCTCGCCGTGCGCGTTCTGGTAGATGGCTTCGGCGCCCAAGGTTTCATGCGGACGCTGGGCGCCCGACTGATCGCAGCGGGCGTCGAAGTGTTGATCTATGGACCGAACATTTCACCCTACACATTTCGCCGCCACCGCCTGCGCCGGCTGCATCGCAAGCTGGCGGCGATCGATGCCCGCATTGCCTTCGTCGGCGGCATCAATATCATCGACGACATGAACGTCGAAAACAAGCCGGCGCAAATTCCGCCGCGCTACGATTACGCGGTTCGGATCGAAGGGCCGCTTCTGGCGCCGATCCATGCCTCGATGCGTCACCTATGGAAACTGGTGGGCTGGACCACCTTCCGGCGCCGCTATCGCAGGCCGAATTTTCATGTCGACGCCATGGCGGTCTGCGGAGACGTTGCGGCAGCCTTCGTGATCCGCGACAATCTGCGTCACCGTCACGACGTGGAAGATGCCTACCTGAAGGCTATCGCAGACGCTGAAAACGAGGTTGTGCTTGCGAGCGCCTATTTCCTCCCCGGCCGCCGTTTTCGCCAGGCGCTGATGGCCGCCGCCCGCCGCGGCATCAAAGTCGTGGTCTTGCTCCAGGGAAGGGTCGAATACTCGCTGCTGCATTACGCCACCCAGTCCTTATATGGCGCGCTGCTTGGGGCGGGCGTGCGGATTTTCGAATACCACCGCAGCTTTCTGCATGCCAAAGTGGCCGTCATAGACAGCCGCTGGGCGACCGTTGGATCAAGCAACATCGATCCGTTCAGCCTGCTGCTGGCGCGCGAGGCCAACGTGGTTATCCGTCATCATGGATTTGCGCAGGAGTTGCGCGCCAGCTTGCAGGCCGCAATGGATCAGGGCGCGAAAGAAGTACGCAGCGAAGACTGGCAGAAAAAACCATTGCTGGCCAGAAGCGCGAGCTGGCTCGCCTTCGCCCTGGTCAGGCTGATGATCGGACTTTCCGGCTACTCCCAGAAAGAAGCCGCGCTTTAGGATACCTCGACGACTATCGTGGCTTGGCGAAGGGCGGGACGGCCGGGCGTTTCGCTGAAATGATGCCGGTATTGACTCCTGCCCAATTCAGACCGCCGAACAAGCGTGCATGTTCGATCTTCACGCAGCGATCCACGACCACTTCCAGCCCCGCTTCCGAGGCACGCTGCGCCGCCGCGGGGTTGATCACACCGAGTTGCAGCCAGAGCACCTTGGCACCGATCGCGAGCGCATCGTCGACAAGCGGAGGAATGTCCTCCGGCTTGCGGAAGCAATCGACGATGTCCACTTCGCGAGGAATATCGCGCAGGCTCGCATAGCACTTCTGCCCCAGTATTTCACTTTGGCCGGGATTCACGGGAATGATGGTGTAGCCGTGCTCCAGCATGTATTTGGCGGCGAAAAAACTGGGGCGATTCCAGTTGGTCGACAAACCGACCACGGCGATCACCCGGTTTTCAGCCAATACCCGGCGCAGGCCGGCGATATCGTCAACGATCATCGGATTTCCTCTCAACCCGGCGATTCTACTCTGCCACCCGCAAGCATTGCTGACGCGGCACGCGTGCCATGTCCCAATGCGCATGAGCCCATTGCCAAATATCGGCAAGCCCGGCTCCCCGCAATTCCGCTGACGGTGACTGACCCAGAAAGGCCAGGGCATCCCACAGGGCCGCCTGCGGTCTGGTGTTGTCCAATGGTGCAGCGCAGGTCTGCTTGGAGAGCTTCTCCCCGGCCGCATTCACGGCCACCGGCAGGTGCGCGTACTGCGGCGTGGGCAATCCCAGCGAGCGCTGCAAAAAAATCTGGCGCGGCGTCGACTCGAGCAGGTCCGCACCGCGCACCACATGCGTGATCCCCTGCTCGGCATCGTCAACTACGACCGCCAGTTGGTAGGCGAAAAATCCATCGGCGCGCAACAGCACGAAGTCGCCCGCTTCATGCGCCAGATTTTGCGCAACCCGGCCCTGTACGGCATCATCGAAAACAATCGATTCATCGACCACGCGCAAACGCCAGCTGCGTGCCGCCTTGCCCGCAGGCAAACCCTGGCGGCAGGTGCCAGGATAGATTTTCGCGCCATCGCCGGCGAGCTGTGAGAACTGCGAATCGGCAAGTTCCCGGCGGGTGCAGGCACAGGGAAAAACCCGATCCTGAAGGCGCAGTGATTCGAGTGCGGCCCGGAATTTGTCGACGCGCCCGCTTTGATCCTGCACAGGGCCGTCCCACTCGAAACCGAATGCCGTCAAAGTCTGCAGAATTCCGTCGGCCGCGCCCGGCTGGCAACGCGGCAGGTCAACATCCTCCATGCGCAAGCGCCAGGTCCCGCCTTGATGGCGCGCTTCCAGACAACTGCCAACAGCAGCCACCAGCGAACCAAAATGCAGAGGGCCGGTCGGGGAAGGAGCAAATCGACCACAGTAGGACATCATGCAACAAAAAACCCCGGGCCGAGCCTGGGGTTTTTTGCTTAAGACTGCATGGGACAGCGTGCCTGCTCCAGACGGAGTATGTCGCTAATCCGGCAATCCGAACTTATTGGGATTTGCTGATGATGTATGCGTTGGCTGCCTTGATTTCTTCGGCAGACAGTTTTTGCGCAGGCATCTTGCCCTTGCCCTTGGCAACTGAGGCATCAAGTGCGTCCTGACCTGCCTTGATCAACGGCGCCCACTTGTCTTTATCACCGGTCTTGGGCGAGCCCATCAGCCCTTTGTCATGGCAGCTTTTGCAGCTCTTGTCGTAAATTGCCGCGCCGTCAGCTGCGACCGCAATCTGGGCGGCACCAAGGACGAGCGCTACAGATACAATCATTAACGAGAATTTCATTTGCCTCTCCTATTGGATGGAATATCGCCCCCTAACTTCAGCTTGGGGAGATCATTATAAAACTTCTCCAAACCGCTGGAGCCATTACTGGCTCCAGCAGTCGGATGAAAATTACATCGCCAACACCCACTTAACGAGGGTCTTCACGTCGGCTTCGCTGGCCTTGACGGGCGGGTGATCCTTGCCGCCCATGATCTTGGCGGCCAGAGCCGCTTCGTCAGCTTTGCCCTTGTGCGCAGCCGCTACGTCTTTGAATCCCGGGCCCATTTTTTTCTTGTCGACGTCATGGCACTTCAGGCAGCCGCTGCTCTTGGCAAGATCAGCATTTGCACTTGCCGGACCCGCCAGAACCAGGCCTGCAACCACCAAACCAGCTACGATTGTCGCTTTCATCATTACTCCTTGTTTAAGAAAATCAAATCTGTTACGCATTGTATGTGAGGCGTTTCGATCCTAACGGTGTCAGAACCTAGGCATATAACGCAGTGAATACGAAATAGTTACAGTGCCAAAATCCATTTGGCCAGCGTTTTCAAGTCAGCCTCGCCAGCCTTGACCGGCGCATGGTCCTTCCCCGCAGCCAACTTCGCGACCATGGCATCCTCGGCACCCGCCTTGCCCTTCTGGGCAGCCGCGATGTCCTTGAAGGATGGACCCATTTTCTTTTTTTCCACATCGTGACATTTCATGCAACCGCTGCTCTTCGCCAGATCGGCGGAAGCGCATGCCGGACCGGCCATAACCAAGCCTGCCAATGCGAAACCCACTACCATTGCTGATTTCATGATTGCTCCTTGACTGAAGAAAAGTCCCGAGACCTGCTCCCTGATTGAATCGTCGAGGATGTTAGTGTGCCTTACTCAGTTGGGAGTTGATGTAAGTCAAATCAGTCCTTGTTGCTTCAATCATAATCGCCCTTCGATCGTCGGCGCTGCTGATATGCGGCTTTGTATTCGTTGCAAAGCTGATGATTTCAAAGAGTTCATCCTCCTGCAAGAGGGTGGGCTTATTGTTTTTTTATGGGGATATGGAACGTCATTATGGGTATTTCTAAACTTTCGTCCTGGGTCATCTCCGCAGTTGTTTCCCTGATATGGATCGCCGGAATGATTGGTCCCAGTTTCGCAGAGGAAGCCAGCGAAAAACCTGTTCAGAAATTCGAAAATTCGACTTGCTTGGGTTGCCATGGTCAAGCCGGATTCTCGATGCCCGGCCCCGACGGCCATATGCGTGCTCTGCATGTTGTCAAAGGTAAGTTCGGCAAAAGTGTGCATGGAAAGCGGCTGTGCGTCGATTGCCATACCGACATCACCGAAATTCCTCACAAAGAAGGCGTGACACACAAGGTCAGTTGCGTCAGTTGTCACAAGAAATTGTGGGAACAGGCCAAGGACGAAGGCAAAACCAAGGAAAACGAAAGACTGGGCGTAGTCATCACCCAGATCGAGCATTACATGAAGTCAGTTCATGCGCGTCCCAGCGATGCGGATCAGTCACGCACCAACGCCACCTGCTATGACTGCCATCAGGCCCATTATGTCTATCCGAAAGGCAGTGATGAGCGCAAAGAATGGCGTCTCAACATTCCCAATACTTGCGGCAAATGCCACGCCAAGCAGCGCGATGAATATGCCACGTCGGTCCATGGCAAGGAAGTCCTGGAAAACAAGAATGCCTTCGCCGCGATCTGTTCTGATTGCCACACCACGCACGATGTTGCCTCGCCTTCCGACGATTCGACCCGTCTGGTCATTTTCAAGAACTGCGGCAATTGCCATGAGGACAATCTGCGAACCTACCTGGGCACTTATCACGGCCAGGTCAGCACGCTCGGCTATGCCTATACCGCAAAGTGTTTTGATTGCCATGGCAGCCACACGATCCAGCGCGTGGACGATCCGAAATCGATGGTCCATCCGGACAACCGGCTCAATACCTGCAAGCAATGCCACATGGGCGCCACCAAAGGATTTGTGACTTTTGAGCCGCACGGCAACACCCACGACTATGCCCGCTACCCCGCCATGTGGGTCACCTCCAAATTCATGATCGCCCTGCTGATCGGCGTATTCAGCTTCTTCTGGGCACATTCGGCCTTGTGGTTCTATCGCGAGTACAAAGACCGCAAGCAAGGCAAGAACATTCCCCACGTCATGACGGCGGAAATGGAATCGCTTGGCAAAGGCAAGTACTACCAGCGCTTTGGCCCGATCTGGCGGCTGGCCCACCTGTGCTTTGCCATCAGCGTGATGACGCTGGTGCTTACCGGCATGTCAGCCTTTTATGCGGAAGCCGGTTGGGCTCAAAGCATCATGGTCGGTTTTGGCGGGCCCAGAAATGCGGCCATCATCCACAGAATTGCCGCGGCCGTCATGCTCGGCATCTTCTTCCTGCATCTGATCTATGTCACCTTCTTCCTCAGCAAGAACTGGCGGAACTTCGACTGGTTCGGCCCCCGTTCGCTGGTGCCCAACCTGAAGGATCTCCAGGATGCGATTGGCATGTTCAAATGGTTCTTCGGACTGGGACCGCGTCCGGAACTTGATCGCTGGGCTTATTGGGAAAAGTTCGACTACTGGGCGGTGTTCTGGGGCATGGGCATCATCGGCGGCAGCGGCTTGATGCTGTCTCTGCCCAATCTCACCGGCGCAGTCCTGCCCGGCTGGGTGTTCAACGTGGCCACCATCATCCACGGCGAAGAAGCATTCCTCGCGGCAGTGTTCCTGTTCACGGTGCATTTCTTCAACAACCACCTCCGTCCGGACAAGTTCCCGCCGCCGGATGTGGTGATGTTCACCGGTGCGGTGTCGCTCGACGAGTTCAAGCATGAGCACGGCATGGAATACAACCGCCTGGTGCAATCCGGCGAAATCAAGAAGTACCTGGTGGATGCTCCTTCCAAGCCGATGACGCGGGCTTCAAAGATATTGGGTATAGTTCTGTTGTGCTGCGGCTTTATTCTGCTCGGACTGGTATTGACCGGTTTCATTGGCAGCATCAGTGCGGGATGAGGAGACACAAACATTTCATTACAGACCTTGTTTCACACGGCTATGGGAATAAAATGATGCTCGCACAAAAAGCTGGCGCAATGGTTTGCGCCAGCTTTTGACAGCAATCAACCATCGGGAATTGACATGAAAAGACTACTGCTAAGCATTTTGGTGCCGCTTGCGCTGACGGGCTGTGGAGACAAGAAAGACTCAAACAAGGGCCCCGTGGGTGATGTCGATGCGGGCAAACTGATTGCAGAAAAAAACTGCAAAGGATGCCATGGCATGGACGGCGGTGGCACAGCCCCCGGCATTCCTCATCTGGCGGCGCAAAGAGCGTCTTACCTGTTGGCTTCAATTGCCGAATACAAGGAAGGCAAGCGCACGCATGCCGCACTAAAGGACATGACCGGCCAGATGAGCGAAGCGGAAGTGCGCAATGTGGTCGCCTTCTATGCCAGTCTGCCTCCGGTTCCCGTTGTCCCTGCCAAGGATACGCAACATTCTTCCCCGTATCAGGAAGGCAAGGCGCTGGCCGAACCTTGCGCGAAATGCCACGGCGAAGACGGCAACAGCAAAACTCCTGGAACACCTACCCTGGCTGGCCAGCAGCCGCATTATCTGGTCACCGCGATCGAGGAATACCATCAGGGTGATCGCAAGTCGGCGACCATGGCCTCAGCCGGCGGCTCGAACAAGATGAACCTCGAAAAACTGGCCTGGTATTACGCTTCACAAACCCCGGCTCAGCGGACTGCGCCGTCTTTTGGCGATCCTGCCGCGGGTGAACCGACCACCGCAATGTGTGGCGGTTGCCACGGACCCAAGGGAGTCAGCACCGACGCAGCGACTCCCAGTCTTGCCGGACAGGATGCGAAATATCTGGTGAATTCGATGAATTCCTACAAGAAGAGCCGCCAGAACTGGGGCATGCAACGATACATAGCCGGCCTGACCGAAAAAGATATCGAGAACATCGCCGCCTTTTACTCCATCCAGAAACCGCAGTCTGCCGAAGCGTTGCCCAGTTCGGTCAAGGAACTCACCGACAAGTGCAACCGTTGCCATGATGCCGGAGACAACCCGGCGATGGTGGTTCCCAAGATGAATGGCCAGGACAGGGATTATCTGGTCATGTCGCTGCGCGCCTACCGGGACGGCAAACGCCAAAGCTCGATGATGCACAACATGAGCTTTGCCTACAGCAATGCCATGATAGAAAGCATTGCGACCTGGTATTCCAGCCAGCCGCCCGAAAAGCACTGAGTAATAATTCGAAGATGTAAAAAAAGCCGGGGAATTTCCCGGCTTTTTTATTGCCTGCTTTCTGTTCGGTCAGGCAGTCGGCGGAAGCGGGGTGCGTTCCGGCCTCGCCACCGTCGCCGGCAGCTTGTAGAACCACAACTGGTACATAGTGGTGCACCACATGAACGCGAAGCTCATGCCCATCCCGCCGCCGGCAACCATCACCACCCAGCCGAATGGATGATACAGCTTGGTGAAATACCAGGAACTCACATCCAGCACCAGGCAGACGAATGGCAGAGCGACAATGCCACATTTGAGCCAGACCGGCCGCAAATAAGCATGGCTGAACATCAGGCCGATGATAAAGAAGACGAAAGTCAGGCCAAACAGGTGGATGTGCGAAACGCGCACCAAGGTGAAAATATCGGTGCCCGTATCTTTCTCGATCACCTTCTTTATGTTATCAAACCCGCCGAGATTCGGCAGATGCGGATTGCTGCCGTCATGGCAACTCATGCAGCGCTTGTCCATGATGGGCCTGACCACCTGTTCGTACTTTTCCTGACTCGCCCCCTCTCCCACCCAGCCAATCACGGAACTGGATTCTTCGGCGGGCAGCATCGTCGCCATCGGTCCGCGCAGCGCGGACTCAAGACGCGACCCCTTGCCGCTGCCGGTGTAGGCAACAACAACATCTTCGTAGGTCAGATCGCCCGGATTGCCGTCTCGCCCCGAATAGGAATGGAACAGATAAATCAAGGCAAAAAGATAGGCGGAGCCCAGCACAAGCAGCGTACAAGTGTAGAGAACGCGCTGGCTATAGGGCAGTTCCGAATAATGGGTATACAACTGGTGGAGCGATTCAGTCTTCATCTTGCTTCCTTAGGTCTTGCATGAGGATGCGCCCAGTGCGTCATGTACGCAGAGCAACGCTCCAGTTTCAATTATGAATTCAGGGCTCGCGAGATCACTAAAAGCACCCCGCCCTCCGTTCTGATTATTTGCTCGGTGCTGCGACAAATACAACTGCCCGGGCCTTCTGCTGGGCATAATGGGCGGAGAGATTCTCGATTTCAGAATCAGTCAAACCTGTTGTCATCGCCGCCATCTTGGAGTTTTTACGCTCCCCCTTCTGGTAAGCACGCAACACCGTTTCCAGATACTCGACACGCTGCGCGGCCAGGGACGGAACCAGCGGATCGGTGCTGTTGCCATTGAGGCCATGGCACCGATCGCAATTTTGTGCTGATTCTTTCGTGGTCAGCGGCTTCTTCACTTTGGGAGGTTGGGGCTGCAAGTTCGCATAATACGCAGCCAGATTCTTCATTGTTTTTTCGTCCATGCCCGATGCCAAAGTTTTCATTGTGTCATCGTTGCGTGAATTGTTTTTGTACGCTTTCAAGGCTTCCACGAAATACTCGGCATCCTGGCCGGCGAGACTGGGCGTTGCCGGATTACCGCTGATTCCTTGGTCGCCATGGCATCCCGCACAATCAGCAGCAGCCGTCTTGCCTGCCGCCTGATCTCCGGGGGAAGGAGTTTGCGCCTTGCCGGGTTTTTGCAAGCCATAATACAAAGCGATGTTGTTCATGCCCGGTTCGGTCAGATCGGCAAGCAGCGTCTTCATCATCTCGTGCTTGCGCTGGCCTCCCTTGTACGCCTTCATGGCAGCAACCAGGAATTTCGGATCCTGGCCGGTAAGGTTGGGCATTCCTCCCGTTTTTGAATTCCCACCCTCGCCATGGCAACCGGCACAACCCGATGCCGCGGCCTTGCCCGCTTGCAGCGGATCAGGCCTGGCCGACCCTCCCTTGGCGCTGGCCGGATTCGGAGGATCAAGGCTGGCGTAATATGCCGCCACCTTCAACAGGGCATCGCTGCTGAGAAACTTGGCGGCCGCAACCATGTGCTTATCGGTACGCGCCGCTGTCTGGTACGCCTTCATCTCGATATGCAGGTACGCCGGACGTTGCCCCGCAAGATGAGGAATGCCTTTGCTCACGCTGATGCCATCATTCCCATGACAGCGGGTGCATTGCGCATCGGCGAGGCTTTTGCCTTCTGCGATTTCAGCAGGAGAAACATATAACGTTCGGAGGCTATCGTCGACAGGTTTGGCACCACCGCTCTGCGCCATGGCGCTGGTTGACAAGACCGCCAGGAATGTCGCTCGCAGGCACAACGAGAACAGCCCTGAATTGTGGGTAATCCGCTTTATTGAATTCATGTCAAGCAGTCTCATCGGGAAGTTGCGAATTATAGTACTTTCTCCTGCCCCGGGAACACGCCGGAGCACCAAGAAAGACCTCCTCTTTTCAGAATTTCTAACTTCGGATTTCTAAGCTTTTAGTACGATCCCACTGAAGACACGCCAGAAAAAACTCTCGGCCTCAGTGCGGCCCCTTGATGCTCTGGTCGAACATGTAGATGACCGCTTCGCGCATCTCGGTATCGGTAAGGTTGGCCATGCCGCCACGCGCCGGCATGCCGCCGTGGCCGTTGATGGCTGAGCGTACCAAGGCGTCCATGCCATTCACAGCACGCGGGATCCATGCATCGCGATCGCCGAGTTTGGGGGCACCATTGACACCCGTCTTGTGGCACTTGATGCACTGCATGTTCACGATGTCCTTGCCCGAACGATCGGCTGTCTTGGCTTTCTTGTTGGTCGGCTCAGTCCAATTGCCGCCGGAAAGATTGACCATGTGAGTAATGGCGCGCTGTATTTCGAAATCACTGACATCCGGATTGCCGCCATGGGCGGGCATTTTCCTGATTCCCTTCAACGCGTGCTGTGTCAGTGCGCCAAGGCCATTGGCCGTGCGCTGGCTCCATGCCTGCTTGTTGCCGATTTTGGGTGCCCCGTCTTTGCCGCTGTTATGACAATTGCCGCACACTGCATCGACCACATCCTTGCCGCTGCGCTCTGCTTCCTTGGCCAATGCCGTCCCGATATCGAGAACCAACGCCCAGATCAATGCCATGACCACTGCCATCAGTTGCTTGCGTGTTTTGTTTGAACTCATGAGAATTCCAGTTGGGTTGGAAGTGATTGGTGCTACCTGTTATGGGTTTCCGCCGCTACAAACAGATCGTCATCATAAACACTGGAGTGGACCACTTAAACCAGATTTGATTTTATCAACGATTTTGCATTCCATGCTCGCGATCAGGGAAATTACTTCAACCCGGCTCAGGCAGTGCGAACAAGGCATCGATACGGACGACACCAGGGGGATTGGCAGCAGCGGAAGCATCGGCGGCATCGACCCGGCACTGCACCAGACGCAAACGCGTATCCCGCTGCAGCAGCGCCACCCATTCCAGCCAGCGATCGAAAGGCAGCGGAGCGCGCAGCCGCACCTGGCGCGGTCCCTCCAACTGCAACTGGGT
>JACRAR010000035.1 GCA_016234745.1 Betaproteobacteria bacterium | reverse complement strand
TCATTGGTATCCAGCATCCTGGATTCGGCGCATTCCTACAAAGGCCACGCGGAATGGGGCCATGTGGCAGACCTCCTGGACAACAAGATTGAAGTCGCCGATACCTATGCGGTGGATATGGGCCTGGGCTCTCTTTCAGCCAATGATGCGATCACCCAGGGCATGGCGATCGCGGCGGCCGTCACCTCTGACAGTATTTCCGAGGCCGTGGGCCTGATCGGAGTCTCCGCGGCAGAGATCAGCCTGGGGTGATTTGGTGTTGACGTACCTGGCTTGCCGAGCCTGATTCCGGGTTCGGCAAACCGGATGCTGACAATCCCTGAGACGGCTCGTCTGGATATAACAACTCGATCTAAAACTCGAGTTCCAGCCCTTCACGCGCCAGAACAACCTCCAGGCCATTCAGCTGTCCTGCGTGACGCGCCATGACGGCGGCAAACACGGCTTCCAGGTCGTCGTCGCTGCGGGTCGGCTCGTGGTGGGTGCAATACAGGCGCTTCGCACCGACGCGCTGCGCCATGGCGATCGAGGCATCGAAATAACCATGGCCCCAGCCGACCTTGCCCGGATATTCTTCGAGCGTATATGACGTATCGACGATAAGCGCATCCACCCCGCGCATCGAATCATCGACGGCGGCCTGCTTTTCTTCGATGAGCGCCTGGTATTCGGCATAGGCCTCGTCGCCCGGATCGTAGATGTTGTAGTAGGGCTCGTGATCGCCGGTGAAGAACAAGGATTTTCCGTTGCACTCGATACGGTAGCCGAAATCGATGACGGGATGGTTGAGCAGCGTGGTGGTGACCTGGCAATCGCCCACCGTGACGGTCTGGCCGATGGCAAGTGTTTCATATTCAATGACCGCCTTCATTTCTGCTTCGCGCACGGGGAAATAGCTGTATTGCAACTGCACCCCCATCACCTGTTCGATCCCGCTGCCCGACACGGGGTTGAAAGCGCCGTGGAGCCGCAGGGTGTTGCCGGGAATGAACAAGGGAATGAAAAACGGCAGGCCATGGATATGATCCCAGTGGCTGTGGGTGATGAAAATGTTCGCCTTGACCGGCATCTCGCGCAGCAGGGTCTGCGCCAGCGGAAATATTCCGGTGCCGCCGTCGAGGATGATCAGGGTGCCGTCATCGCCGCGCACTTCGATGCAGGTGGTGTTGCCGCCATAGCGCAGCGTCTTGGGTCCGGGAACGGGAATCGAACCGCGCACGCCCCAGAATCTGAATTTCATCTCATGTCCCCTCCGAGCGGGAGAACATTTGCGCTTCATCGATGATTTTGCTGAGGTCGCCCAGCTTGGCCATGACCGCATCGATATCGCCGCCAAAGCGCTTGGCAAGAACCACGGCGCTTCTTTCCGTGCTGACCCGGCCGTTTGAGTCATAGCCCAGACGCTCGGCGATCAGGTCAGCGGCATGCAGGCATTCGCCCATGGCGGAACTCTGGGTGCGATCGTGATGGCCGGCGATGCACTCGACCAGAGGCTCGGGAAACTGCCAGCGCTTCACCAGCATGGCGCCGACGACGGTGTGATCAGCGCCGATGACGGCTTTTTCCGCCTTGTGCAAAGGAATATGTTCATTGGCGGAAAGCGCCAGCGCCTGGCTGAATTCTTCCGGCATGCACACGGCAAACACCACCTTGCCAAAATCGTGCAGCAGACCGGCCACATAGCAATCGGTCGGGTCGGCATCGCCCGGGGCATACTGGGTACCGAGCAGGCGCACGATGCCGGCGGTCACCAGCGAGGAAACCAGATAATGATGAATATCGAAGCCGGCGTCGTTCTTGTTCGGCAGGATGCCGACGGTGGAGAAGGACAGCGCCAGGTTCTTGAGCGTGTTTGCGCCCAGATAGATCACCGTCTGGTTGATCGATGTGATCTTGTTGGTCAGCCCGTAATACGCCGAGTTGATGATCTTGAGGACCTTGATGGTGATGATCGGATCTTTCTCGATCACCTCGACCAGGTCCTTGGGGCGGCAGTTGATATCGCGCGTCAGTTCCAGCACGCGCTGCACGCTCTTGGGAAAAGGCGGCATCTTTTCGACGGCAGTGCCCAGGCGCTTTTCCAGTTCGGCGGATATCTGCTGCATCACTCTTTACCGCACCTTGGTTAATATCCGCTGCCATTATATGCGGGCGAATACCGAAAAGCGCAGTGCCATGCAAAGCCACAGAACAAGGTGACAAACGCCCTGCCCCGATACAGGTTACAGCGACATTGCCGGGAATCTCAAGGCCTCGATGCAGCGTCCTGGAGCAGCGTTTCTGCCTGCTTGACCGCATCCCGCGCGGCACGCCACTTGGGAACCACGAAGGAACTGGCGGGCAAGCCGAATTTACCGGCAGCATCCCAATTCTTCGCCGCCTGGCGGTATTCCTCGATGGCCTGATCAAACAACCGGATTGCCTGGCGCTCCGGATCCGATGCGGCACGCGGACGCAGCAGCGCCACCTCGTTGGCTGCGGCGTCGACCATCGGCCCGTATTGCTCGAGGCTGACCTGGCGGGCGGTCGCCGTCTTGAGTGCCGCGAAGGTGCGCAGCGCCGCGGCATATTTTTTCTTCATGAAGGATTTTTTGGCGGTGGCGATTTCGGCGGGCGAGCGCGGCGGAACCTGGGCGATGAGTTCTTCCATGCGCACCAGGGCGTCGAGGCAGTCGGACTGTTTCTGGTTCTTCATCGCGCCGCAGGCCTCCAGCAGGATCAAGTGATCCTGCTGTGCCTGAGGATAAGCGGGATTCTGATCCTGGGCGGCAGCAAGCGACGCAAGAGCGAACAGGCTTGCCGCGACAGGCCGCAATATGCGGAAGATCATGTTTGCACCCGCCACGCCGCGCTCAGCGTCCGGCCCGGGATGCCTGTCCGCGCGCTTTGTCGTGCCTGGTGTCGTGCGCCTGGGGATAACGCCCGACGGACGAGATGGCGTTGAGCCAGATTTCCGCATTGATTTGATAGAGCCGAAAATACCAGACAAAGAATGGATGATTCATTTCCCGCCTCCCCGTTTGCAACTGCCTGATGCAGTGTTGCAAGATATGCCTGATCCGGGATTTCCTTAATGTGCTTCAGCGCCGGAAAACGCCTGCATTTCTGCGCTCAACGCAGCGCTCGATCCTGCTGGCACCTTGATTTCTCGCAGGGATTGGGGTGATTGCCTCTATCAAAAGGGCGCATAATCCCTGAGCACTCCAGTCCAGGACATTCATCATGCGTCACACTATCTCCGCACTCGTCATCGCGATCTGCTGTTTGCCTCTGTTCGCCCATGCTGCCCCCGCCACCGTGCCGGCCAATCCGGCTCAGGAGAAACTCCTGGCGGCAACCGAACCGGAGCGCAAATCGATACTTTCCTCCTATCTCGCACGGAACAAGGAGACCTGCACCGGCATCACGAAAACCTTTTACCAGGGCAGCGACCACAAGGGCAATGTCTTCTGGAATGTGGCCTGTTCCGAGGGTACTTCGCATGTGATTCAGATCTTCAACAACGAGATCAATTCCACGCGAACCTATGATTGCACCCGTCTCAAGGAAGACACCGGGGGTACCTGCTTCACCAAATTCAAGCAGTAGCCGCGGTACACGGGTTCAATCAGTCGACATAAACTGATGGGGAGAACGCGGTCATGATCGAGTTTTACAGCGAACAGCACCGGCAATTGCAGGATCAGCATGACACGCGCAATCTGGCCGACCGGGTGCAGCAGATCATCGTCGAAAACCGGATCAGCGAACAGCATCAACTATTCATTAAGAGCCGGGATTTTTTCTTCCTCACCACCATTGACCATCGCGGCTATCCGACCTGCTCCTACAAGGGAGGCAACCCGGGCTTCGTACGCGTGCTGAATCCGGATACCCTGGCCTTCCCCAGCTACGATGGCAACGGTATGTTCCTGTCGATGGGCAACATCCAGGGCAACCCCAAGATCGGCATGCTCTTCATCGATTTTGAAACGCCGCATCGCGTCCGCCTGCATGGCGAGGCCTACATTCTTGCCGACGATCCGCTGTTGCAGGAATACCCCGAGGCAGACCTGATCGTCAGGGTCAAGGTCGGCGAGATGTTCTTCAACTGTCCACGCTACGTCCACCGCATGAGCCGCGCCGAAGCTTCGAAATATGTGCCGCAGGCGGGGAAGGACCCGCCAGCGCTGCAGTGGAAGCGCATCAACGCGATACAGGATGTGCTGCCTGGGTGCGCTCAGGGAATCGCCGAAAAGCTGGGCGGGACCATCACGCCCGAAGAATACGCAATGAAGGTCATGACCGGCGAAGGCTGATTTAACGCTGCAGGCTGGAAACGTTGAGCCAGAATCCCGTACCCGGCCCGAGCGACTTGCCGGCGCCGGCAAAGTCGCGATAGCCCTTGGCTGCGATGTAATTCGCCAGATCGCCACTGGCATCGAGGCCAGGTGAATAAAAGTACCAAGTACCGGTCACGGCATCCCAGGCCCAGAGCGTTGCTGCTGTCGCGTTCAAGGCGCTACAGAACTGCCGCGGCGAGTTCGCTTCGCCGAGGGCGAGCAAATTCCAGCCACTGTTCAGCGTCGTCCCCAAAGCCGCGACCGTGACCGGATTGCCCGGCGGCAGGCTGATGCTCCCCGCGCGCTGGGCATATAGCCAAAAACCTCCTCCGGCGGCAACTGTGCCCAGCACCCGGTACCCCTGCGCGGCCGCATAATCGGCCAGCTGGGTGCCACCCTGTGCGGCCAGCGAGGGGGCGTAGAACGCCCAGTCGTTTGTTGCGCCGGACCAGGTCCAAACAGTGCTGAAACGCGTGCTGTCGGAAAATGTCCTGCCGACATCAAGCGCAGCGTCGCTACTGTTGCCGAGCAGGTTCCAGCCCTTCGCATAACAGAGCGGCTGTGCATCGCGGGCAAGCATCAGCCGATCGTCCAGGCCGCCTGCCACCATGAGCTGCTGCTGCAGGCGTTCCCAGCTGCTGCGGCCGGGTTCGCCGCAATCCAGGTAAGTCGCCAGGAAAGGCACGGCCCAGCCGAAAATGTCATCCGCATAGCTGGTGTCATATTGATGTGCCACGCCGCTCAGTCCGACCTGATATGCGGCGCCACGAGAACTGTTGAGCGTCTGCGTCATTCGCGACATGGGCGCAACCGGGTCATCGATGCCGGAAATCGCGAGATAGGGTGCACTCACGTTGCGCGCAGTGGCGTTGTCCTCACCGAAGGCCGGCAGGAAGTTCTGCCCGGCGTAGGGAATGTAGCCGACGGCGGCCTTGATGCGCGGATCGGTGACGGTCTGGACCGTGCCCTGGCTCCAATAACTATCCGTGAGCTGTGCGCCGAGCAGCAGGCTCAGGGTCTCCCCACCCATGCTCACGCCGATGCCGCCGATGCGCTCCGGGTCGATGCTGCCGCCGAAGTCCGGACCGGTCAGCAGCGCATCGATCATGGCCTTCACCGCGAGCGGCCGCAACGCCTGCAGTTCGACGAAGGCATCGAATTTGCGCACGATATAAAAAACGTCACCGATGTCGTCCAGCTGCAGCCGCAAAAAACGTCCGTCGCCATGGAACGCCGCTGCCACGATATAACCCTGGCTGGCGAAGCGGGTCAGGAAGTCGATCGAATAACTGTCCAGCGGAGAGGATCCCAGACCGTGCACGAAGGCCAGCAAGGGCCAGAGCCCGCAACCTGCGGGTGGCGGATAAATGGCGATGCAGACCTGGGCAGGCAGCAGCGGTTTCTCCCCGTCACGCTGCATCCGGGGAAGCACCTGGCCATTGGGCAGGACATAATCCGGGCGGAGATTCGCGGCATCCGTCGGATAGCACACCAGGATCACGAAATCGACCTGCGTGTTGCGCCGTCTTGAGTAGAGCCCGTCATCCGGGATGTGCGGACTGATTTTCAGCGTCGCGGCGGGCTCAAGCAGGATGTCGCCGACATAGCGGCTGTTGTCGCCGGACCAGTAGTCGTCAAGACTGCCGCCGAGTTGAGCCAGTTTGGCGGTGTCATGCGCGAGATTGGTGCACGCCACCGCATAGGGACCGGGTGCGACCGGCTCCATCGCAACGCTGTGACCGGCCCCCACAGCGCGTGTGGATAGCAATGCTGCCAGCGCGAGCGCCAGGAACCAGGTCACAAATCTCGAACGGATGCCCACGATACTTATCCCGGAATACAAGGTGACGCCACCACCAAGACTACCAGAAAGAGTGGCTTCTTCCAGCCCGGATTGGCTCATAATTGCTTTAGGCTTATACATATCAACAACCAGGAGACAACATGCGTGCTTTCGACGATATTCTTTCCCGCGCCGTGGCATCCAACGCCGCACCGGGCGTGGCGGCAATGACCGGCAATGCCGCCGGCGTGAAATGGCACGGCGCAGCGGGTGAGCGGGCACCCGGCCAGGCGATGACCGAAGACACGGTGTTCCGGATTTTCTCGATGACCAAGGCCATCGGCGCCACGGCCGCGATGATCCTTGTCGACCGCGGCAAGCTCGACCTGAATGCTCCGGTGGCAAGCATCCTGCCCGGGTTCGAGCACGTCCAGGTGCTCGAAGGATTCGACGGCGACACGCCGCGCTTGCGCAAGCCCCGTACCCAGGCGACCCTCCGTCATCTCGCGACGCATACCTCGGGCTTTGTCTATGAATTCTGGAATCGGGACATCCCGCGCTGGATGGCACAGACCGGCCACCCCACCATCATCTCCAGCCTGAAGTCGTCCCTCAACTATCCGCTGGCATTCGATCCGGGCACGCGTTGGGATTACGGCATAGGCATCGACTGGCTGGGCCGGGCCGTGGAAGCCGTCGATGGCCGGCGCATCGACCAGTTCTGCCAGGAGGAGATTTTCGGACCGCTCGGCATGAGCAGCACCGCCTTCGAATGCGAAGGCCTGCTTGCGGCGCGTCTGGGCACAGTCAGCGCGCGCAATGAGCAAGGCGAGTTCGTGCCCTTCGAGCTGGCGCCGGTCCCGCATCCGGAGTTCTACGCCATGGGGCACGCGCTCTATTCGACCGCTGGCGACTACATGCGCTTCATGCGCCTCTTTCTCAACAGAGGCCAGCTGGATGGCCGGCGGGTACTCAGCGAACCGGGTGTGCAGACCATGCTCGCCAACCAGATCGGCGACCTGCGCATAGAAAAAATGACCACGGTGGCGCCGCCGATTTCCGCCGACGTAGACCTCTTTCCCTACACTCCGAAGACCCACAGCATCGGCTTCATGCGCGTCGAGCAGGACGTGCCGGGCATGCGCTCGGCGGGTGCGCAAGGCTGGGCCGGCGTGTTGAACACGCACTACTGGTTTGACCCGGCGCAGGATGTCGCCGGCGTCATCATGACCCAGACCCTGCCCTTCGCCGACCCGCAATTCATGGCGGTATATCAGGAGTTTGAACGTGCGGTCTACGCGAGAGCCTGAGACTGAGCAACCCGATTAGGGCAAGCCTGCCGCCTTGCGCACGATAAGTTCCCACCAGCGTGCCGGCAGCAGGCTGCGCAGCAAGGTCTGGATCTTGGCGTCCAGGCCACTGAGTGTCTGCAACGGCGGGTTGGGATGCGCCATGAGGCGCAGCACCAGGTCGGCCACTTCTTGCGGATCGCGCGCATGGCTTTCTACAAGTTTGTCGATGAGTTGCAGTCCTTCCGAGCTGCGCTTGCCGAACGGACTTTGTGCAGCCCCGAATTGTGCAGCCAGTTTGCGCTTGCGCCACACATCGGTCCTGTACATCCCCGGTAGGATGCTCGCGACCCGGATGCCGAAGTCCGCGACTTCATAGCGCAGAGCCTCGGTAATGCCTTCGAGCGCGCGCTTCGAGGCGCAATAAGCGCCGAGGCCGGGGTTTGAATTGAGCGCTGCAATGCTCGACATCTGAATGATGAGGCCGCTGCGCCGGGCGATCATGCCGGGCAGCACCGCCTTGGTGAGCGCGACGGCGCCGAAGAAGTTGGTCTCCATCTGTGCGCGCAGTTCCGCCATGGAAAGATCGAAGACCGAGCCGCCCATGGCGAAGCCGGCATTGTTGATGAGGCAGTCGATGCGCCCGGCAACCGCCAGGACTTCGGCGACACAGCGATCAATCGAAGCCTGATCATCGACATCGAGGGTGAGCAATTCGACCTTGACCTGCGCCGCGTCCGCCGCGGCTTGGAGCGCGCCATTCGTCGCCGCATCGCGCAGGGTGGCGAACACGCGGTGCCCTTGGCGCGCGGCGACAACGGCGATGAGCAAGCCGAAACCCGAAGAGCAGCCTGAGATCAGCACGACCTGTGGATTCATCGCGGGACTCCTGAGGTTGTAGCGGGAATAATCCGGTCGCTTTTTGGCGACACTGCTGCAATAATTCCGATCACGAAATTCCCTCCATTTTTCCAAACCCAGTGTAACCGGTTTATCGCACGTCGAGACCGGTTCATCCCGGCCAACCCCTGATCCGGGACTTTCGCTAAAGGAACAAGCATGGACATCATTCCCGACGATGGCACCCTGGCACGGCAGATGACCGCCATCAGCCTGATGGTCAAGGCGCTGGCGATCGAACATCCACAACGCGACGCCGTCCTGAGAACTTACGACCAGCTCTGCGCCCATCTCATGGCGACGCCGACCTACCTGGACAGCAATGACGAAGCGCGGCAACTGCTGCGCATGGTGCTCGACGAATTGCGCGACTCGCTGGAATAGCGTTCTTAATGCAGTGATTCCCTGTCCAGCACATCGATGGCGACCACGGGGGGAGCCAGTGTCAGCGTTGCGGTCAGCCAGCCTTGCGGTTCGGTCGCATACGTCAATTCGGCCCCCTGCTCCGGTAATAGGGAACGCACCAGGCTCAGCCCCGTGGAAATGCCTGCGCCGCTCTTGATGTCGAAGGACGGCGCAATCTTTGCGGCATTGCTGATGACGACCCGGGCCACATCGCCCGCAGCGTCCAGCGACACCTGAGGCGCCGTGCCTTCGGGAGAATGCTTGGCCGCATTCAGGATCAGCTCGTTAAGAACCAGGGCCACCGAGACCGCCTCCTCCTGGTCGATTTCGATGCGGGAAATGGTCGCCTCTGGTGCTGGCTCAAGCAATTCGATCCGGCATTGCCGCAAATCGCCCACCGTATTGCAGATGCTGTGCACCACTTCATGCAAGCGGGTCGCCTCACGGCTTTCGGCGCCCTGCAGTCCATGAATCACGGCAATGACGTTGACCTGGCTGATTGCCGTCTCCAGGCGCGGTTGCGATTCGGCAAACTTGCCCAGCTCGCGGCGCAACAGGCCGGCTACGCTTTGCAGGTTGTTCTTGATGCGGTGATGGACTTCCCGCACCAGTGTATTCCGATGCGCCCTTTCCTTTTCGCTACGCATTTGTTCTTCGCGGACCCGATTTGAGATATTGACGGAGAGGCCGCCGAGCATGGCTTTTCCCTGGGCATCATGAAACGTGAATTTGTTGGATAGCCACCATGACCCATCATTCATGGGTCCCGGTTCGATGGCTTCGACAACGCCCTCCTGCGCCAGGACTTGCTGATTGACTCTGTCGTAGGCATCGGCTATTTCGGCTGGCCAGATCTCGTGGTTGGTCTTGCCGATGATCTCTTCCCTGGTTTTGCCGAAGGATCGCAAATAGTTTTCGCTGATAAACGCATAGCGATTGTTTTCATCCATCATGTAGGCCACCACGGCGCTGTTCTCCAGAAACGCCAGCAATTGCTCCCTGAGACGCCGGCTCTCCGTGACATCGCGGGCGAGGACGACAAAATGCCTTTCCTTGCCCTTGCTCTGGTGCATGAGCGAGACCGACAGTTCGAACCAGAACTCGCCCTGCTGCAGTTTCAGGCGATACTCCTTGCCGACCGACAGGCCATGCCCGGCCGCCTCCTGAATGGCAGACAGGCAGACCTGCGCGACATCCAGGGGTAGGACATCCGAGAAGGTCTTGCCAAGAAATGCGGCGGGGGACGCTGCAAGCAAATCATTCCGGCGCGCATGGTAATTGAAGATGCGCCCCTCAATATCGACTTCGAACAGCAGATCCGGGATGGCGTCGAGCGTCGCCTGGAGCAGGTTGTTGCTCACCAAGACGGCATTTTCGGCCTGCTTGCGCTCGGTGATGTCGTAAAACGACACCAGAAACACCCGGGAAGATCCAAGCAATATGGCTTTCAAGTCGCACATCATGGTACGGACACGGCCATCTGCGCAGGTGACGTTCGCCTCAAGGGAATCCTGAGCGACCGTGCCGTTCATGCTCTTTTCCCGAAAGGCTCGCCAAATTGCTATCGCTTCGTTCCGATAGATCGGGTCGGGGTAAGCCCTGGGCAACCAGTCGGCAATCGTTTGAATATCGTCGAGCGTGTAGCCGATAATACGAATGAAAGCCGCATTCAGGTAGGAGACATTCTCTCGTTCGTCGAGCAAGACGAAAGGAATCGGTGCCGCCTCAAGAATGGCGCGGAAACTCGCCTCGCTCCGTTCACGGGCAGTCGCTTGCGCCAAGATCAGCCGCTGGTTCTCCCTGGCTTTCTGTTGATAAAAGTAGAGCCCCAGCGTGCTCACAAAAACCAGAACCAGGAATATCTCTGCCTGCAGGTACGTCCCATTGTGCCATTCGGCGAAAATACGCTCTACATCCCGGTTGAGATTCATCACGAGCGGCTTGTCCATGACCAGATTGGCCGGCTGTATGGTGCGCAGCGACACCATTCTTTCTTCTCCAGTGGTCAGAAGTCGCCCCGACATCGAACTGGCCTTCTGCCCGCTTTTCACATGCCGCATGAAAAAAGTGCCCGGTATAGCCACGTTGATACCTTCGATGTCGGGCCGGGATGGCGCCACCACGAACAATTTGCCGTCGCCATGAATCAGAGAAGCTCTCATGTCTTCCGCATAACGCACGGAATCGAGCAGCGTCGTGAAATATTCCGGAACGGCGCTGACAACGACGATTCCGGCAAATTCACCGCGCGGCCCGCGAATGGCCCGAAACATGCTGATCGCGTAGGTGTCCAGAACCGTCTTGAACGGGGAGCTGATATGAAATATTCCGGGATCGGGATTCTTCAGCGCCGTCTGGAAGTACTCCCACTGCTTGAAATTCTGACCGATCAGCGTCGCGTTGCTGGAAGCAATCACGGTACCTTCTGCGTTGATGATCGAGATCGGCCGGATGCCGATGAGCGTGTCGTTGATGAGTTGCAACTCGAGGTCAGCATGGCTGAACCCGTCTTTGTTGGCCTGCCATTGGGGCAGCGCTTTGATGATGTTGTCGATGACGCGGTTCGCCAGGAGCAATTGCGGCACCACGTTCTTCTCGACGATTTCAGCCTGGAGCGCCAGCCGCTCACTTTCGTCGGTCCTGATCGATTCATGCGTATGGTATAAATTCCAGGCCAGCGCGCCTCCCAGCAACAGCAAAGCAGCTACAAGAATCAGCCATTGGCGCAGATGGATATTCCCGGTCATGCAGGAAGGTTCCTCAGAAAATTTCGTCGCGCAGGGAATCAGCGCCAGCGAAACAAGCCTCGGATATTACCTTGCTAATGCGGAATCGGTAGAAATTGCCTGGCTGAACAGTTCTGCCGGCGCTCAGGCCGTTGTTCCGTACATTTGCCTCAATCGGGCACGCATATCGAGCGTCTGGCTGTCCATGACCTGGCCGCCGACACGAATCTCGCCGCCGATGGAACGTACTATTTCCGCTGCGCGCCGCGCGGCCAGCAGCGCGCCGTCGCCGGCGACCGTGCCCGGTGCGGCTGCAACGAGGCCGTTGACCGGGGTGACCCCGCCGTGAATATCGATCTCCGCCACCTTCGTCCCGCCTTTCCAGATCTCCGCATAGACCGGAACCAGGTCGGAAAGGCCGCGCGCGGACACCTCCATTCCGGACAGAGTGACGCGCTCTGCATCCGCGCTGTCCTTGGCGGCACCCAATGTTGCAGCGGCAGGCGCTGGCGCCGTCACCGGTGTTCCTCTTTCCGCAAAGTTCCCCTGCCGATTGATGTTCGCCAGGCTGTCGGGCAGCAATGTCTGGGATGCTGGGCTGGGAATGGTGGAAACCTGCATGGCGTTCCGGTGTTCGCGTATGGACTGTGACAGACGACGAGCACAACCCATGCCAGGAACGTTCCCTGTACGTTTCAATCCCCTGCCGTTGCTCGCTGAGGCTCTTGCGGCAATTTCCTCCAGGCAACGGCCAGGCAAGGCAATCAGCCCGACGGCACAGGCCGCACGTGCTCGGCTAGAATTGGCCGCTCCTGCGCAATAACCAGAATTGGAGCGCAAAATCGTTTCAAATCCGACGATGAAAAAACTTGTCAACTTCCTGTTCGCAATCTTCTGCGCCGGCACCCATGCCGGAGAATTGCCGCTCGAGCAGCTCAAATTGCCGCCCGGCTTCACGATCGAGGTGCTGGCCCGCGTGCCCAATGCCCGGCAAATGGCGCTTGGCGATGAGCGTGTGCTCTACGTCGGCTCAAGAGGCACCGGCAAGGTGTATGCGTTGCCCCTGGATGCGAGCTACCGCGCAGGACCACTGCATGTCGTCGCGCAAGGACTGGAGATGCCGGTCGGCGTTGCCTTTCGCGAAGGCAACCTGTATGTTTCGGCCGTAAATCGCATCCTGCGCCTCGACAAGATCGGGCAGCGCCTCGCGAATCCGCCCGCCCCCGTCGTCGTCAAGGACGACCTGCCCAGCGAAAAGCACCACGGCTGGAAGTTCATCGCCTTCGGTCCGGACGGCTGGCTCTACGTCCCCGTCGGCGCCCCGTGCAACATCTGCGAGCCCGACCCGGAGCGCTATGCCAACATCCTGCGCATGAAGCCGGACGGTTCCCAAGCGCAAATCTTTGCCAGGGGCATCCGCAACAGCGTCGGTTTCGACTGGCACCCGCGCACCCGCGAACTCTGGTTCACCGACAACGGCCGCGACCTGCTGGGCGACGATGCGCCGCCGGATGAACTCAACCAGGCACCGCGCGCCGGCATGCACTTCGGCTATCCCTATTGCCACGGCGGCACCTTGCCGGACCCCGAGCTCGGCCGAAAGCGCGCCTGCAGCGAATTCGCCGCTCCCGCCCAGGCGTTGGGCGCGCACGTCGCCGCCATCGGCATGCGCTTCTACACCGGCACGCAGTTTCCCGAACACTATCGCGGACAAATTCTCATCGCCGAGCACGGCTCCTGGAACCGCTCGAAAAAAAGCGGCTATCGAGTCATGCTGGCCAAGCTGGATGGCGCACGTGTCATGGCCTATGAACCTTTCGTCACAGGTTGGCTGCAGGGTGAAAACGCCTGGGGACGGCCTGCCGATGTGCTGGTCCTGCCGGACGGCAGTCTGTTGATTTCGGACGATCAAGCCGGCGCACTCTATCGCGTGCGCTACGCGATGCGCGACACAAAGCCGCCAGCCCGCTAAACCTGCCGCCCCCAGGCGATACGAAAATCCGGGAAACGCTTCAGCGGCCCCTCGCTCACGTCGACCCGCTCGACCTCCGCCAGGGGCGGCCCCTGGTGACACCAGCGCACCAGGCACGCCAGATCCTCCTCGGCACCCTCGGCCTCGATATACACGGTGTCGTCCGGCTCGTTACAGACGTATCCGGTGAGTCCGAGGGATTCCGCCTGGTCTCGCGTATGGGCGCGAAACGACACGCCCTGCACGATGCCGAACACATGGATGTCGAGATGCTTGAAATTCATGAATCACCTCCTGCCCAAGGCGGAACTTCCAGCCACAGCCACTCAAAATACATTGATTTCAAATGATTGTTGCAGTGCAAAATAATCCTTGACAATCGAAATCCCGCTCATATAATAGCTTTCATGCTGCACTGCAACAAAAGATTTCCGACTGAACTTTTCCTAATATTTGACAGGAGATTCACAATGTTCGCTACCCCCGAAAGCCTGGCTTCTGCCAACAAAGCCGCCGTAGAAAATTTCCTCACCCTGGCCAATACCGCCTTCGTGAGCACTGAACGCATTTCCGCGCTCAACCTCAACGTCAGCCGTTCCTTCCTTGAAGACAGCGTTGCCAATACCAAGGCCTTGTTCGGCATCAAGGATCCGCAGCAACTGATCGCCCTGCAATCGACTCTGGCGCAACCCGCCGTCGAGAAGCTGGTCGCCTATTCGCGCAGCGTTTATGAGATCGCCAGCCAGACCCAGGAAGAAGTCTCGAAGATTCTCGAAGCGCAGTTTTCCGAGATCAATGCGAACTTCTCCACTATCATCGACAAGGCCGCCAAGAACGCCCCGGCGGGTTCCGAAACAGCCGTCGCCGCCTTCAAGTCCGCCTTCGCCGCCGCCAACTCGGCCTACGACAACATCAGCAAAGCCTCAAAGCAGGTCGCCGAGATCGTCGAAGCCAATCTGGCCAGCGCAACCAGCGCCACGGTGAAGGCGATTGGATCGAACGGCAAGAACAAGAAAGCCGTTTGATTCTTTTCAGTGTATCCTCTCTGACTTCGGTCGGAGCCGCCCCAACCGGACTTTGTCGCCAGTTGGGGCGTTTGGTTTTCTAAATGGAGTATCGCCATGAACAACGCCCCCATCCTCCAATATCTCAAGAAGCACGGTCAAAGACTCGATTCCGAGATCGCGGCGGCGACCGGAATTCCGTTGGCCAAAGTTCGCACTTCCATTTCGGCTCTGTCGCAGCGCGGGGAAATATCCAGCTGCAGCGTGACGCGATTCCATGGCGACAAAGCCGTTGAGGGAACCCTCTGCCGCGTTGCGGGATTCATTCCACCTTCCGCCCCCGGGCGCAAACCCGGCGCTCAAACCGCAGGATAAACGGCGGTCGCAGCACCCCGCCGGCCTCATCCTCCCGGCCGTTGGACATCCGTTGATCCGCGGATGCTGCGCCGTGTTGCGCATAACCGAATCTTCATCACGGCGCCTCGTACCCTGCAGGCTGCGGCAAGGCTCAATACAAACATAAAATAACGTCCAGCCAAACAATTTCCGGATTCATCCCAAGGAGCATCGCCCCATGAGCACCATCCTCCTGCTGGTCATGTCGAACGTGTTCATGACATTCGCCTGGTATGGACACCTTGAATATGGCCGCGAGTGGCCGTTGTGGAAAGCGATCCTGATTTCCTGGGCGATCGCGCTGATTGAATACTGCCTTGCGGTCCCGGCCAATCGTCTCGGATATGGCGAGTTTTCCGGCTTCCAGCTCAAGATCATTCAGGAAGTCGTCACGCTGCTTGTCTTCATCGGATTCGCGACAACTTTTCTGAAGGAAAAGCTCGCGTGGAATTATCTCGTGGCTTTTGTCTTCCTCTGTGTAGCCGTATTCTTTGCCTTCGCTTTCAAGACGCCCGCAACCGCGGCTTGAAAGACGCCGTGGCAGACACCGACGACACTAAGGCTTCGGCGCTGTCACCGGCGCTTCAGCGGCGGAATCCGTGCGCTTCATCGACTGGGCAACAGCCCGGGCATTTTCCTGAAACGGGTCCACCTTCTTGGCCTCTTGGCCGGCTTTATTGGCCTGCGCGGCTTTTGCTTGGGCTTCGGCGGCCTGCCGGCCGAGATGTGACTGGTAGCTCCAGAAGAAGATCCCGACCACGATCAGCCCCAGAACCGCGTAGATCGTCCGTTCCGCCTTTTTCTCGGCAGGAGAGGATTTGTCGGCGTCTTTTTCCCTCTTCTCAATCAATTCGAGAACGGCGGCATCATCCTCGATGCCCTGCGGTTTCTGCATGTCCCGCTTGTCCTGGAAGGTGATCCGGTATTCGCCGATGGTGATCAGGTCGCGGTCCTTGAGGACGCATTTCCTGGTGGCTTTGCCGTTGACCTTGGTGCCGGCGGATTCCGCCAGCTCGTCGAGGATGTAATCTTCGCCAACCAGGAGAATCGAAGCGCGTTCTTCTATTCCTTCCGCATCCTCGATGCTGATATCCGCGTCGGCCTTCTGTCCGATCAGGGTCAGCGCCTTCTCCAGTTCAATTTCCTTGGTGGGTTTCCCGTCGCGGCGGATGATGAGGGAAGGCATGGTCTGTGTCCTCGAAAAAATTGCAATTAGTTAAGGGCCAATTTCATAAGGGAGAGTGGCATGCACCATTCTGCTGGTCCCGTTGCTGGCTATCTCCGCCTGAATGCCTCCATCGATAGCGCAATTCTGCCTCATGCGCGGGGGGGATTTCCAGTCAGAGTGAAGTGTTATAAGATTCACAAGGCATATTATCGGCCCGCAAGCGCCGGGAGGCAAAGCCTTCAACTTGCCAGGGGAGAGAAATGTCGGATTGGTTTTTGGATGAGCCGGGAACATCGGATGTCTCGCAGTTTTCGACTGGGGATAACAAGGCCAGCCCTGCGACCTTATCCCTGAGGGCGCTGGCGGACAGCCGCAATGCCGAGCGCTACAACGTTCACTGGAAAATGGCGGTCGTATTCGAGGACCAGGAACAAAAGCCGACCTACCACGGACACACCCATGACCTGTCGCTGGTCGGCACGGGGATGCTGACGCATGTCAATTTACTGAAGCCCGCCTTGCCGGTCATCATTCTGCTGGCGCCGCCACCACTTACCATTAAAGATCGCCCGAAAATCATCGAAATCAGATCCCGCCAGCTCGACGCCGTGTATTCGGGCGAAACCCGCTGCTTCCGGCTTGGATTCGCTTTCATGGAATTCAAGAATGATGGCTTGGAAGTGCTTACCGAAAGGCTCAAACATCACAAGTCAGTCGCCAAGATGTCCATGACGAAGCCCGTTCTCTGAAAGTTTCGCCTCGACATTCGCGCCTGGTTACGCCGCCTTGCGCATTTCAACCACGTTCTTCGGCGCCCTGGCATCCATCAGCGCCAGCATCCTCGCCACGGACGGCTTCTTGCTGCCGATCGCCGCATTGCGGGCCCGAACCAGATCAAGCAGTGCCTTGCAGCGCGCCCGTTCCTTCTTGGCCATGGCTGACGACGGTCGTTGCATGACATCCTGATGCGCCTTCAGCAAGCGCTGCGAGGCTTGCCGAAACAGATCCTGCAGACGCTTGGGATGATGGGTCGAAACGATCAGCGCGATCAGCTCCGCCGGTATATCCAGAGAGAGCGCGGCCTGTAGCTGGCTTCCAAGTTTCTTCATCTGCGGCATGGGCGTTATCTTGCCTGATGAAAAAAACGGATAAACCCGGAAAAGCGGGGGAACAGTGCAGATAATCCCCGATTGCAGGCTTTGGATCCGCTTGGTGCGCTCCCGTCACTGCCCTAAACGTCTGAAAACGAACTCCTCGATCACGGCTCGACTCAACAAATGCGGCGGCACCAGTCCCTGGCTCAGAACGAAATCGTTGAAGGCCTGCCGGTCGAACTTGCCGCGCAACGCGACCTCGGCGGCCTGGCGTATCTCCATCAAACGCTGGTAACCGTAGAAATACGACGTGGCCTGGCCGGGGGCGCGGAAGGTATAGCGCTGCATCTCCTGGGTCGCCATGCCTTCCGACAGGACGACTTCGTCCATCAAAAAAGATTTTGTGCCTTCGGCCGTGATCTGGCCCAGGTTCACCATCGGATCGAGAAAGGCGCGAGCCGCACGCATCATGCGATGCTGCAATGCGAACAACTGCCCGTCGAGCGGTTCGTATGGCTGCATTTCGGCCTCGGCATAGAGTGCCCAGCCTTCGACATTCACGCTGTTGAATGCGAACACCGCGCGTGCCGTCGACACGCCGGCTTCGATCATTTTCGCGAATTGCAGTTCGTGGCCCGGCCGCGCTTCATGGGCAGTCAGCGTCCATGCGGCAGCCTGGTGGCTAAAGTCATCGAAGCTCAGGCGCTTGCCGCTCGGATCTGGCGGCATGCCGGTGGTCAATACGAATTCGCCATACTCGCCGGTGTTGCCGATGAGTCGCGGAGGACTCATGTGCGGCGCCGGCTGTTGCGCGTTCTCGGCTTCGCTGGCGAGACGGATCGCCGCCTTGCGGTCGGGCAGCGAGACGATGTGGGTGATGCGAATCACGTCCTCGATTTCACCAAGCCGCTTGGCATACGTGGACATCACTTCGTCCTTAGGGATTTGTTGTTGCTTGAGGCGCTTGATCACTGCCCGATAATCGGGATCGGCAAAGCCGCGCTCCTTGGCGATCAGGCCGGCAGTGATGTTCATCTGGTTGCGAATTTCGGCGAAAGAGGTCAAGGCCTTCGCCGTGAGCTCCTCGGGAGAAATATCCACGCCGAACTGGTGCAGATTGTCCGCATACACCTCTGCCGGCAACCGGTGATCGCTGCGCGCCTTGGGCAATATTGCATCCTTGACCCAGGCATTGTAAGCGGCGAGTTGCTTCTCCAGCGCGGCATAGTCGCTCTCCCAGCCTTTCAATGTGCTGCCGGAGAGAAGTTCCTTGATTCCGGCAATCAAGGTGGGGCCGTCCGCAAGGGTCTGTTCGACCTCACCCTTGAAGGGACCGAGCAGCTTGGGCGCAGCCTTGATGCGCTCCAGTGTCCTTTCCTTTGCCCACTCGGTGAAAGGCCGCGAACCGCGCTGCAGGCCGGCGTACTTTTTGAGCCGGATCAGCAGTGCCTTCTGTCGTTCCGCTGGAACGCGCGGATCGATCGTTTGCTTCACCACACCGAAGATCAGCCCAGTCACATCCACGAAGGGAAAGAAATACTTTCGATTGAGTGCGCTGCTGCGCAGATTGTCCTGCGCGGAACCGATCAGGATGTCGAGGTCCTGCCTGATTTTCGGGTGACTCTCCGCCTTCAGACGTCGCTGCAGTTCGGCGATGGCGGCGCGCGTGTCCTTCGCGGTGGGTTCGAACTGGTCGCGCGACAAATCCGTGACCATTTCGTCGAAACCATCGACCCCCAACTGGCTGGCGCTTTCCGGGGAGTACTTGGCCAGCACCTGGAGCAGAATTTTGGCATTCTCATTGCTCTTGACGACCCATGCTTGTTCGACCGCTTTGGCCGGGATTATCCCAACAATGGACAGCGCGGCCATGGCCAGCACAACGAGCAGCTGCTTCATAAGCAATTCCCTTCGGTATTGTTTCGATCGGTGACGAGAGTTGGCGGAACGACCTGATATTATCGCCAATTGCCACCCAGGGGGCTCGTCCAACAACCATCCCGCCGCAAGAATATGCACACCATCCACTTATCGAGGAACACACCATGAGCCAATCCGCAAAACAAGCCCTGATCGTGATTGACATCCAGAATGATTATTTTCCGGGCGGCAAATTCCCGCTCTGGAACACCGATGTCGTTCTGGCCAACATTCAGGCTGCCATCGCCAAGGCAGGTGCCCGCAAAATTCCCGTGATCCTGGTCCAGCATATTGCCGACAGCAAAAAGGGCATTGCGCCCTTCTTCAATGAAGGAACACCGGGGGTCGAGATTCACCCAAACATCCTCGCTGCCGCACCCGACGCCATCATCGTCAACAAGTCGTTTGCCGACAGTTTCGAGAAAACTCGGCTAGAAGAGACCCTTGCCAAGCTGGGCGTCGAAGAATTGATCGTCTGCGGCATGATGACCCAGAACTGCGTCACGCATACGGCAATCTCCAAGGCGGCGGAGAAGTACAAAGTATCCATCCTGAGCGATTGCTGCACCACTGTTGACCAGATGATCCACCTGATCGCCCTGAATGGTGTTTCAACAAGAGTCGCACTGGTAACTTCCGATGCAGCTCTGTAGTTGAATTGATCTGGTGAATACTTTGCTGAAAGGCAAAGTGTCCATCACCCCGGATGCCTGATTTTCTGGCGCGCTTTGCTTCGATTCCCGGACCGGATTCATCCAGCTACTCCCGACCATGCATATTCACGGCCTTAACATCGAGCAGTCTCTCGCCAGCCTGAAGACAACGGCTGCCGGCCTTGCCGCGGAGGAAGCCGCCCGCCGCTTGGCGGAGTTCGGTCCAAACCATGTCGAGGAAGTGGAACGCGAGCATCTGCTGCTCAGCTTTGTCCGCGAGTTCACCCACTTCTTTGCCATCATTTTGTGGATCGGTGCTGCGCTGGCCTTTCTCGCCGAACATTTCCAGCCGGGCCAGGGTATGGAGCGTCTGGGCGTGGCGATTGTCGGCGTCATCATCGTCAATGGCATCTTTTCCTTCTGGCAGGAATACAAGGCCGAGCAGGCCGTCGCGGCGCTGCGCCAGTTATTGCCGCAGAAAGTGCAGGCGCTGCGCGACGGCCTGATCGTGGAACTGCTTGCGACCGATCTGGTTCCCGGCGATATCGTGCTGCTGGAGGAAGGCAGCGTCATTCCGGCCGACTGCCGCCTGATCGAAGCCTTCGGATTGCGCGTGAATACTGCCACGGTCACCGGCGAATCCCAGCCCATGGCGCGCAATACCGAACCCAGCAGCGAAATATCGCCGCTCCATGCCAGGAACGTGGTGCTGGCCGGAACCTCGACAGTGTCGGGTCAGGCGCACGCTGTCGTCTATGCCACGGGCATGCATACCGAGTTCGGCCGGATCGCCCACCTCACGCAAACCGCAGGTGCCGCCTCGTCCCCGCTGCAGCGCGAAATTGCGCGCCTTTCCCGGATCGTCGCGGCGCTCGCCACGGGCATGGGCGTGGCGCTGTTCTGCGTCGGCCAGGCGATGGGGCTGCCGACCTGGGAAAACTTGCTGTTCGCCATCGGCATCATCGTCGCCAACGTGCCGGAAGGACTGCTGCCGACAGTGACCCTGTCGCTGGCCATGGCGACCAAGCGCATGGCCCGGCGCAATGCGCTGGTGCGGCATCTGCCTGCCGTCGAGGCGCTGGGCTCGACCACCACCATCTGCTGCGACAAGACCGGCACGCTGACGCAGAACCGCATGTCGGTGCAGCGCCTGTGGATGGGCGGCGACATGCGTGAATTTGCGGACATCACGACGCAATCTGAGCTGACCCAGGCCAACCGCGAGCTGTTCATCAATGCTGCACTGTGCCACAACCTGAAGCGCGTTGACGATCATGGCCAGGGCAAACTGCTGGGCGATCCGATGGAAGTGGCACTGGCCGGCATGGGGTGCCAGGTGGCCGGCGAACTTGCCGATTACCAGCGCACGGACGAGATTCCCTTTGACACCGACCGCAAGCGCATGTCGGTGCTGTGCGACACGCCGCAGGGCCGCATGCTCTACTGCAAGGGCGCCCCGGAAACCGTGCTGGCCGCCTGCGACTTGGTCCAGCTAGCCGCCGGCCCCGTACCGCTCGACGCCGCAATGAAGGCGCGCCTGCTGGCGGCGCAGCAGCAAATGGCCGAAGCCGGCCTGCGCGTGCTGGCCTTCGCTCATGGCACAGTCAAGGATGGCACGCCGAGCGATGAGCACGGCATGATCCTCTCCGGGCTGGTCGGGCTGGAAGATCCGCCCCGCGCGGAAGTGCCGGATGCCATTGCGCGCTGCGCCGCTGCAGGCATCCGCATCATCATGGTGACCGGCGACCATCCGCGCACGGCGCTGGCCATCGCGCGCCAGATCGGCCTGGTGAAAACCGATCAGCCGGTGATCATCAGCGGCGACGAATTGCGCACCATCACGCCAGCACACCTGCAACTGGCGCTCGACGCGAAGGAGATCATTTTTGCGCGGGTCGCCGCCGAGCAGAAAATGCTCATTGTGCAGGCCCTGCAGAAGAAGGGCGAGATCGTTGCCGTCACCGGCGACGGCGTCAACGATGCACCGGCGCTGAAAACCGCCGATATCGGCATCGCCATGGGCATCGGTGGCACCGACGTCGCCAAGGAAGCCGCGGACCTGATCCTGCTCGACGACAACTTCGCCAGCATCGTCGCCGCCATCGAGGAAGGCCGCGCGGTGTTCGAGAACATCCGCAAGTTCCTCACCTACATCCTGAGTTCGAATATTCCCGAACTGGTGCCCTACCTCGCCTTCGTGCTGTTCCGCATCCCGCTGCCGCTGACCATCATCCAGATCCTCGCCGTCGACCTCGGCACCGACATGCTGCCGGCATTGGCACTGGGTGCCGAAAAGCCCGATCCGGGCGTGATGCAACGCCCGCCTAGGGCACGCAATGAGCGGCTGCTGTCCTGGAGCTTGCTGGTGCGCGCCTACCTGTTCCTCGGCGCGCTGGAAGCGGCGGCGGCGATGACGGTCTTCTTCTTCGTGCTCGATGCCGCCGGCTGGCGCTATGGCGTTGGACTCGACCGGCTTGATCCGCTCTACCTGCAGGCGACATCGGCCTGCCTGGCGACGATCGTGGTGATGCAGATGATGAATGTCTTCCTTTGCCGCCATCCCGCCAAGTCGACGCTGTCTTTCGGACTCTTCAGCAACCCCTACCTGCTCTTTGGCCTGGCGGCGGAAGCTGGCGCAATCCTGCTGATCGTCTATACCCCGGCCGGCAACTGGCTGTTCGGCACTGCTCCCATCGCAGCGAATGTCTGGCTGCTGGCACTGGCTGGCGCGGTGCTGATGCTGGCGCTGGAAGAAGTGCGCAAGGTCTGGCTGCGACGGATGTTGTTGCGCGATTCCAATTAGTTTGTCGTTCAGAGCAAACCGGCGCCGGCTGCGACAGCTACATATCGACCGAATTTGCCGAGCGCCATCCACGCCATGCTGGCCACCCAGTTGAGTCGCAGCCAGCCTGCCGCAGCGCAAAGTGCATCGCCGATGACAGGCGTCCAGGAGAAGAAAAGGACAGCGGTGCCGTAGCGTTTCAATGCCGACAAACGCGCCGGCAATTCTCGCTGCGGCAGCAATCGGGCGAGAAGATAGGTGCTCATGCCACCCAGGGTATTGCCCAAGGTAGCCAGGCCCAGTGCGGCAACCGTCTGGTCGGGATGCTGCCTCACCACGGCGAACAGCACGACCTCCGAGCCACCCGGCAACAGAGTGGCGGAAAGAAAACTGGCCAGGAACAGTGCGAAGAGACTGCCATCTGCGCTAAAAAGATAATCCATCCGGTCAGGTCGCCGCCAGAGTGCCGTTCTTGAGCGGCTCCAGAGCGTCCAAGTCCCACGAGGACGCTTCTGTCGCAACACTCAGCGGCGTTGCAGCAACTGCAAATCGGTGTTCGAGCAGGGCTCCATGCGCATCGATATGACTCAATATGGAGACAATGTCGCGCACATTGCTTGAAACAGCCAGGTTCGCAGTTGCCGCTTCGCGATCTGGCCAGGAATTGAGCGCGATCGTCGCTGCGCCGTGATTCAATTCTTCCTTGAAGGTAGTGATGGCCTGGGCAAGCTCGGTGACTTTTTGTCCCAGATCTGTGGCTGCCACGGTATTGGCCGGTTTCATGACAGCCAACCAGACATCCGCCATTTCATGGGTCGCGCCATCGCTGGTTGTATAACTGGACACCAGCCCCAGCAGGTTTCCATTGTCGGTTGCAGAACTGCTTGAAGCATTCAGATCAAGTTGAGCGATCCCCAACTCGTCAAGGGATTTCAGTTCACCGGTTTGGCTCTTGCCATCCAGGTCGGCATCAACCCAGACTTTGAGGTTCGCAAAGTCTTTATCCCTGTCGTTCAACATTCCGTCGCCGTTCGTATCCAGCGATTTCATTGCGGCAAAGCCGTCGGCGGCTGTTGTGCCATCGGCAAGCCGCGTGGCGCTGCCGAAAAGTTCACGGCCATTGTTGATGACACCGTCCTGATTGCGGTCCAGGACCAACAGGCCATCGCCTCCGGCAATCCAGCCTGTGCGCAGTTTCTGTCCGTTTGCCGCCAAGTCGAACTCGACTGAGGATGAGGACAGGCCCAGTGTGCTTACACCGTCACCGTTCAGGTCCAGGACGATCGGCGTGATCTGGGTGAGCGCCGCAATGTCCGTCGCGTCCAGAGCAGACAACTGGGCGGTCGTCAGAACTGCGGATGACTGCGCCGTGCTCAAAGTCGTCACGTTGGCGGTCGACCAGGAATAGGTCGCATTCGTGGCAAAACTGACCAGCTGTGCCGTCGACAATGCCTGTATCTGTGAGGTTCCGAATCCCATGAGTTGGGCGGTCGACAAGGCTGCAGCCTGGACCGTGGTCAACACCGCGGTGCTTGCCGTTGTCAGTGACCGGAGTTGAGCCGTAGTCAGTGCCACAATCTGGTCCGTGGCCAGGCCCGTTGCCACCTGCCCTGTGCTCAGCGCTGCGATGGCTGCAGTGCTCAATGCTGCGAAACTGGCCGTGCTCAAGACACCCAGGTCGGTGTTTTCCAGCGCTGAAACCTGTGCTGTGCTTAGCACTGCACTTTGAATCGGCGTCAGTGCTGCTGCCTGCGTTGTACTCAGCGCGACGACTTGTGCCGTGGTCAGGCCCGATGCCACTTGGGCTGTACTTAGCACCGCGATCGCTGCCGTGCTCAAGGCTGTGAAACTGGCCGTGCTCAAGACGCCCAGGTCGGCGTTTTCCAGGGCCGCTGCTTGGGCCGTACTCAATATAGCAGTCTGGGTCGGCGTCAGTGCTACGGCTTGTGATGTAGTCAGCGCGACGACTTGTGCCGTGGTCAGGCCAGATACCACTTGGGCTGTACTTAGCACAGCGATCGCTGCCGTGCTCAGCGCTGCGAAACTGGCCGTGCTCAAGACGCCCAGGTCGGCGTTTTCTAGGGCCGCTGCTTGAGCCGTGCTCAGTACTGCAGACTGGGCGGTAGTCAGCGCC
>JACRAR010000036.1 GCA_016234745.1 Betaproteobacteria bacterium | reverse complement strand
GATCGTCGAGATGCAGCAGGATGACACCAAGCAGGATCTCGGCATCATGGTCGATGCGGTGTCGGAGGTACTGGAGATTCCCGGTACCGAGATCGAGCCCCCACCGGCTTTCGGCGCCAAGATCCGCGCCGATTTCATCGCCGGCATGGGCAAGGTCAATGGCAAGTTCGTCATCCTGCTCGACATCCAGCGCGTCCTCTCCGTCGAGGAGATGGCGACGCTGGCTGCAGTCAGCGGTACGAACGATGCCACCGAGAATACAGCGCCGGCCTAACTCAATGACAAAAGGACCGCATCATGAAAACCCCGCAACTGTTGACCGGAATCTTGCTGGCGGCTTCCACCGCCGGCGCCTGGGCCTATCAGCCGCTGATCACCGATGACACTGGCACCCAGGGCCAGGGCGGCAACCAGCTCGAATTTTCTTACGAAAGAGACCGCGCCAAGCAGGCCGGCTTCACCGACACTACGCGCATTCTCAACACAACCTTCACCCGCGGCCTGACGGACACGCTGGACGCCTTCGTCAGCGTCAGTCATGTGCGCATATCATCGGAGCTACCCGGCATCGCTGTCGCGAGCGGCAGCGGCAATCCCGCGCTGGGAATGAAATGGCGCTTCTACGAAAACGAGGAGAGCAAAACCAGCTTTGCGATCAAGCCGGTCCTGCGGTTTTCGCTCGATGACAACAAGGAGGCCAGCGGGTTGGGCAGCGGCCGCACTTCCTATGGCATCACCGGCATCCTGACGCAGGAAACCTGGTTCGGTGCGGTCCACGCCAATCTTGTCGCGGATCGGACGCGCAACAGCAATACCGCTGCCAACCCGAATGCGACGCTTTACCGTGCCTCGGTCGCACCGGTCTGGGATTTCCAGGAGCACTGGAAGGCGGTATGCGACATTGGCGTCGAAGCGGAGCGCGCTGCGGGAGACACGACGCACGCCTATTTCTTCGAGCTCGGCACCATTTATTCCCCCAACAAGGATCTCGATTTCGCCTTCGCCCTGGTGCACTACAACCAGCGTAGCCACCCCAGCACCAGCACCAATATCTTGACCGCCGGAGTGACCTGGCGCTTCAGGTGATGCCGATCCTGTCCCTGTTGCGCTCCAGGCCGGGCCGATGGGCCAGCAGCTTCAGTCGCTCATGAATCTTTTCATAACGGCGCGCGACTCAACAATCTGATACACCGGTGCGCTGGCTGGCGAGCCAAGCCAGCCAGCGCCGCGATTGTCTGTCTCAAGCCTTTTGTGGTCCAGATCCAGCGCGACGCCACACAGTATAATCAGCTCATCATGATAGACAGTCCCAGCATCACCGACGCCGAGTTCGCGCAATTTCAGAAGCTCATTTACAAGATCGCCGGCATCAGCCTGGCGGACACGAAAAAGGTGCTGCTGGTGGGTCGTCTCGGGCGCCGACTCAAGCATTACGATCTGGGCACATTCGCCGAGTATTACCGGATGGTGTCGACCCCGGGGGCGGAAGAAGAGCTGCAGACGATGGTGGACCTCCTCACCACCAACGAGACTTATTTCTTTCGCGAAGAAAAGCATTTCGAGTATCTGTCGAATGTCATACTCGCCAAGCATCCGCCAGGACAGCCTTTCGAGGTCTGGAGCGCCGCGAGTTCCACCGGCGAGGAGATTTATACCATTTGCATGGTGCTGGCCGAGAAGCTCGGCGTCACGGCCAACTGGTCGGTGACCGGCTCCGACATCAGCCAGTCGGTCCTCGCCGTGGCCAGGCGCGGACTCTACTGGCTCGACCGCACCCGCGGCCTGCCCAAGGAATACCTGCGCAAGTACTGCCTCAAGGGAGTGCGCGAGAACGAGGGCACTTTCATCATCGCGCCGGAACTGCGCAAACACACCAGCTTCCTCCAGGTCAATCTCAACACGACGCTGCCCAGCATGAGCAAGTTCAACGTGATTTTCCTGCGCAACGTCATGATCTACTTCGACGCCGAAACCAAGAAGAATGTCGTAGAGCGCCTGGTGCGGCAATTGCTGCCCGGAGGTTACCTGATCATCGGCCATTCCGAGAGCCTCAACGGCATCACCAATTGCGTGAAGCCAGTGATGCCCACCATCTACCAGTTGCCATGAACCTCGATGCACCTGTGCGGCCTGTTGCCGTTCCCCAGACTGCCCAGGTTTTCCTGACCGCGGGGGAGTTCCATTTCGGCGCGGCGCCGCTGCAACTGGCCACCCTGCTCGGCTCGTGCGTCACCGTGACCCTGTGGCACCCGCGCCGGCTAATCGGCGGCATGTGCCATTTTCTGGTTCCGCGGCGCGAAAGAAACAGCGATATGGCACTCGATGGGCACTTCGCCGATGAAGCATTTGCCCTGTTTGACCAGGCCTTGCTCAGAAGCAACAGCCATCCCGCGGAATTCCAGGCCAAGCTTTTCGGCGGCGGCGACATGTTTCCCGACCTGCGCATGAGTATCGACGTCGGCACGCTGAACATCGATGCGGCACGCAGGCTGCTGAAGCAGCGCGGCATTCCGCTATTGGCCGAACACGCCGGCGGCGCAGGACACCGCCGGCTGATCTTCGATCTCGCCACGGGCGAAGTGCAACTGCGCTTTGCCAATAAACGGAAAGAAAACACCAATGGCCAAGATTAGAGTCATGATCATCGACGACTCTGCCGTCGTGCGCCAGGTGATCCGCGAAAACCTGGAGCGGGAAGCCGACATCGAGGTCATCGCCGCCGCTTCCGATCCGATCTTCGCACTGGAGCGGATGAAATCGGACTGGCCCGATGTGATCACCCTCGACGTCGAAATGCCGCGTATGGACGGCATCACCTTCCTGCGCAAGATCATGTCCGAGCACCCCACTCCCGTGGTGATCTGTTCCTCGCTCGCGGAAAAGGGCGCCGAGACCACCATGGAAGCGCTTGCCGCGGGCGCCGTGGCGATCATCACCAAGCCCAAGATGGGGGTGAAGCAATTCCTCCAGGATGCCTCCAACGATCTGGTGACGGCAGTCCGCTCGGCGGCACGCGCGAATGTGCGCAACATTCACCCCAGCAGCGGAGTCTTGACCAGCCCATCGCCCAAGCTGACCGCGGATGCCATGCTCGCCGCGCGTGCGGCATCGGCGACCGCGATGTCGAAGACCACCGAAAGCATCATCGCCATCGGCACTTCGACCGGCGGCACGCAGGCCCTGGAAGTCGTGCTCACCATGCTGCCGGCAGTTTGCCCCGGCATCGTCGTGGTCCAGCACATGCCGGAAAAATTCACCGCCCTGTTTGCCGATCGCCTCAACTCGATCTGCCAGATCGAGGTGCGCGAAGCGCAGAACAACGACCGCGTGATCCCCGGCCGCGCACTGATCGCGCCGGGCGGCCGCCACATGATGCTGAGGCGCAGCGGCGCCCAGTACATCGTCGAGGTTACCGACGGTCCCCTGGTCAACCGCCACAAGCCTTCGGTCGATGTGCTGTTCCGCTCGGTCGCCCAGGTCGCCGGGAAAAACGCTTTGGGGATCATCATGACCGGCATGGGCGACGACGGCGCGCGCGGCCTCCACGAGATGCACGAAGCGGGCGCAAAAACCGTGGCGCAGGACGAAGCCACCTGCGTCGTGTTCGGCATGCCCAAGGAAGCCATCAAGCTTGGTGGCGTCGACAAGATCGTGCCGCTCGAACTTGTGGCGCGCGAGATTCTCGCTTACGCATAAGGCTGCTGCGGAAACGCCTTCGCGCAGACAAGAGACCCGCAGATGATCGCCGCCCCTTCTCCTTCGAGCAGAGATCTTGAAGCGATCGCCAAGAACATCCACCCCGGGCAATGGGCGGTGGAAGAGAGCAAGCCGATCGCCACGCTGCTCGGCTCCTGCGTGGCGGTTTGCCTGTTCGAACCAAAACTGCGCTTCGGCGGCATCAACCATTTCATGCTGCCGGTGCGCACGCGCAGCAGCGACAAGGAAGTCGACTCTTTGCTGCGCGGCGATTACGCCATGGAAGTGCTGGTGAACGCCATGCTGGGCAAGGGTGCGCAAAAGAAGCGCATGATCGCCAAGGCCTTCGGCGGCGGCAATGTGGTGAGTTCGCTGCGCAAGTCGATCGGCGACGGCAACATCAGCTTCACCAAAGAATGGCTGGAACGCGAGGGCATTCCGCTGATTTCCTCCGACTTCGGCGGTCCCTGGGCGCGCAAGGTGGTGTTCGCGCCGGATACGGGCGACGCCTTCTGCAAGCGCATCGCTACCACGCAGGCGATTTCCATCGAAGTGGAGAAACAGGAAGTCGCTTACGAAAACTCTCTGGCCGGCCCCAGCACGCCGCGCGAGAAGAAGATCGAGCTGTTCTAGGCCGCTATGGAACCGGTGCGCATCTCCAAGCTGATGTCGGAACAGGGCATCTGTTCGCGGCGCGAAGCGGACAGCTACATCGAACGCGGCTGGGTCTTTCTCGACGGCGAACAGGTGACCGAACTGGGTACCCGCGCTTATCCGAACCAGCGCATCACGCTGAGCAAAGCGGCCAAAACGACGCAGCAGGCGCGCGTCACGGTGCTGCTCAACAAGCCGATCGGCTATGTCTCGGGCCAGGCCGAGCACCAGCACAAACCTGCCTACACCCTGATCGAGGCCGCGTCGCGCCATGCCGGCGACCGCTCGCCGCAGCGTTTCAGCCCGCTGCATCTGAAAGGGCTGGCAGCGGCCGGTCGCCTGGACATCGACTCGACGGGCCTGCTGGTATTGACCCAGGACGGGCGCATTGCCAAGCAGCTGATCGGCCAGGACACGGAAATCGAAAAGGAATATCTGGTGCGTGTTTCCGGCACGCTGCCGGACAGCGGCCTGGCCTTGCTGAATTTCGGCCTGAGCCTGGATGGCTCACCGCTGCGCCGGGCACAGGTAAGCTGGCTCAACCCGGACCAGTTGCGCTTCATTCTGCAGGAAGGAAAAAAGCGCCAGATCCGCCGCATGTGCGAACTGGTCGGGCTCAAGGTGCTCGGACTAAAGCGCGTGCGCATCGGCAAGGTCAAGCTCGGCGATCTGCCGACCGGCAAATGGCGGTATCTGCGCGATGACGAAGAGTTTTAATTTACCCGGATGCAGCGCCACCCTGCTCGCCCTGCTCTGCCAGGCTGTTCCCGGCCTGGCCGCGGCAGCGACGCCCGACCTCGACCAGGCGCTGCAACGCATTCAGCATATCGTGGTGATCGTCGCCGAGAACCGCAGCTTCGACAATCTCTATGGCCTGTTCCCGGGCGCCAACGGCATCGCGCGCGCGAATCCGTCGCAATGGACGCAGACCGATCACAACGGCGAGGTCATGCCGCGACTGCCCAGGGTCTGGAACGACAAGGCGGGGCACATCAAATCCGACCTGCCCAACCGTCCCTTCCGCCTCGATGGGGCGCCGCTCAATCTCGGGCTGGCGTACAAGACGCCCGATCTGACCCACCGCTTCTATCAGAACTTCGAGCAGATCAACGGCGGCAGGCTCGATCGCTACGCCGCGCTGTCGGGTGCCGGCGGCTTGACGATGGGCCATTACGACGGTTCGACAATGAAAATGTGGGCCTATGCCAGGGAATACGTGCTGGCTGACAATTTTTTCATGGCGGCCTACGGTGGTTCCTTCCTCAACCACTTCTGGCTGATCTGCGCCTGCACGCCCTTGTATCCGGACGCCCCGGACCAGCTCAGGGTTCAGCTCGACGAGACAGGCAGACTCAAGCGTCGCCAAGATTCACCCGCCAGCGCGCTGGCCGGCCCGGTCAAATTTCTCGATGGCGAGCTGACGCCGGACGGCTACGCGGTGAATAACATGCAGCCGAGCTTCCAGCCCAGCGGCATTCCCCCGGCGGCAGGCGGCGATCCGCGCTACGCCGATCCGGCCGGCCATCCGCTGCCGCCGCAAAAGTTCCGCACCATCGGCGACGCGCTCAGCGCCAAGGGAATCAGTTGGGCCTGGTACGCCGGAGCCTGGCACGCGGCGCAGGCGGACGGCGCCCGTGCGCCGGCCGAGCGCAAGGTGATCTACGCACGCCAGCCCGGCACACCGAGCCTGGAAGCGCACCACCAGCCTTTCAACTATTTCGCCCGCTTCGCGCCGGGTTCGATGGATCGCGAGCAACATCTGCGCGACGGCGACGAACTGCTCGAGGCCATCAAGCGCGGCAAGCTGCCGCAGGTTGTCTTCTACAAGCCCGAAAGCAGCCTCAACGAACATCCCGGCTATGCCGACGTGCTCAGCGGCGACGCCCACATCGCGCAGGTGGTGGCGCGGCTTCAGGCCAGTCCTCTGTGGCGCAGCATGGCGATCATCGTCACCTACGACGAGAACGGCGGCTTCTGGGACCATGTCGCACCGCCCAGCGGCGCAGGCTGGAGCGACCGCTGGGGACCGGGCACGCGGGTGCCCCTGATTGTCATCTCGCCCTTCGCAAAAAAGGCCAGCATCGATTCGACGCCCTACGACACGACATCGATTCTCAAGTTCATCACCCGCCGTTTCAAGCTCGAGCCCTTGCCGGGCGTTCGCCCCAAGGCCGGCGACCTGACCAATGCTTTTTCCTTTGCCCCTCGGTGACAACCAGGGGTCAAGCCGAACCGAGTGCAGACGAGGCCGGGGCTGGCAGCCGCCGGATGCGGCACGTCCGGCACCCCCAAGGCTATCCGGCCTCAATGAAATCGACGATGGCGCGAATCACGGCCTCGGGCTGGTCCTTATGGGCGGAATGGCGGCAGTCGGCCAGCTTGAGAATGTCCACGAGCGGCGCATTGACGGCCTGGCTGCGGATCGCCTCGAGCTGGGCGAAGGTCCCATACTCGTCGTCCTCGCCTTGAATGGCAAGGATGGGGCAGCGAATCGCCGGAAGAAAGGCTTCTATGTTCCAGGTACGGAAATCGGGATGAAGCCAGATGTCATTCCAGCCCCAGAAGGTCTTCACGGCATCGCGATGGTAACGCGCCAGCTTCTTCAGCAAATCGGTCTCGAGCGCCGCGGCCTTGGCCGCTTCGATACTGCGGATCGACACATCCTCGACGAAACAATGCGGCGCCATCAGGATGATGCCGGCGACGCCTGGCTTGACACCGGCACTACCGGCATACAGCAGCGCGATCGAGCCGCCGTCGCTGTGGCCGATCAGCACCGGGTTGTCGATCTGCAGCGCCGCCAGCAACTCGGGCAGGGTCTGGCGAGCCTCCTGGTGCATGTAATTGGGGGTGAAAGGCGCTGCCAGCAGGTCGGATTGCCCATAGCCATAGCGCGAATACACCAGCGTCTGGCAACCGCTGGCCTGGGCGACGCGGGACGGGAAATCGCGCCACATCGCAACGCTGCCCAGTCCCTCGTGCAGGAATACCAGCGTCGGGCGATTCACTTGGTGCGCCGGATACAGCACGCATTCGAGTTCATGTCCGCCGGCACGGACGAATTGTGTCTGTGCCTGCATGTCAGTACGGCCGGGCCGCCCCAACGTACAGACACGCCCCCTTGGGAGGCGGCGAACCGAGTGAGCGTGGGGGCTGTTTCATCCTAGACTCCCAGATATTTCTGCACAACTTCGCCGGTAAGCCGGCCGGCAGCATCGTCAAAGACCACGCTGCCCTTGACCATCACCACGCAGCGATCCGCCAGGTCGCGCACCGCACCGAAATTCTTGTCCACGATCACTGTCGCGATGCCCGTGGCGCGAATGGTACGGATAATCTGCCAGATGTCGCGGGCAATCAGGGGCGCCAGCCCCTCGGTGGCCTCGTCGAGAATCAGCAGCTGCGGGTTGGTCAGCAGCGCGCGGCCGATGGTCAGCATCTGCTGCTCGCCGCCGGAGAGCTGGCCGCCCATGTGATCAAGGCGTTCCGCAAGACGCGGGAAAGTGTCCATGATCCGTTCGTAAGTCCAGTCGCGCCGCCCGTCCGGCCCGCTGCGCGCGGCCATGACGAGGTTTTCCTTGACCGAAAGATTGGGAAAGATGCCCCGGCCTTCCGGCACGTAGGCCGCGCCCAGGCGCGCGATGCGGTGCGGCGCTGCCTGTGTCACCTCTGCGCCGCGCCAGTTCACGCAGCCTTGGCGTGGCTGCACATGCCCCAGCAGGGAACGGATCAAAGTGGTCTTGCCCATGCCATTGCGCCCCATCAGGCCGATGGCCTCGCCCTGGCGGATATGGAAATCGACGCCATGCAAAATATGGCTCGCGCCGTAATAGGTATGGAGGCCGCTGGCCTGCAGCAGAATCTCGGCTGAAGAGGCAGTGCGAGGACGATCCAGTTCAGTCATGCGTGTCTCCGTGCGCCTCGCCCAGATAGGCCTGCTGCACATGCGCGCTGGCGCGCACCGCCTGCGGCGTTCCGGATTCGATGACTTCACCGTTGACCATCACCGTCAAGCAATGCGCCACCGCAAACACTGCATCCATGTCGTGTTCGATGAGCAGGATGGCATGCTCGGCAGCCAGTTGCCGGATCAGTGCGACGATGCGCAACGATTCCTGCGGGCCCATGCCGGCCAGCGGCTCGTCCATGAGCAGGATGCGCGGCTGGGTCGCCAGGCACATGGCGATTTCGAGCTGACGCTGCTCGCCGTGGGAGAGCATGGCCGCATTGACCTGACCGCGTTCGGCCAGACCCGCGGACTGCAGGGAGTGCTCGGCGATGGCATTGACGTCGGCATAACGGCTGGCGCCGCGGAAAATCCGCCAGGCGCGCTGCTGCCGCGACTGTGCCGCCAGGCGGCAGTTCTCGAAGGCGGTAAAGGGCAAAAAAATGTTGGTCTTCTGGAAACTGCGGCCTATTCCCAGGCGCGAGATGCGGTCGGAAGACAGGCCGGCCAGGTCGAATTCGCCCTCGCCGTGCGCCAGATAGCGGATCGATCCCGAGGTCGGTGTGAGTTCGCCCGAAATCAGGTTGGTCAGGGTCGACTTGCCGGCGCCGTTCGGTCCGATCACCGCATGGACCTGCCCCAGGTGCAGGTCCAGCGAAACGTCATTGACGGCGGCCAGGCCGCCGAACAGCTTGGTAAGATTCTCGACGCGCAGGACGGGATCAGCCATGGCCGCCGGCCCTCTTGCGCCGGTTCTTGAGGGTGCTGCCGAGTCCCACCAGACCGTGCGGCAGGAGCAGCGCCACGGCGATGATGAAGACACCCATGGCCAGCTGCCAGTGTTTGGCGACGGGGCCGAACCAGGATTGGTTGGAAAGCATTTCCTGCAGCAGGATGAAGACGAACGCACCGAGCGCCGCCCCGTGCAGACTGCCCATGCCACCGAGAATCACCATCATCAGGACGCTGCCGGAGATGTGCCAGCTGAGGATCTCCGGATTGACGAAACCGAACTGCAGCGCCGCGAGATAGCCCGCCAGTCCGGCCAGGGTGCCGGAGAGCATGTAGCTGGCCAGCTTGTAGCGGAAAGTCGGAAAACCCAGCGCACGCAGACGGTGCTCGTTGGTCTTGATGCCAATCAGCGCGCGGCCGAAATTGGAATCGAGCACCCGGTGCAGGAACAGATAAACCAAGGTCATGAGACCCAGCGTGAACCAGTACAGCACCTTGAAGTCTTCGAGGTCAAGCAGCGCGGTCTCGCCGATCTTGATTTCCGGCTTGGCATAGATATAGATGCCGTCGGAACCGCCCCCGAACGGCGTGTCATGGAACACGAAGAACAGCATCTGGGAAAACGCCAGGGTCACCATGATGAAATAGATGCCGCTGGTGCGCAGCACCAGGAAGCCGGTGAACAGTGCGAAGACGGCACAGGCGCCCAGCGCCAGCGGCAGGGTGGTCCAAAAATTCGCCGCGGCATATTGCGGTGCGGCCTTGGCCAGGACATAGCCGGCCAGGCCGAAGAAGGCCGCGTGGCCAAGGCTGACCAAGCCGGTATACCCCACCAGCAAGTCGAGGCTCATGGCGAAAATCGCCATGATCATGACTTTCGCGATGAGCTGGATGTAAAACTTTTCGCCGACAAAAGGAAATGCCACGAGCAGAAGCACGGCAACAAACAGGATCACGGGGGTGAGCTTGGATCGCATCTTCGCTCAGCCGCGCTTGAACAGGCCTTCAGGCCGCCACAGCAGCACCAGCACCATGAGCAAATAGGTCGACATGCCCGCGTATTCGGGCAGCAGCACCTTGCCGAAAGTATCTGTCATGCCGATCAGGATCGAGGCCAGCAAGGCGCCCCAGACCGAGCCGATGCCGCCGATGACCACCACGACGAAACAGATGATGAGCACCTGGGCGCCCATGTTGGGGTAGACCGACGACACCGGCGCCGCGATCATCCCGGCAAAGGCGGCCAGCGCCACGCCAAGGGCGAACACCAGGGTGTAGAGCATCTTGATGTTGATGCCGAGCGCCTGCACCATCTCGCGATTGCTTGAACCGGCACGAATCATCATGCCCAGGCGGGTTTTCTGAATCAGCCAGTAAAGAGCGGCGGCGAGCAGCAGGCAGAAACCCGAAATCACCAGACGGTAAATCGGGTAGGACAGGTTGTCAGTGAGCGGAATCGAACCGGACAGCAGCGCCGGCACCGCCACGCCATGCACATCGTCCCCCCAGATCACGCTGCGCAGTTCCTCGAAGACCAGGATCAGGCCGTAGGTCAGCAGCACCTGGTAGAGATGGTCGCGATGGTAGAGGTGCTGGAACAGCAGCCGCTCCAGTCCCATGCCGAGGACCACCGTGAGCGGAACGCCAAGCAGGATGGCCGCGGCGAAGCTGTCCAGCATGCCGGCCAGCGACCAGGCCAGATATGCCCCGATCATGTAGAAACTGCCATGGGCCAGATTGACGATGCCCATGATCCCGAACACCAGCGTCAGCCCGCTCGCCACCAGGAACAGCAGCAGGCCGTATTGCAGGCCATTGAGCAACTGGATGAGGACAAAGGCAAAATCCATTTAGCCGCGCTCTAAAAAAGACGGCGGCAGAAAACTGCCGCCGTTCTGCTCCACAAAATAAGGTCAGGCCTTGCAGCCGTGGGCAGGATCGGCCAGTGCCTTCGACGCCACGCCCATGACCTTGTTCTGCTTGCCCACCACCTTGCGCAGGTAGATGTCCTGTACCGGGTTGTGCGCCTTGGAAAGCGTCCACACGCCACGCGGGCTGTCGATCTTGGCCGCTTCCATGGCCTTGATCAGGGCCGCCTTGTTGTTGATGTCGCCCTTGACCGTATCGAGGCCGGCAGCAAGCAGTTGTCCCGCATCGTAGCCCTGCACGGCAAACACGTCGGGCTGCAGCTTGTAGGCTTTGACATAGGCCAGGCGGAAGGCGTTGTCCTTTTTCGTATCCAGGCCGTCGGCGTAATGCAACGTGGTTTCCATGCCATCCGCGGCATCGCCGACTTCCTCGAGCACGCCGTCAGTGAGAAAACCCGGCCCGAACAGCGGAATCTTGCCCTTGAGGCCGGCCGCCTGGTAATCCTTGATGAACTTGACCGCAGCGCCACCGGAAAAGAACGCCGCGACGGCGTCCGGCTTGATGCTGGCGATCTCAGTTAGCAACGCCTGAAATTCAACCTGCGGGAAGGGCAGATAGAGTTCCTTGACGACCTTGCCGCCCTCCTTCTCGAAGGCGTCCTTGAAGCTGGCCATCATCTGGTCGCCGGCAGCATATTTGTGGGTGATGAACACCGCCGTCTTGTGTCCGCGCTGTTTGACCACCTTGCCCAGTGCGTAAGTGTTCTGCCAGTTCGAAAACGAGGTGCGGAAGATGTTCGGCGCGCACAGCGCTCCGGTCACCTCGTCGGCGCCGGCGTTCGGGTTGATCCAGATTACGCCTGCCTCGCGCACGATCTTGGCCATGCCCAGCGCCACGCCGGAGTGCACCGTGCCGACCAGCACATCGACCTTGTCGCGCTGAATCAGCTTGTTGGTGTTCTCCGGCGCCTTGGCCGGATTGGATTCGTCATCGACGACAAAATATTCCACCTCGCGCCCGCCCAGCTTGCCGCCGCGTTCCTGCACCGCCAGCTTGAAGCCGTTGGTGATCGCCACGCCCAGGGGCGTATAGGTGCCGGTATAAGGCAACATCAGGCCAACGCGGATCTTGCCGGCCGTGGATTGTGCCTGGGCCATGGACGCCGGCAAGAGTGCGCCTGCCAGTCCCGCTCCAGACAAGCCAGCCAGTGCCGCACCCGTTTTCAGAAAATCCCGCCGATTGAAGTTGTTCATCCGATTTCTCCTAGCAATGATGTTGAATAAGGCCCGCTGGCAATCCACGTCAGCTGGCGAAATCATAACCTATTTGGCTGTACTTGGCTCGCCTTGCAGGGGGAGTGCGCCAGCCGCCGGCTTGCTCCCCGCTGCTTTGCTTGATAGCATACTGTTTGACATCCAACCATACCTTTAGCGACTGATGCCGCCAAAAACCAAGCTGCGCGACCCGGCTGCGGAAATTACCTTCGGCGCCCTGCCCGACCTGATCGGCTATCAATTGCGCCTGGCGCAGATCGCGATCTTTCGCGATTTTGCGCAGACCCTGGGGAGTTATGAGATCAGCCCCGGCCTGTTTGGCGCGCTGGTCATCATCGAGGCCAACCCGGGACTCAAACAGACCGAGTTGGCCAGGGCGACGCGTCTGGACCGTTCCACTGTGGTCTCCCTGGTCGACAATCTGGAACGCCGCGCGCTGGTCGAACGGCGCAGCGCCGCCGGCGACCGCCGCTCCAACGCGTTGCAACTCACGCCGGCCGGAAAGGCCCTGTTGAAAAAACTGCAGCGCCTGGTCGCCGAGCACGAGCAGCGCCTCGCAGCGAACCTCAGCGCGAAGGAACAACTCACGCTGGTGAAGCTGCTCGAGAAAATTTTTCCCGAATACCGCTGAAACCAGGTAACAGTTTGCGGCGCCGTTGCAACTATGCTGTCAGGATAAATGACGCGAGGGTAAATCATGCTGGGATTGTATCTGCACCAATTTTATGCTTAAATTCAGTGTCATTCGGAGGCGGTCAATTCGGCCGCTCGGCAAGGTTTTTAAGGGAGTGTTACTTTGAACATCAATACCGCAAAATTGGGGCTGCTGGCCCTCCTCGGCTCAACGCTGTGTATTTCTGCAGCGCAAGCCCAAAGCAAGGACATCGTCCTGACGGATTCGATCAAGGGTTATGCCGTCGATCAGCGTGGCGTCGTGGTGCGCAGCGGATTCGGCCTGTGCTGGCGCACAAATTCGTGGACGCCGGCCATGGCAATCAGCGAATGCGATCCCGATTTGGTCAAGAAGGAAGAACCCAAGCGGGTTGCGGTTGCCAAGCCAGTTGAAACCAAGCCGGCGGCGCCCGTAGCTCCACCGCCGGCAGCAAAGAAATGCGACTTTTCCGCAACGCTCACCAGCGATGAAACTTTTACCTTCAACAAGGCTGTCCTGACACTCGCGGCCAAAGCCAAGCTGGACAAGGAAGTGGTTGGCAAGCTCGGCACTTGTGCAGCGGTGCGCCTGGTCATGATCACCGGCCATACCGACCGTCTCGGTTCCGCGCAATACAATCAGAAACTGTCTGAAAAGCGTGCCGATGCGGTCAAGGGATACCTGGTCGGCAAAGGTGTCGATGCCAAGGTGACAGAGACCATGGGCGCGGGTAAAACCCAGCCGGCCCAAGGCGTGCCCAAGTGCGCCGACAATCTGCCGCGCAAGAAAATGATCGAGTGCTTGGCACCGAACCGCCGCGTCGTGGTTGAAGTCAAGGGTCCGGCCAAGTAAGGGCAAACGTTTCGATTCATCCAACCCCGCCTGCTGGCGGGGTTTTTTTTCAACCGGGTAGGCGTAGCCATGCAGGAAATAGATCTATTGATCGAAGCGCGCTGGATCATCCCGATTGAACCCAGTGACGTGACGCTCGAGCACCATGCCCTGGCCATCAATGCCGGGCGCATAGTCGGACTGGCGCCGGCCGAGCTTGCAAAGACGCAATTCCTGCCCCGCCGGAAGCTGTCGCTGAGCAGCCACGTGCTGCTGCCTGGACTGATCAACCTGCATGCGCACGCCGCCATGACCTTGCTGCGCGGCTATGCGGATGACATCAATTTCGCGGATTGGCGCAACCAGCGCATCCGGCCCGCCGAAATCCGCCTGGTTTCTCCCGACTTTGTCCGCGACGGCACCATGCTGGCCTGTGCCGAGATGTTGCGTGGCGGTGTCACCTGCTTCAATGACATGTACTTTTACCCCGGGCAGGCTGCTGAAGCGGCAGTGCGCCTTGGCATGCGCGCCACTCTGGGAATCCTGACAATGGAATTTCCCAGCAGCTATGCCGCCGATGCCGACGACTACCTGAGCAAGGGCTTGGCTGCACGCGATTCCCTGCTGGATCAACCCCTGATCTCTTTTTGCATGGCACCGCACGCGCCGCGCAGCGTCTCCGACAAAAGCTTCGAGCGCATCGCCACGCTTGCCGCCCAGCTCGACTTGCCGATTCATATCCATCTGCATGAAAGCATCCAAGAAATCGAGGAGAGCGTCCAGCAGCATGGAGTGCGACCACTGGAACGACTGCGCCGACTGGGATTGCTTGGCCCCTCCATGATTGCAGTGGATGCGGTGCGCCTCGAAGCCAACGAAATCGCTTTACTCGCCGAGCAATGCTGCAGCATCGCGCATTGCCCAACTTCCAACATGAAGCTGGGCCACGGCAGCGCGCCCGTCGTTGACCTCGCGCAACGCGGCGTCAGGATTGGGCTGGGCAGCGACGGAGCTGCCAGCAACAACCGCTTGGACTTGTTCCGCGAGATGAATCATGCCGCACTGCTCGCCAAAGTTTCGGCAGGCGATGCCACTGTCCTGGATGCCCATGCCGCGCTGCGCATGGCCACGATCAACGGCGCCGCCGCGCTTGGCCAAGACAAATGCATAGGTTCGCTGGAACCCGGGAAGCTGGCCGACATTTGTGCTGTCGCATTCGACGATGCCAGTCTTGCACCCTGCTTCGACCCTGCATCGCATTTGGTTCACGTTGCTGGTCGCGAACATGTCAGCCATGTCTGGATTGGCGGAGAGGCCCGCGTCTCCGACGGAAAATTGCTTGTCATTGAGACTGCGGAGTTGCTTGACATCGCCAATTTGTGGCACAATAGGCTCAGTTCCTGATCCGGACTGAGCCGGTTCGATTCCATCCGACCCCGGCAAACCCAAACCTGACATTCGTTGACATTCGTGTAACTGCAAGAGGACAACATGATCAAACATCTCCAAAAAATCGCGCTTGTAACCACCATCGGCTTGTGCTCTTCCGCAGCGCTGGCAGCAGACATGAACGAGGGCTATCTCTACGATACTCGCGGCAACGTAGTCAAGAGCGGAACCGGGTTGTGCTGGAGGACCAATCGCTGGACCCCGGCCATGGCGATCGCGGAATGCGATCCCGACCTGGTCAAGAAGGAAGCTCCCCCCGCACCCAAGACGCGTGAAATGCCGCCGCCACCACCTGCCGCCGCACCCAAGCCGGCTGCCGAGAAAGTAACTCTTGCCGCGGATGCCCTGTTCGATTTCGACAAGGCTGATCTGCGCAGCGAAGGCAAGGCCAAGCTGGATGATGTCCTCAGCAAGGTCAAAGGGATCAAGCTGGAAGTCATCATTGCAGTCGGTCACGCTGACCGCATCGGCTCCGACAAATACAACCAGGCTCTTTCGGAAAAACGCGCTGCCGCAGTCAAGACCTATCTGGTCAGCAAAGGGATCGAGCCTAACCGCGTCTACACCGAAGGCAAGGGTGAGAAGCAGCCGGTCACTGGCGACAAGTGCCAGAAGATGGGACAGGACCACCGCAGCAACAAGAAACTCGTCGCCTGCCTGCAGCCCGACCGCCGTGTCGAAATCGAAGTCATCGGCACCAAGCAAAAGTAAGCTCGCAGCAATACCAAAAAAGCCCTGCGACGCAGGGCTTTTTTTTCTTCCTCGCAGGAGAGCCTGATGGCCGACGCATCCAATATCAACGCCGACCAGCGCGAGCTAGACAAGTTCGGCGAACTCGCGCATCGCTGGTGGGATCCAAACTCCGAGTTCAAGCCCTTGCACGACATTAATCCGTTGCGCCTGGACTGGATTGACAAAACCGCGGGCCTCGCCGGAAAACGCGTGCTGGATGTCGGTTGCGGCGGCGGCATTCTGTCCGAAAGCATGGCTGCTCGCGGCGCTCAGGTGACCGGTATCGATCTGGGCGAAAAGGCGCTCGGCGTGGCGCGCCTGCACCTGCTGGAAAGCCGGCAGAAGGTCGACTACCGGCTGATCTCGGCGGAGGCTCTGGCGCAGGAACAGCCTGCCGCCTTCGATGTCGTCACCTGCATGGAAATGCTCGAGCATGTTCCCGACCCGCAGAGCATCGTGAACGCCTGTGCGACGCTGGTCAAACCCGGTGGGCAGGTATTCTTGTCAACCATCAATCGCAACCCGAAGGCCTATCTGTTCGCGGTGATTGGCGGGGAATACCTTCTCCGGCTGCTGCCGCGCGGCACCCACGACTATGCCCGCTTCGTGCGCCCGGCCGAACTTGCCCGCGATTGCCGCAATGCCGGTTTGCGCGTCGACGAAATCGTTGGCATGAGCTACAACCCTCTTACCAAACGCTTCTGGCTGGGACATGATGTCAGCGTCAACTACCTGTTGCGAACCACGCTTGAAGTTGTCTGATAATCGCTCTGCACGGCGCGAAGAAAACCCCGATGATTGAGGCAGTCCTGTTTGATCTGGATGGCACGCTCGCAGACAGCGCTCCGGACCTGGGGGCCGCCCTGAACCTTCTGCTGGTCGAAGAAGGCCGCGTTCCGCTGCCTCTGGCGCGGACCAGGCCGCATACCTCCAACGGCGTGCGCGGATTGCTGGGTGCGGGTTTCGGCATCAACCCCGGCGACGGGAACTATGCCGCTTTGGCCAAGCGCTTTCTCGATCACTACGAAAACATCCTTTGCCAGGGCACCACCCTGTTCCCCGGCATCCTCGAATTGCTGGCCGCTCTGGATGAGCGTGGCATAAGCTGGGGCATCGTCACCAACAAGATGCAGCGCTTCACCTTGCCCCTGGTGGATAGTCTCAATCTGCGGCACCGGGCGGCTTGCATCGTCAGCGGCGACAGTTCGCCGCGCATCAAGCCGCATCCGGACCCTCTCTGGCTGGCCTGCATCGCTGCACAGGTGGAACCGTCACGCAGCCTGTACGTCGGGGACGATTTGCGCGACATCCTGGCCGGACGCAGTGCCGGACTGGGAACGGTTGCGGCAGCTTACGGTTACCTCGGGTGCGACTCCACGCCCGATACATGGCAGGCCGATGCCATCGTCACGCAACCGGAGCAGATTCTCGACTTGCTTTAGAACGCACCAATCATTCCCACTCGATCGTCGCCGGCGGCTTGCCCGAGATATCGTAGACCACCCGGTTGATGCCTCTGACTTCGTTGATGATCCTATTCGACACCTTCGCCAGCAGGCTGTGCGGCAGTTCCGCCCAGTGCGCGGTCATGAAGTCCTGAGTCTGCACGGCGCGCAAGGCCACCACATATTCGTAGGTACGGCCGTCGCCCATCACACCGACTGATTTCACAGGCAGAAATACCGCAAAGGCTTGCGAGGTTTTTTCGTACCAGTCGGCACGACGCAGTTCGTCTATGAAAATGGCATCGGCGCGGCGCAGCAGGTCGGCAAATTCCCGCTTGACTTCACCGAGGATGCGCACGCCCAAACCGGGACCGGGGAAGGGATGACGATACACCATCTCATGCGGCAGGCCGAGCGCAATGCCCAGTTCGCGCACCTCGTCCTTGAAGAGCTCGCGCAACGGTTCCAGGAGATTGAGGTGCAAGGTTTCCGGCAGGCCGCCGACATTGTGGTGGCTCTTGATGTTGTGCGTGCGCTTGCTCTTGGCGCTGGCCGACTCGATCACGTCCGGGTAAATGGTGCCCTGCGCCAGCCATTTCGCCTGCGGAAGCTTGCCTGCCTCGACCTGAAACACTTCGACGAACTCGCGGCCGATGATTTTTCTCTTCTGTTCGGGATCGCTGATGCCCTTGAGATGCCCCATGAATTGTTCGGTCGCATCGACGTGGATGACCTTGACGCCGAGGTTGCGCGCAAAAGTCTGCATCACCTGTTCGGCCTCGTTCAGGCGCAACAGACCGTTGTCGACGAAGACGCAAGTCAACTGATCGCCGATTGCGCGATGCAGGAGAGCGGCCACGACACTCGAATCGACGCCCCCGGAAAGCCCCAGGATGACTTCTTCCGAGCCTACCTGCCGGCGCACCTTGGCGACCGCCTCGGCCACATAGTCGGGCATGTTCCAGTCGCCGCGGCAGCCGCAGATGTCGCGCACGAAGCGGGCAAAAATATCCTTGCCGCGCAGCGTATGGGTGACTTCAGGGTGAAACTGCACGCCATAGAAACCTCGCGTCTCGTCGGCCATGGCGGCGATCGGGGTGGCTTCATTGCTGGAGATGAGCTTGAAGCCCGGCGGAATCTCGGTGACCTTGTCGCCATGGCTCATCCACACGTCGAGCAGGCCGTGTCCTGCCGCATTGACGCGATCCTGGATGCCTTCAAGCAGCCTGGAGTGGCCGCGCGCACGAATCTCAGCGTAGCCGAATTCGCGCTTCTGGGCGTTCTCGACCTTGCCGCCGAGTTGCGCCGCCATGGTCTGCATGCCGTAGCATATGCCCAGAACCGGCACACCGAGTTCGAAGACCAGCTGCGGAGCGCGCGGTGTCTCATCGTCATAGACCGAGTTCGGCCCGCCGGAAAGAATAATGCCCTGCGGCTGGAAGGCGCGGATGAAATCCTCGGAAACATCGTTGGGATGCAGTTCGCAATACACCTGTTGCTCGCGCACGCGGCGGGCGATGAGTTGGGAATACTGCGCGCCAAAATCGAGGATGAGAATTTTCTGGTGTGCCATGGATTTATCGTCTCGAAGAGAAAAGGGCGGCTTGTCGCCGCCCACGGTCAAAGTGGCAGCTATCAATCGACGTGATAATTCGGCGCTTCCTTGGTAATCTGCACGTCATGAACGTGAGACTCGCGGATGCCGGCTGCGGTGATCTCGACGAATTCCGCCTTCGCGCGCATTTCGTCGATGGTGCGACAACCGACATAGCCCATCGATGAACGCAGCCCGCCCATCAACTGATGGATCACCGCAATGACCGGCCCCTTGTAGGGAACCCGGCCCTCGATCCCCTCCGGGACGAGCTTTTCGAGATTCGCGTCGCTGTCCTGGAAGTAACGGTCTGCCGCCCCGTCCTTCATGGCCCCGAGACTGCCCATGCCCCGATACGACTTGTAGGAACGCCCCTGGAACAGCACGGTCTCACCAGGCGCCTCCTCGGTGCCGGCGAACAGGCCGCCGAGCATGACGGTGTTGGCGCCGGCGGCGATAGCCTTGGAGATATCCCCGGAAAAGCGGATGCCGCCGTCGGCGATCATCGGCACGCCGCTGCTGGCCAGCGCCCGGGACACATCGTCGATGGCCGTCATCTGCGGCACGCCGACGCCGGCGACGATGCGCGTGGTGCATATTGAGCCGGGGCCGATGCCGACCTTGACGCCATCGGCGCCGTGATCCACCAGCGCCTTGGCCGCTTCCGCCGTGGCGATGTTGCCGCCGACCACCTCGACCTGGGGAAAGTTCTTCTTGACCCAGGCCACACGCGACAAGACGCCCTGCGAATGGCCGTGCGCAGTATCCACCACCAGCACATCGACACCGGCTTCAGCCAGCGACGCGGCACGCTCCTCGGTACCCGCTCCCACGCCAATCGCGGCGCCAACACGCAGATGGCCGAGTTCATCCTTGCAGGCATACGGGTATTCGCTGGACTTGAGGATGTCCTTGACCGTCACCAGGCCGCGCAGCTCGAAATCGTCATTGATCACCAGCACGCGCTCGAGGCGGTGCTTGTGCATCAGTTCCTTGGCTTCATCCGCGGAGGCGCCTTCCTTGATCGTGATCAGCCGCTCGCGCGGCGTCATGATGTTGTGCACCGGCTGGTCGAGATTGGTTTCAAAACGCAGGTCGCGATTGGTGACGATGCCCACCACCCGCCCGCCCTCGACCACCGGCAATCCGGAGAACCGATGCAGCCGCGTCAACGCCAGCACCTCGCGCACGCTCATGGATGGGGGAATGGTGATCGGATCCTTCAGGACGCCGGATTCGTAACGCTTGACCTTGGCCACTTCGGCGGCCTGCGCCTGCGGAGTCAGGTTCTTGTGAATGATGCCGATGCCGCCTTCCTGTGCCAGTGCGATCGCCAGGCGTGACTCGGTCACGGTATCCATGGCGGCCGCCACCAGAGGCAGGTGCAATTGGATTCTGCGTGTCAGCTGCGTGCTCAGGCTGACTTCATGCGGCAATACGGTCGAGTGGGCAGGAATCAGCAGGACATCGTCAAATGTCAGCGCCTTGTTGAGTACTCGCATCTTCTTTCCTTCGCGCCAAATCGGCATTATACGCGAGGGAATGTCCCGACAAAACGGGCTTCAGGACATCGGTGCTTTTTTCCTGGCCGCCTTGTTCTCTGCAGCACGCTGCTTGCGCGTCTCCTTCGGATCAGCCAGCAGCGGCCGGTAGATTTCGACGCGATCATGCCCGCGCAACGGCGTTTCAAGCCGGGCCAGCTTGCCGTAAATCCCGAACTTGTTCTGCGCCAGGTTGATCTCCGGATATTTTTGCAGCAGGCCCGAGGTTTCCAGGGCTTGCTGCAGAGTGCATCCGTCAGGCAGTTCAAGACAAATCAGCTCCTGCTGCTGCGGCAGGGCGTAGACCACCTCCACGCGCAGCATTCCGGTCTTACTGATCGCAAGAGGTTTCTCAAGCTCAGCCATAGATTTGCCGCGCCCGCTGGACGAAACATTCCACCAACGTCCCGGCGATATGATTGAACACCTTCCCCAGCACCTTTTCGAGCAATTTGCTGGAAAACTCGTAATGCAGCCTGAACTCCACCTTGCAGGCCGCATCGCCGAGGGGCGTGAAGCGCCAGCCGCCGTCCATATTTTTGAACGGACCGTCACGCAGAGCGATATCCATCCAGAGCGGCACCTGCTTGGCGTTCTCGGTCGAAAAATTCGCCTTGATGCCCTGAAAGTTGATATGGATGCGCCCGGAAGTCTTGTCTTCAGTGCGCTCCAGCAGGTCCGTGCCACTGCACCAGGGTAGAAACTTCGGATAATCCTCGACACGATCGACGAGGTCGAACATCTGCGTGACGCTGTAATTGATGAGTACGGATTTTTCGACGACGGCCATGGCGATGGGTTGCATTAGAATGAGGCATTCTACCTGCAGGCACAGCATGAGCATCGTCGAAAACAAGAAAGCCTTTCACGACTATTTCATCGAGGATCGCTTCGAAGCAGGCCTGGCTCTGGAGGGCTGGGAGGTCAAATCGATCCGTGCCGGCCGGGCGCAAATCAAGGAAGCCTACGTGGTGCTGAAGAACGAGGAAGTCTTCCTGATCGGCGCCCACATCAGCCCTTTGACAACCACGGCCAGTCACATCGCGACGGACCCGATTCGCACGCGTAAGCTGTTGCTGCACGCCGCCGAAATCCGCAAGCTGATCGGCAAGGTGGAACGCGCCGGCTACGCCCTGGTGCCGCTTGACCTGCATTATGCGAAAGGCCGCATCAAGCTCACCATTGGTCTGGCCAAGGGCAAGAAGCAATACGACAAACGCGAAGCCGAAAAAGATCGTGACTGGGAACGCGAGAAAGGACGCCTGCTCCGTGCCAAAACCTAGTCTGTCAATGTCCCCGAACACAATCCTCTGGCTCATCACCGGCTGCCTGATGCTGCAGCCTTTGTCGACCGATCTCTACCTGCCTTCCCTGCCGCACCTGGCCACTTATTTTGCGGTGACGCCGGCCGTGGTGCAGCAGACCCTGTCCCTGTTCGTGTTCGGCTTCGCCACCGCGCAGCTCGTCAGCGGCCCGCTCTCCGACCGCTTCGGGCGGCGCCCGGTGCTGTTCGGCGGCTTGCTCACCTACCTCGCCGCCAGCATTGCCTGCGGCCTTGCGCCCAGCATCGCACTGCTGGTGCTGGGGCGCTTCGTCCAGGCCATCGGCTGCTGTACGGCGGTGGTGGTGGCGCGCGCCATCATCCGCGATGCCTTCGAACCGGCCGAAGGCGCCCGCATGATCGCCAAGGCCAGCAGCATATTTTCGCTGGCGCCGATCCTGGGACCGATCCTCGGCGGCTATCTGCAAATCGTTTTCGGCTGGCGCGCCGCCTTCGCGGCCCAGACGTTCTTTTGCGGCCTGCTCGCCGTCGCGGCATGGCGCCTGCTCAGCGAAACCAATCAGCACAAGAATCCGCAGGCAACCCGGTTCGGCAGCCTGTCGCGCGGCTATTTCAATATCGCCCGCAATCCGACTTTCTGGGCTTACACCCTGCCCGGTGCGCTGAGCTATGGATCGATCTTTGCCTTTATTTCCGGCTCGTCTTTTGTCCTGATCCGGGTGCTCGGCGTAGCTACAGAGATCTACGGCTATTGCTTTGCCTTCGGCGTCGTCGGTTACCTGGTGGGCACCATCCTGTGCCGCTACCTGCTGGGCAGGATCGGCCTGACGCGCAGTTTCACGCTGGGCAGCCGCATGTCGCTCGGCGCCGGACTGCTGTTCCTGCTGCTGGTGAATATCGGCCTGCACCATTGGACGGTGGTGGTCGGCTGCCTGTTCCTGACCATGCTGGCGCACGGGGTCAACTTTCCCTGTCTGCAAGCCGGCGCCATCGCGCCTTTCCCCAAGCAGGCCGGTGCTGCGGCGGGTCTGATGGGCTCCTGCATGATGATCGCCGCGCTGCTCGTCGGCATCTGGGTCGGCGCCAGCCATGACGGCACACTGTATCCCCTGGCCACGATTTCAGCCGCGATCGGCATCGCGTTGTTCGCTTCGGCGCGCGCCCTGCAGCGCTACCGCAGCTAATCGGGTTTATTCGCCGCGGGCGCGGCCGAGGATGCCGCGCAAGGCGTCCTGGATGTCCGCCGGCAGCACGATGGTCTTGGCATTGGTCGAATCCGCCAGCTTGCCCATCGCCGTCAGGTAGCGTTCCCCAAGCATGTAGCGCATCGGCGCATCCTGGTTGCCGATTGCGGCTGCAACCCGGCGAATCGCTTCGGCACTGGCTTCTGCCAGAGTGATCTGGGCTTCGGCGTCACGCCGCGCCGCCTCGAGGCGCGCTTCCGCCTGCAGAATCGCCGACTGCTTGGTGCCTTCCGACTTGGTCACCATGGCTTTTCTTTCGCGCTCGGCGGAGGCCTGCGCTTCCATGGCCTTGACCATCGACTCGGAGGGCTTGATATCCTGGATCTCCACCGACTTGACCGTGAGTCCCCAGTCGATGGCTTCATCGGCGATGCTCTCGCGCAGTCTGGCCTTGATCTTGTCGCGGCTCGACAGCGCTTGGTCGAGGTCCATGTCGCCGGCGATGGAGCGCAGGGTGGTCATGATCATGTTGCGGATCGCCTCGGAAAAATCCGTCACGCCGTAGACCGCCTTGATCGGATCGGTGATCTTGATGAAGGCAATCGCGTTGATGAGGATCACCGCGTTGTCGCGCGTGATGACTTCCTGCTCCTGCACGTCGAGGATGATGTCCTTGGTCACGAGCTTGTAGGCCACCTTGTCGAGGTAAGGAATGATGATGTTGAGACCGGGGTGCAGCGTGCTGCTGTACTTGCCGAGCCGCTCGACGATCCATTCGGTGCCCTGCGGCACGATGCGCACCCCTTTGGCGAGCGTGACGATCGCAAATATCAGCAATGCGACAATAAAAATAAATCCGGCACCCATGGCGTCCTCCATCAGGTTTTTCCCACTTTCAACAAGCTGCCTTCAACGCTCAGCACCTTCACGCGCGCACCTGCCCCGATCGTCTCGTCAGCGAGGCAAGGCCAGACATCGCTGCCCAGCATGGGCTTCTGGAATCTCACTTCGCCTTTTTGAAATGGCGCAACCTCGCGCGTCAGCAGTCCAACCTCGCCGATCAGGTTGGCCTCCGACATTCCGACCCGGGTCTTGTGGAAATTCGGCTTGAACAGCTTGAACCAAAACACAATCAGCGCCACCGAGACGATCAGCCACGCCGACAATTGCGCCGTGACCTCGATTTGCGGCAACAGCAACACAATCAGCGCAACGACCAGCCCGCCCAGGCCGAACCAGACCAGCACGAAAGCCGGAACCGCCAACTCGGCCAGTATCAGTGCAATTCCCGCCACTGCCCAGTGCCACCATTCGAAATGCATGTGACATCTTCCCCCGTTGATTCGCGCCGGGCAGTCTTCGCCCGACAATCTTAACGATAGCAGGATTCGGAAGGATTGTCTGTGTGAACGTGATCGACGACCGCGTTACTGCACCGACGACGGGATACGATGAATTTCGATCGTGGTATGAACGATTTCTTCGTGCTGCGCCAACTGGTCCCGGATATGCAACGGGGTCAGCGTTTCATCCCGGGTCACCAGACTCAGCGCGCAGGAATAGGTGTGCTTGCCGACGCGCCAGACATGCAGGTCGGTGATGCGGGTTTCGCCCTGCGGTCCGCCGGACTCGACGGCTTCCCGGATCTCGGCCACAACGGGATGATCCATTTCGCGATCGAGCAGGACCGCGCCGGTCTCGCGCAACAGATTCTTCGCCCAGAGCGCCACCAGGCAGGCGCCGACAATGCCCATCATGGGGTCCAGCCAGGACCAGCCATACCACCAGCCGCCGGCCAGCGCCACGATGGCAAGCACGGAGGTCGCCGCATCCGCGACCACGTGGATGTAGGCCGACTTCAGGTTGAGGTCCTGGCCGTGCTGATGTGCACCGCCGTGTCCGTGATGATCGTGTGCATGCCCATGGTCATGATGATCATGGGCATTGCCCAGGATGATGGCGCAAGCGACGTTCACCGCCAGACCCAGCACGGCGACGACGATGGCCTCCTGATAGTGGATCGGCTGGGGAGACCACATGCGCTCCAGCGATCCGGTCACCATCAGCAAGGCGACGCCGAGCAAGACGATGGCGCTGGCGAAACCGCCCAGCACCTCGATCTTCCAGGTGCCGAAGGCAAAACGCGGATCGTGGGCATAACGCCGAGCAGCCATGTAGGCGAATGCGCTCAGGCCGATGGCGAAGGCGTGGGAACTCATGTGCCAGCCGTCGGCGAGCAGCGCCATGGAGTTGAACCACCAGCCCGCGAGGATTTCGACCACCATCATGGTTGCGGTGATCCAGGTGACGATGCGGGTGCCACGCTCGGCTGCCCGGCTGCTTTTGTCGAAAACGTGGTCGTGGGACCACTCGGGGAGATTCTTATTTGAAGTCATCGCTACAAGCCCAGCGACTCGCCGGCACCAAGCAGGGTCGCCACGCCAAGCAGGGCAAACAACGTGGCTGCGATCAAGTGCACGACCCGCACCGGAATTTTCTGCGCAAACCGATCGCCGAGAAACACCGCCGGCACATCGGCGATCATCATTCCCGTGGTGGTTCCGGCCACAACCCAAAAAAACGAGTGATACTGGACTGCCAGCGCCACCGTCGCCACCTGTGTCTTGTCGCCCATCTCAGCCAGGAAGAAAGTAATCAGGGTCGTGCCGAATGCGCCGAAGCGGCTCTGCCTGGCCTCCGCCTCGTCGAACTTGTCCGGTATCAGCGTCCATATCGCAATCGCGATGAACGAGCCGCCGAGTATCCAGCGCATCACCGCCGGACTCACGAGTGTTGTCAGCCAGGTGCCCAGGGCGCCGGCAAAACTGTGATTGGCCAGCGTGGCGGCAAGAATGCCCAGCACGATGGGCAGCGGCTTGCGAAACCTTGCCGCGAGGATGAAAGCCAGCAGTTGGGTCTTGTCGCCAATTTCGGCGAGGGCCACGATGCCCGTGGAGACGAGAAAAGCTTCCATTGCTCAGCCTAAGCGTGTGAAGTTCTTTTGCCTGAGTTCCTCGAACAGGCAGATTGCGGCAGCCGCTGCGACATTCAGGGAATTGCTGCCGATTGCCAGGGGAATATTCACACGCCTGGCCGCCGCGGCTTCGAGCGCCGGTGAGATGCCGCTGCCTTCGCTGCCGAATAGCCAGGCCAGCCTTCCGCCGAGGTCCTGTCGATACAGCGAATCCCCAGCGTGGGCGGTTGCCGCCAGCGTAGTCCCTGAAAATCTGGCCACAACATCCGCCAGGTCGGCCTGCTCGTGCAGGTGGAGATCGAAATGAGCGCCCTGCGCCGCCCGCAACACCCTGCGGGTCCATGCGCCCGCACATCCGGTTCCCAGAAAAACTTCAGCGATGCCGGCCGCCGCCGCGCTGCGCAGTATCGAGCCGACGTTGCCGGCATCCTGCACCGCATCGAGCAACACGCAGGAACCGTGGCTTTGATGCGCTGCCGCTTGCGGGATGCGGATCACCGCAGCAATGCCGGTCGGCGCCACCAGATCGGAAAGCGTCTTGAACAGGTTGTCGCTCAGCAGGCAGGTCTCGACGCCTTCCAGGCTGTCGCACAGCGCCCGGATTTCCGGCTGCGCGCCCCCATGTTCGCTGACGATCAGCTGCTCGGGCAGCCCGATCTTGTCGCGGAAGGCACTCACCAGATGAGCGCCTTCCAGCAAGGCGGTGCCCGTCCGACGCTGCTCGCGAACGTCTTCGGCCAGCAAACGCAACCGTTTGAAACTCGGATTGGCGCGGGATGCGATCAGCTTCATGCAGCTTGCGGCGGCAGATGCCTCAGTGCCTGAAATAAGTGCCGAGGGTCGCCACGGTGATCGTCAGCAACCCCAGCCCAAGATTGATCCCGACCATCTTTCTGATCTGGTTGAGCGCTGCGCCGGCCTTGCTCCAGTCCGTCGCGGCCACACCCTGGCACAGGCGGGGATAGGAAGCGAAGTAGATATGGCCAAAAATCATCATCATGACAAAGCCCAGCGTCATCATGACATGCCAATGCGGCGGAACGCTGCCCCAGCCGACAAGAACAATGACGCCGAATCCGGATGCCGGGAGCAGAATGACGGCCAGCCATACCCAGGGGAAGAAACGCGCAAACACCGCCGCCCAGAGCGCCAGGCGCTGCGGCGGCTGAAGCTGGGCGGCAGCCACCGGACGCAGGCAGACATAGGCGAAGAACATGCCGCCGACCCAGATCGTGACGCCGAGCAAATGCAGGAAGAGCAGCAGAGGGACGAGATTCATGTGATGACTCCTTTGAGCAAGCGGGTAACTGGCGCAAAACTGCGCCGGTGGATTACGGCCGGACCATGCGCGCGCAAGGCCGCCAGATGCGCCGCAGTAGGATAGCCCTTGTGGCGATCCAGGCCGTATTCGGGATAGGCTGAGTGCAAATACAGCATTTCGGCATCGCGCGCAGTTTTTGCGAGTATCGATGCGGCGGCGATGCAGGCCTCGCTGGCATCGCCTTTGACGATCGCGCGCGCCGGCATGGTGACTGTCGGGCAATGCAGACCGTCCACCAGGATTTGTTCGGGAATCGGGTTCAGCGCTTCAACTGCACGCCGCATGGCGAGCAGGCTGGCCTGGAGGATGTTGAGTGCATCGATTTCGTCCACGCTGCTGCTGGCGATGGCCCAGGCCCTGGCTTTTTCCCGGATCTCCAGACTGAGCCTGGCGCGGATTCGTGCCGAGAGTTTTTTCGAATCGGCCAGACCGATGATCGGCCGGTGCGGGTCAAGTATCACCGCGGCCGCAAAAACCGGACCGGCCAATGGACCCCGCCCGGCTTCATCGACGCCGGCTATCAGTGGCTGCATGCTTGGTCGGTTTGCGTAGCGCTTATTTGCGTGCTTATTTGCGTTGTTTCCTGGCGCGGAAACTCGTTTGCCGGATTAAACCCGCCAGAGTCAGATCCTCTGAGCAAGACAGGCAGAATGGCAATGGCGGCCTTGTCGGTAGTCTGCTGGCGCAAGCGCTGATGCAAGGCGGTAAACGCCTTGTGAAGGCGTAACCGAACGTCCTGATCTCCCACCAGATTGCCCAGAGCCTGGGCCAGGTTGGCCGGATTGGCATCTTCCTGGAGGAATTCCGGAACGACAAAACGGCGCGAAAGGATATTGGGCAGGCCGACCCACGGCTGGTATTTCATGCGCCGCATCAGCCGCCAGGAGAATGGCGACATCTTGTAGAGAATCACCATCGGCTTCTTGAACAAAGCCGCCTCCAGCGTCGCCGTGCCGCTGGCGACCAGAACCGCGTCGGCTGCAGCCATGGCGTCGTGGGCATGGCCGAACAGTAAAGTCACCTGCAATTCCTGCGCCCCCAGTCGCCAAAGTTCGTTTTCGAACTGCGTCCGGGTTTCGCGCGAGATCAAGGGCACCAGGAAACGCGCCTGGGGAAAGCGCAGCTGCAGCAATTTCGCGGTCTCGATGAAAGTTTCGGCCATGAAATGCAATTCGGACTGCCTGCTGCCGGGCAGCAGGGCAAACACCAGGGTATCCGGGGCCAGATTGAGACGTTCCCGGGCCGCTTCCTGGTCCGGTTCAAACGGAATCAGATCGGCGAGCGGATGGCCGACATAGGTCGCCGAAACGCCATGCTTTTCATAAAGTGCCGGCTCGAAAGGAAACAGGCACAGCATCTGATCTACCGCCCGCGCAATCCTCTGGATGCGCCCGCCGCGCCACGCCCATACCGACGGACTGACAAAATGGATGGTGGGGATTCCCGCACGCTTGAGTCGCTGCTCCAGCCACAAGTTGAAGTCCGGGGCATCGACGCCGATGAACAGTGACGGCGGATCGGCCAGCAGACGCTTGAGCAATTTGCGCCGGATGCCGCTGATTTCGCGGTAATGGCGCAAGACTTCGGCATAGCCGCGCACCGCCAGCTTTTCCGCCGGCCACTCGGCCTTGAACCCGGCGGCTTCCATTTTGGGACCGCCGATGCCGAAAAAATCCGCAGACAGGGATTGCGGCAGATGCTGCCGAAGGGCTTCGATCAAATGGCTGCCGAGCAGGTCTCCGGACGACTCGCCCGCCACCATCGCGATGCGCAGAGAATTTCCCTCGTTCATCAAACTAGCGAATGATGCCGCGCCCCGCTACGGCAATAAATTCGGCGAGCGGTGCGAGTTCTTTTCGCGCCGCACTCTCGGCGGCGATTGCCGCCTGCGCTTCGTCCAGCTTCAGCCCGGATTTGTACAAGATCTTGTAGGCGCGCTTGATCGCCATGATCGCCGCGGCGCTGAAGCCGCGGCGCTTCAAACCTTCGCTGTTGATGCCATGCGCCCGGGCGGTGTTGCCCGCGGCGGTCACATAGGGCGGCAGATCCTGCAGCAAAATGCTGCCCATGGCAGTCATGCTGTGGGCGCCGATGCGAACGAACTGATGGACCACTGTAAAGCCCCCGAGGATGGCCCAATCACCAACATGGACATGGCCCGCGAGTTGGGTGTTGTTGGCAAAGATGGTCTGGTTGCCGACCTGGCAATCGTGCGCCAGATGGACATAGGCCATGATCCAGTTGTCATCACCAAGGCGGGTCGCACCGGCATCCTGAACGGTGCCGCAATTGAAGGTGCAGAACTCGCGGATGGTATTGCGGTCGCCGATTTCCAGCCGGGTCGGCTCGCCGGCATATTTCTTGTCTTGCGGTTCTTCCCCGATGGATGAGAACTGGAAGATGCGGTTATCACAGCCGATGCGGGTATGGCCGCCGACCACGACATGCGGGCCGATACGCGTACCGTCGCCGATTTCGACATGCTCGCCGATAAGGGAATAAGCGCCCACCTCGACCCGGCTGCCCAGTTTGGCACCAGGATGAACAATCGCGGTGGGATGTATTGCCGGAATCGTCATTCGATGCTGCGGACCGTACACATGAGTTCGGCCTCGGTGGCAACCTGTCCATCCACGGATGCCTGTGCCGAAAACTTCCACAAGCCGCGCCGGTTGGCCTGGATCGACGCCGAGAGCATCAACTGGTCGCCCGGGCTGACCGGTTTCTTGAAGCGCGCGCCGTCGATGCCGACAAAGTAATACACCGATTTGTCATCGGGTTTCACTCCCATGGTCTGAAATGACAAGATCGCCGCCGTCTGGGCCAGCGCCTCGAGAATCAGCACGCCGGGCATCACCGGATGATGGGGAAAATGACCGGGGAAGAAAGGCTCGTTGATCGTGACGTTTTTCAGCGCCAGGATGCGCTCTCCGGGAACGCATTCAAGGACGCGATCGACCAGCAGAAACGGGTAGCGATGCGGCAGATGCTCCAGGATTTGGTGAATGTCCATCGCGTTCAAGTCGTTTCCTCCGGTTTCGCGGTACTGGCCGCCAGATCTTTCAGTTGCGCCTCAAGGGCGCGTATTCTATCCGCCAGGTCATCCAGTTGGCGCAGGCGGGCAAAATTTTTGAGCCATTCTCCGTGCTCCAGGAACGGCACGGCGCCCGTGTAGTTGCCGGGCTTCGGAATCGATTTGGCGATCAGGGTTCCTGCGGAAATGTTGACGTCGTCGGCGATGGTCAGATGGCCGAGAATGATGGCGCCGCCGCCCACCGTGCAGCGTCGCCCGATGCTGGCGCTGCCGGCGATTCCGACGCAGCCGGCAAAAGCGCTGTGCGCACCGATCCTGACGTTGTGGCCAACCTGGATCTGGTTGTCGAACTTGACGCCATCCTCGATCACGGTGTCATCCAGGGCACCCCGGTCGATCGTGGTATTCGCGCCGACTTCAACATCGTCGCCGATGATGACGCCACCGATCTGCGGAATCTTGACCCAGGCACCGGCGCGCTCGCCCTCCGGTTCGCGCGCGAAACCGAAACCGTCGGCGCCGATCACGGCACCCGAGTGCAGAATGGCCCGCGCGCCGATGCGGCAGCCGCCATAGATGGTGACATTGGCGTGCAGCAGCGCATCGTCGCCGATTTCCGCTCCCGGGCCGATTACGCAGCCCGGGCCAATCCGGCAGCGCTCGCCGATGCGCACCGCGGGGCCGATATAGGCACCGGCGGCAACGCTGACGCTGGCGGGGAGATCGGTTTCAACCGTAGCCGCCGGGTGTATTCCGCCTTGGGCAATGGCGACGGGATTCAGGCATTGCGCCACCCTGGCGAAGTACAGGTAGGGATGATCGCAGGCGATGCACGGCACCGGGCTGTGCCGGGCGAGTTCCTCGGACATGATCACCGCTCCGGCGCGGGTGTCGCTGAGTTTGGAGCGGTACTTGAGATTGGCGAGAAAACTGATTTCTTCGGGGCCGGCACGCTCCAGCGTGGCCACCTGCCGGACCACCCGGCTGCCGTCGCCGGACAGCCTGCCGCCAAAACGTGCCACGATTTCGTCGAGACGCATGATGGACATGGCGCTCGCGGAGATGCCGAATTACTTGGCTGTCTCGGCGAGTGCCTTGATGACCTTGTCGGTCAGGTCAATGCGTTGATTGGCGTAAACCGCTTCCTGGAAAATAATGTCGTATTTTTCCGCTTCGGCGATGCCTTTGATGACTTTGTTGACGCGCTCGTAAATCGCCGCCATTTCCTCGTTCTGGCGCAGATTGAGGTCTTCCTTGAACTCGCGCTGCTTGCGCAGGAAGTCGCGATTCAGTTCGTTGAATTCACGCTCCTTGGTGCGGCGCTCGGATTCCGGCATGGCGACGGAATTCTTCTCGAGGCTTTCCTGGGTTGTCTGCAATTGCTTGGAAAGCTTCACCAGTTCCTGATCGCGCTTCTCGAATTCCTTTTCCAGCTTCTTCTTGGCCTTGGCGGCCTGCGGGGCATCGTTGAGGATGCGCTGGCTATTTACGAAACCGATCTTGACCTCCGCCCCGACAGAACCGGCCCAGAGCATGCAGGCAGCCACCAGCAAGGAAGTAAGTATCTTATTCAAGATGAATCTCCCGAATGCGTTAGGTTAGAACATCGTGCCCAACTGGAATTGCAGACGCTGTATCCGGTCGCCTGGCTTGTCGTTGAGCGGACTGGCGATGCTGAATTTGAGCGGACCCATCGGCGACGACCAGGACAGCGAGAAGCCGGCGCTGTAGCGAACGTCGCCCATGGAGATTTGCTGCTGCTTGCTCCAGACCTGACCGCCATCGACAAAGAAGCCCAGCCGCAATGACTTGTCCTGGCCGGTGCCGGGCAAAGGGAAGAGCAACTCTGCGTTGCCGATCGCGCGCCGATTGCCGCCCAGGCTGTAGCCGGTCGCAGGGTCCTGCGGACCAAGCGAACTAATATCGTAACCGCGTACGGAGCCGATACCTCCGGCATAAAAATTCTTGAAGAAAGGCAGCGGCTTTGCGCCATAGCCATCGGCATAACCCAGTTCGCCATTGAGCATCAGGGTGAATTTCTTGGAAAACATCGGCAAGGGAATGAAATGCTGGTGCTGATAGGTCAGTCGGTAGTAATGCAGACTGCCTCCGGGCAGGCCAATTTCGCCGAACAGGCGATCCGACGCACCCTTGGTCGGATACAGCCGGCTGTCTATGGTTTCTTTGAGCCACCCGACCGTTCCAAGCAGGGTGGTGCTGGCGGAGCCGAAGGTATTTACATACTGCTGGTAAATGGTCGGACTGGTCGAATCGATGGTCAGCTTGGTCGAGTCGACCGCAAGTCCGACGCTGATGTAGTCATCCTCGGCGATCGGCAGGCCGTAGCGCACCCCGCCGCCGTACGACGAACTACCGTAGGTTCCCACAGTGCTGAGCGAACTGGTGTCGGTCTTGCGCCGGTACACATCGAAGCCGCGACTGATGCCATCGACGGTGTAATACGGATCCGTGTAGGAGAAAGAATAGACCTTGTTGACCCGGCTGGTATTGATTTGCGCGCCGATGGTCTTGCCGCTGCCGAACAGATTCTGCTGCTGGATCGAGGCGGATAGAACCAGCTTTTCCGAACTCGAGAAACCGGCACCCACCATGATGCTGCCCGTGGGTCTTTCCTTGACGCTCAGATTGACATCGACCTGGTCGGTGGTGGCCGCCACGGCCGGCGTTTCCACGGTCACGTCCTCGAAATAGCCGAGGCGGTCGACCCGGGTGCGCGACCGGTTGATCTTCTCGCCGTCGTACCAGCTCGACTCAAGCTGGCGCAGTTCGCGCCGAACGACTTCGTCGCGACTGCGGGTATTGCCGCTGACGTTGATCTCGCGCACATAAACGCGGCGGCCGGGATCGATGAAAATGGTGAAATTGACCTGATTGGTCTTGCGATCCAGTTCCGGTGCGGCATTCACGTTGGCGAAGGCATAGCCGTCATTGCCCAGGCGCTCGCTGATCTGCTTGGTGGTCTCGGTCAGTTTCTCACGCGAAAAAGTTTCGCCGGTCTTGAGCGTAACGAGTTTCCTGAGTTCCTCTTCCGGCAGCAGCAGATCCCCCGCCAGCTTGATTGAGGAAACGGTGAATTTTTCTCCCTCGGTGATATTTATCGTGATGTAGATATCGAGCTTGTCGGGACTGATCGAGACTTGGGTGGAGTCGATGTTGAACTCCAGATAGCCGCGATTGTGATAATTCGAACGCAGGTTTTCGAGATCGCCGGAAAGCTTTTGTTTCGAATACTGGTCGTTCTTGGTATACCAGGACATCCAGTTCGGCGTGTGCAACTGGAACAGGTCGAGCAACTCGCTTTCAGGAAAGGCCTGGGCGCCAATGATGCTGATCTGCCTGATCTTGGCGATCTCGCCTTCATCGACGTTGAAGTTGATGCCAACCCGATTGCGCTCCAGCGGCGTCACGGTGGTCGTCACATTCACCGCGTAGTAACCGCGCGTCAGGTACTGCCGTTTGAGTTCCTGCTCGGCTTTTTCGACCAGGGCGCGGTCGAAAATTCTCGATTCGGCCAGTCCCACCTCGCGCAGGCCCTTGAGTATCTGGTCCTTCTCGAAAGCCTTCAAACCGGTGAAATCGACCGAAGCAATCGCCGGCCTTTCCTCGATCAGCACCACCAACAGGCTGCCCTCGACTTCGAGCCGGACATCCTTGAAAAATCCCGTTGAAAACAGCGCCTTGATCGCTTGCGCCGCCTTTTCATCGGTCATCGTATCGCCGATTTTGACCGGCAGATAGCTGAATACGGTGCCAGCCTCAGTACGCTGGATTCCCTCAACGCGAATGTCCTTGACGACAAACGGCTCGATAGCGGAGGCCGATGTCGCAAACATCGCAGCGACCAGTCCAGCGATCAGATTTTTCTTCATTCTGCTATCCGGAAACGAAGCGGTTGATATCGTTATAGAAGGCCAATGCCATCAGAATCATCAGCAGGGACAAGCCAATTTTCTGACCGATTTCCATAACCCGCTCGGAGAGTGGGCCGCCTTTGATAATCTCGACCATATAATACAATAAATGACCGCCATCTAATATCGGTATTGGCAGCAGATTGAGCACACCGAGGCTGATGCTGATGAGCGCGAGGAATTTCAGGTAGTAAGGCAGGCCGAGCCGGGCCGACTGGCCGGCATAATCGGCAATGGTCACCGGGCCGCTGAGATTTTTCCAGGAAACATCGCCGATGAGCATGCGCCCGATCATTTTCAGGCTGAACGTCGACATGCTCCAGGTTTGTGCGCATGCCTTGCTCAGGGCGGTCAGCACCGGATACTGCACTACCACCGTCAGTTGGGCGCGCAGCGCAGGATCTTCCCGCGCCATGATGCCGATGCGACCGACGCTTTGATTGCCGTCCATCGCCGCAACCGGCGTGACCTGCAGGTTCACATGCTCGGCACCGCGCCGCAACTCCAGCTGCAATGCCGTTCCCGCCGCTGAGCGGATTCGGGCTGCGACTTCATTCCAGGACTGGATGGATTGACCGTCGATGCTCACGACTTCGTCGCCGCCACGCAGTCCGGCCTGCTCGGCGACGGACCCCGGGCTGACAACGCCGATGATGGGTTGGAGCCGCGGCCGATAGGGCTTGAGTCCAAGACGCGGCGGCAGGTCGGCATCGAGATCGGCTTCGGTGATGTCCTGCAGATCCAGATTGCGATCACTGATTTCCTGGCGGGAATTGATGACTTCAAGTTTCGTCGGGGTCCGGTCCAGTGCAGCTTGCAGCAGTTCCCAGCGCAATTCCTGCCAGGTGAGCACAGATTTGCCGTTGATGCTGCGCACGGTCTCGCCTTCTTCCACGCCGGCTCTCGCTGCAACTGTCGCGGCAGGCGGCGCGGCGAGTATCGGGCGCAGTTCCTCCATGCCATGCATGAACAGTACCCAATACAGCAACAATGCCAGCAGCAGGTTCGCCGCAGGCCCGGCGCCGACAACCAGGATGCGCTTCCAGATCGCCTGGCGATTGAAGGCCCGCCCGAGTTCATGCTCTGCGACAGGCGCTTCGCGTTCGTCGAGCATCCTGACATAACCGCCCAGCGGAAAAGCCGAGATCACCCACTCGGTCCGATCAGCGCCATAACATCTTGCCAACAACACCCGACCGAAGCCAACCGAAAAGCGCAGGACCTTGATCCCGCACAGGCGTGCAACCAGGAAATGCCCCAGTTCGTGCACCACGATCAGCACGCCCAGGGCCACAGCAAAGGCAGCCAAATAGAAAATGAAGTTGCCGCTCACGACCAGGCGGCCACGCAGGCCGCTGCAGCCGTGCGTGCCTCGGCATCGCTCGTCATCACGGCATCCAGATCGGACAAGCCCGCGACGGGAATCCGGTCCAGCACCGCCTTGATGACATCGGCGATGCGCAGAAAAGGCAATTGTCCACCGAGGAATGCGGCGACCGCCACTTCATTGGCGGCGTTCAACAGAGTCGCAGCGCTGCCGCCAGCACGCAAGGCGCGGTAAGCCAGCAGCAAGCAGGGAAAACGCTGATTGTCGGGACGTTCAAATGTCAGCTGGCCGATGGTGAACATGTCAAGCGGCGTCACTCCCGCTTCGATGCGTTCCGGATAGGCCAGGGCATGGGCAATCGGCGTGCGCATGTCGGGATTGCCGAGTTGCGCCAACACCGAGCCGTCGGCATATTCCACCAGCGAATGAATCACGCTCTGCGGATGGATCACCACGTCGATCTTCTCGGCCGGCGCGTTGAAAAGCCAGTGCGCCTCAATCACTTCCAGACCCTTGTTCATCATGGTGGCCGAGTCGACCGAAATCTTGCGTCCCATGTTCCAGTTCGGATGGGCGCAGGCCTGCGCCGGCGTCACCGCGGCCATCTGCTCCAGAGTCATGGTGCGAAACGGCCCGCCCGAGGCCGTCAGCAAAATTCGGCGCACGCCCTTGTCGGCCAATGCGCCGGCATAATCCGCCGGCATCGACTGGAACACCGCGTTGTGTTCGCTGTCGACCGGCAGCAGGGTTGCGCCGCCGCGCCGGACCTCGGCCATGAACAAGGCGCCGGCCATCACCAGTGCTTCCTTGTTGGCCAGCAGCACCCGCTTGCCGGCGCGCACCGCCGCCAGGGTGGGCGCCAGTCCGGCCGCGCCGACAATGGCCGCCATCACGCTATCCACTTCGGCCAACGCCGCCACCTGCGCCAAAGCTTCGGGTCCGGCCAGCACTTCGGTGGCAAGGCCTGCGGCCCGCAGCGCTTTTTCCAGCTTCAGCGCATCTTCGGGACTACCCACCACGGCGTAGCGCGGCCGGTGGCGCAGACACAATCGCGAGAGCTCCGCCAGCCGTGAATTCGCTGTCAGGACAATCACCTCGAAGCGGTCGGGATGTTGCGAAACCACATCCAGCGTGCTCTGCCCGATCGAGCCCGTGGCGCCGAGGATCGCCAAGCCTTGTCTTGTCGTCATGTCAGGCGATCAACATCATGATCAACCCCGTGCAGGGCAAGGTCGAAGTGAGGCTGTCGATGCGGTCGAGCACGCCGCCATGCCCGGGCAGCAGACCGCTGCTGTCCTTGAGTCCGGCCTGGCGTTTGGCGAGCGACTCGAACAGGTCGCCGAATATGCTGATTGCGGTAAGCAGCAGCAGGCCAAGCCCTGCCAGCAGGATTTGCGGCAGGGTCAGTTGCGACAGCTTGCCGCTGATAAGTCCGATCACGAAACCATAGATGACTACCGCCAACGCCGCGCCCAGCGCACCTTCCCAGGTCTTGCCCGGGCTGATCGTCGGCGCCAGCTTGCGACGGCCGAATGCGCGTCCGCTGAAATAGGCGGCGATGTCGGCCACCCAGACCAGGGCTAGCACCGCAAGCAGTAACCAGGCACTGTAAGAGTACAGCATCACCATGCCTGCCCAGCTCGGAATCAGCAGCAACCAGCCGACCAGGAAGCCCGGGAGATTGGCCCGCAAGGCCCAGCGCTGACGAAACCATGCTGGCACCAGCAACAACCAGAAAACCAGCGCCAGGCACCAGAGTCCGAGCAACAGCGGCATGGGCATGCCGACGAGATACAAGGCAACGCATGGCAGCAAGGTGAGGACGCCAAACCACATTCGGCTACGCGACCCGGCGCGCAACAATCCGGCCCATTCCCAGGCGGCAACGGCAACTGCCATCGAGAATGCCGCTACCGCGGCAGCGCGAGGCAACAAGAACAATACAACGAGAAGTCCTGCGGCCAGGATCAGCGCGGTGATGACCCGCGTCCTAAGCATCTTGGTTGTGGACTGAAAATTCAGGGGCCTGGGCGGTCGGCTTCGGTTCGGAGATCGATTTCGGTTCGCGCTCGACGTGCAGCTGCTCGCTGGTGCGTCCAAAACGCCGCTCGCGACCTCGATAAGAGGCGATCGCCTCATCCAGGACGGCGGCATCGAATTCCGGCCAAAGCTTGTCGGTGAAATAAAACTCGGTATAAGCCAGTTGCCAGAGCAGGAAATTGCTGATGCGCTGCTCGCCGCCGGTGCGGATGAACAGGTCCGGTTCGGGGGCGTAGGCCATGGCTAGGTGAGGGGCGAAATCACCCTCCTGAAAGTTTTCACGTTTCTCGGGATGCGCCGCCAGCATGCGCTCGACGGCCTGCAGGATATCCCAGCGGCCGCCGTAATTCGCCGCAATCGTCAGCGTCAATCGCGTGTTATCTGCGGTCAAAGCCTCGCTGCGGCGGATCAGTTCGACAATTTTCGGTTCGAACCGCGACAGATCGCCAATCACCCGCAACCGGATTCCGTTGGCGTGAATCTTGGTCACTTCCTCTTCCAGCGCGCGCCGGAACAGGCCCATGAGAAACATCACTTCCTCGGGTGGCCGGCGCCAGTTCTCGGAACTGAACGCAAACAGCGTCAGATAGTCGACACCGCGCTCGATACACGCCTTGATCACCGTGCGCACCGTTTCGACGCCGCTCTTGTGACCGGCGATTCTGGGCAGGAAACGCTTCTTGGCCCAGCGACCGTTGCCATCCATGATGATCGCAACATGCCCGGGAACTCCCCCGGTATCAGGGACGGTCTGGGTGGAACTTGAGAACAAACTCACGCCATCATCCCTCCAGGTTCTTGGGAAACCCGCAACCCGCGTTTACCACAATGGCCACGATGGCCACGCCGGTCAGATGACCATCAAATCCTTTTCCTTGTCCGCGATCATGTGGTCGATTTCTATCACGAACTTGTCGGTCAGCTTCTGAATCTCATCCTGCAGCTTGTGCTCGTCGTCCTCGGGGATTTCCTTCTTCTTGAGCGCCTCCTTGAGGTGGGCGATCGCGTCGCGCCGCTGGTTGCGCACCGCGATCTTGGCGTTCTCGCCCTCGTGCCTGACCACTTTGATGAGATCGCGGCGCCGCTCTTCGGTCAGCGCCGGCGTCGGCACGCGAATCATGTCGCCCTGGCTGGACGGGTTCAGGCCCAGGTCGGAGTCGCGGATGGCTTTCTCGACCTTGGCGATCATGGGCTTTTCCCAGGGCTGCACGCCGATGGTGCGGGCATCGATCAGGGTGATGTTGGCGACCTGATTGATCGGCGTCATGGTGCCGTAGTAATCGACCTGCACGTGATCAAGAATGCCTGGATGAGCACGTCCGGTCCGGACCTTGGCCAGGTCGTGCTTCAAGGCCTCGATGGACTTGAGCATTTTCTGTTCGGTGGTTTTCTTGATTTCAGCGATCATTCCGGTCTCCTAACAATGCACCATGGTTCCTTCGTCTTCGCCCATCACCACGCGCTTCAGCGCCCCTTCCTTGAATATCGAGAACACCACGATCGGCAGCTTCTGATCGCGGCACAACGCCAGCGCCGTGGCATCCATCACCTTGAGGTTGCGGCTGATGGCCTCGTCGAAGCTGATGCGGTTGTAGCGCGTGGCATTCGGATCCTTGAGCGGGTCCGCGGAATACACGCCATCGACCTTGGTTGCCTTCAACACGATCTCGGCGCCGATTTCCGATCCGCGCAGGGCGGCAGCGGTATCCGTGGTGAAAAACGGATTGCCGGTGCCTGCGGCGAACACCAGAATTTTTCCCTCCTCCAGGTAGCGGATGGCCTTGCCGCGGATGTACGGCTCCACCACCTGTTCGACATTCAGCGCCGATTGCACCCGGCTGTCGAGCCCCGACTGGCGCATGACATCGGCCAGCGCCATGGCGTTCATCACGGTGGCCAGCATGCCCATGTAGTCGGCGGTGGCGCGGTCCATTCCGGTCGAAGTGCCGGCCACGCCGCGAAAGATGTTGCCGCCGCCGATGACCACGGCGATCTCGACACCCATCACCGCGACCGCGCCGATCTCGCCGACAATGCGCTTGATCGTCTCGCGATTGATGCCATAGGCATCGTCGCCCATCAAGGCTTCGCCCGAGAGCTTGAGCAGAATGCGACGATAGGCAGCAGCAGGCATGGATTGGACGAACTTGCGCGAGGCCTTCTCGGTTCTACTTCTTGGCAGCCGCCGCGGCAGCTTGCGCAGCGACTTCTGCGGCAAAGTCGTCTTTGCGCTTCTCCAGACCTTCACCAACGATATACAGGCTGAACCCGGCAACCTTCGCGGCCTTGTTTTTCAGCAATTGCTCGATCGTCAACTTGTCGTCCTTGACGAAAATCTGGCCGAGCAAGGTGACTTCCTTGAGGTATTTCTGCACGCTGCCGGCGGCAATTTTCTCCAGCATCGCCTCCGGCTTGCCGGCTTCGCGCGCCTTCTCGACGGCGATGCGTTTTTCGGTCTCCACCAATTCGGCGGGAACGCCGGAAGCATCCAGCGACTTTGGCTTGGCGGCGGCGATATGCATCGCCAGATCCTTGCCCAGTTGCTCGTCACCTCCGCTGACATCGACCAGCACACCGATCTTGCTGCCGCCGTGGACATAGCTGGTCAGCGTGCCCTGGGCCACGACCCGGGTGAAACGACGAATCGACAGGTTCTCGCCAATCTTTCCGATCAGCGCGGTGCGCGTCGCCTCGACCGTCGCGGCACCCATGTTCAGGGCCGACAACGCTGCGACATCGGCCGGATTGTCCTTGGCGATCAACTCGGCCGCAGCTTTGGCGAAAGCCTGGAAATCATCGTTCTTGGCCACGAAGTCGGTTTCGCAATTGACCTCGACCAGCACGCCCAGCTTGCGGTCGGCGGAGAGATACAGTCCCACCATGCCTTCCGCCGTGATGCGGCTCGCGGCCTTGGTCGCCTTGTTGCCCAGTTTGACGCGCAGGATTTCCTCGGCCTTGGCCAGATCGCCATTGGCTTCGGTCAGCGCCTTCTTGCATTCCATCATCGGCGCGTCGGTCTTCTCGCGCAGTTCCTTGACCATGCTTGCGGTTATTTCCGCCATTGCTCTACTCCATCAATATTCATTAACTCACAGGGAGCTGGCTCGCTTCGGCCTCAGCTTCCTATCCAGAAAAATCCCGCTCAGGATTCCGATTCTTCCTCGACTTCGACGAACTCGTCCTCGCCGGCCATCACCTGCACCAGTTCGTTGATTGACTGACTGCGCCCTTCGAGAATCGCATCGGCAACGCCGCGCGCATATAAACGGATGGCACGGCTCGAATCGTCATTGCCCGGGATCAGGTAATTGACGCCTTCGGGCGAGTGGTTGGTGTCGACGACGCCGACTACCGGTATGCCGAGCTTGCCCGCCTCGGTCACGGCGATTTTGTGGAATCCGACATCGATCACGAAGATGGCATCGGGAAGGCCCGGCATGTCCTTGATGCCGCCCATGCTCTTCTGCAGTTTCTCGAGTTCGCGACGCGAGGTCAGCGCTTCTTTCTTGGTCATGCGCTCAAACGAGCCGTCGGTCGTCATCTGTTCGAGATCCTTGAGGCGCTTGATCGAAAGCTTGACCGTCTTGAAATTGGTGAGCATGCCGCCGAGCCAGCGCTCGTCGACAAAAGGCATGCCGGCGCGCTGTGCTTCTTCGGCGATGATCTCGCGCGCCTGGCGCTTGGTGCTGACGAACAGGACCGTGCCTTTCTTGGCGGCCAGCTTGCGGATGAAAGCCATCGCCTCCAGGTACTTGGCGAGGGTCTTTTCCAGATTGATGATGTGAATCTTGTTGCGGTGGCCGAAAATGAAAGGTGCCATTTTCGGGTTCCAGAAACGGGTCTGGTGTCCGAAATGGACGCCCGCTTCCAGCATTTCGCGCATGCTTGTAGACATTTTCTATCTCCGAATAGGGTTAAAACCGCCGCCCAGCCGTGTTGCTCTTTCAACAAGAGCCACCCTTTCGGCGCCGGACGTGTGGATTTGGTACGTTATTGGCCACGCCCCGAAAATGCTCTGAATTGGTGCGTAACCGGCGCAATTATAGCGGTTTTTCTGCCTAGCCCACAAGCCAATTGATCCGGCAGCAGGTAAAATTGAATGTCTTGGTCAACCCTCTGCCGGCAATGAGCATCAGCCTCAAGACACCTGAAGAAATAGAAAAAATGCGGATTGCCGGACGTCTGGCCGGCGAAGTGCTCGACTATATCGAACCCTTCGTCAAGCCCGGGGTCACCACTGCCGAACTCGACCGGCTCTGCCATGTGTATATGGTGGATGTGCAAGGCTGCATCCCGGCGCCGCTCAACTATGCCCCCCCCGGCTACGCCCCCTTTCCCAAATCGATCTGCGCCTCGATCAACCATCAGGTCTGTCATGGCGTGCCCAACGAACGGCCGCTCAAGAAAGGCGATATCGTCAATCTCGACATCACCACCATCAAGGACGGCTACCACGGCGACAGCAGCCGCATGTACGTGGTCGGCGAGGCATCGATCCTGGCCAAGCGGCTGTGCACGGTCACCCATGAATGTCTCTGGCTGGGCATCAGCAAGGTGCGCGCCGGCGCCAGGCTGGGCGATATCGGCGCCGCCATCCAGAAACATGCCGAAACCAACGGCTTCTCGGTGGTACGCGAATTTTGCGGCCACGGCATCGGCCGCAACTTTCACGAAGAGCCCCAGGTGCTGCACTATGGCAAGGTCGGAACCGGCATCGAATTGCTGGCGGGCATGACCTTCACCATCGAGCCCATGATCAACGCCGGTAAAGCCGCGATTTCGGAGCTTCCCGACGGCTGGACCATCATCACCAAGGACCGCAGCCTCTCCGCACAATGGGAGCACACCTTACTTGTGACCGAAACCGGTCATGAGGTATTGACGCTGTCGCATGGCGCACCGCCCAAGCCTGATTTCGTTTGACGCATGGCGCCACCCGCTCGTCCCTCAATCGCTGAGGAGCACCCCTCGCCAGAGTTGACGCGCACATTGGTGGCGCACCTGCGCCAGGAACTGCGCGACGGTCAGGAGGAGTTGCGCACCAGCTATGCCCGCAAGGGCAATGCTGCCGCCATGCTGCGCGGGCGTGCGGTTCTGGTCGACAATGCCTTGCGCCAAATCTGGCGCCATCTTTCGCTGCCCAAGGGCCTCTGCCTGGCTGCCGTCGGCGGCTATGGCCGTGGCGAACTGTTTCCGGCCTCCGATGTGGACGTGCTCCTGCTGCTGCCTGACGACCTTGATGACAAGCATGACGCCCGCATCGAGCAGACCATCGGCCTGCTCTGGGACATCGGCCTCGAAGTCGGCCACAGCGTGCGCAACATTGCCGAATGTGTCGAGGAAGCGCAGCGCGACATCACGATCCAGACCAGCCTGCTGGAAGCCCGGCTGCTCGAGGGCAACCGCAAAACATTCACCGAGTTCACCACCCGCCTGCGCGACCATCTCGATCCGCAGGCCTTCTTCGAGGCCAAGCAACTCGAACAGGAAGAACGCTACGCCCGCCATAACGACACCGCCTACAGCCTGGAACCGAACTGCAAGGAAAGTCCCGGCGGCTTGCGCGATCTGCAGATCATCCTGTGGATCGCCCGCGCCGCCGGTACAGGCGGCACCTGGCGCGAACTGGCCCGAAATGACGTGATTACCCAGGCCGAAGCCGTGCAGCTCGAGCGCGTCGAGACTTTCCTGCGGCATGTCCGCATCCGCTTGCACTATCTTGCCAAGCGCCGCGAGGAAAAGCTCATCTTCGACTATCAGGAAGCCCTGGCGCAGTTGTTCGGGATCGAGCGCAGCGAAGTGAAGCGCGCCTCCGAACTGCTGATGCAGCGCTACTACCGCAACGCCAAGCACATCACACAGCTCAACACCATCCTGCTGCAGAACCTGGGCGAACGGATATTTCCCGGCCATCGAGCCGCCCCGATCTACATCGACGAGCACTTCCAGATGGACCGCGAAATGCTGGACGTGCGCAGCGAGGACATCTTCGAAACACATCCGCCTGCCATCCTCAAGAGCTTTCTGCTGCTGCAGCAGCGCTCCGAACTCAAGGGCATGAGTGCGCGCACCCTGCGCGCCCTGTGGCGCGCACGTGGCTGCATCGACGCCAAGTTCCGCCGCGATCCGGACAACCGGGCGCTGTTCCTCTCGCTGTTCCAGCAAAAGCGCGGCATCGTGCACGAATTGCGGCGCATGAACCAGTACGACATCCTCGGCCATTACCTGCCGGCTTTCGGCAAGGTGGTCGGGCAGATGCAGCATGACCTGTTTCATGTTTACACCGTCGACCAGCACATCCTGCAGGTGGTGCGCAACCTGCGGCGCTTCACCATGCCGGAGTTCGCCCACGAGTACCCGCTGTGCAGCCGGCTCGTCGCGGGATTCGAGCGCCACTGGCTGCTGTATGTCGCCGCCTTGTTCCACGATATCGCCAAGGGGCGCGGCGGCGACCACTCCCAGCTGGCGATCGCCGACGCGCGCAAATTCTGCAAGGAACACGGTATCGCTGCAGAAGACACGGATCTGGTGGCATTCCTGGTGGAGCACCACCTGACCTTGTCGGCCGTCGCGCAAAAACAGGATCTTGCTGACCCGGAGGTGATTCGCGATTTTGCCGGCCTGGTCAAGAACGAACGCAATCTGATCGGGCTCTACCTGCTCACCGTGGCCGACATCCGCGGCACCAGCCCCAAGGTGTGGAATGCCTGGAAAGGCAAGCTGCTTGAGGATCTCTATGCCATGACGCGGCGCCTGCTCTCCGGCTCGACACCGCAACAGGCACTCGGCCTGGCCGGCCGCCAGGAAGAAGCGCGCGGCATCCTGCGCTTCCACGGCCTGCGCCCAGGGATCGAGGAGGATCTCTGGGAACAACTCGATACGGTGTATTTCATGCGCCACGCCGCGGATGAAATCGCCTGGCATACCCGCGTGCTCTACTACCGCCCCGATGCCGACGAACCCGTGGTGAAGGTGCGACTCAACCAGGCCGGCGAGGGCCTGCAGGTGATGGTGTATGTTCCCGACCAGCCCGAGCTCTTTGCGCGGCTCTGCGGCGTTTTTGCGCGCCTCGGTTATTCGATCGCCGACGCCAAAATCCACACGACGCGCCATGGCTATGCGCTGGACAGCTTCGCCCTGCTCGATCCGGGCGAGCATCTGCTCTACCGTGACGTGGCGGCATTGCTGGAGCACGATCTGGCCGAGCACCTGGTCAAGCGTCCTCCCCTCGGGCCGCCCGTCAGCGGCCGCCTGTCGCGCCAGGTGAGGCACTTTCCGATCACGCCGGAAATCAGCATCCGTCCCGACGAGAAAAACCAGTACTACGTCATGTCCCTGGTCGCCGCCGACCGTCCCGGCCTGCTGTATTCGATCGCACTGGTCCTGGCGCGGCATGGTGTCGACCTGCATACTGCAAAAATCGCCACGCTCGGCGAACGCGTCGAGGACACTTTCCTCATCAGCGGCAGCGAATTGTCGAAAACCGCCACTTTGGTGCGGCTTGAGCAGGAATTGCTGGAAGTGCTGCATATCTGATGCGGACCGGAATCGCGCATACCCTCTGCGCATGCTTCCTGCTGTTCTGCATCGGCGCGGCGAAGGCGCAGACAGCGGATCCCGCCACAGGGGTTTCCCTGAATCTGGCGCAACGCCGTGCGGAAATGCTCAGCAATCTGAGCTACTCGCTCTCCTTGTCGATTCCCGATGCGCTGACCGAACCGATTACCGGCAGCAATACCATCCGCTTCATGCTCGCGGATGCCCGTGAGCCCCTGGTACTCGATTTCGAGCCGGGGCCGGATCACGTTTTTGCCGTCGAGACAAACGGGCAGGCAGCAAGCTACGCCCATGTCAAAGGACATATCGTCATTTCATCCACAGCGCTGGCCAAGGGCGCCAATACCCTGCGCATCGTCTTCCGTGCCGGTGATGCGCCGCTCAACCGCAACTCAAACTACATGTACACCCTGTTCGTGCCGGCCAGGGCCCGTCTCGCCCTGCCCTGCTTCGATCAACCCGATCTCAAGGCACGCTGGAGCCTGGCGCTCGAGCATCCCGCCGCCTGGCAATCGGCCGCCAACGGCGCCCAGATCGAACGCATCATCGAGGGCAACCGGGCCTTCGTGCGCTTCGGTCCGACGCCGCCCCTGCCCACCTATCTGTTCGCATTCGTTGCCGGCGAGTTCCAGGTGGAAACAGCCCAGCGCGGCGGGCACACCCTGCGCATGTTCCATCGGGAACCCGATGCGGCCAAACTGGCGCGCAACCGCGAGACGCTGTTCGATCTGCACGGGCGCGCGCTGGCCTTCATGAAGGATTACACGGCGCTGCCCTATGTCTTCGGCAAGCTCGACTTCGTCCTCATCCCGGGTTTCCAGTTCGGCGGGATGGAGCATGCCGGCAACATCTTCTACGACGCCAACAACCTGCTGCTCGACGAATCCGCCACGCAGAACCAGCTGCTGGCGCGCGCCGCGGTGATCTCGCACGAAGTCGCCCACATGTGGTTCGGCGACCTGGTCACGATGCGCTGGTTCGACGATGTCTGGATGAAGGAAGTCTTCGCCAATTTCATGGCAGCCAAGATGGTCAACCCGTCGTTTCCGGAACTGAACCACGCGCTGCGTTTCTTCCTGAGCCACTACCCGCGCGCCTACGCTGTCGATCGCACGCCAGGCGCCAACCCGATCCGGCAGGATCTCGACAATCTGGCCGAGGCCGGCAGCATGTATGGCGCCATCATTTACCAGAAGGCGCCGGTGGTGATGCGCCATCTCGAAGCCTTGCTGGGCGAGGACAAGCTGCGCGACGGCCTGCGCGAATACCTCAACCGCCATGCCTTCGCCAACGCCAGCTGGCCCGAGCTCATCAATGTACTGGCGCCACGGGCGCCGCTCGACCTGCATGCCTGGAGCCAGGTCTGGGTCGAGCAACCCGGCCTGCCATCGATCCAGACCGAACTCGAAATCAGCAACGGCCATATCACCAGGCTGGCTTTCCGTCAGTGCGATCCACGCGGAAAATTGCGTGTTTGGCCGCAACAACTGCGCATCGCGATCGCAGATGCGGAGAACCGGCAGCAAATTTCAGTGGCGCTGACGCAGGAAGTGATCGAGGTACTGCAGGCAGTGGGCTTGCCCGCTCCGCGTTATGTCTTGCCCAGTGGCGCCGGCTGGGCCTATGGTCAATTCCACCTGGATCGCGGCAGCCTCGCTTACCTGCTCACCGCGCTGCCCATGATCGAGGATCCGCTCACACGCGGCAGTGCCTGGATCAGCCTCTGGGATGCCCTGCTCGATCGACAGATCAAGCCTCAGGCCTTGTTTGACCTGGCGCTGCTCGCCTTGCCCAAGGAGAATGACGAACAGCTGACCACTCAATTGCTCGACGACGCGACGCGCCTCTGGTGGCGGTTTCTCACGCCGGAGGAGCGCCGGCAACGCGCGATGCGATTCGAACAAGCCCTGCGGCAAGGCATGGACCAAGCTGGCACCGCGAGCCGCAAAGCAGCCTGGTTCGCGTCCCTGCGCAACGTCGCCCAGACCGCTCCGACACTGGCCTGGCTGCATGAAGTATGGAACAGGGAAACCACCCTTCCCGGACTGCCTCTGGCGGAGACCGACGAAATCAATCTGGCATTGGAACTGGCGTTGCGCATGACCAATGCTGCGCATGACCTGCTCACGGTGCAACAGCAGCGCATCCAGAACCCCGAGCGAAAGGAACGCTTTGCTTTTCTAGTGCCCGCGGTCTCGCCCGATCCCCTCGAACGCAAACGCTGGTTCGAGTCCCTGGCTGATCGCGTCAATCGCCGCCACGAAAAGTGGGTGGTGGACGGCCTGCGCTATCTGCATCATCCGCTGCGTGCGCAGGTGTCGCAGAGGCTCGTCAGACCCGGTCTCGAAATGCTCCGGGAAATTCAGCAGACCGGCGATATTTTCTTTCCCAAGACCTGGCTCGACGCAATGCTGGGCGGCCATAACTCGGCCGAAGCCACCGCGACCGTGCGCGATTTTCTGAGAAGTCGGCCGGACGACTACCCGGTGCGTCTGAAAATGCTGACGTTGCAGTCGGCAGACGAACTGTTTCGTGCTGCAGAGATCGTGGGCCACTGAACGTGCCCGCGGCAAGGACTACGCTGAGCTTGCGCCACATTCAAGGCGGTTGGCAGACCGAAATCAGTCAGCCCTTGGGTCACCTGCCCTACACTCAAGTACAGAACGACTACAACCAGTTTGCTGCTAAAACCTGCGACTGGGGATTCTGCCTACGGGCATGATTCTGGAACCTGTTCACGATTTACCCGGACAGCAGTGAATTGCTGCTTACTGTAAAATCGTTCGCTCCCAAACCCCAATCCAGCGTACATCCCATGAAACTCCCCAGCACTATCCTATTGCTATCGGTCGCGGCCATGACTGCGGCTTGCGCTGCGCCAGCAGCCTTTTTCTCCAACTCTGCGCCAAGCGAGATTTACTACAAGGATGGTCGCATCGCCTATGTGGCTTCATGCCGTGCCGCGAATTGGGGTCCCTGCCTCGAAAAAGCCGGGGCGGTTTGCAAGAATGCCGGTTACACCATTCTTGAGAAAGCCAATTCCCGCAGCTATGGCGAAGACGAGAAGGAATTGGTGTTTGCCTGCAATGGCAATGCCGGGGAGAGCAAGCCAGCGCCAGGTGCGGTCAAGTCCTGACCCCCCTCTTATTAGTCACCCCGCGTTCCGATCCTGTCCTGACTATTATCCATCAAGCGATTCAAGTCGCCCCAGACTATGTCGTTAATACAGGAGAGAGCGCGGTGGCTAGTGAGAGTTGCCGTTAGCTCTCCCCTTCCGGCCAATCCCTTTTCCGTATCACTCCAGGCACTGACTTTGCTTCGCATGGTTGCAACCCTGTATCGACAGCGTACTTGCCATTAACTTCAAAAACCGAAGCCTATGCATAAAGTGTTGGTGACGCGCGCAGTGTTCGAGCCTGTGGTGGAGCGCTTGCGCCAACATTTCGAAGTCGATTATCACGCTGTCGATGCACCGCTCACACCGGATGAACTGGTTAAGAAACTGGCTGGCAAGGCTGGCGCGCTGACCATGCCAACCGACAGGATCGATGCGCCTCTGCTGGCCGCGTGTCCGCAATTGCGGGTGGTCTGCAACAGTGCTGTCGGCTACAACAACTTCGACCTCGACGCGTGTTCGCGTGCCGGCGTGATGGCCACCAACACCCCCGGCGTGCTCGACGACACGACCGCCGATATCGCCTGGAGCCTGATTCTGGCAAGTGCGCGACGCATTGTGGCGGCCGACAAGTGGCTTCGCGCCGGTCACTGGGAAGGCTGGAAATTCAAGGACTGGCTGGGCACCGATGTGCATCACGCGACCCTCGGCATACTCGGCATGGGGCGCATCGGCCAAGCGATAGCGCGGCGCGCAGCGGGGTTCTCGATGCGCGTGATCTACCATAACCGCCGGCGCCTGGCGGAAGCCAGCGAACGTGAATGCAATGCAACTTGGCTGACCAAAAATGAATTGCTGCGCAACGCCGATTTTCTGGTGCTCATGTTGCCATACACACCGGAGTCCCACCACGCGATCGGCGCAGCCGAACTGGCACTCATGAAACCCACGGCGCACCTGTTCAACGTCGCACGCGGCGGCATTGTCGACGACGCAGCGCTGATCGAGGCGCTCCAAGCGCGGCGCATCGCCGGCGCCGGGCTGGATGTCTTTGAAGCCGAGCCTGAACTCGACCCACGCTTTTTCACGCTCGACAACGTGGTGCTGACGCCGCACATCGGATCGGCCTCCTCGGCGACACGCATGAAAATGGCGCTGCTCGCCGCGGACAACCTGATCGCCGCCCTGAGCGGCGACAAACCGCCCAACCTGCTCAACGCGTTTATCGACTAAACTTCACGTCAGCACACCTGAGTTCCGGGGAGAACCGCCATGCAGGGTATCCTGAAAGAGGCCTGGAGTTTCTTTTGCTTCACACTGGTGCTGATCGGCCTGATCGGTTTGACTTGGAGCGCTTTTGGCGAAAAGGGCTGGATAGAGCAGCTCTGGGGGGTGGTTTGGAACGCTGAATTGCGCCACCCTATCCTCGCTATTCCGGTGCTCGGCGGAACACTGCTGCTGGTCTGGCTCTTCATGCGCGGCGGACTCCAGCCCGGTAAAACCAGCCGACTCGCCGACCTTCTGGTGTATGTCACCATGCTCAGCGGCGCTTATTTCCTGTTCCAGTTTTTTCGTTCGGGCGCCTGGCCGTTCTGATCAGCAATCCCGAACTTCCGAAAAACCAAAAACAACGGAGATACCATGATAGACCTGTATTACTGGACCACGCCGAATGGCCACAAGATCACGATGTTCCTCGAAGAAGCCAACTTGGCCTATCGCATCCTCCCGGTAAATATTGGCAAGGGAGAACAATTCGAGCCTGATTTCCTGCGCATATCCCCGAACAACCGCATTCCCGCCATCGTCGATCAGGCGCCCGCAGATGGCGGCGCCGGGCTGTCCATTTTCGAATCCGGCGCCATCCTGCTCTACCTTGCGGACAAAACCCGCCGCTTTATCCCCCAGGATCTGCGCGGACGAAATGATGCACTGCAATGGCTGTTCTGGCAGATGGGCGGGCTGGGGCCGATGGCGGGCCAGAACCACCATTTCACGCAGTACGCGCCGGAACCCCTGCCCTATGCAATCGACCGCTACGTCAAGGAAACCGGTCGCCTCTACGCTGTGCTCAACAAGCGCCTGGCCGACCGCGAATTCATCGCCGGCGAGTATTCCATTGCCGACATGGCCTGCTACCCCTGGATCGTGCCGTACAAGCGCCAGCGCCAGGATCTTGCCGACTTTCCGAACTTGCAGCGCTGGTTCGATGCCATCAAGGAAAGGCCGGCGACCCGACGTGCCTATGAAGTTGCCCAGAAAATCAATACCGCACCGACCGTTTCCGAGGAAGCCAAACGCATCCTCTTCGGCCAGGATGCCGCCACGGTCAGAGGGCGCTAGCCGAACCAACATAAAAATAATTTTTGTCTAAACCGCAAAAACTATGGATGCTCACAAGAGTTTTCTCTATACTGAGCGCGCAATCAGGCAAGCTTCAACGTCAGAATGCATAAGGGTTGGAGCCACTGAAGCAGGTCATGCAGGGAATGTCCGTGTATGAGATATGAGGGTAAAATCGCGTAGCCGTAAGGCTTTCATCAATTTCAAAAGGGAAATCAAATGAACAAATCCGAACTCATTGAAGTCGCAGCCAAAGAAGCCGCCATTTCCAAGGCCGCCGCCGGGAAAGCCCTTGATGCAATCGTCGGCGCCATTACCAAGGCTGTCGCCAAGGGCGACTCGGTGACTCTGGTTGGCTTCGGCACCTTCAGCGCTTCCAAGCGCGCAGCGCGCTCTGGCCGCAATCCGCAAACCGGAGCGACGCTCAAGATTGCGGCAACAACAGTTCCGAAGTTCAAAGCTGGCGCCACTTTCAAGTCCGCTGTCGCAGGCAAGAAAGCCGCCAAGAAGAAATAATTTTCTGGTTGTCGCGCAAGTGCATTGAGGCCGCTTTAAGCGGCCTCATTCATTTCATGCACAGCAGATACAACGGCGTTGAGCGCACTCAATCCTTGAGCGTGGTGAATTTGCCGTCCTTGATGGTCAGCAGCACGCGTGCATGCTGGCCAAAGCCGGAATGGTCCGGCGGAGTCATGTTCACCACCCCCTGACTGCACACGACACCCTTGGTGGCTTCAAGCGCGTCGCGCAAGGCGGCGCGGAATTCCACGGTACCGGGCTTGGCCTTCTTCAAGGCCTCGGGAATCGCGCTTTGCAGCAGCAGGCTGGCGTCATAAACACCGGCGCCGAAAATCGGCGGTTTGCTCGCATACATTTTCTCGTAGGCATTGACATAGCCCACCCCCACTTTCTTCAGGGACACGGCATCGGGAATCTCATCGGTCACCAACAGCCAGGGAGAAGTCACGATGGCACCTTCGACCTTCTTGCCGCCGATCTGGATGAAAGCGGGGCTGGCGGCGCCGTGGGTCTGGTAGATCTTGCCTTTGAAGCCGGAATCGACCAGTTGACCATGCGGCAAGGCAGCGTCGGCCGCGACTCCGGCCACCAGAATGGCATCGGGCTTGGCGGCGATGAGCTTCAGCGCCTGTGCGGTGACACTGGTGTCCTGTCGGTTATAGCGTTCGTTGGCGACGATCTGAATATTGGCTTTCCTGAACATCGGCTCCATGGTCTTGAACCAGCTCTCGCCATAGGGATCGTTGCGGCCTATGAAGCCGATGGTCTTCACGCCAGCCTTGGTCATATGCTCGACCAGCACGTCGCCCATCACGTCATCGTTGGGGTGGGTCTTGAACACCCAGCGCTTCTTGTCATCCATCGGCAGCACCACGGCCGGCGTGCCGACCGGCGCCAGCATCGGTGTCTGTCCTTCCGCCAGGAAACCCAGTACGCCCATCGCAACAGGCGAGGCCGAGGGGCCGATGAATGCATCGATATTTTCGCTGAGCAGCTTTTTGGTGAGCGTTACGCTCTGGGTCGAGTCACTGGCGTCATCATAAAACAGGTACTCGATGCTGACATTACCGACTGACTTCGGCAGCAAAGCAATGGTGTTTTTCTGCGGTATGCCGACAAAGGCTGCCGGTCCAGTTGCCGAAGTGATCACGCCGATTTTCACCTGCGCCTGTGCGGTCAGCGACAAGCCGAGCAGCAGACCGACTAAAAGTTGCGGGATGCTCTTGAATTTCATTTTACGTCCTCCTCCATCAAAAAATAACTCGTTGCTCAATTCGCTCAGCCACTGATGATGCCTTGCTCCCTAAGACGCCGGCAGTCTTCCTCGGCGTAACCTGCCTCGCGCAAAAGCGCCAGTGTATGCTGGCCGTACTTGGCAGGAAATGGAAAGTCACCGGGCGCCTCGGCGATGTCGACTGCGGCGGGCTGCATACGGATCTGCTTGCCGGCGGGTGTCCGGGTGGTCGTGAGCTTGTCGCGCAGTGCAGCCATGTCCCGTACCGCTGGAATATCCTGGATTGGCGCATGCGGAATGGTGGCGCGGCGAAATTCCGCACTGAGCGCTTCGGTCGTGAAGTTCTTCGTGACCTGGGCCATGTCGCTGTGGATCGCCTCGCGCTCGCGCATGCGGCCTTCATTGGTGACGCGTTGCGGGTTGGCCACCGTGCCAAAGGCGGAAATCTCGGTGAGCCGCTGCCACTGCACGTCGCTGCCGATCGCCATGTAAATGAAACCGTCGCACGTCGGATAGACGTTGGTCGGGATGAACTTACGGTGCTCATTGCCGCAGCGCGTGATCTCGGCAGGCGCACAATCGAAATCGAGCAGCGGCAGGGTGGTGATGAGCCAGGAAGCCGCCGCCTGCAGCATCGAAACGTCGATGCGCATGCCCTTGCCGGTCTCGGCGCGCTCGGCCAGCGCCAGCATCACATTGGCATAAACCTCGTCGCCGGCCTTGAGGTCGATCAGCGGCACACCGGTCAGGGTCGGCGGGCCGTCTGCCGGGCCGGTCAGTTCCATGTAACCGGCCATCGCCTGGATCACCGGGTCGTAGCCGGGCGCATCCGGATAGGCTGGGCCCATGGCCGAAATTCCGGCCCAGATCAGGTCGGGCTTGACGGCGCTGAGACTCTCGTAATCGATGCCGAGTTGCGCATAACGCTTGGGCACCGTGTTGCAGCAGAAGACATCGACATTGAGTTCCTTGATCAGGCGTCGCAGAATCTCATGCCCCTTGGGATCTTTCAAATTCAGCGCAATGGCTTCCTTGCCGACGTTGGGCGCGATGAAATAGCTGCGCCGGTCGTCATCCACCACCTTGGCGCCGATGTAACGGTTGGGATCGCCTGGCAGGCCCTCGCCGCTGGGCGTCGACTCGATGCGGATGACGCGCCAGCCTAGCTGCGCGAAGCGCAGCGTGGCATAAGGCATTGACAACGCCTGTTCCAGGGAGAGGACGGTGCGACGCTTCATGCTGCCTCCGCTAAGTAGTCCATTTCAATAGGAATATACGGCGCAACACTCAGCCACCCGCGATCGGCGGGGACAAAATGACTTCGTCCGCGTCTTGCACGGGATAGTCGCGATCTGCGTAATGGAGATTGACCGAGACCAGCACGACATCAATGTACTCAAACGCGCTATTGAAACGCTGGTCCATGGTCGAAAGCCAGTCGAGCAACATGCCCACATTGGTTACCTCTTTCGGCAGAACGATGTGCTCCGAGTCACATCCCATGCTGTCCCTCAGCCAGGCGCAGTAATGCAGCTTCATCGCGCTTGAGCCGCACTACTTGCCGGCCTGCCTCGCCTCAAAGATGGCACGGGCGACCGTTTCCGGCGACATCGGCGGATTGAAGATGCGGACACCGGTCGCGTTGTACAACGCATTGGCAATGGCCGGCGCGATGACGATGGTCGGCAACTCGGAAATGCCCTTGGCGCCATAAGGTCCTTCGGCGCAATTGCTTTCGATGAAGTGCATATCGAGCGGCGGCATCTCCGGTGCGGTGATGAGCTTGTAATCGCGGAAGCAGGGATTCCTCAGCATGCCCTTTTCGATGCGCATGTTTTCGCTGAGGGCGTAACCGAGGCCGATGGCTATGCCGCCTTCGATCTGGCCTTCGAGACCCATGCGGTTGATGACGCGGCCGACATCCTGCGCCACCGTGACCTTGTCCACCTTGATCTCGCCGGTCAGCGTGTCGACGGTAATCTCGGCGATATGCACGGCGTGGGAATACGCGGCGGAATGGTCGGAGATGTGTTTGGCGCCTTCCGGCTCGCTGTTCGGTTCGTAGTAGTCGGTGACCATCACCAGTTCCGGCACGTTCTGAAAGTGCATCCGCCGCAACAGGCGATCGAGTTCGATCAACGGCGTCCCGCACGTATCGCGCACGACGAAACCGCCCCGCAGTTCGAGAGTCCCGGCCGGCTCGTTGAGCATCTTCGCGGCGGCGCTTAGGATCTGCGCCTTTGCTTTCTGTGCGGCACGGCGCGTTCCGTTGCCGGCGATGAAGGTGGTGCGCGAGGCATGCACGCCGACATCCCACGGCGCAATGTCGGAATCGTTATTGACGATGGTCACATGTTCCACCGGCACGCCCAGTTCTTCGGCGACAATCAGAGTGATGACCGCATCGATGCCCTGACCGATTTCAGAGGCGCCGGTGATAACCGTCACCCGGGCGTAGTCGTCCACCTTGAGAATGGTGCCGATGCCATCCGACTTGTGAATCTTGGCGCCGCCGGCGTTGTGGATGGAGGAGGCAAGGCCGATGCCTTTCTTGTAGCGGCCGGGCTTGTCCCGAGCCGCTGCGTACGCCTTGCGCTTGCGGCTATAGTCGCTGGCCGCGGCGGCGGTTTCCAGGCATTCCACCAGCGCGCACTCGCGCAGGAAGGATTTCTGCGGCGTGACTTCGCCGGATATCTGCGCATTCTTGAGATGGAATTCGAGCGGGTCCAGGTCCACCATGTCGGCCAGCATGTCCATCTGCTGCGCGGTGGCATAAGTGGTCTGGACGTTGCCGTAGCCACGGAAGGAGCCGGCGTAAGGGTTGTTGGTGTAAATCGCCTGCGCCTTGAAGTCGACCACCGGCACCCGATAGTGGCCCGAGGTGGTGCGCATCATGATGACCGGAATGGTCGGCCCCCACGATGTATAAGCGCCATTGTCCAGCAACACGTCGGCGCTGCGGAAGGTCAGCACGCCATCGCGGGTGCAGCCGGTGCGCATGTGAATGATCGCCGCCTGGCGCGTCGGCGCGGCCTTGAACTCCTCTTCGCGCGAATAAATGACCTTGACCGGCCGGCCGGTCTTCCTGGCCAGCAGCGCAGCGATCGGTTCGTAGGGATACACGTCGAGTTTGGAGCCGAAGGCGCCGCCGACGGGCGGCTGCATGACCCGGATGTCACCGGGATTGAGGCCCAGCGCCGGAGCAAGATCCATTTTGTAATTGTAGGGATACTGGGTCTGCGTCCAGATCGTCAGCTTGCCGTTGTGATCGAAATCGGCGATGGCGCAGGAAGTGCCCATGCAGCAATGCGTCACGTGGTGCGGACGGAAAACGCTGTCGACGACACAATCGGAGGCCGCTTCGGCTGCGGCGAGATCGCCGTGCTTGAACTCGAAATGGAGACTCTTGTTGCCGGGAAAATTGTCGTGGACCAGTGGTGCCCCGACCAGAGCGCCAGCTTCGGGTGTGAACACGCCGGGCAGGTCCTCGTATTCGACTTTGATGAGTTCGAGCGCACGGCTGGCGATCTCTTCCGTCTCGGCCGCAACCGCTGCGATCTCGTCGTGTTCGCAGCGCACCTTGTCCTTGAGCGCGACGTTGTCGCGGACGAAGCCGAACTTGAGACCGGCGGCGTCCTTGCCGGTCAATACCGCATAGACGCCGGGCAGTTTTTCCGCCGCCGAAGTATCGATGCGGACGATCCTCGCGTGGGGACGGCCGGCGAACAGTACCTTGCCGATCAGCATCTGCGGCAACACCATGTCGTTGATGTAGCGCGTCTTGCCGGTTGCCTTGTCGGGGGCGTCGGGCTTTTTGACGCGCTGGCCGATCAAGGTCGATTTTGCAATGGGTGAAACGGTGACGTTCTTTTCCATGACTTGGCTCTCTTTAAGAGTTTGTGGCCCGAGGCATAAGGTACAGGATGCCGCGCGCTTAGCAGCGGCCGCAGCACTTCTTCGCTTCGACCACGGCGTCCACCGCATCCAGCACCTTGGTATAGCCGGTGCAGCGGCAGAGATTGCCCTCAAGACCGCGTTGCGCTTCTTCCCGCGTCAGGTTGGGGTTGTTTTCGACCAGGGTGTCGGCCTGCATGATCATGCCCGGCATGCAGAAGCCGCACTGGATGGCACCGTGGTCGACGAACGCTTGCTGCATCGGGTTGAGGCCTTCCGGCGTACGCAGCCCCTCGATGGTCACAAGCTCACGTCCATCGCAATCGACGGCATACATCAGGCAACTGTTGACGGTCTGGCCGTCGAGCTTGATGGTGCACGCGCCGCACTCTCCCTCGCCGCAGGCATACTTGGTTCCGGTCATGCCGAGCTTGTCGCGCAGCATTGTCAGGGTCTTCATGGTGACCGGCACGGTCAGGCAAACCTCGCGGCCATTGAGCTTGAAGCGGATTTCAGTTTCCACGGACTTCATTGAGCACCTCTTCAACGAACACACGAACGAGATGGCCGCGATACCAGGCACTGGCACGCACGTCATCGATGGGTTTGGCATCCTCAGCCGTCGCGGCAACTGCCACGGCGATGGTCGCAGCCCAGGTTGCAGCATCTAGCGGCTTGCCTTCAAGCGCGGCCTCCACATGGCGGGCGCGCAAGGGTGTCGGCGCAACCGACCCCATGGCGACACGCACATTGCTGAGCCTGCCGTCGGCAATACAAGCGCCGAGGGCCACCGAAACGGTGGAGATTTCAAGCGCGGGACGCGGACCGGACTTGCGGAACTTACCGACGAAATCAGCCGCAGGCCGGTCGAACACAACAGCCGTCAGCAACTCTTCCGGTCGTTTGACGGTTTTGCCGGGACTGACGAAGAACCCTTCAAGCGGTATCAGTCGCGTCTGCACGGCACCCTCGCGCCAGCAGGCGAGTTCGACCGAAGCGTCGAGTATCAACAGGGGCGGGATCATGTCACCGGCCGGCGAGGCGTTGCAGAGGTTGCCGCCCACCGATGCCGCGTTGCGAATCTGTTCGCTGGCGAAATGCTCGGCCGCCTCGACCAGCACCGGCGCAATTTCGGCGAGCATGGGGTTGCAGCGGATTTCACTGATGGTCGTCACGGCGCCGATGCGAACCTTGTCACCCTTGGTCTCGATGCCGCCTAGCCCTTCGATGCGGCGAATGTTAAGCAGTTTCGCCGTGTATTGGCGCGCGCCGGACTCGGTTTGCGGTGCGAGATCCGTGCCGCCGCAGAGCACCGTGGCAGCGCCGTCCGCCATCGCCTGCAATGCCTCGTCCAAACGGCGAGGCGCCAGGTAGGTGGTTATTTCCTGCATGGTTCGCTCTCGATTCTCGTATTGATAAAAAATTGCCAGTTCATGTTTGAATCCTCAAAAACGGATAGGTTCCTTGTAGCGGCCAAACACCTTGACCATTTCCCTGGTGATTTCGCCGACGCTGGCATAAGCCTTGACGGCTTCGACGATGGCTGGCATGACATTGGCACCTAATTTGGCTGCCGCGGCCACCTTCGCCAGCGCACTGGTCACTGCTCCTGCATCCCGCTCTGCACGAACCTGGGTGAGATTGGCGATCTGGCGCTGGGTGTCCTGCTCATTGTACGGATGGAACTCGACCGGATGATCTTCCTGCTGATCGTTGCGATGACGATTGACGCCGACCTTGGGGAACTTGCCCGACTCGATGTCGCGCTGCATCTGGTAAGCCTGCGCAGAAACCTTGGCCTGCACGATGCCTTCGGAGACAAGCTTGACGATGCCGCCCTGGGCGTCCGTATCGGCCATGATCTCGACCATCTTGTCGCGCAGCTGGTTGGTCATGGTCTCGACATAGAAGGAGCCGGCGAGCGGATCGACGGTCTCGGTCATGCCCATTTCATCGGCGAGGATCTGCATGGTGCGCAAAGAAATACGTGCCGAGTATTCGGTGGGGATGGTATAAGCCTCGTCGTAAGAGCACAAGGCCATGGTCTGGGCGCCGGATAGTGCACTGATCAGTGCGTAATAAGCGCCGCGCACGATGTTCATCTCCGGCTGCTCGAAGGTCAATCCGCCACCGCCACCGCCGGCGATCATGCGCAGCCACATCGAACCGGGTTTTTCCGCATGGTATTCTTCCTTCATGATCTTGGCCCACAGGCTGCGGCCGGCGCGGAACTTGCAGACCTGCTCGAAAATGTTGCCGAAAATGTTGAAGTTGTATGAGAGCCTCCCGGCAAACTCGTCGATCGACAGGCCACGCCTGAGGACTTCGTCGGCATAGGCCTTGGCGATGCTGAAGGCATAGGCCATTTCCTGCGCGGGGGTCGCTCCCGATTCGCGAATGTGATAGCCGCACACCGACACCGGGCTGTATTTCGGCGCATGCTCGGCGCAATACTCGATGGTGTCGCCGACCAGCCGCACCGAAGGCTCCACTGGAAATATCCAGGTGCCGCGGCCGATGAATTCCTTGAGGATGTCGTTCTGCGCCGTGCCGCGCAGCTGCTTGATGTCGTAGCCGCGTTTTTCGGCCATCGCCAGGTACATGGCGATAAGGATCGCCGCCGCACCGTTGATGGTGAGCGAAACGGTGATCTTGTTGAGATCGATGCCTTCGAAAGCCACCTCAAAATCGCGCAGGGTGTCGATCGACATGCCGACGCGCCCGACTTCCCCTTCGGCCAATGGATCATCCGAATCGAGGCCGATCTGGGTCGGCAGGTCGAACGCCACATTCAGGCCGGTCTGGCCGTTGGCGATGAGATACTTGAAGCGCTGATTGGTCTCGTGCGGATTGCCGAAACCCGCGTACTGGCGCATGGTCCACGGCTGCTTGCGGTACATCAGGCGGTGGATGCCGCGCGTGAAGGGATATTCGCCGGGCAGGCCGACCAGCTTGTAGCCACCGCTTTTCTCGACATCCTCGGCCGTGTAGAGCGGCTTGACCTCGATACCCGATTCGTTGAGGACGGGCTTGACCTCGGCTTGTGATTTATCGTTCATTTCAAGCGACCTTCACGTTGGCACGGATGTAGCCAACAATATCGTCAAGCTTCGATCCAGTCGGGAAAATTCCCTTGAAGCCCAGCTCGCGCAACGCCTGGTGGTCTTGCGCCGGCAGGTTGCCGCCGATCACCCAGAGCTTGTCGGTCAGTCCGTTGGCTTCGAGCAGGGGCTTGAGCTTGGTGCAAAAAGGGATGTGCGAGCCGGCCAGGCTCGACAGGGATATCACGTCGACGTCTTCTTCGAGTGCCATGTGCGCCACCGCTTCCGGAGTCTGGCGCAGGCCGGTGTAAATGACTTCGAAGCCCGCATCCATCATGGCACGCGCCACGACCTTGGCGCCCTGGTCGTGTCCGTCGAGGCCGGGCTTGGCCAGTAAAACTTTGATGTGGTGACTCACCCAGATATCTCCTTGGCAATAATCAGTTTCAGAATTTCGCTGGTGCCGCCGCCGATCAGCAAGAACCGCACGTCGCGCAGGTAGCGTTGCACCGGGTACTCCATGGCGAAGCCGTAGGAAGCAAACACCCGTGCCGCCTGGTCGCAGATCGATGCCGCGGTTTCGGTGGCAAACAGCTTGGCCATGGCCGCCTGCTTGTTGTGCGGCCGGTTGCTATCGCGCAGCCAGGCGGCATAATGCACCAGGTGGGTGGCGGCTTCGAGTTCGGTGGCCATTTCGGCGAGCTTCATCTGGATCGCCTGGTAGCGGTTGATAGTCTTGCCGAATTGCTGCCGCTCGCCGGCGTAGCGCACCGCCTCGTCCAGCGCGGCCTGCGCTATGCCGAGACCCATGGCCGCGGTGATGATGCGGATCTCCGCCAGGGTTTTCTTCAGGTGCTGCTCGCCGTCACCCTCCTCCTTCGACAGACGATGGCTGTCGGGCACGAAGCAATCGTCGAAGGCCAGTTCCGACGTGGGCAGGGCCCATACGCCCATCTTGTGGATCTCGCGTCCGACGATGAGCCCCTTGAAGCCGCGCTCGACGAGAAAGATGGTCAGCTTTTTTTCCGCGCCGGCGCGGGCGAAGACCGTGAAGAAATCGGCGAGAGGCGCGGCGGTGCACCAAGTCTTCTGGCCCTTGATGACATAGCCGCCATCCACCTTCTTGGCCGCGGTGGAAATCCCGCCGAGGTCGGAACCGGCATTGGGTTCGGTCATGCAGATGGCGCCGATTTTCTCCCCGCGCAATGCCGGTTTGAAGAGGCGCTCGATGATGTCCTCGTTGCCGAGCATGTGCAAAAACTTGGTGCCCATCAGCGACTGCATCGCCACCGCCCCGGCCAGGGACAGCGAACCGCGCGCCACCTCAGTCAAGGCCAGGCAGAACTCGCTCAGGGCCATGCCGCTGCCACCGACCTCCTCGGGATAGCGCATGCCGTACAAACCGAGGTCGGCCAGTTCCTGGAACAGGGCGCGCGGGTAGGCCCTGGCTTCGTCCAGAGCCGCTGCTTGCGGCGCAATGCGCTCATCGCAGAAGCGCGCAAAAGTCGCCTGGATGGTTTTCTGCTCGTCGCTGAGTTCGAAGTTCATAAAGTCCGATCAAGCCTCAAAGCCATAATCACGTCGCGCCGCATCGGCAGAGATCACGCCGTTGCGAATCTCTTCCGCCAGCAAGCTGCGGTCGCGCTTCTTCGGGTCGCCATAGCCCCCGCCGCCGCTGGCCACCTGGTGGTAAACCGTTCCCTTGGGTACGCCGGTAAGCAAATCCTTGTTCTTCGGCACCACGCTCTGTCCGTCCGGATATTTGAGGCGAATGAAATTCAGCCCCCCTTCCCCGCCGCCGAACAGACCGAAGGCCGGCTCGAAATCGCCGTCGCCGAAAGTCACGAGTTGGGTATTGTCGGAACCGATCTCGAATATCGTTTCGACACCCAGGCCGCCGCGCCATTCGCCGGCACCGGCCGAATCCGCCAGCAGCTCGTGCTTGATCAGCGTATGCGGGGTCTGCTGCTCGAACATTTCGTAATCCTGGTCGAGCACGCCGCCCGAAGCGTCGATCATGCCGATGTGATCGTAGCCGTCGGTGCCGCGCATCGCCCCGGAACCGCCCTTCAGTCCCATGAAGCCGATATCGACATACTGTTCGTTTTTCTGCGGATCGGTGCCCGTGGTCAGCGAACACAGCAGATTGTTCCAGCCTGCCGTGACCCGATCCGGCATCACCGGCGCCAGGGCGCGCTGGATCGCATCGGCGTTGGGCGGGCAGAGGTGGTTGCCGAAAGTGGTGGCCTTGGGGTAGGCGGCATTGAGGATGGTACCTTCGGGAATGATGATCTCGATCGGCTGCACCATGCCCTCGTTGTGCGGAATATCCGGATTGACCATCTGCAGCAGGGTCAGGATGGTGGCCGAGGCGCTGGAAGTGAAGGTGCCATTGACGAAGCCGTTGGTCTGCGCATCGGTACGCGAGTAATCGAACTTGATGCGCTTGTCCATGACTTCGATGTCGACGCGGATGGTGAACTTCGTTCCGACATGGCGTCCGTCGTAATAGACATAGCCTTCGCCGGAATACTTGCCGTTGGGAATCTGTGCGATCTCGGCCTCCATCATCTTGCGCGTCGCATCGAACAAGGCCTGCTTGTGTCCCTCATAGCTCGCCAGGCCGTACTTGCCCAGAAGTTCCAGGAAACGCCGCTCGCCCACGGTGCAGGCGCCCATCTCGGCCTTCATGTCGTGCTGCACGATGTCAAGGCGGATGTTGGCGAAGATCAGCCCCCACACATCCTTGCGCAGCTTGCCCTTTTCCACCACCTTGACCGGCGGTATGCGCAGGGCCTCCTGCCAGACCTCCACCGCGTTCGGGTTGTAGCCGCCGCGCACATTGCCGCCGATATCGGCCTGGTGGCCCTTCACTGCGGTCCAGGCAACCAGCTCGTCCTCCAAGAAGATCGGCTTGAAGACTGCGACGTCGTTGTTCTGGTTGCCCAGGCTGAAGACATCGTTGTGGAAGATCACATCGCCCGGATGGAGATCTTCACCAAAGAAATTCTTGATGTACTTGCACACCGGCGCCAGTGAGAAGGCCAGTATCGGCAGATTCTCGGTCTGCTCCAGCATGTTGCCCTCCGCGTCATACAAGCCGGTGACATAGTCCTTGGCCTCGCAGAGGATGGGCGAACGCGTCGTGCGCTCCATCGAGATGCTCATCTCGTCGGTGATGGCCTTGAAGGTGCGGGCGTAGACCGAGAGCAGGATCGGATCGATTTTTGTGCTCATGCTGATTTCTCCTTTTGCCTGCAAGCCGGCGCCAGGTCCTCGCGCCCCTTCTGGTACAACGCGAACGAGCCATACACATCGACCGCGCAGTCGTAAGATGCGCTGACAAAAATGGCCGTGGTCTCCTGTTCGATGATGGCCGGCCCGGTGATGTGGTTGCCATAACCCAAACGGTGGCCGTCAAAGATGGGAATCGACGCAAAGCTCTGGCTCTCCGGGATATACACCTTGCGCTGTCCTTTCTGTGCGGCGGAGGCGTCCGGACCGGCCCAGGGCTTTTCGCTATAGGCCGGACGCTCGGTCAGCCCGATGGCCTGCACACGCACATTGATGATCTCCACCGGCGTCCCTTCCTGCTCCAGCGAATAGCCATAGAGGCGGTTGTGTTCGCTGTGGAAGGCGCCTGCGATGGCAGCCGCATCGCTGCGCACGATGAGATCGCGCGCCACGACGAAGGAGACCTCGTGATACTGCTTTATGTAACGGCAGTCGAGCTTGAGTTCGAAACGCCGTTGCCCTTCCGGGATGCGCTCCTCGGCCAGTTGGCGCGCACCCTCGCGCGCCATCTCATCGATCACTGCGGCAAGCTTGTCCCAGGCCAGCGTTTCGAGGCGGGAGACAAAAGTGCGGACAAAGTCGTGCTTGAGTTCGCTCATCAGCATGCCAAAAGCGCACAGCACCGAGGACTCGCGCGGCACGATCTGGAAGGGAATTTCGAGTTCCTGGCAGATCAGGCAGGAATGGATCGGTCCGGCGCCGCCGGCCGGAATGATGGGAAACTCGCGCGGGTCGAAGCCGCGCTTGATGGTGACTTCGCGGATGCCCTGAGCCATGTTGTTGCAAGCCACACGGTACATGCCGGCAGCGGCTTGTTCAACCGTCAGTCCCATCGGTTTGGCGATGTATTCCTCGATGGCCTGGCGCGCAGCGGCAACATCCAGCTTCATCTTGCCGCCGGCGAAGAAATTCGGATCGAGATAGCCGAGCACGACATTGGCGTCGGTGGTGGTCGGCAGCTTGCCGCCTTTCATGTAGCAGGCCGGACCGGGATCGGCACCGGCGCTTTGCGGTCCCATGCGCAGCATGCCGCCCTGGTCGAGCCAGCCGATCGAGCCGCCACCCGCGCCGATGGTGTGGATGTCGAGCATCGGCAGGGCGATCTTGTGGCGCGCAATCTCGCCGTCGTTCTTGATCATCGGGCTATCCACCGCCACCGAAGCTTCGAAGCTGGTGCCGCCCATGTCGGTCACGATGCATTTGTTCTGGCCATGCACGCGCGTGTAGAACAGCCCCGCCCCGGGGCCGCCGGCCGGGCCGGAAAGCAGCGTCAGTGCTGCCTTCTCCCGAGCCAGTTGGGGCGAGATGACGCCGCCGTTGGACTGCATGATCAGCAGCAGGCCGTGGAAACCGATCTGCTTGAGGCGCCCGACCAGCTGGTCGAGATAATGGTTGAGCTTCGGCCCCACATAGGAATTCAGCGCCGTGGTACTGACGCGCTCATAGAAGCGGATCGAGGGGAGAATGTCGCTGGAGACGCTGAGATAGGCTCCCGGCATTTCCTTGCGGACCAATTCGGCCGCGGCCTGCTCATGCGCAGGATTGGCGAAGGAATTCATGAAGCAGATCGAGACTGCCTCGACGCCTTCGCGCTTGAAGAGCTCCAGCGTCTGCTTGACTTGCGCCAGTTCGAGCGGCTTGGTTTCAGTTCCGTTGCGGTCCAGGCGGCCCTCGATCCCGGCACGCAAATAGCGCGCTACCAAAGGTTTGACATTGGTATAGCGGTTGTTGTACTGCTCTTCGCGGATGCCGCGGCGCATCTCCAGCGCATCGCGCACGCCGTGCGTCGTGAGCAGGCCGCACTTGGCGCCAGTACTCGTCAAGGTGGCGTTGGTGGTCACCGTGGTGCCATGCACGATCACGTCGATGGTTGCCGCAAAGTCAGCCAGTGACAGCGGCGGCTGCATGCTCGCGGCAATGTCGGTCAGGCCGTTGACAAAAGCGATCGAAGGATCTGAGGGGGTCGACAAAGTCTTGTATATGGAGGGTTCGGCGCCATCGCGGGTCACGACCAAATCAGTGAAGGTGCCGCCGACGTCGATTCCGATTTTTAATGCCATAGGGTTGCTCCGATTGGTTTGGCTGGGTCAAGATCAGCCGGCACTGGGCTGCTGTTGCGCAATCTGCCGCAGTTCTTCCTTGCGCACCTTGCCCAGGGCTGTTTTCGGCAGTTCCGTAACCAATATCACTTGCTTGGGATGCTTGAAGCGGGCAATGCGTCCTTCGAGCTGCGCCAGAACCTGGGCGGGAGTCAATTGCCTGTGCGGCTTGGGCACCACAAAAGCCACGACAATCTCGCCCCAGCGCTGATCCGGACGGCCGACCACCGACACTTCGGCGATATCGGGAAGCTCGATGAGGAGGTTTTCGATTTCAGCCGGATAAATGTTCTCGCCGCCCGAGATAATCATGTCTTTCTTGCGGCCGTCGACGAACAAATAGCCATCTTCGTCCCAATGGCCCATGTCGCCGGAATGGAACCAGCCATCACGCAATGCAGCTGCGGTGATATCCGGAGCATTCCAGTAGCCGATCATCACGTTCGCACCGCGCACCAGGATTTCCCCGCTGCCGCCCACCGGCAAATCACGACCGGCACCGTCGTCGATACGCACTTCGCATCCTGGCGCCGGGCACCCGGCCGAACCCAGCTTACGCTCGGCATCCTCGCGCCGGATGTAGGTGGCAATCGGGCAGGTTTCCGTTGAGCCATAAACCTGAACCAGGGGAACACCGCGCGCATGCACGGCACGAATCATTTTTTCAGAAACGATGCTGGAGCCGGTTGTAATCATGCGCAGGCTGGTCAGATTGGCACTCTGCCAGCGCGGATGAGCCATGAGCATGTCGAGTTGTGCCGGCACCAGCACGGCAAGCGTGATCCGTTCCTGCTCGATCGCCGCCAAAGTTTCGTCGGGATCGAATTTGGGGTGCAGACTCACCATGCATCCGGCGTACAGCGCAGGCGTGGTCAGAATATTCAATCCGCCGACATGGAACAAGGGCAAGGTCGTCAGGATACGGTCTTGTTGAGTCATATCATGCATTGCAAGACTGCTCAGGGCATTCGCCTGGAGCGCCGCCTGGGGCAACAGCACACCCTTGGGCTTGCCGGTTGATCCCGAGGTGTAGCAAATCAGCAAGGGAGTTTGCATGTCCACCTGGGGGTTGCGCGCAACCGTTGTGCGAGAGAGTTCCAGCCAATCGGGGTAGGCCAGCCAGTTCTTCGGTGGCGTGGCAAAAGCCACCAGGTGGATGCCTCCCAGTTCGCCGCGCATGACTTCGATCTGCGCCACGAAAGGCGGCTCGACAAAAATCACCCGGGGCGGGCAATCCAGCAGCATCTGCCGATGCTCCGGTCCGGCGAGACGCCAATTGAGCGGCATGAACATTGCTCCGAGGCGGGCACAGGCGAACAGCAACCCCAGCATCGTAGGACTGTTGTAGCCCAGGTAGGCCACACAGCCGCCCCGCGCAACTCCGCTGGCGACCAATGCGGCCGCCTGGCGTTCCACCAGTGCGGCGAATGCGGCATAGGAAAGTTCGTTCCCGGCGAAACGCAAGGCCGGATGATCGGGTATCTGTGCAGCATGCCGGGTGATCCAGTCAGAGAGATCCATGTTCAACCTGCCAATGTCATGGGTTTGCTTGTTTTGGATTCCTTGCTCGCTGTTGCCGAGAGCGGCTTGCGCGGTTCCAGGCCGACTGCAGCGATGAAGGAGCGTCTGGCTTCGTTCAGGTGGTTGCGCATGGCCAATGCGGCGGCGTCACCATCGCCCGCCACAAGCGCCTTGGCGATCCGTTTCAAACCGTTCAGAACGAGATTGCGCACCTTGGCATTACCCAGGGTCAAGGTACGCAGGTGATGGACGTGATCTGCATACAGTTCGACGGCATGAACCAGCCGCGGATTCGGCACCAGCGACAGCCAGGACTGGCGGAACAGCGCATTCGCGGCCATGAAATTCTCGTTGTTGCCCGCCCTGTGCGCAGCTGCGCTGGCCTCGAGCGCCGCCATGATGGGCGCTCGGACAACGGCATTGCCTGTCTGCGCAGCAACGCGCCGCAAGGCTTCCGGCTCGATCAGCAGGCGCACTTCGTAGATATCGTCCACATCGGCCAGGCTCAGCGAGGGCACCACAAAGCTGCGCCCGTCGGACGTCACCAGGCCGTCGCTGGCCAGGCGTGTGAGCGCCTCGCGCACCGGCGTGCGGGACACGCCCAGTTGCGCTGCCAGTTGTACTTCCTGAAGCGTCTGCCCAGGCAGGATCTTGCCGTTGCGGACATTCGCACGCAGCGTCTGATAAACCTGGTCTCCCAGCGCAAGCGGACGTTCAACAGGCTTTAACGAGGTAACCACCATCTTGGGGATTCCAATCCGCGCTGCGAAGGTGAGAAAGATGACAAATCAGAAAATCAGATACTGGATACTGTATACAAAGATTCAAGAAGTGTAAACAGCCTGCGCCGAAATTGACCAGACGCCCGATGCAATGCGCGAGCAATACCGCGAAACAAAAGTAGAATCCGGTGATGCTCTGCCCTTTTGCCCGTTCCCCCGGGAGACCGCGATAGAAAAACTCAAAATACTGGTGGTCGATGACAGCAGCACCAACGTGCTCATGATGAAAATGCTCCTGGGCAACATGGGACATGAGGTTGTCACGGCCAGCGACGGCCTCCTCGGCATCGAGACATTCCGGCAGGAAGACCCCGAAGTCATCCTGATGGATGTGATGATGCCCAACATGGATGGCATCGAATCCGCGCGCCGCATCCGGGAAATCAGCGCCGTCGTGCCCATCATTTTCCTTTCCGCCGCCACAGACAGCGGCTTGATGGAACAGGCGCTGCGCCTGGGTTCCGATTACATCACCAAGCCGATCCAGATGCCGCAGCTGCTGGACAAGCTCAATGCGCATTTCCGCACCATACTGGCCTATCGCGAAGTGCTCGCGCAAAAGAAGGAAGTCGAGCAATTGCACGCCAGGCTCGTGGATGAAAATACCATCGCTTCCCACGTCCTGACGCGCATGCTGTCAGGGTTCCAGCCGCCCAGCGAGATTCTGCAATACACCGTGATACCTTCAGGCATGTTTTCCGGGGACATTGTTCTGGTCGGCGCCACGCCATCCGGCAAACTCAATATTTTGCTGGCCGACGCCATCGGCCACGGCTTGCCGGCAGCATTTTCCCTGATGCCGATCGTCCCTGCTTTCCACGCCATGACCAAAAAGGGATTTCCGCTCGAAGACATCCTCTACGAAATCAACCATACCCTCAAGAACGTCCTGCCTATCGGACAGTTCGTTGCGGCAACAGCCGCGGCTCTGGATTGGGATACCGGACTCTGCAAGACGTGGGTGGGCGCCAATCCCGGGCTCATGCTGTTGTCCGGGTCCCGCTTGAGTAGCCTGCCATCGACCCACCTCGCCTTGGGCATCACCGACGACCGGAACAAGGAGGAATTCGTCTGTGAAACGATACAGCTGAAACCAGGCGATCGACTGATCTTCGCTTCCGACGGGCTGGTTGAGGCCTGGGACGACAATGTCAAGGGACAGGAAGGCACGCTTGAGGAATTCATCCTGGCTTGCTCTCCTGCCGAAATTTTCGACAGTGTACTCACAGTTTGGAAGCGCTACCACCAGCATGACGATGCTTCGCTGGCCGTGCTGCATATGACGGACAGGCCAACCGGGGGAAAATCACCGGGAGAGACCGTCACCAGACCTGTCGAGCATGCACGGATTACACTGGATCTCAACGCCGGCCAATTGGCCAAACCGGAAATTTTCAACATGGTTCTCGACGCTGCCCAGCAGATGGGCATCGTCGACAAAACTGACAGCCAGTTCGGAGTGGTGTTCTCGGAACTATTCAACAATGCACTCGATCACGGCATCCTGGGCCTTTCATCCGAAACCAAGTATGCCGCCGCCGATGGGTTCGACGATTACATCCGCCTGAAGCAAGCGAGACTGGCCTCCCTGACGGAAGGACGCATGTCGGTGCAGATCGAGGCCACCGAGTTTTCGGGAAAACCCGCGACCCTGCTGCGCATCGTCGATTCCGGACCGGGCTTCGACCAGACTCTGCTGCGATCTGCCACGGAATCCGTAGTGAAGGCCACTGCTGGACGTGGCTGCAATCTGGTTCAGAGCATCAGTTTGCAAGTGACTTACGCCGGCTCCGGCAACGATGTCACCGCGTATATCCCGAGACCCGAATAAATTATTGCTGCAAGGTCAACGCATGCAGAATCTCATCGTAGCGCGCCTCGATTTCCGCGAACTTTTCGGAGAATGCCGGCCATTCAATGCCCATTCTGGCACAGGCAAGATCAGACAAATCAGGCACCCGGTTGTTGGGCAGTTCCCCCAAATCCAGTGCATGGCTGAGCACTTCGGCAACATGGATCAGGTCGCCCATTTCACCGAATTCTCCCTGCTCCGGATCGTGATGCCCCAATATGCCTTCGGCAATATCCTCAGGCAGGCTCCAGTTCCTCAAGAGTTCACCGCCGGCGGTCGCGTGATCAAAACCGAACACGGCGTGCTCAGCTGTAATGATGGGTTCGTCCAGACGCTGCCGGCGCATCAGCACTTCCTCGAAATATTTCGGTGTCACGGCAAACAGCAGCAATTGCCCAATATCGTGCAACAGTCCCGCCGTAAATGCGGATTCGGCGTTGAACTGATTCGCCTCGGCAATGATGCGGGCGCAAGTCGCGACCCCGATGCTGTGGCGCCACAGCATGCGTGGATCGAAATTCGCGGATCGCATATTGAATCTATCAACCAAGGCGGTGGCCAGGGTGATGCTGCGGATTTCCTCGAGACCGAGGACCAATATCGCCTCGCGCATTGAGTCGACACGCGAAGAAAGCCCGAAGACGCTGGAATTGGCGACCGAGAGTATCCGCGCGACAATGGCGGGATCGGTATTCAACAGAGCGACCAATTCATCCGCGTTCGCAGTGTCGTCATCCACGCTGGTGATGATGTAGTGAGCGACTTCGGGCAAAGTCGGCAACGCCGACGCGCCTGCGAGCACTTGTTCCAGTGTCGGGGGGGTCATTGGAGCTGCCGGGTACGGAATTGGCGCATCGCGTGGAGCAATTCTGCCCGGGCCTCACTGCTCTCGCCACGAAAAATGTAGCCGAGCCGCTTTTCCTCTGTCTCGATCTCCCTGGCAATTTCAGCCGGGTCGCGGTCATCGCTGACATTGACCAGAACACAGTGGATCGCTCGTCTGCGTATGCTGTCGATCATCGCATCGTCGAGCGTGCAATGGGCTGGCAGCAACTCCTCGCCTTGACGAACCAGGATCGGGGCCGCCGTCAGCATGCCTGCCTTGAGGTGGCCTGGCGCCAGACAAATTGAGCGGGTTTTCATGCGATCTCCCTGTCTCCTGAGTACTCATCTCGATCCGCCGCTATTCGCACAAATGGCGACTCTCGCGGCGGATGCCGTTTTTTTTGATTATAACCACGCATTTTCTGTTTTTTCACAATAAGCAGGGCTGAATCCCCGCCCAAGCAACCGCCACCCTAGACCCTGAGGCGGGTACCGGAGTGCTTGACAACTGCATTGTGATGTATAGTTTAGGGCTAACTCAAACCACATCGGTCTAGGCATGTTTTTCGGACAGACAGGGCAACCGCAGGAACCGCTTTCCAGGCATCGTATATTTCATACGACGGATCTGGACGAGGCGCGCGACCTGGTCACCAAGGTCTATGCACCACATGAGTTGAGCTATGCCGGTCAGCCTGGCAGCCAGCTCGATACTTCGATGAGCCACGTCCCGCTGGGCGAAATTTCCCTGAATCGATTGCGTTATGGCGCCAAGGTGAATATTGCTGTCGAATGCCTCGGCAGTTTTCTGCTGGTCATGATGCCGATCTCCGGCTCAGTTCAGATTCGCTGTGGCAATCAGCAAATTCTGTCCACGCCCAAACTGGCTTCGGTGATTTCTCCGACGCTTTCAATGCACGAGACGATCGAAGCCGACTGCGATCAGATCATGGTGCGCATCGAGCGCGAATTGTTGGAGCGGACCTGCGCCCAGCACATGGGACAGGAATTGCGGCAGCCGCTGTGCTTCGACCTGGGCATGGATATGACTGCCAACCCGAGTTGGAGTTCGCTGATGAGCTATCTGTTCGCAGAAGCTGATCAGGATGCGGCCGTTTTACGGATTCCTCTGCTGCGCGCCCAGTTCGAACAGCTCGTGGCAACCACTTTGCTGCTCGGGCACGAACACAATTACCGCACAGCGCTCGGCCAGCCGGCGAAGGCCATCGTGCCCAGCCACGTCAAACGTGTCGAGGAATACATTGTTGCGCACGCCGCCGAACCGCTTACCGTCGCCGGCCTCGCAGCCTATGCCAAGGTCAGCGCCAGCAGCCTGTACGCCGGCTTTCGTGATTTTCGCAATTCCAGCCCGATGGCCTACCTCAAACATGTTCGGCTGCAGCGGGTCAACCAGGATCTGCGCAACGCCGACCAAGCCAACGAAACGGTAGCCCAAATTGCCTTGCGCTGGGGTTTCCGCCATCTGGGTCACCTCGCCACCGACTACAAGAAAATGTTCGGCGAATCGCCCTCCGATACGCTGCGGAAATAACCACCTGCATGATCACGCTGTATCACTGCATTGATGCCCGCTCTTTTCGTCCGCTCTGGATGCTCGAAGAACTTGGCCTGCCTTATGAATTGAAAGTGCTGCCCTTCCCGCCGCGGGTCAGGGATAAATCCTTCCTCGCCATCAATCCCCTCGGAACCATACCGGCATTCATCGACGGCGATGTCCGCATGACCGAATCCGCCGCGATATGCCAGTATCTTGCAGCGCGCGCGGCACCCACGCAGTTCAACGTCGAGCCCACGGAACCGGGGTTTGCGGCCTACCTCAACTATCTGCACTTTGGCGAGGCCACCCTTACCTTCCCGCAAACCCTGGTACTACGCTATGGGCGTTTCGAACCCGAAGCGCGTCGCCTGCCGCAGGCTGTCGAAGACTACAGCAAATGGTTCCTGGCCCGCCTCAGAACCCTGGAGCCGCTGCTGGCCAGCCAGGATTATCTGTGCGCACAGCGCTTCACCGCTGCAGACATCTCAGTCGGCTACGCCTTGCTGCTGGCCCATCAAATCGGCCTGCACACCAGTATGGCTCCAGCCGTCCTCGCCTACTGGGACAGGCTAAGCCAGCGCGATGGCTTCAAGCGCGCCAAACAGGCTCAGGAACAGGCCGCCCTGGCACAAGGTGTTTCGACCCAGTTTGCGGCCTAGCACCCCAGAAACAAAGTCGGGAACTAGCGGATTGTAACGTTTAAATAGGTAGTATAATCGTGTCCATGGAGGGCGCGATGAAACTGACCACGAATGAGCGGATGGAACTGCAACGACAAGCCGGTGTGAGAAACGGAAGAGCCGACGCGGCAAGGCATGCGCGTCTGAT
>JACRAR010000033.1 GCA_016234745.1 Betaproteobacteria bacterium | reverse complement strand
TGATGCTTGGAACGTTCATGGTAGGCAAGCACAGGATCCATGATCATGAATTCAGCAAAACCAAATGACTGGCGTGCCATGAATAATAGTTGACAATAATACTAAACTATACCATGCTTGAATTGTGAAATGCCCCGTTCCATTCGGCGACGGGAACGGCACCACGAAAATCCTCCCGGAGCAAACCATCAACACCGCGAAACCCGCTATTTCCTTATCACATCACTTGCACACCTATAGACGGCCCCTCCTGCAAGTTTGGCCAAGGAGTCTGACATGAGCCCAGTATCCCCTTCCATGACGCTTCTTTTTGAACAACTCGGGCTAGAGCGCTCGCCCGCGGCGATTCAGGCTTTTATTGCCGCACATCCTCTTCGGCCCGGTGTTTTCCACGGCCGGATTCATGAAGCCCCTTTCTGGACCGTTTCCCAATCGGAAATGTTGTGCCAAGCCCTGGCTGACGACTCCGACTGGTCGGGTTTGGTTGACCGCCTCGACTCGGCCTTGCGTCAAAAACCGGTCGACGGTCACCTTGGGGTTCCAAATCGGTGAACGTGCAAGATCCTTGTCCACCGTGTTTGATACTTGTTTAGAGTTTCTCAGAGCAAGCAAAAACTTCAAGAAGTTCAGGGTGACTCCGCAAAACATACTGATAATCGGCGGGTCTGGCTTCCTTGGCAGCCAGCTTGCTTGGCAACTCACCAAGGACGGCCATTTCCTGCGCTTGCCAACGCGCCGTCGTGAACGTGTCAAGCACCTGCTGACGTTGCCCACCAGCGAGGTGATTGAGGCGAATGTACATGATCCGACGCAGTTGGAGGCGCTTGTGGCAGGACAGGATGCAATCATCAGCATGGTAGGTATCCTGCGGGGCGGCACTGGGCATCCCTATGGCGCTGGTTTTGCCCGCGCCCATGTCGAACTGCCGCGCAAGATTGCCGCAGTGGCACAGGCCGCCGGAGTCCGCAGGGTGATCCACGTATCTGCCCTGAAAGCAGCAGCTGACGCTCCGTCCGGTTATCTGCGCTCCAAAGCTGCCGGTGAAAAAGTGCTGCAAGAAGCCGGTCTTGATCTGACGATATTTCGCCCCTCGGTAATTTTTGGTCCAGGCGACCAATTTCTCAATGTGTTTGCAAGTCTGTTGAAGGCATTGCCGTTTCTGCCGCTGGCCTGTCCGAATGCACGTTTTCAACCCATCTGGGTGGAGGATGTCGCAGCCTGTATCGCCAGCAGCCTGACGCAACCCGGCAGTATCGGCCAGACTTACGAACTATGCGGGCCAAGTCGATACACCCTTCGCCACCTCGTAAACTATGTCGGCAAGGTTATTGGCGAGCGACGTCCAATACTCGCCCTGACCGACAGACTTTCCTATCTCCAAGCGCTGGCCGCGGAATTCGTCCCGGGCGCTCCAATGACGCGCGACAATTACTACTCGATGCAATTGCCCAACGTTTGCGAAACCGGTTGCGGCTTGCCCTTCGGTCGAACGTCGACCGCGATGGAAGTTATTGCTCCGGCCTACCTCACCGACCAGCGCGGGCGAGCTGACAATGATGCTTTAAGAAAGAAGGCAGGACGCTGAATCGAGTTGTTTCATGCTGTGCCACGCTGTTGAAGAAATGTGCCTGAGCATCTGATCAACGAAACATTGAAGTCCTCTGTTCAGCAAGCTGACATTGCCGACACCTTGCCAACACTTCCCCTCCTACTGGCCTTAAATACTGACTTTGGAAAGATGCGGAGCAGTTACACTTTCCGCTATGCGGACATAGTCCGATCATGCAGCAGCAGAGAGGGCGCAATGAATCATCAGGCTTGACCTGTGTCTATCACGCGGCAGCACATTGCCTGTTTGTAGCCCGCAGGGTCATTGACGGGGACTCACCAAAAACTCTCTTGTAATAGGATGCAAACTGACCGCAGTGCCAGAATCCCGATTCCGCAGCAATATCCTGCACGCGCAGGACGTTGGAGCAGCCCCTAACCTCCCTCAAGCGTCGGCGTACAGCATTCAAGCGCACAATGCGGGTGCACGTCGTCGGCCCCATCCCAGTCATCAACTCGAAGGAAAACTGAAGTGAGCGGCGGGAAACAGCTGCGGCCTTGCACAACTCCGAGATGGTAATAACATCGCTGCTGTGCGCTCTAATATATTCCATCGCCTGATCGACGACCCGCCGGGCTCTGAGGCTGGAGCAGTTCAGGCGCACCCTTGTCTCATCGGGCTCCAGCAGACTGACGAGAGTGGTAATCAACTGATCCAACAGATTCTTTCTAACTGCAGCCGCACGAGGAATCGCCGGCCATGCTGCGATACCGTCGCACAGGCCCTGAAGTAACCGATGCAGGGGGGATGCCTTCCAGGCGTGGAGCTCAATGATTTCCCGCCGGCCAATTAAGACATCCAGATCTTGATCAAGCATGCACTGAATTTCTTTGAGTACTTCCGCGCCCATATTTATGCCAACGTAATCAGCCGCATCAGGGGTCTTTAGTATGACGTCATGCCCCTTTCGCGCCACCAGCACGTCTGATGCTGAAAATGCCTTGCCGAGCCACCGGCCTCCCTGCCCAACCGTGTGAATTGGAAAGCAAAAGTTTAGTTCTGAAAGGGACTCGCCGGTCTGCAGAACCGACACACTGATCTGCTTACGCAGTACTTGAATGGTTCCCAGGCTGACATCAATCATGCGTCCGACAAATCGACCAGTACCGACCTGATCATAGTGAAGGTGCCACCCCGGAAGATGTTCGGCCATGGAGTTGGCATCTTCCAGCTCTATCCAGCGCGCCGAGGAAGCAGCGGACCGTTGCGAACCCGGTTTGAGTTCAGCCAAAGCCGTTTGCGATCTCATGACTCCTCCATTGAGTTATCGTTCATTCAGCCTTAGCGACTTTATAACTACTTTCAGCGACATGCAACGTGCGAAGCCGTCAATCCGATGCTTTGCCATACGTCGCACCATTCCTTTTTTTCGATGCTCAGGCTATCGAGATCATGTTCACCTTCAACCGCGTATGAAGCATCACAGCCTCTTCGCCCAACTCGTGTCCCGTACCTGAAAACTTCACCCCCCCGAATGGAACAGCAAGATCCAGAACATTATGGGTATTGATCCATACCGTGCCCGCCTGCAATCGCGGTGAGATTTCAAGGACCTTGTTGATATTTGCGGTCCATAGACTGGCGCCTAAGCCGTATTTCGTGCCATTGGCATATTCAATCACCTCATCAACTCCATCATATGGAATAGCCACAAGAACCGGCCCAAATATTTCTTCTTGAACCACTGCCATATTGTTCCGCGTGTTGACTAACACGCTGGGATTTACATAGCAGCCTGGGTGGTCCGGCCCGCCACCGCCGGTCAGAATCTCTGCTCCCTGCTGGACGCCTGACTCTATGAAGCTTAATACTCTTCGCTTTTGCGCCGGCGAAATCAAAGGCCCCATTTCCGTATCGGGGTAAAGCGACGCGCCAAGGCGTATGGATTTCGCGATGTCGGCAATGCCTGACACCACGCGGTCAAACAACTTTCGCGGGACGAACAGGCGCGAACCTGCGCAACAGTTCTGGCCGTGGTTACCGTATATGGCCCAGGCCGCGCCTGGAATCGCCAGATCAAGATTGGCGTCGTCCAAAAGAATGACCGGCGATTTCCCACCCATTTCCAGCGTCACCTTTTTCATTGTGCGGGCAGCGATCTCGCCGATCCCGACACCGGTTTCCGTTGATCCCGTAAAGCTGATCTTGTCGACGCCCGGGTGGTTTACTAATGCTGCCCCAGCCACACGTCCAAGCCCTGTCACGATATTGACGACGCCAGGTGGAATATCCGCTTCCATGACCAATTCCGCAAAGCGAAGAGCCGTTAAGGGCGTTTGCTCTGCCGGCTTTAGAACGATTGTGCAACCCGAAGCAAGCGCCGGCGCAATCTTCCAGATTGCTTGGCCGAGCGGGACGTTCCAGGGTGTCACACCTGCGACAACCCCTAACGGCTCTCTGGTCGAATACGCAAAAAACTTTCCTCCCGGCACATAGGGCACTGAAGGCGACATCGTACGACCCTCGATCTTCGTGCACCACCCCGCTGTATAGCGCAAGTAATCAACGGACAAATCCACGTCGAATTTGCGCGTCGCAAACAGGGTGCGGCCGCTGTTTACACTTTCTATTTGCGAAAACTCGTTCGCGTTTGTTTCGAGAAGTTCTGCAAGTTTCAGCAGACGGCGCTCACGCTCCACCGGCGTTAATTTGCGCCATGGCCCATGGTCAAACGCGGCCCGCGCGGCTGCCACCGCACGATCAACATCCGTATCCGTACCTGAGGGAATAGTTGCAATCACTGCGCAGGTGGATGGATCGATTACATCAATCCGAACATCCGACGCTGAATCTACGAACGCACCGTTGATGAAATGCATATGTGGCCGTGCAAGAAACTGCTGAACTTTGATGTCGGTATTTTTCAAATCATTTGATAAGTTAGTCATTCTTGCTTGCTCCTGTATGCACGCTCGACTCCTTGTTTATCTCTATTGGCCAAATGTTTCTACTTTGGTCGAATCGAATCGGCCGTACCCTGAATGAATGCCTTGATTTTCTTGACGTCCTCGTTGCTTAGTCTGCCGGTGTAGTCGGGCATGCCTTGCTCTATGAACGGCTTGTCAAACAGCACGCTGCCGAGATTCTCGATGTAGGACTTGTCGACGTAACCCAGATTGGCAATATTTCCCCCCTTGTCGATGGCCGGCACGCCATGGCAGTACACGCAGCTCTTGAAGTACAGTGCTGCGCCATCATTCATGTCCTTGGGATCATACTTGACGCCGGACAGCAGCGGGCCCAGGGTGAAGGGCGTGAAGGCCGGCATCTTGGCCTTGCCGCCGACGGCGAAAGTGTACACCGTGCCACCAGTACTGAATTCGGAGTGGCGCTGCGTCATTCCATAAACGCCACCCCAGCCCACCGCGATGGTCACGTATTGTTTGCCGTCGATCTTGTAAGTCACCGGCGCCGCGATCACACCGCTGCCGACCGGCGTATCCCAGAGCTGCTTGCCGTCGCTGGCATTAAATGCCTTGAAATGGGCGTTCGCCGTGCCCTGGAATACCAGGTTGCCGGCAGTCACCAGAGTGCCGCCATTCCATGGCGCGCCCAGATCATTGCTCCAGGCTGCCTTCTGCTTCACCGGATCCCAGGCAATCAGGCGTCCGAAGGCCTTGCCGGTCGGCGGCCGCGGATTGAACACCATGGCCAGATTCAAGCCAAAGCTATTGTCCTGGCCTTTCCAGTCGGCATCGGTTCCCAACGCGAATGGGATATTTTGCGCCGGGATGTAGACCAGACCGGTGAGCGGGCTATACGACATGGCTTGCCAGTTGTGCGCACCGGCGGGTCCGGGAATTGCGTCGAAAGGCTGGTCCGTCGATGTGCCTTCACGCGTCTCGATCGGCCGCCCATTCGGGTCGATGCCGAAGGCCCAGGTCTGGTCGACGAAATTCTTCGCCGAAATGAACTTGCCGTTGGTGCGATCAAGCACATAGAAGAAGCCATTCTTGGGCGCGTGCAGAATCACCTTGCGCACCCTGTTGTCGATCTTGAGGTCGGCCAGGATCAGATCCATACAGGAGTCGTAATCCGAAGTGTCGCGCGGGTTCTCCTGATAATGCCAGGCATATTTTCCGGTATCGAGATTGAGTGCGACGATCGATGCGGTGTACAGGCCGTCGCTCGCCGCGCCGCGCTTGGCCTTGGCCCACGGCCCCGGTTGGCCGGTGCCGAAGTAGACCAGGTTGAGCTCGGTGTCGATCGCCATGGTGTTCCAGACGTTGCCACCGCCGCCGTTTTCCCAGTATTTGGTGCTCGGATCCCAGGTCAATGCCGCCATCGCCTGCGATTCATCTTCAAACGGCTTGGCCGGGTCGCCGGGAGTGACAAACCAGCGCCATATCTGCGTCCCGGTTTCGGCATCATAGGCCGTCACGTAACCGCGCACGCCGAATTCACCGCCGCCATTGCCGATGATCACCTTGCCGCGGACAACATAAGGTGCCGAGGTGATCGTAATCATGCGCGCCTTGTCCGTCTTGGTGTCCTGCTCCCAGACCTTCTTGCCGGTTACGGCATCGATGGCGATCAAACGGGCATCGAACGAGCCGACATACACCTTGCCGCGATACACCGCAACGCCGCGGTTCACCGGTCCGCAGCAGTCTCCCCATCTACCGTCGCGCGGTGTCTTGGGATCATAGGTCCAGATCCGTTTCCCCGTTCGAGCGTCGATGGCATGCACCACGGCCCACGGCGCGGTCACGTACATGATGCCATCGACCACGATCGGCGTAGCTTCGACACCTCGCGTTGATTCAAGGCTGTACGACCAGGCCAGGCCGAGTTTCTTGACGTTGCTGGAGTCGATATTCTTGAGTCGGCTAAATCGGGTGCCGGCATAGTCCAGACCGTTGCTGAGCCAATCTTTGCCACTTCTGGCGTTAGCGACAATCATCGCCTCGTCGACAAGGAGTCCGCTTGGGGCTGCCCCTGCTACGCCAACGCAAAAGCTGAGAACGGCCCAACACGAAACCAACGCACTGGCCGCTTGCTTGCATCGACTCGAAATTGAAAATAGAGGTAACGGCATCGCGATCATTTCTATCTCCTTATTGTGGTTTACCTATCATTCCAGCAAGCGATTAAGCAGGCTCGGCATCCGCCCCTGACAAGAAGCACCTCAACCAAGGTGGATGTCGGTGAGGAATGTCAAAAGCGCTTCCGTAAAGCTTTGCGGCATCTGCTCGGGCAGCGGCACCCCGCCTCCTCTAATCACGGTCATGACACTGCCCGGTATCGCCGCGGCGACGCGAGCCGCCGACGGATACGCATGCGGATCGACGTCGGCACCGATTACCAGTGTCGGACAAGCGATCAACGGCAGGCGCTCTTCCATGCGGTAACGGTTGACAACGCGGTGGCCTTCGGCCGCCAGGGCACCGGCTTTCAGCGCATCGATCATGAAGCATTCGAGCAGTGCGACGTCACCGGGCGGATAGTAGGGCTGGCGCCGCTGCCACAGTTCGCTCAAGTGACTGCCGTCGGCGCGCGGCTCGACTTCGTCGATCGGACGCTTGCCGGCATGCTCGGCACGGCGCTCAGCGTCGACCAGGGACATTGAAGACAATGCCAGCGCGGCAACGCGCTGTGGCTGGCTCGCCGCCATTTCCAACGCAATGACGGCACCGGTGTGATGGCCAATGACCACAGCGCGCGGAATTGCCAAGGCGTCAAGAAGCGCGATTGCGGCGGCGGCCCAGCGCTCGATCGAGTTTTCCGGGACCGGTTCGGAATCACCAAAGCCGACGGTATCCATGGCGATGGCCCGATACCGCTGACCGAGCAGTGGCAGAACCTCGCGGAACTCGTTCCAGGAGCGCGGCGTCTGGTGGAGCAGCAGCAACGGAAAACCACTGCCGCAGCAGGCGACATGGATGCGCCCGCAGCGGGTAGAGATGAAGTCACGGGTAATGTTCATGGGCGTTGCGCACCGCCACCAAGATTTTCCGGCACTGCGGCGAAGCCCTGGGCGACCAGCGCGTCAGTCTCGGTCTCGCTGTAGCCGGCCTCGCGCAGCACGGAGCGGGTGTGCTCGCCGTAATGCGGCGCCAGCGCGAAATGGGTGGGGCCGTCGAGGTCCACCGCTGGCGGTTGCAGGCGAATGGTGCTTCCGTCGGGCAGTGCCGAGGTCATCATCTTGGCGGCGATCTGCGGCATCGCAGCCACCTGGGCGACGGTCTGGATCGGCGCGTGAGGAATGCCGGCGCGCTGGAAATCCTGCATCAGTTCGGCACCGGCGAATTTTCGCGTCACCGCCGCGATATCGGTGTGGATTTGCGCCCGCTGCTGGTGCCGGCCTTCATTGCTACGGCGGGTGTCGTTGCCGATGCCGGCGAACTTCGGAATCGCCGTCAGCCGCTGCCACTGCACATCATTGCCGATGGTCATGAAGATCATGCCGTCTGCGCTCGGATAAGCGTTGGTCGGAACGAACTTGCGGTGCTCGTTGCCGGCGCGCGAGACTTCCTCCAGCGCACAATCGAAATTGAGCAACGGCATCGTCGTGATCAGCCAGGAGGCGGCGGCTTGCAGCATCGAAACGTGGATCTGCCGGCCGCGGCCGGTCTCGTGGCGTTCGAGCAGTGCCGCCATCACCTCGGCGTAGGCCTCGTCACCGGCCTTCAGGTCGATCAGCGGCACACCCGAGAGCATCGGCGGTCCGTCGCGCTCGCCGGTTAGTTCCATAAAGCCAACCATCGCCTGCATCGGTGGATCGTAACCGGGGACGTCGGGGTAATCCGGCCCCATGGCCGAAATGCCGGCCCAGATCAGGTCTGGCTTGGCCTGGCTCAGGGTCTCGTAGTCGATGCCGAACTGGACGTAGCGGCGCGGCAGAGTGTTGCAGCAGAAAACGTCGGCGTCGAGCGTGCGGATGATCCGCCGCAGTGCTTCCTGCCCGGCCGGGTGCTTGAGATCGAGGGCGATCGCCTCCTTGCCGACGTTCTGAGCCAGGAAGTAGCTGCGCCTGTCCTCGCCGGCGACTCGTTTGCCGATATAGCGGTTGGGATCCCCGGGCCGCCCGCCCGGTCCGCGTGTCGCCTCGATGCGGATCACGCGCCAGCCCTTCTGCACGAAGCGCGCGGTGGCATACGGCAGGGACAGCGCCTGCTCCAGCGACAATACCACCCGTTTCTTCTTGTCAGCACCCATCCACGCTTCCCCCTATCGAACGCCGCTCTTCTCTGCATTCGGTATGCAAATCATGATTTAGGCCGCTTTCTTCCGCAATGTATTGTGCATGTCCCTCCTTCTCGCCTATTGCGGACAACTCCCAAACCAAACTACTCTGCCTGGTATCGATAAGCCAAACCTGCCATTGGTAAATGAACGCCATCATTCTAGCCACGATGCACTCGTTGACCTATCAAGAATCGGCACGTTTTGACTTTGTAGGCATTCGCACCAGGGCACCCATGCTGATCGCCTGCAACTGCGGTCGCTTGGACGGGCGCATTGGGCGGCAGCATTTTTCTGTCATTGCCGGTTGTCATAGTGCCCGGAAGGGGGTACGAGCAGTGCAAGCAAATTCAGCTATCGCTGCAGAAACTCCGTGCAGCAGCCGTCCATAGAGACGGTGCCAAGCTAGCCGATTTGTTGGAATGTTCGACGCCCAGATCTGGCGTCTGATAAGTTAGCGGGCTTTGAATTTCTCCACCAGCTTGAGAAGATTCTCCTGGCGTTGCTGAGCTTCCTGCTCCGCCTTCTTTCTCTCGGCGATTTTCTCGTAGCGCTCGCGCAGCGTGTCCCTGGCCTGTTTGCGCTGTTCCGGCGTAATCTCGCCGGCTGGCGCGCCATCGAGATCGAAGCGTGTCTCGGCATGGGCAAGCGCCTTGAGGTAACGTGTTGAACCGGTGTGCATTCTCAAGGCGACCTTCAATTGCGCCGCATCGATGTCGGGAACTCTTTGCTTGATGACCTTGTGAATGCCGACAGCAAGAGGCAGGCAGTCCTGAAAAGCCTTGAAGGAAGAAGCCAGCGTATCCAGGACAGCGTTTCGTTGGCGCAGCGGTTGATTCATCGACGCACAATATTGTCTATGGCCAGATTGCGTAGCATACCTGACATAGGGCACGCTCGTCATCCTCTCAAGAGCAACCTTCCTTACGGCATGCTCGCATACCCGATTGGCGCTGGCGCAAGCGTCAGGATTCGCCGGTACAGTCTTTCCGCTTCTTCCTTGGGCTTGATACCGAACAAGGGGTTGTCGTTTTCGCGGAAGGCAGCATAGATCTCCTTCCAGTCATCCGCGGTCAAGACGCGCTCAGCGATCGGGAAGAGGTCATCCTCCTCCCTGCGCATGTGCTGCCATTCCAACTCGGTGTAGCGGTCCACCAGGTTGAAAAAATCTTCCCGGGCTCCTGGACGGTCATTCTGGAAATCGAGCAACAGCTGCTTGAGATTCTCGATCAACGGATAGCCGACTTGATGTTCCTTTTCGAGCGCGGCGATCAGGGCATTCGCCTCCTTGGTCCGTCTTTTGACCGCCAGGAAAAGATAGTCATCTTCCTTGGGATGATGCCAGCGATTGGGATAGGACACGATGTAATCGAGGATGGCCCGCAGCAGCGGAAAGTTCGGTGCCATCGCAGCTTCCCGCATCTGCCTGACCAGATAGCGCAGTGCATACAGCACGGACGAGATCGCGGAATGCTCGTCCTTGATAATCTGAATGGCTGCGGTTCTCACGGTCTGCCTCTCAAACCCGGGCAATCGCTTCAGTAAGTTTCAACGTGAAAGCGCGCTTTCTTCAGCAGGGCCGGCCGCAGCGTCTCCCAGTCCATTCCCCTGGCACGGCAGATGTCGCTGAATGCTTCGAGCACGCCGGTTTCCATGCCCTTCAATCCGCAAATGTAGATGAAGCAGTTGTCGTCGGCCAGCATCGCCGCCACCTTGTCGGCCCTGGCGCGGATCAGATCCTGCACGTACTGCTTGGGCTGGTCGGGAGTACGCGAGAAGGCGAAGTTGATGTCGATGAAATCCTTGGGCAGTTGCTGCAGCGGACCCAGATAAGGCAGTTCCTCGCGCGTGCGGGCGCCGAAGAACAGCATCAGTTCGCCACCCTCCTTCTGGTTCATGCGCCGCCGGCGGCGCTCGGTCATGGCGCGCATCGGTGCGGAACCCGTGCCGGTGCAGATCATCATGATCGAGGCACCGGGGTGGTTGGGCATCAGGAAGGTGGTTCCGTAGGGACCGGTGACCTGCACCTGGTCGCCCTTCTTGAGGTCGCAGACATAATTCGAGCAGACGCCCATCGATGGTTTGCCATCGTGGTCTTCGGTCACGCGCTTTACGGTCAGCGCCAGGTTGTTGTAGCCGGGGCGCTCTCCTTCGCGCGGACTGGCGACGGAATACATGCGCAACAGATGCGGCTTGCCGTTGGCGTCGGTGCCCGGCGGAATGATGCCGATGGACTGGCCTTCCAGCACGGGAAAGGGCGTGGTGCCGAAATCGAGGACGACATGATGGATTGCGCTCGAAGCCCCTTCGGCCGTCAGCCGATAGTTGCCGCTCACCGTTGCCGTCACGGGATTGTTGGGGCCGTAAAGATTGACATAGGGATGGGAAGCAGACCAGGGTGCCAGCGCCTGCCCGCCCTGGCCGGCAGTGGCCACGTCGGTGATGCGCTGGACTTCGTCTGGCACCTCGGTGGTTGCGCTGCCGACCGCCATGTTGTCGTATTCGGTGAACCCGGGCAGGACATCCCAGCCCAACTGATCTGCCAGGCTGTAAGGCTGGTCCTTGCGAACGTTGCGGATATTGTCGATGGCACCGGTCGGGCACGGCCCGATGCAGGCGTTGCACCAGCTGCAAATTTCGAAATTGACCACGTAATTGCGCGCATCATGGCTGATCGCCTTGACCGGGCACATCTCCTCGCAAGTGTTGCAGCGGATGCAGATTTCCGGATCGATGACGTGCTGTCGCGCCAATTCACTCTGGACTGACGGTGCGTTCATGTGCTTATCCTCGAATTCGTCTCTCGCACGCACCGGAAGAGGTCGCCCTCCTCCGGCCCCAATTGACTATCAGTTGAAACGGACGTACTCGAAATCGATGGGCTTGTTGTTGATGCCGCGGTTCGGGGCAGCGATCCAGTTGGCATACTTGCCGGGTTCGAGGCAGCTGCCCATCAGCGAATGCACGAAGAGCCGGTCTTCCTCGCTGGGCAGCCAGTTCTTGTGCTGGTGAGTCCACTCGGCTTCGGAGAGCAGGCGCCCGTCCGGGGCGACATGCACGTCGGCGAACATGCCGATCTTGCGGTGGAATCCCTTGTGCGGCAGGGTGAACTTGAAATTGACGCCAAGTTTCTCGGGAACGCGGTTCCAGCGGCTGACACCGGACTGGATATCGGTCACCCAGTCGTCGCGCAGACGCTCGTTGAGGGCGGTCAGGGCCGGCACGTGACGGCTGAGAATTCTGTCGCCGGCGACATCCATGACTTCATACTCGCTGTTGTCCAGCTTGTGGTCATCGGCAAGCTTGGTTTCCTCGAAGCGGCCCTTGAGACCCGTGGTGTAGTAGGTGGCGGCGTTGGAAGAAATCTCGGCGCCGTACAGGTCGGAGGTGACGCTGAAGTGGAAGTTCAGGTACTTCTGCAGGGTCGGCAGGTCGATGACGCCGGCGGCACGCAGCTTGGCCGGATCATCGGTCTTGAGTTCGTTCATGACTTCGCAAGTGCGCTGGATGATGCGGCTGACACCCTGCTCGCCGACAAAAAGGTGGTGGGCTTCTTCGATCAACATGAATTTGCAGGTGCGTGCCAGCGGATCGAATGCCGATTCGGCGAGCGAGGCGAGCTGATACTTGCCGTCGCGGTCGGTGGCGAAGGTGAACATGAAGAAGGAAAGCCAGTCGGGCGTCTTTTCGTTGAAGGCGGTCAGGATGCGCGGATTGTCCGCATCGCCGGAGCGACGCTCAAGCAGCGCCTCGCCTTCCTCGCGGCCGTCGCGGCCGAAGTGGGCGTGCAGCAGATAGACCATGGCCCAGAGGTGCCGGCCTTCCTCGACATTCACCTGAAACAGGTTGCGCAGGTCGTACAGGGAAGGCGCGGTCAGGCCCAGATGGCGCTGCTGCTCGACCGAAGCCGGTTCGGTATCGCCCTGGGTGACGATAATGCGGCGCAGGGTGGAGCGATATTCGCCGGGCACTTCCTGCCAGACGTCGTCACCCTTGTGATCGCCAAAAGTGATTTTCTTGTTCTGTTCGCCCGGGGCGAGGAAGATGCCCCAGCGGTACTCTGGCATTTTGACGTAATCGAAGTGAGCCCAGCCATTGGGCTCGACACTGATGGCGGTGCGCAGGTAAACGTCGTAGTTGGTGGAGTTGTCCGGCCCCATTTCGCGCCACCAGTCCAGATAGGACGGCTGCCATTGTTCCAGGGCGCGCTGCAGGGTCTTGTTGCTGGAAAGTTCCACGTTGTTGGGAATCCGTTCGTCGTAATTGATTGCCATTTTGTTATCTCCAAAATAATCGGTTTGAACAGCGCACTGCGCGTTGCTTGCCTACCTTGCTTCCTACACCCGCTGCCATTCGAACTGCGGCTTCTTGCCGCTGCCAAAAAGTTTCAGGGCGCCATTGGCGCCGACGGCGTTGGGCCGGATAAAGATCCAGTTCTGCCAGGCCGACAGGCGGCCGAAGATGCGGGTATTCATGGTCTCGCCCGGGCCAAAGCGCAGGTTGGCCTCCAGACCAGTCAGGGCATCCGGCGACAGGGCGGCGCGCTCCTCGATGGCCAGACGGATCTCGTCGTCCCAGTCGAGATCGTCGGGAGCCACAGTGATCAAGCCCAGGGCGACGGCATCCTGCGCTGTGAGGGACTTGCCGATGGCAGCCTTGACGGCCTGGATCGGCGCCTCTTCCTGGTAGAAACGCGCCTCGATTCTGGACAGGCCGTTCACCATCGGCAGAAGGCCGAAATTCATTGCGGACACGCTCACGCTGTTGCTGCCTTCGGCGGCATCGCGCATATAGGAACGGTCTGCGCTCAGGGCGAGTTCGAGCAAGGAACCGGCAAAGCAGGAGCCGGGTTCGATGACGGCGTAGAGACTGCGCGAAGTGACATCGAGTCGGGCGAAAGTGCGGCGCATGAAGCCAAGCACTTCGCGCACGAACCAGTTGGATTGATTGGCAATGATGATGGCATCGGTGTCGAGGACATGCTGGGCGTCGCCCTCGGTCTTGAGCTGCCAGAGACCGATGTCCTGTTCGTTGGTGCGCAGGTTGAGAATGGCGTCGTCCAGCTCGCGCGTCATCTGCAGTGGCCACCAGTTGACGCCCGCCGCCAGGATCTCGGCTGCGTTCCGGGCACTGACGGCCTTGGGTGCGCGCACCGTCAAGGTGGCGACGCGGGCAGTGCGGTCGATGCCGACATCGACGAATTCATAGTGGTATCCGGTGCTATCGATGGTGCGCTTGAGCGGGGTCAGGATGACACCCTTGCCATCGGCCGGGCGGTCGCTTTGCGCGGCCAGTTCCTGGGCGCGTTGGGCGACGCGCTCGCCGAACTGCTGCTGCTTGACCACCTCGTCCACCAGCCGCCACTCGACGGCACGCTGGCCGCGCACACCTTCCTGGATGGTGCAGAAAATATCGGCACGATCACGGCGCACCTTGCGCTTGTCGGTCACGCGGGTCAGCCCGCCGGTGCCCGGCAGCACGCCCAGCAGCGGTACTTCCGGCAGGCTCACGGATGAATTGCGGTCATCGATGAGAAAAATCTCGTCGCAAGCCAGCGCCAGCTCGTAACCGCCGCCGGCGGTCGCGCCATTGCAGGCGGCGAGGAACTTGAGGCCGGAGTGCTTGCTGGAATCCTCGATGCCGTTTCTGGTTTCATTGGTGAATTTGCAGAAATTCACTTTCCAGGCATGGGAGGAGACGCCCAGCATGTAGATGTTGGCGCCGGAACAGAAGATCTTCTGCTTGCCGCTGGTAAACACCACGCTGCGAACTTCGGGATGCTCGAAGCGAATCCGCTGCAGGATGTCGTGCAGTTCAATGTCGACGCCGAGGTCATAGGAATTCAGCTTGAGCTTGTAGCCTGGGCGGATGCCGCCATCCTCGTCGATATCCAGGGTCAGGGTCGCCACGGCGCCGTTGTAGCCGACCTTCCAGTGCTTGTAGGCGGTCGAATCGACCTGGTAGTCAACTCTTTCCTGAGCCTGAACTTCCGCATTCATGGTTGCATTCACTTGCTACCTCCTCTTGGGGTTAAACACGCACTAACTGCCGGAGCCGGTCAAAGGCTTCGTCTTCCGATATGTCCGAGGTTTCAATGGATTTGTCCGCCTTGGCATAAAGCGCCTCGCGGGCATCGAGAATGCGATGCAGGTCGGCCATGGCTTCGTCGTTGCCGGCCATCGGCCGCAGGTCTCCCTGGGCGATGACGCGGGCCATGTGATCTTCCGGGCGCGCCTTCAACCACACGGTGAAACAGTTGGACAACAACTGGTCGTAGGTGTCGCCCTGGGAGACGATGCCGCCGCCAATCGAGAGCACTGCGCGCTCGTACTGGTCAAGCACGCGTTCCAGCGTGCGCTTCTCCAGTCGGCGGTAACCCGACTGGCCGTAGAGGGAGAATATTTCGCTCACCGGCATGCCGGTGACTTTTTCGATTTCCGCGACCAGTTCGACAAAGGGCACGCCCATTTCTTTCGCCAGGCGCTTGCCGAGCGTGGATTTTCCCGCACCGCGCAGACCGATCAGGGCAATACGGTTGCGGCGTACGGTTTCTTCATGGCCAAAGTCGCGCATCAGGCGAAACACCACCTCCTCGAGACGCTGTTGCGGCATGCGCTCCAGGAAGCGCCGAATCAGGCGGCGTTCAACAGTGTCTTCGGCATCGGTGGACAGCAGCTCGATCAGCGGCACATTCAGCGTCATGGCGATGCGCCGCAGCAGGGTAATGGAAACGTTGGACTCGCCCACTTCCAGATGCGCCAGATGGCGTTCGGAGACGTTGGAATCCCGTGCCAGCAACTTGCGCGTCATGCCGAGGCGCTCGCGCAGTTCTCGAACCCGGTGCCCAAGGGACAAAAGGAATCCCCCCTCGTCGGGAAACCCATTCTCGGTCGAGAGTTTTTCCGGTGCTTCCCGGGTTGTAGCTTGCTGAGTCATAAGCACCTCAATATGCATAATAGTGCATTAGTTATGCCGAATAATAATGCGCATACCTCAACATGTCAAGCAGTAAAGTGCACTATTTTATAGATTATAAGTGGCAGAATACCCGGAATGACGCCCACACAACCCTAATAATAAGATATTATTATATTAATTACAGTACATTATGAATAATAATGCGCGCGAACTAAAGTGCTTGACAAAAAATAGTCGTAGCGTATTCTGCCCCTGACTAAAATTTCATCACATGCAATAAACTGCGCTAGAGTGATATTGAAGCCCCTCAACTGAAAGAGAGACCGAAATGAACGCTTATCAATGTGGCGCCTGCTATTACCCCTATGAAGAGGAACTGGGCCTGCCGGACGAAGGCATCGCCCCAGGCACCAAATGGCAGGATGTACCGGAAACTTTCATCTGCCCCGAGTGCGGAACACCCAAGGCGGGTTTTATCAACTGGACCAAGGAGTGAATCCCTGATCCGGGACGTGGCGTCCTCTGGACCCTATTTTTTGACGGAATCGCGGGAGATCGGCTGGACTCTTTCCTTGCATTCCCCGAATCCATCGTACCAGCCATTGGCGTAAAGCGAATCAGCCTTAATGCGCTCCATATCCTTGGCCTGCGACGAAGACGGCTGGCTCATTCTGCAGCCGTCAAGGTAGCCATCATGATAGGCCTGCGGGCGGTCCGCATGATGCGCCGGCACCTTGATTTCCCTGGTCATCCCGCACCCTGCCAACAATATCGCCAGCAAACACATCGCATATCTGTTTTTCATTTGGTCTCCCTGCCTACGTAGCACAACCCGCCTCAATACCGCCCTGTCGGAACAGCCTGCATTCTAGACATAGATGCCGGGTTTCGAGAGAAACGGGTTTCGAGAGAAAGTTGACCTGGGGCAACGCGGTCGCCGATACTCCAGACCATGGAGTCGAGACTCCTTATCCGCTTTGCCACTTCACAACACCCCTAACCAAAAAGGAATCCCGCCATGGCAACGACACTCGAAAATCTCAAGGAAGCTTTCGCCGGAGAAAGCCAGGCGAATCAGAAGTACCGTGCGTTTGCCAAGAAAGCGGAGCAGGATGGATTTGCGTCCATTGCCAAATTATTCAGGCTGACGGCGGAAGCGGAGCGCATCCACGCCGAAGGCCACTTGAGGGCGCTCGACGGTGTCGGTTCGACGGCCGAGAACCTGCAGGAGGCCATCAATGGCGAAACCCACGAATTCAAAAACATGTACCCACCCATGGTGAAACAGGCAGCCGCAGACGGACACAAGGCAAAACGCATGTTCGAATTTGCCGTTGCCGCCGAGGAAGTCCATGCGAGACTCTACTCGATGGCACTGGAAACCGTGCGGCAGGGAAAGGATTTGGTTGCCGAGTTCTATCTGTGTCCGGTGTGCGGCTACATCGAAATGGGCAAACCCGAAAAATCCTGCCCGGTGTGCGGTGCCAAACCCGAAAAATTTATCAAGGCGGAATGAATCACTCAAATGAGCAAAACTCCTGCAACGGAACTGACTTACCCCTTCTCGACCGTACCCGCACCGGGTGAGGTTGTGGACGTCGCGCCCGGCTTGAAGTGGATTCGCATGCCGATGCCCATGTCGCTGAATCACATCAATCTCTGGGCGATCGATGACGGCGATGGATGGGCCATCGTCGACACCGGCTTGCGCACGCCGGAGACCACCGCCGCCTGGTGCCAGTTGTTCCCCGGGGCGCTGGGCAACCGCCCGGTCACGCGCGTGTTTGTGACACACATGCACCCGGACCACATCGGGATGGCCGGCTGGATCACCCGCAAATTCGGCTGCCGGCTCTGGATGACCCGGCTCGAATACCTCACCAGCCGCATGCTGGCGGCCGATACCGGACGCGAAGCCCCGGAAGACGGCGTGAACTTTTATCGGCGTGCCGGCTGGAGCGAGGCCGCCCTGGAAAACTATCGGGCACGCTTCGGCAGTTTCGGCAAGCACATGTACACCATGCCCGACAGCTTCAGGCGCTTGTGCGACGGCGAGCGCTTCATGATCGGCGCTCATGAGTGGCGCGTCGTTGTCGGTACCGGCCATTCTCCCGAGCATGCCTGCCTGTATTGCCCGGAATTGCAGCTTCTGATCTCGGGCGATCAGGTTCTGCCGAGAATTTCCTCCAATGTGTCGGTCCACCCGACCGAACCGGATGCCGATCCGGTGGCGGACTGGATGGAATCGCTCGCCAAGATCAAGCGTGAAGTGCCGAATGATGTTCTGGTCCTGCCCGCGCACAATGAACCGTTCCGCAACTTGCATGATCGTCTTGACAACCTTGCCCGGGACCAGGAACGCACGCTCGATCGACTGCGCGAAGCATTGAAGTCGCCACGACGGGTTATCGATCTCTTCGAAGCACTGTTTGTCCGAAAAATCGGCACGGATCCGCTGCAGCTCTATCTCGCAACCGGAGAAACGCTCGCCTGTCTCCGCTACCTGATCGGCCGCGACGAGACCGTCGCGCAAGAGGATGCATCCGGCATCGCCTGGTACCGGCTCGCGTCTTGATCAGGGGCGATCCCGGAAGATGAAATCACTGTCCACCACACCGACCAATCGATCAACTTTAGCGGTGGATTTCGCCTGTTCGCCTGGAAGTTGGCCACGCTGAGAACCACACTGTACGGTCTCGCAAATTATTGAGTAGTGTTCTGGAGCCGAGCCGTTATCACTAAAGCACATTTGAATTCTGCCGTTATTCAGATGGACGAAATCGAACTGGGCAGCATTCCGATACCTCGGCAGGAGTTGACGCAATCATGGCCAAAGATTGTGCTTCATGCGCGAATTACACGCACAAAGAACGCCTCGAAGACTACCTTGCCAGAGCATGTGGCGAAACCTACAGTGGGCTATGCCGGATGAAAGACGATCCAACTCGCGGCGCATTCATCCGCAAGGTCGAGTGCCAGGTTGATTGCAGGGATTGGCTGCCTGAAGAAATGCCGCTTGCGGCCTAACCGATTTTGGGCGTTATGTCACCCGCTGCTCGGCACAGCATCGTCTTCGCTTCCTGCTTGACGATACAATCCCGTCTTGTCTGACCGGTCCATATCTGAAATGCCATAGATCAATAGCGAAGCTATGATCGCCGCTCTGCACGACCTTATTCGCCAGGCCTTAGCCTTCAGTGTCGGTTTCTTCGTGGCCGCGTTGTTTGCTGTGGGAGTGTTCTTTGCCTTGAGTCTGCTGCTGGTCCCTCTTGCGGCACTTCGCAAAGGCAACCGCCGCGATGGAGCGTCAATTGAGCAGAATCAGACCAAGGAATGAGATGGAGCGATTAAGGACTTACACATATTCTTTGGCCCGGAAAGTTCACAGAAAAGACACTCCCTCCCCCGATCTCCGACTGGATCAGCAGTTTCCCCTGGTGACGCGCCAAGACATGCTTGACGATGGCAAGGCCGAGTCCGGTGCCAGATAGAGAAAAGCGCCGGTCGCGCCCCAGGGAAGGAGGGAGAAAGGGACCACCGGCTGTCGGTGTTAAAGCACTACCGACTTGCTCGCGATATTCGGGTAAAAACAACGTGATGCGAAATGTTCCGGGCTATCGCGCGCCTTCATGCATAGACGCACGCAAACTATATCGATGAGGTGTTTCTGCGGATGTGAAAGATTGTTTCCGGTTGTTAGCGTGCTATGCCTTAACCTCGATTGGGCAGGCGGAGATTAGCCTCGAGTCCGCCACCGGGAAGATTTCTCAAGGTAATGTCGCCGCCATGCGCGCGCGCGATGTTCCGCGCAATGCCCAGCCCAAGACCGGTTCCGCCGGTCTCGCGGTTGCGCGATGTCTCGCCGCGATAGAAGGGCTCAAAGATTTTTTCGAGCTCGCTTTCGGGAATTCCCGGACCGGCATCGCGAATGTGCAGCAGCAATCCCGAAACTTGCTCTTCCACGTCGATCTGGGCGCGCTGGCCGTAGCGTACCGCGTTATCCACCAGGTTGGTCAAACAGCGGCGCATGGCTTGCGGCCGGAGGGAATAGGCGCGGCGAATCTGGCCTGATATCTCCACGGTCATTCCCGTTTCGCGACAGTCGGCCTGGATGCTCTCGATCAAAGTCATCAAGTTCACGGGTTGCAGAGCTTCACTGGTGCTGCCTTCGCGCATGAATTCCAGCGTTTCCGTCACCATCGACTCCATCTCGTCGAGATCCTGAACAAACTTGCGTCGAATGGATTCATCGTCGAGCATTTCTGTCCGGAGCCGCAGACGCGTAATTGGCGTCTTGAGATCATGCGACATGGCAGTCAGCAAGCCTGTGCGCTCGGAGATGAAACGTGCAAGGCGGCGCTGCATGGTGTTGAAGGCGACAGCCGCACGCCGGACTTCAGTCGGTCCGGTTTCGGGCATGGGCGGGCAATCGATGTTTTGGCCGAGTCGATCGGCAGCGCGAGCCAGCGTAGATAAAGGCTTGACCGACCAATGGACCGCCAGCAGCGCAAGCAGGATGACGCTCCCCAGAAGCACCAGCAACGTTGCAGCGAGACGCAGCGGCGGTGGGGTCGCCTGGGGCGACAGCGTCGTGTCGAAAGTCACCAGCGCCCCATCCTGCAGGCGCACCTGGACCAGGAATGAAGACCCGCCCGATGGTGGCGCGAACATCCCCGGCCCGCCGTGGTGCCGCCTTTCGCCTGCTCCCCATCCCCATGGTCGATCGGGCATTTCTCGGGTCAGCACGGCATCGACCGTCCGCTTCACGCTGATCCTCGCCTCATCGCCCAGAACCCTTTGCAGCGCCGTTCTGAACATCGTCTGGCGGAAATCCGGTTCCTGTCCCTCCTCTTCAGGTGCCAGAGGCGGCGAATCCAGCGATACCTGCAGCGGCGGAATATTGAACAGCGCCGCAACTTTTTGCCGCTCAGCGTCCGGCAAGGAATCCAGCAGCTTGACGATGTCGGCAATACGCTGCGCCAGGCGCATGCCTCCGGCACGAAAAAGCAGCTGGTCGCGCTCGGAGCTGTTGATGAGGAAGGTTGCCAACTGAGCCAGCAGCAGGCCACCGAGCAGGACCATGACCAGGCGGCCGTACAGGCTCCTGGGCAGCCAGCGCAAGCTCATGACATCTCCACGGCGACGGCAAGGAAGTAACCTTCGCCACGCACGGTCTTGATAATGCGCGGCTCGGCTGGGTCGTCGCCAAGACGATGACGCAAGCGGCTCACGCGCAGGTCTATGGTGCGATCCAGCGGATCAGCTTCATGGCCTTTGGTGAGCAGCATGAGCTGATCGCGCGTCAGGACCTGGCCGGCATGGCTGAGAAAAATGCGCAACAGTTGATATTCTGCGCCGCTCAGCGACACCACCACGCCTTCGGCTGAAATCAAGTGACGCGCAGCGGTATCCAGCGACCATCCCGCAAATCTGATTACCCGCGCGTCATCGGCACGAAGATTCTGCGGCAGACTGCGGTATCGGCGCAGCACGGTCTTGATTCGAGCCAGCAACTCGCGCGGACTGAAGGGCTTGGCCAAGTAATCGTCGGCGCCCATTTCAAGCCCGATGATGCGGTCCGTTTCTTCGCCGCGCGCCGTCAGCATGATCACCGGCGTGTCCGCCTCGGCCCTTAGCCTGCGGCACAGGCTGAGACCGTCTTCTCCGGGAAGCATCAGGTCCAGGACAATCAAGTCGATGCGATTGCGCCCCAAGGCGGTTCGCATCGCCTTGCCGTCAGCCACGGCGCTCGCCTGATATCCATTCTTGCGCAAATAGTCGCACAGCAGGCTGCGTATTTCGACATCGTCATCGACGACCAGAACGTGATCCATAGTTTCCATATCCGCTGTTATAACCGCCGGTACGGTCATTTTTTGTAGCCTAGTGTATCAAGCCATGGCAACTGTGTTCTGGCGTACAAATCTCCTACGCCATTCTTACATTGCGGTGCTCAAATGGTTCGCGGCAGTACCAATCAATTCACCAATTCACGAATAGGAGAACATCTTGAAGCACACACACAAAATCATCATTGGCATTGTTTCCGGATTGAGTCTGGGACTGGCGACGGTCGCCAGTGCCAACCCTGGATTTGGTCCCGGCTGCATGCAAGGGCAAGGTTATGGTCCCGGCACGGGGCCGGGGGTTGGTCCGGGAATGGGCATGGGACCGGGCAAGGGGATGGGGCGCGGTCATGCCAATCCAGCGGCGATGGCCGAAGGGCATCTGGCCTGGCTCAAGGCGGAACTGAAAATCACCCCGGCGCAGGAAACCGCCTGGAAAACTTTCGCCGACCAGAAACGGCAGCAGGCCCAAGCAATGCAGGCTTGGCTGAGCACCACACAGGACAAGACTTCCGCAACTGCAGTGGAACGCATGGAGATTCACAATCAATGGGCGAAGAAACGGCTGGAACAAGGCGAGCAGATGACGGTTTCTTTGAAAACCTTGTATGCCGCGCTGTCCCCGGAACAGAAAACCCTGCTGGACCAGGGTCTGGCAGAGGGAGGACCGTGGCGGCATGGCGGGCCTCGCGGTCGCTGAAAAATTGATCGGCTGCCTGGGAGGCGCCGGGCTGTTCCGGCGCCCCATGCAGCGGCAGGCAATGGTCAAGCCTGCACGATGCGGATCATCAAGTCGAGAAATGCACCACGCAGGAGGTATCCCCCCGCGCCATTGATTTTTCTATCTTGAGCGTGATTTCCTTTCCCGCCAGTGCGGAAACCAGTCCTTGGTCGATACTCATACAGGCTTCGCAGAGCGCACGGTTGGTTCCTTCCAAATTGAGCGGGCAGTCGGTTCCTCTGATCGCCACATGCGCCGGTTCTTTCTCGGTGACCTCGCATAGGCCGGCTTTGATGATCGGCTCCAGCCACCCTTCGACCCGCCCTGCCAAGTCCCGGTCGGCAAGTTTCTTCGCCAGCCGTTGCCCGCTATGCAGACCGAACTCCCTCAGGATGGGTGCGATGACCTCAAGCGCCTCATCGCCGTATTTTTTCTGGAGTGCTCTTGCCATCTCACCGATCGCTGCTGTTGCGCTGTCGATTTTATATGCCTTGACCATTCGGATTTTTCCTCACTCTTTGGTTTGACGCAATGACCTGAGATCTGCAATGAAATGAGCATGGAAATATTGTGAAATTTTCACGATATTTCCACAAACCGGAGGCAACAAGGAAGAAATCAACAACTTACTGGCATGCCCGACAGGAATCGAACCTGTAACCCCCAGCTTAGAAGGCTGGTGCTCTATCCAGTTGAGCTACGGGCACCCATCGGTCACTGGTCGGGGCGAGAGGATTCGAACCTCCGACATCTTGCTCCCAAAGCAAGCGCGCTACCGGGCTGCGCTACGCCCCGAGAGCGGCGTATTTTACGCATACCGAGGATACGGGTCAAATTTTCAGGCACTTCCTGCGATACTGTCCGAGCCGCAAGATTTTCGCTTGCGGTGCGCACGCATTTCGTTTATAAAGCTCCCTTTTCCGCTGACGGACCACAATCCAATGGCCGATGATTTAAAGCATAAACAGCAAACGCCGTACTCGCAGAAGAAGGGGGAGGAGTACATGAATAGCAAGCAATTGGCGCATTTTCGCAAGATCCTCCAGTCCATCAAGGAAGAACTGCTGGGCGATGTCGAACGTACTGTGCATACCATGCAGGACGAAGCCACGGTATTCGCCGACCCGAATGATCGTGCCAGCCAGGAGTCGGATATCGCCCTCGAACTGCGCAATCGCGATCGCGAACGCAAGCTCATCAAGAAGATCGACGAAGCGCTGGAGCGCATTGAAAACGGCGAGTATGGCTACTGCAACAGTTGCGGTGTCGAGATCGGCCTGAAGCGTCTTGAGGCGCGCCCGACCGCAACGCTTTGCATCGACTGCAAAACCCTGGAGGAATTGCGCGAAAAACAAGTCGCCAAATAATAATCTCTGCCGTCTTGCAAAACGGCAGGCAATAAAAAAGGACGCTAGGCGTCCTTTTTTATTGCGGCAGTGCGATTACGACTGCGCCGGAGCAGACGGCTCGGGAGGAGGTGCAGCCGCTTTCATGGACAAGCGCACCCGTCCCTTGTCATCGGTTTCGATGACCTTGACTTTCACGACCTGTCCTTCCTTGAGATAGTCCGCGACGGCATTGACGCGCTCGTTGGCGATTTGCGAGATATGCAGCAGTCCATCCTTGCCGGGCAGCAAGCTGACGATGGCGCCAAAGTCCAGCAGCCGCAGCACCGTGCCTTCGTAGATGCGTCCAACCTCGACCTCGGCGGTGATGTCCTCGATGCGCTTCTTGGCGGCCTGGGCAGCATCGGCGCTCACCGAGGCGATCGTGATGGTGCCGTCGTCCTCGATATCGATGACCGCGCCGGTTTCCTCGGTCAGGGCACGGATCACCGCCCCGCCCTTGCCGATCACATCGCGAATTTTTTCCGGATTGATCTTCATGGTAATCATGCGCGGTGCAAAGCTGGAGACTTCCTGGCGATGTCCCGCCATGGAGCCCTGCATCAAGCCGAGGATATGTATGCGCGCTTCCTTGGCCTGGGCCAGGGCGACCTGCATGATTTCCTTGGTGATGCCCTGAATCTTGATGTCCATCTGCAAGGCAGTCACGCCATCAATGGTTCCCGCCACTTTGAAGTCCATGTCGCCGAGATGATCCTCGTCACCGAGAATGTCGGTCAGCACCGCAAAGCGATTGCCCTCCTTGATGAGACCCATGGCGATACCGGCGACATGGGCCTTGAGCGGCACCCCGGCATCCATCAGTGCAAGCGAGCCACCGCAAACCGAGGCCATCGAGCTGGAACCGTTCGATTCGGTAATTTCCGAAACCACGCGCATGCTGTAGCCGAACTCCTCGGGAGTTGGCAGCACAGCCACCAGCGCACGCTTGGCGAGGCGCCCGTGGCCAATTTCGCGCCGCTTGGGCGTACCCACCCGGCCGGTCTCGCCGGTGGCAAAGGGGGGCATGTTGTAATGCAGCATGAAGCGTTCGCGGTACTCGCCCTGCAGCATGTCCATAATTTGCTCGTCGCGACCGGTGCCAAGCGTGGCAACCACCAGCGCCTGCGTTTCACCCCGGGTAAACAGCACCGAGCCATGGGTGCGCGGCAATACGCTGTTGCGAATCGCAATCGGGCGCACCGTGCGCGTATCGCGGCCGTCGATGCGCGGCTCGCCGTTGAGAATCTGGTTGCGGACGATTTTTGCTTCCAGATCGAACAGATGATTCTTGACGGTGTTGGCGTCCGCCGGAGTATCCCCTTCGGTCAGTGCCACGACGACCTTGCTGCTGATTTCGCGGGTCTTGAGGGTGCGTGCCTGTTTCTGGGTAATCCGGTAGGCTTCGCGCAGATCGGCTTCGGCGAGTTGGGCCACCTTGACGATCAGGGCTTCGTCCTTGGGTTCCGGCTGCCACTCCCACTCGGGCTTGCCGGCGACTTCAACGAGTTCGTTGATGACCTTGATCGCAGCCTGCATCTGTTCATGACCAAATACCACGGCGCCGAGCATGACTTCTTCGGACAATTGCTTGGCTTCGGATTCCACCATCAGCACCGCAGTGGCTGTACCGGCGACCACCAGGTTAAGCTGGCTTTCCTTGACCTGCGACAAAGTCGGACACAGCACATACTGGCCATCGATGTAGCCTACACGCGCCGCGCCGATCGGACCATTGAACGGCAGTCCGGAAATCGCCAGCGCAGCGGACGCACCGATCAGCGCCGGAATATCCGGATCAACTTCCGGATTGCTCGACATCACCGTGACGATGACCTGGACTTCGTTGGTGAAGCCTTCCGGAAACAAGGGGCGGATCGGTCGGTCGATCAGGCGCGAAGTCAGCGTCTCCTTCTCAGAGGGGCGTCCCTCGCGCTTGAAAAAGCCGCCGGGAATCCTGCCGGCGGCATAGACTTTTTCAATGTAATCGACGGTCAGCGGGAAAAAATCCTGCCCGGGCTTGGGCGTCGGCTGGGCGACGACCGTGGCCAGCACGACCGTGTCATCCATCGAAACCAGCACCGCGCCACCCGCCTGCCGCGCAATTTCGCCGGTTTCCAGGGTGACGGTATGAGCGCCGTAAGTGAAACTTTTCTTGGTGGGAATTAGGTTGAGCAAGTGACTATCCTTTCATCATGGCGACATGGGGCGACTGGCATTCATCAATGCGCCAACGCACCCGAAAACAACAACGCCGGCGCAGCCATCATCAGGTCAGCGCCGGCGTGTCAGTTGTGCTTGCCGGTAAGTTCGGTGCTTGGAACCTGCCGCACACCTCACCACCTCTTACTGCATTCAGTCTGCAAGTTCTCGGCTTATTTACGCAGGCCAAGGCGGCCGATCAACGTCCGGTACCCTTCGGCATTCTTGCGCTTCAGATAATCGAGCAGTTTGCGGCGCTGGTTAACCATCATCAGCAAGCCCCGGCGCGAGTGATGATCCTTGACGTTGGTCTTGAAATGACCGGTCAAGCCGTTGATGCGGGCTGTGAGCAGCGCGATTTGCACTTCGGGGGATCCGGTGTCCCCCTGAGCGCGCTGGTATTCGCCAACAATTTTTGCTTTTTCAACTGTGGAAATTGCCATCTGGTTTCTCTTTGGGTTGCTTTGAAAACATTGGATTATAGCCGGAGCAAGGACGATAACTCAAGCATTTGCCGGAGTATTTTCTTTGGCAGCAATCAGCCGACGCGGATTCAGCCAACCCGAGTCGTCCAACTCGCAAAGTCCGAGAAAAACCCCCTGGGCATATGCGCGCCAGCGTCCTGCCTCTCCCCCCCAGCGCACCGGCTGGCCATGCCCCAGGCGCACGGCATCAGTACTGTCGAGTTCAGCGCGCGGCAAACCCTCAAGCAATGCATCGGCAGGCAACAACCGGGCGTCACGCTGCTGCTGATCCTGTGCCTCCAGGCCAGGCAAGGTCACGGCACGGTCTAGCCGCAGGCGACCGATGCAGGTCCGCCGCAGGGCCTGCAGATGGGCGCCGCAGCCCAATGCCGCACCGATGTCCTCTGCCAGGGTGCGGATATAGGTTCCCTTGCTGCAGACCACGGTAAGCGACAGGGCATCTTCGCCAAACTCATGGAGTTCGATGGTGTGTATCGTGACCCGTCGCGGTGCGCGTTCCAGCGTGATCCCCTCTCGCGCATATTCATAGAGCGGCTTGCCCGCACGCTTGAGCGCCGAGTACATCGGCGGCACTTGCAGAATTTCCCCGGTGAAACGTCCCAATACTGCTGCGAGTTGCTGCGCGGACACCTGCACCGGCCTGGTCTGCAGCACCTGCCCTTCGGCATCGGCGGTGTCTGTCGTGACACCGAGCCGAATCGTGGCTGCATAGGTTTTGTCGGCATCGAGCAATTCGCCGGAAAATTTGGTTGCTTCGCCGAAACACAAGGGCAACAGGCCGGTAGCCAGCGGATCGAGCGTGCCGGTATGTCCGGCCTTGGCGGCGTTATACAGGCGCCGCGCGGATTGCAACGCAGCGTTGGAGGTCAAACCGAGCGGCTTGTCGAGCAGCAATACGCCGTCAATGGCGCGCCTGGGCAAGCGCCGCGGGGCATTCACCGCTTCATTGTTCCTTGGTGTCGGGGGCGTCCTGCGACTGGACGGCCTGATCGATCAAGTGCGAAAGATAGGTGCCGCGTTCCACCGAACTGTCAAAAACGAAATGCAGCTCCGGCAAATGGTGCAGGTGGATGCGCTTGCCCAACTCACGGCGCAGGAAACGACTGGCGGCAACGAGCCCCTTGGCGATTTCCGCCTGGTGCTCGGCACCCGCCAGCGTCGTGTAGAAAACCTTGGCATGCGCGTAGTCGGCCGTGACCTCGACATCCGTCAGGGTGACCAGGTTGACGCGCGGATCCTTGAGTTCGAGCTGGATCAACTCGGCCAGTTCGCGCCGGATCTGCTCCGCGACCCGGCTGGCTCGTGAAAAGCTTTTCACAGCGTACGGGCGATTTCCTGGATCTCGTAAATCTCGAGTTGGTCGCCTTCGTTGATGTCGTTATAGTTTTTCAGCGACAAGCCGCACTCGAAACCGTTCTTGACTTCCCTGACATCGTCCTTGAAGCGTTTCAGCGAGTCCAGTTCGCCGCTGTGGATCACCTGGTTGTCGCGGATGAGGCGTACCCGCGCTCCGCGTTTGACCACGCCTTCGACCACCATGCCGCCCACCACCGCACCCACCTTGGAGATACGGAAGACCTGCCGCACTTCGACCATGCCGATCACCTGCTCGCGCTTTTCCGGGGTGAGCATTCCGGACATCGCTGCCTTGATCTCGTCTACGGCATCGTAAATGATATTGTAATAACGGATCTCGATCCCGAGGCTTTCCGCCAGCTTGCGCGCCTGCGCATCTGCGCGCGCGTTGAAGCCGATGATGACGCCCTTCGAGGCCGAGGCCAGGTTGACATCGGATTCGCTGATGCCGCCCACCGCGGCATGCACGACATTGACCTTGACTTCCTCGGTCGACAGCCGGTTCAAGGCATGCACCAGTGCTTCCTGAGAACCCTGCACGTCGGCCTTGACAATCAGCGCCAACTGGCTCGCCTCGTTTTGCCCCATGTTCTCGAACAGGTTCTCCAGCTTGGTCGCCTGCTGCTTGGCCAGTTTGACGTCGCGGAACTTGCCTTGCCGGAACAGCGCGATCTCGCGCGCCCGGCGCTCGTCGCCGAGCACCATCGCCTCGGCGCCTGCGCTCGGCACATCGGTCAATCCCTGGATCTCCACCGGTATCGATGGACCGGCCTCTTCCACCGCCTTGCCGTTTTCGTCGAGCATGGCACGCACCCGGCCAAACACCGCGCCGACCAGCAACGCATCGCCGCGCCGCAAGGTGCCCGATTGCACCAGGATCGTCGCGACCGGACCCTTGCCCTTGTCGATGCGCGCTTCGATCACCAGCCCCTTGGCCGGAGCCTCCCTGGCTGCCTTGAGTTCCAGCACTTCGGCTTGCAGCAGCACGCGCTCAAGCAGATCGTCAATGCCAACACCGGTCTTCGCCGAAACATGGACAAAGGGCGTATCGCCGCCAAACTCTTCGGGAATCACGCTCTCGGCGACGAGTTCTTGCCTGACGCGATCCGGATTGGCGTCCGGCTTGTCGATCTTGTTCACCGCCACCACCAGCGGCACGTTGGCCGCCTTGGCATGGGCGATGGCTTCCTTGGTCTGTGGCATGACGCCATCATCGGCGGCGACCACCAGGATTACGATGTCGGTGGCTTTCGCACCGCGCGCCCGCATCGCGGTAAATGCCTCGTGGCCCGGCGTGTCGAGGAAGGTGATCATGCCACGCGGCGTTTCCACGTGATAGGCGCCGATGTGCTGGGTGATGCCCCCCGCTTCGCCATGTGCAACGCGTGCCTTGCGGATGTAGTCGAGCAACGAAGTTTTGCCATGGTCGACGTGGCCCATCACGGTGACCACCGGGGCGCGCGTCGTCATTTCATAGGTTTTGTCCTCGCCGTGTTCTTCCTCGAGGAAGGCATCGGGATCGTCCAGCTTGGCGGCAAATGGCCGATGGCCCATTTCCTCGACGACGATCATTGCCGTTTCCTGGTCGAGCGTCTGATTGATCGTGACCATCGAACCCAGCTTCATGAGGGCCTTGATCACCTCGGTCGCCTTGACCGACATCTTGTGTGCCAGATCGGCAACGGAGATGGTTTCGGGAATATGCACATCGCGGATAACCTGCTCGACCGCTACCGGCGTAGCGGGTGCTTCCTCGGCGTGGCTGCTGCGTGAATGACGTGCCCGGGATCCGCCCGGACCACCGCGCCATCCGCTCGGGCCGGTTTCGCCGCGCGTCTTGATGCCGCGCTTCTTCGCCGCATCCTCTTTCCAGGTCGCGCTGACGGCCTTCTTCGGCGGCTTCTTGTCTTCCGGCTTGACCGCCGGCTTGTGCAGCGTGCCGGAAACCCCTTCGGTGGCCGCAACCCCGGCTTCGGGCTTGGCTGCCGGGGCATCGGCTGCTTTCTTTGGTGCAGCAGCCGCTTGTTCGCCAAGGCGCTGCTCGACGCCGGCGCGCTCGCGCTCCTGTTTTTGCTTGAATTCCGCGGCCTGGCGCGCAATCAACTCTGCTCGCCGCTGCGCTTCCTTCTCACGCAAGGCAGCCTGCTCCGCGCTGATGACATGCCGCACCGTTCGCGCTGGTGGAGCAGCCGGGATAGCACTTGGCGCGGACGACGGGGCTTCGGCGGGTTCGGTCGCGGGCGCAGCGCGCTTCGCCTTGGCGGCAACGGGTTTTTCCTCTTCCTGGGGAACCTCGGCCACTACCGGCGGCGGTTCGGGTGCAACGACCGGCTCGACAACGGGTTCAGGGATCGGCTCGGGAACGGGAACCACAACGACGGGAGGCACGCTGACCGGAGGTGGCGCAGCTTCTGCCGCCACCTCGGCGGCATCACGACGCACCAGGACGCGTTTTTTTCGCACCTCGACCTGGATCGTGCGTGCCTTGCCGCTGGCATCGGCCGCCTTGATTTCCGAGGTCTTTTTGCGCGTCAAGGTGATCTTGGCTTTCGGCTCCACCTCGCCGTGCGACTTGCGCAAGTACTCGAGCAGCTTTGCCTTGTCCTGCTCAGTCAGGCTGTCATCGGCAGCCTGCTTGCTGACGCCGGCCTTTTGCAACTGCTCAAGCAGCGCGCTGGCGGGCATTTTGAGCTCGCTCGCGAATTGTGCAACATTCATTTGTGCCATGGCCGGTCCCCCGCGCTTATTCTTCTGCGAACCAATGTGCGCGCGCCGAGGTGATCAGGGCTTTCGCCTTTTCTTCCTCAATGCCGGTAAGTTCCATCAATTCATCGGTGGCCAGGTCGGCCAGATCGTCGCGCGTCCGCACATTCTGGCGCGCCAGCTTCGCAGCCAACGACTTGTCCATGCCTTCCAGCTCCAGCATATCGTCGGCGACATGCTCCAGTTGTTCCTCGTCGACTATCGCCTCGGTCAGCAGCACATTGCGCGCACGATCGCGCAACTCGTTGACCGTGGCTTCGTCGAAAGCCTCGATTTCGAGCATTTCAGTGAGCGGTACGTAGGCCACTTCCTCGAGGGTTGAGAAACCCTCTTCGATGAGGATGTCGGCGACTTCCTGGTCGACGTCAAGCTTTTCGACGAAGAGCTGGCGGATCACGTCGTGCTCCTGCTCCGATTTCTGCTGCGACTCTTCCACCGTCATCAGGTTGATGGTCCAGCCGGTGAGTTCCGACGCCAGCCGTACGTTCTGTCCGCCGCGGCCGATCGCGATGGCCAGGTTGTCTTCGCTGACCACCACATCCATCGCATGCTTTTCCTCATCGACCATGATGCTCGATACTTCCGCAGGGGCCAGCGCACCGATCACGAATTGCGCCGGATCGGCCGACCAGAGAATGATGTCGACGCGTTCGCCGGCCAGTTCGTTGGTCACCGCAGTGACGCGCGAGCCGCGCATGCCGACGCAGGTGCCGATCGGATCGACGCGCGGATCGTTGGACTTGACCGCAATCTTGGCGCGGATGCCGGGGTCGCGTGCAGCCGACTTGATTTCGAGCAGGCCGTCCTCGATCTCGGGCACTTCCAGTTCGAACAACTTCATGATGAACTGCGGCGCGGTGCGCGAGAGAATCAGCTGCGGACCGCGCGCGGTCCGGTCGATCTTCATGAGCCAGGCCCGTACGCGATCGCCGGGACGCAGGTTCTCGCGCGGAATCATCTGCTCGCGCGGCAGGGCCGCCTCGATCCGCCCCGCTTCGATCACCGCATTGCCGCGTTCCATGCGCTTGACGGTGCCGGTGACCAGGTGCTCCTTGCGCTCGAGAAAGTCATTGAGGATCTGCTCGCGTTCGGCGTCGCGGATCTTCTGCAGGATCACCTGCTTGGCGGCCTGCGCGCCGATCCGGCCGAAATCCACCGGCTCCAGCGTTTCCTCGATGTAATCCTCGAGCGAGATATCCTCGATCTGCTTGCGCGCATCCAGCAGGCCGATCTGCTGTTCGGGATTCTCGACCAGATCGTCCTCGACCACCAGCCAGCGACGGAAGGCCTCGAATTCGCCGCTTTCGCGGTCGACCTCGACGCGCACGTCGGCCTCTTCATTGATCTTTTTCTTGGTCGCGGATGCCAGCGCCATTTCCAGTGCCGTGAACACGATGTCCTTCTGCACGTTCTTCTCGCGCGACAGGGCATCCACCAGCAACAATAATTCACGACTCATCGTGCAATCTCCTGCGCGTTCATAACGTTCATAACCAATTCGCTAAAACTTCGGCACCAGCCTGGCTTTTTCGATTTGCGCCAGGGGCAGCTCATACGCCACCTCGGCTCCCTGCAACAGCACTACGTCATTCTTCAGTCCCGCCAGGACGCCGCTGAAGTTGCGCTGCCCATTGAACGGCAGACGCATTCGCAACTGTGCTTCCTGTCCCGCAAACCGCTCAAAATCGGCCGGCTTCTTGAGCGGTCGATCCAGTCCCGGCGACGAAATCTCCAGCCGGTCGTAATCCACGTTCTCCACCACAAACAAACGCGACAAATGGTTGCTCACCACCGTGCAATCGTCGATCGTCACGCCTTCCGGCCGGTCAATGAATACCCGCAACAACCGAGCGCGCGGGCTGGTCTCGAAATCCACGAGTTCGTAGCCCAGTCCTACCACTGCCTGTTCAATCAATTCAACCAATTGCATACTGCACACCACTCAGTACCACTCTGCACCACAACAAAAAAAAATGGGCGAAACGCCCATCCTCTTGTGCTCCCTCGCCGCGCAAAGCTATCCATGCGCAGGAGAACTGGAAAATGTCAGTCGTGCCAGATCGTCATACGGAAACAACCGGCTCGCTGCAAAACGCAGTAATTATATACGAGCCCCTCCCGCTAAGCAACTCATTCCTCAGTTTCTTCAATGGGTTTCGGCATTTTCGGAGCACTTCGCACCGCCGGGATATGCCTCAGCAAGGTGGCGACTTCAGCCGGTTCCAATTCCAGGAACATGCCGCGCTTCAGGCGCGGCGGCATCTGGATCGGGCCGTAGCGCACCCGCATCAGGCGGCTCACCGTCACACCGACTGCCTCGAACATGCGTCGCACCTCGCGGTTGCGTCCCTCGGCAATCGTCACGCGATACCAGCGATTGGTCCCCTCCCCGCCGCCGTCGATGAGCCGGCCGAAATGCGCCGGGCCATCCTCAAGCTCCACGCCTTCAGTCAGCCGCAACTTGTTCTGCTGGCTCAGTTCGCCGACGACCCGTACGGCATATTCACGCTCGATCTCGCTGCGCGGATGCATCAGCTGCTCCGCCAGGGCGCCATCATTGGTCAGCACCATCAGGCCGCAGGAATTGACATCCAGCCGGCCCACGGCGATCCAGCGCCCGCCGCGCATCTTCGGCAGCTTGTCGAAAACGCTGATGCGTCCCTGCGGATCATCGCGCGAAACGATTTCGCCTTCCGGCTTGTGATACAGCAGCACGCGCTGGCGCCGCTCCGCGGCCAGGCGCAGATGCACCAGCCGGCCATTGACGCGCACCTTGTCTGCCGCACCGATGCGTTGTCCGACATGTGCTGGTTGTCCATTGACGCTGACGCGGCCCGCGGCGATCCATTCCTCCAGTTCGCGGCGCGAGCCGAACCCGGCATCGGCCAGCGCCTTCTGCAGTTTGATAGTCTCTTCCGCTGCAGCCGGCGCTCGTTTGTCCCGGCGGCGCGGAACTGGCCCCGACAAATTGTTTTCAGGAACACCCACGCTCTCTGCCGCACGCTCGCCGCTGCGACCCGTGCGCGGCTGGACAGCCTTTGCCGGCGGGCGAAAAGGCGTATTGCGGCGGGCGGGCGTCCTAGCTTTGCGGGGCGGGGACATCGACATTCTCCAGAATTTTCTCGACGTCGCTCAATGGCGGCAGCTCCGCCAGGCTGCGCAGACCCAGGTCATCGAGGAATTTCCTGGTCGTGGCGTACAGCACCGGGCGCCCCGGCGCATCGCGGTGGCCGACCGCGTCGATCCAGTCGCGCGCCTCGAGAGTCTTGAGAATGTTGGGGGAGACCGCGACGCCGCGGATTTCTTCGATATCGCCGCGCGTCACGGGTTGCCGGTAGGCGATGATGGCCAGCGTTTCCATCACCGCACGGGAATATTTCGGCGCTTTCTCGTTCTTGAGACGGTCAAGGTAAGGCTGATACTCGGGGCGGGTCTGAAAGCGCCAGCCACTGGCCAGTTGCGCCAGCTCGACACCGCGCTGCGACCAGTCGCTGCGCAAATCGGCAAGCAGGCTGCGCAGGGTGTCGTCGTCGAAATTGTCGTCGAAGAGGCGCTTCAGCTCGGCCAGCGGCAAGGGCTCGGCGGCGGAGAGCAGCGCGGCTTCGAGAACACGCTTGTAATCCTCAGGAGTGTAAAGAGTTTGCATCGGCCAATTTCGCATAGATGGGAGCGAGCGCCTCGCTCTGGCTAATCTCGATCATGTTCTCGCGCACCAGTTCGAGCAGGGCGAGGAAGCTGACCACCAGGCTGGAAATACCGGCTTCGATGATGAACAGCCGGTCGAACGAAACAAAAGCGCCGCCCTGCAAGCGCCGCAGGATCTGGCTCATGTGCTCGCGCACCGAGAGCTCTTCGCGCTTGATCTTGTGGTGCTGCATGATGCGCGCCTGCTTCAGCAGCGCCAACCAGGCCGCCTGCAGATCCTTCAGGCTGACCACGGGCTGGCGTTCGGCAAGCTTGTCGGCGATCCACACCGTGACCCACTCGTAATCGCGCTCGGCTTGCGGCATGGCATCGAGCTTGGCGGCAGCGGCTTTCATCTGTTCGTATTCGAGCAGGCGCCGCACCAGTTCGGCGCGCGGGTCTTCCGGTTCGCCGGAATCCAGTTTGGGCGGGCGCGGCAGCAGCATGCGCGACTTGATTTCGATCAGCATCGCCGCCATCAGCAGATACTCGGCCGCAAGTTCCAGATTGCGCCGATGCATCGCCTCGACATACACCAGGTATTGCGAGGTGAGCGCCGCCATCGGGATGTCGAGCACGCTGATGTTGGCCTTGCGGATCAGGTAGAGCAACAGGTCGAGCGGTCCTTCGAAGGACTCCAGGATCACTTCCAGCGCATCCGGGGGGATATACAGGTCGCGCGGCATTTCGAGCATCGGCTCGCCGTAGACCTTGGGCAGATGATGCTCGGTGGCCGCCGCCAGGGCAGGATCGGTCACAGGCCGCTCGGCCAGTTCCAGATCGTCCTCGGCCAGGTTATCCGGCGTCATGAATAATCCAGCCCCATCGCTTCACGCACGTCGCGCATGGTTTCCTGCGCCAGCTTGCGTGCCTTCTCGCAACCGTCGGCGATGATATTGCGCACCAGTTGCGGATCGTCGATATAAACCTGGGCACGCTCGTGCATCGGCTCCTGCTCCTTGAGCACTGCGTCGATCACCGGCTGCTTGCATTCGATGCAGCCGATGCCCGCGCTCCGGCAGCCGCTCTGCACCCATTCCTTGACCGCGGCATCCGAGTAGATCACATGGAACTGCCACACCGGGCATTTCTCCGGATCGCCGGCATCGGTGCGCCGCACCCGTTGCGGATCGGTCTGCATGGTGCGGATTTTCTTGCGCACGCTGTCGGGATCTTCGCGCAGGGTGATGGCGTTGTTGTAGGACTTCGACATTTTCTGGCCATCCAGGCCAGGCATGCGCGCAGCTTCGGTGAGCAGCACGCCAGGCTCGACCAGGATCATCTTGCCGCCTCCCTCGAGATAGCCGAACAGGCGTTCCTTGTCGCCATGCGAAAGGCTTTGCGCTTCATCGAGCAGCGCATGCGCCTGCTCCAGCGCATCCGCCTCCCCTTTCTCCTGAAAGCGGGTGCGCAATTCGAGGTAGAGCTTGGCACGTTTGCTGCCGAGCTTTTTCACCGCCTGCTTGGCCTTGTCCTCGAAGCCCGGCTCGCGGCCGAAGATGTGATTGAAGCGTCGCGCGATCTCGCGCGTGAATTCGATGTGCGGCACCTGGTCCTCGCCCACCGGCACCTTGTCGGCGCGGTAGATCAGGATGTCGGCGGCCTGCAGCAATGGGTAGCCAAGAAAGCCGTAGGTCGTCAGATCCTTGTGCGAGAGTTTTTCCTGCTGATCCTTGTAGGTCGGCACGCGCTCCAGCCAGCCCAGCGGCGTCATCATCGACAGCAGCAGGTGCAGTTCGGCATGTTCCGGCACGCGCGACTGGATGAACAGCGTCGCCTGCGAAGGATCGACGCCGGCGGCGAGCCAGTCGATGATCATTTCCCAGGCATTCTCGACGATGCCGCCCGGCTCGTCGTAATTGGTCGTCAACGCGTGCCAGTCGGCGACAAAGAACAGGCAGGGATACTCGTGCTGGAGCTTGATCCAGTTCTTGAGTACCCCGTGATAATGGCCAAGATGAAGGCGTCCCGTGGGACGCATGCCGGAGAGGACTTTTTCAGCGTACATAGAATCGTCGAATGGTTCAGAAACCGAAAATCAGCAGAATGATGTGGATGAAACCAAAAATCAGCGGGCCAAGGATGTCGCCCAGCACACCCGTGAACAACAGTGCCAACAATATCACGAAGCCATAGGGTTCGATCCGGGCGAACTTCCAGGCCAGGCGGTGCGGCAACAGACTGACGGCAATCCGTCCGCCATCGAGCGGCGGAATCGGCAACAGATTGAGCAACATGAGCGCGGCATTCATTGTAATCCCGGCCTTGCCCATTTCGGCCATGGGCAAGGCGAATGTGCTGTCAGGCAACACGATCGCCAGCTTGATCAGGCAGGCCCAGCCCAAGGCCATGATCAGATTGGCTGCCGGACCCGCGGCGGCGACCCACAGCATGTCCCGTTTCGGATTGCGCAAGCGACCAAAATTCACCGGCACCGGCTTGGCCCAGCCGAACAGGATGCCCCCGCCCCCGAGCAGGCTGCTGGTTCCCAGGATCAAGGCGGGCACCAGCAAGGTGCCGACCGGATCGATATGGCGCAGCGGATTCAGGCTCACGCGTCCGAGTTCCCAGGCGGTGGAATCGCCGAACATGCGGGCGACATAACCGTGAGCGGCTTCGTGCAGGGTGATTGCGAAGATCACTGGCAAAGCCCAGATCGCCAGCGTCTGTATGAGGTTTTCCATGGAGGGAGCGAATTCTAATCGAAACCGAAGGGTTCCAATGAACCTCGCCCGACCCGCATCAGTTCGGGAACGCCACTGCTGAGATTGATCATGGTGGTCATCTCGCTGCCGCAAGGACCGGCATCGATCACCAGATCGAGACGCTTTTCGAGCCGGTCGCGGATTTCCTGCGCAGCGGCCAGTGGCGCCGGATCGCCTGGAAGTATCAGCGTCGAGGTCAGCAGCGGCTGATCCAGTTCCTCGAGCAGCGCTTGTACCAGCACATGATCGGGAATGCGCAAACCGATGGTTTTGCGCTTCGGATGCAGCACGCGGCGCGGCAATTCCCGCGTGCCTTCGAGAATGAAAGTATAGCTGCCCGGTGTGGTGGCCTTGAGCAGGCGATACTGGGCGTTGTCCACCCGGGCGTAAGTCGCGATCTCCGAGAGGTCGCGGCACAGCAGGGTGAAATGGTGGCGTTCATCGACGCCGCGGATGCTGCGGATGCGATCGAGCAGACCGGCATCACCGAGATGCCCGACCATGGCATAGGCTGAGTCGGTGGGCAGTGCTGCCAGGCCGCCGTCACGAATGATCTCGGCCGCCTGCTTGATCAGGCGCGGTTGCGGATGCTCCGGATGAATGCTGAAAAACTGGGACACTTAAAATTTTTCCCAAATCGGCCTCAGGTCGTCCGGCAGCTGCGGCAATTTGCCCAGATCGATGCGGCTCTCGCCGGGTCCATGAAAATCCGAAGCGCGCGATGCAAGAAAACCAAACTCCCTGGCATAGCGGGCGATCTCGCGAACTTCATCGTCGCCGTGGGAGCCCGACAGGACTTCGATGCCCTCGCCGCCGAGATCGCGGAACTCGACCAGCAATTTGCGCAATTCCTGGTTGCCGAGACGGTAGCGGCTCGGGTGCGCCAGCACCGCAACGCCGCCGGCGCCATGGATCCAGGCCAGTGCCTGGGACAGGCTCGCCCAGGAATGTATGACATACCCCGGCTTGCCCTTGGCCAGCCAGTGGTCGAAAACCGTTTTGACATCCGCGGCATGTCCAGCCGCGACAATATGCCGCGCAAAGTGCGAGCGGCTGACGAGGGCGGGATTGCCGACAAAGCGCAAGGCCCCCTCATAGGCGCCATGAATGCCGACCTTGTCCAGTTCGGCCGCCATGCGCACAGCGCGCTCGTCGCGGCCGCTGCGCACCTGCGCGAGTCCGGTAACCAGTTCGGCATTATCCGGATCGATTGCCAACCCGACGATATGCACGGTCGAGTCGTCGCCCCAGGAAATGGAAATCTCCACACCGTCGATGAATCTCAGTCCAAGCTCTGCAGCCGCTGCGCGCGCTTCGGCCAGGCCGCCGATCTCGTCATGGTCGGTCAAGGCCAGCAGATCGACGCCATTGGCATGGGCACGGCGCACCACTTCCGCTGGCGCCAGCAGGCCGTCCGAGATGGTCGAATGGCAATGCAGGTCGGCGTTGGCAACACGCGGTTTGGTCAGAGGCGCGAGCATCAGAAAAATTCCTCAATCAAACGCGCCAGCCGCTGCGGCTGATCATGGTGCATATTGTGGCCGGCATCCTCCAGCATCTCAACCCGGATATCGCGGAAACAGGCGATGCGTTCACGGTAGTCGGCAAGGCCTGCCTCGCTGGCAAAACTTTTCATGACGAAGGACTCTTTTGCCGCCACCCAAAGCACGGGTGCAGTCACCTGGCGCCAGCAGGCCTTGGCATCTCCTAGGCGATAGAGGATCGGACTGGTTTGCCTGTGGTAGGGATCGGCCGCCGCCACCACTTCCTTGGCGTCATTTTCCTGACCTATGTGCTCGGCCAGGAAATCCGCCTGGCTGGCGGTGAGCCGCGCATTCACGCTCTGCAAACGGGCCGCCAGTGCTGCTCGATCAGCGTAGCGGTTGAAAACCGGGCCGGCAGATTGCTGGTCAAGCCACTTGGCATAACGCTCGGGCGCTTCGGCAGAATCGGTGACGTGAAGGCCAAACCCCTCCAGCGTGGCGACGCGTGCGACGCGTTCAGGGCGTATCCCGGCGTACAGGCAGGCAGCATTGCCGCCGAGGCTGTGCCCGACCAGGCGGGCCGGAGTGTCGGGCGAATAATGTCGCAGCAAGGCATCGAGATCGGCGATGTAATTGGGAAACCAGTAGCTTTGATTGGTCCATTGCGACAGCCCGAAACCACGCCAGTCGAGCGCCAGCACCCGCCATTCGCGGGTCAGGGCATCGACCAGAAATTGGAAGCTGGCAGAAACATCCATCCAGCCATGCAGCATGAACAGGGCCGGTGCGTCGCGCGGCCCCCAGATGCGGACATGGGCGCGCAAACCGTTCAATTGAAGGAATTCCGAAGTGCTCTGTTTCATCGACGCATTTTAACATCCAGCTCAATCGCCTCCCGGATGCGGCAAAGAAGGTTTGCCACGAACACGGCAAGCCGGCATATAATTTGTTCCGTCGCAGGGAGAGAGTGATCGCATCACCGCCGAAGGCGCAATTCCCGGAACCGCTCAGGCAAACGAACCGGCGACGCAGGACAAATCTGGAGAGCGGTGAGCCAAGCTCACCCACCGAAGGGGCACGCAGCAAGAACTAGACTCAGGTTCCGCTGCAATCTCTCAGGTACCAAGGACAGATGGGGCGAACAGGCAAAGCCGATTCGCCCCTTTTCTTTTCATGTGAAGTTTAGTGAAGAAAATCTGCCAGGTGCTTGAACATGCAAACTAACCCGTCGCAAACACTCCGTCGCACTCCCCTCCGTGACAGTCACGCCCTGCTCGGTGCCAAACTGGTCGACTTCGCCGGCTGGGAAATGCCCATCCATTACGGCTCGCAGATCGAGGAGCACCACGCAGTGCGCCGCGCTGCCGGCATGTTCGATGTCTCGCACATGCTTGCCATCGACCTCACCGGACCAGGATCCCAAACCTATCTGCGCAAGCTGCTGGCCAATGACGTGGCGAAACTGAAGCAGCCCGGCAAGGCACTCTACTCCTGCCTGTTGCGCCCCGACGGCGGCGTCATCGACGATCTGATCGTGTATTTTTTCACACCCGTGAATTATCGGATCGTCGTCAATGCCGGCACCGCCGACAAGGATCTGGCCTGGATGCAGGCACAATCCGACGAATTCGACATTCAGTTGGCTCCGCGCCGCGATCTGGCCATGATCGCCGTGCAGGGACCGCAAGCGCGTGAAAAATTCTGGCAAGCCTGCCCCGGCAGCAGGGCCGTCAGCGAGTCTCTCAATCCGTTTCAGGCGGCCTTCGATGGCAACTGGCTGATCGCCCGCACCGGCTATACCGGCGAGGACGGCTTCGAGATCGCCGTGCCGGCCGAGCAGGCCGCTGCGGTCTGGTCGCAACTCCACAGTGCGGGCGTGGCCGCCTGCGGACTCGGCTGCCGCGACACGCTGCGCCTCGAAGCCGGTATGAATCTGTACGGCCAGGACATGGACGAAAACGTCTCGCCGCTCGAAGCCGGCCTGGCCTGGACACTGTCCATGCAGGACGAGCGCGATTTCATCGGCAAGTCCGCGCTGCTGGCACAGCGGCCGACGCGCCAATTCACCGGCCTGCTGCTGCTCGAGCGCGGCGTGCTGCGCGCCCATCAAGTAGTGCATAGCGCGCACGGCAGCGGCCAAATCACCAGCGGCACCTTCTCACCCACGTTGCAGCAGGGCATCGCCCTGGCCCGGTTGCCCTCCGCCGTGGCAAGCGGCGACCAGGTCGAAGTGGATATCCGCGGCAAGCGGCACGCGGCGAAAGTCGTCAAGCCGCCCTTCGCGCGCAACGGCAAGATTCTTGTTTCCTGACCCTTTACGGAGAACCTCATGAACGTCCCCGCCAACCTCAAATACACCAAGAGCCACGAATGGGCGCGCCGCGATGCCGATGGCATGGTGACGATCGGCATCACCGATCATGCCCAGGAAGCGCTGGGCGACATCGTCTTTCTGGAACTGCCGGAGACCGGCCGCAAGCTCAAGGCCGGCGAGGAATGCGCCGTGGTGGAGTCGGTCAAGGCCGCTTCCGACATCTATGCGCCGATTGCCGGCGAGGTGGTGGCGCGCAACGATGCCGCCACCGATGCGCCGGAAACCGTGAACCAGGATGCCTATGCCGCCTGGCTGTTCCAGATCAAACCGGACGATGCCGCGCAACTCAATGGGCTGCTGGATGCGGCGGCCTACGCCAAGATCGCCGAGGAAGGCTGAGCCATGGCGAAATGCGCCTCGCTCGCTGAACTCGAAAATTCCGACGAATTCATCGCTCGCCATATCGGACCGAATGCCACCGAAATCGCCGAGATGCTGGCAGCCATCGGTGCCGGAAGTCTCGATGAACTGATTGAGCAGACCGTGCCGGCAACGATCCGCCTGCAGGCACCCCTGGCTTTGCCGCAGGCGCAGCAGGAGCATGTCGCGCTGGAAAAGCTCAAGCGGATCGCAAGCCGCAACCGCGTCTGCAAATCGCTGATCGGCATGGGCTATGCCGATACGCTGACGCCCAAGGTGATCTTGCGCAATGTCATGGAGAACCCCGGCTGGTACACCGCCTACACGCCCTACCAGGCCGAGATCGCCCAGGGGCGGCTGGAAGCGCTGCTCAACTACCAGCAAATGGTGATCGACCTGACCGGCATGGAACTCGCCAACGCGTCCCTGCTCGACGAGGCCACGGCGGCGGCCGAGGCCATGACCATGGCACGCCGGGTCAGCAAGTCCAAAGCCAACGCCTTCTTCGTCGACGCCCACTGCTTCCCCCAGACCATCGACGTGCTCAAGACGCGCGCCGGTTTCTTCGGCTTCGAACTCATCTTCGGCACGGTCGACGAAGCTGAGCGGCACGATGTCTTCGGCGCGCTGCTGCAATACCCGGACGACCGCGGCGAGGTCGTCGACCTGAGCGCCACCATCGCCGCATTCAAAGCCAAGGGTGCGGTGGTGGCTGTGGCCGCCGACTTGATGGCGCTGGTGCTGTTGAAGTCTCCCGGTGCCATGGGCGCCGACATCGCGCTCGGTTCGGCACAGCGCTTCGGTGTGCCGCTGGGTTTCGGCGGGCCGCATGCCGCCTTCTTCGCCACGCGCGACGAACACAAACGCGCCGTGGCCGGCCGCATCATCGGCGTCTCGCAGGATGCGCGCGGCAACCGCGCGCTGCGCATGGCATTGCAGACGCGCGAACAGCACATCCGGCGCGAGAAAGCCAACTCCAACATCTGCACGTCGCAAGTGCTGCTTGCCAACATGGCCGGCATGTATGCCGTATATCACGGCCCGCGAGGCCTGCGCCGCATCGCCGAGCGCATCCATCGCCTCACCGCGATCCTCGCCGAAGGCCTCAGACAGACCGGCCTGAGCGTAATAACCCGGCAATTCTTCGACACCGTCCGCGTCGATCTCGGCGCGCGCAGCGCAGCGATTCATCTGACGGCACGGGATGCCGGCTACAACCTGCGGCAGGTCGGCGACGGCACGCTCGGCATTGCGCTCAACGAGAAGACCACGCGCGACGATGTCGCCAACCTGCTGCATCTGCTGACTGACAAGCGTCCCGACATCGCCGCCCTGGATGTCGCGGTGGGCAACAACAATGCGCTTGCCGGACTCTTGCGCAGCGACGCCATCCTCAGCCACCCGGTGTTCAACACCCACCATACCGAGCACGCTATGCTGCGCTACCTGAAGCGCCTGCAGAACAAGGACCTGGCGCTGGATCATTCGATGATCTCGCTCGGTTCCTGCACCATGAAGCTCAACGCCACCAGCGAGATGATTCCGGTCACCTGGCCGGAGTTCGGCGACCTGCACCCCTTCGCCCCGCTCGATCAGGCGGCCGGCTACATGGAGATGATCCGGAGCTTGACCGACTGGCTCAAGGCCATCACCGGCTTCGATGCCATCTGCATGCAGCCGAATTCCGGCGCGCAAGGCGAGTACGCCGGCCTGGTGACGATCCAACGCTATCACGCGAGCCGCGGCGACCACCAGCGCAACATCTGCCTGATCCCCAGATCGGCGCACGGCACCAACCCGGCCACCGCCATCATGTGCGGCCTGACCGTGGTAGTGGTCGACTGCGACGACAACGGCAACGTCGATGTCGCCGACCTGCGCACAAAAGCCGCAGAACATGCCGACCGGCTGGCCTGCCTCATGATCACCTATCCCTCGACGCACGGCGTGTTCGAGGAAGCCATCAAGGACATCTGCGCCATCGTGCACCAGCACGGCGGGCAGGTGTATATGGACGGCGCCAACCTCAACGCCCAGGTCGGCCTCACCAGCCCGGCCAGCATCGGCGCCGATGTCTCGCACATGAACCTGCACAAGACCTTCTGCATCCCGCATGGCGGCGGCGGGCCGGGCATGGGGCCGATCGGCCTCAAGGCGCACTTGGCCCCCTTCATGGCCGACCACGTGGTGCAACCAACCGGCGCAGCCGAACGCAGCAACAAAGGCCAAGGCGCGGTTTCCGCCTCGCCCTGGGGCTCGGCGTCGATCCTGCCGATCTCCTGGATGTACATCGCGATGATGGGCGGCGCCGGCCTCAAGCGCGCCACCGAGATCGCGATCCTCAACGCCAACTACGTCGCCGCACGCCTCAAGGAGCATTACCCGGTGCTGTATGTCGGCAAGCAGGGACGCGTCGCTCACGAATGCATCCTTGACGTTCGTGCCATCAAGACAGCCAGCGGCATCGCCGAGATCGACATCGCCAAGCGCCTGATGGACTATGGCTTCCATGCGCCGACCGTGAGTTTCCCGGTGGCCGGCACGCTGATGGTGGAACCGACCGAATCGGAAGCGAAAGACGAACTCGACCGCTTCATCGCCGCCATGATTTCGATCCGCGAAGAAATCCGCAAGGTTGAAAGCGGCGTCTGGCCGACCGACAACAACCCGCTCAAGCGTGCGCCGCACACCCAGGCCGACCTGGCGGAAGCCGACTGGCAACGCCCTTACAGCCGCGCAGTCGCAGTCTTCCCCCTGCCCTACGTCCGGCACAACAAGTTCTGGCCTTCGGTGAACCGCATCGACGACGTGTATGGCGACCGCAACCTGTTTTGCGGCTGTCCGCCCATCGAGGATGGCGCGGGAGGATAGAATCGCGGAGCCTCGCATCTTTCGCATCTTTCTTTCGCCCATAGGGGAGACCCCATGTCCGTATACTTGATCCTCACAGTCATCGGCGACGACCGGCCAGGTCTTGTCGGCGAACTCTCCTCCGCGATCAGCGCTCACCAGGGCAACTGGCTCGAATCCTCAATGTCGCACCTTGCCGGAAAATTCGCCGGCATCGTCCGCGTCGATGTGGCGACCGAACATGCCCCGGCGCTGCAACAAGCGCTGGCCAACTTATCCGGCCTCAAGGTCACGGCGGAATCGTCCGTGCCGGCCAGCCCCACGCAGGGACGCCGGCTCAAACTGTCGCTTGTGGGCCACGACCGCATCGGCATCGTCAAGGAAGTTTCGCAGGTCTTGATGCGCCATGCCGTAAACGTCGAAGAGTTGGCGACGCATGTCTCGACTGCGCCGATGTCCGCCGAGACCCTGTTTCATGCCTACGCCGAGTTGCATGTCGCTCCCGGCCTCGATGCCCAGGCCTTGACGGCCGACCTGGAACGTCTGTCCGACGAACTGATGGTGGATATCACGCTGGACGAAGCGGCGCAATAGCGCCGCAACTGGCAGCGCTCAGATGATGATATAGCGGCTGTCGGCCTGCTGTTGTGCCAAGCCGCGCAATGCTTCCTCCCGGTGAATCTTGGCGATCAGCACGATCCAGTGGCGCCGGTCGCGGCCGATGAGTTCGGGAAGGCTCAAGGTGCTGACCTGATCTGCCGTCGAGGTCGGATCAACCATCACACCCATCCGATCCACGCTCACCGTGGTCGGATCCAGATGCAAATGCAGCTCGGGTGCGGCCAGCCAGGCTGCCAGCGCATCGAGCAGACGTTCGGGCGATAGCGTCTCGGCCGCTTGGCGCAGCCGCTCCTCGAGTTCCGCGCTGCGCTGGGTATGCTCTGCCGCCAGGGTTGCCGACTGGTGCGGCCGGGAGGACAAGGCGCGCTGCATGTCCCATTCGTTGTGCAAGTCCTGCCTGGCCTGGCGCATTTCCGCCAGCTGCGAAGCAAAGCTGGTCGCCAGGCTGTCGAAGGCAGCAGCGCGCAGTCCGCGCCGGGTTTCCTCGATATCCGGACTCAACTCGCGCAGCGTGTGATCGGCAAAGTAAAGCAGCCGCTGCGGCGTGTCGGCACAGACCATGTCGCCATGCACCGCCATGCCTATGACATTTTTTTCGAAGCGGCGCATGCCGAGCAAGGCGTAGAACTCATCTGCCAGCGCATTGGCCGGTTCGGCCAGGAAGGCCTTCACCGCCCGGCTCTTACCGAGCGTCGCGGCGATGTCGCCGCAGGTGGCAAACAGCGCATGAACAAGAGGATCGGCAGCGAATGCATGGCTGTTCACCTCGACCGGCCCCGGCACCGCCGCCACCAGCCCGTCGCAATAGGCCAGCGCATTGCGCACCGGGGTTGCCAGATGCTTCTCGTAACCGGAAACCGTTTTGAGCAACGGATCGACTACTGTCACGGCATGCGTCAAGGCCTGCCGTTCCGTCTCGGTCAGCGGCGGCGATTTGTCACCCCAACCCAGCAAATTCGCGAGAAACCCCACTCCATTCGGTCCCTAAGTCGGTTAAGCTTGCGGTCCTTCATTCACCACAGACTCGGCAGCGATCACACATAATGGCTCAATACGTTTTTACCATGAATCGGGTGGGCAAGATTGTCCCGCCCAAGCGGCAAATTCTCAAGGACATCTCACTGTCCTTCTTTCCCGGCGCCAAGATCGGCGTGCTCGGCCTCAACGGCTCGGGCAAATCGACCGTGCTGCGCATCATGGCCGGCATCGACAAGGACATTCTCGGCGAAGCCACGCCGATGCCGAATCTTTCGATCGGCTACCTGCCCCAGGAGCCACAGCTCGATCCGCAGCAGACCGTGCGCCAAGCCGTCGAGGAAGCCCTGAGCGAAGTCATGACGGCGAAGCAGAAGCTCGAGGAAATCTATGCCGCCTACGCCGAGGAAAACGCCGACTTCGATAAGCTCGCGGAAGAGCAGGCCAAATACGAAGCCATCATCGCGGCGGCGGGCTCGGATGTCGAGCATCAGCTCGAAATCGCCGCCGATGCCCTCGGCCTGCCACCCTGGGAGGCCAAGATCAATGTGCTCTCGGGCGGTGAAAAGCGCCGCGTGGCGCTGTGCCGGCTGCTGCTGTCCAGGCCCGACATGCTGCTGCTGGACGAGCCGACCAACCACCTCGACGCCGAATCGGTGGAGTGGCTGGAGCAGTTCCTCACGCGTTTTCCCGGCACGGTGGTGGCGGTAACGCACGACCGCTACTTCCTCGACAATGCCGCCGAGTGGATCCTCGAACTCGACCGCGGCCAGGGCATCCCGTGGAAGGGCAATTATTCCTCCTGGCTGGAGCAGAAGGAGCAGCGCCTGGAAGTCGAAGCCAAGCAGGAAGGCGCGCGCATCAAGGCGATGAAGCAGGAGCTCGAATGGGTGCGGCAGAATCCCAAGGCGCGCCAGGCCAAGAGCAAGGCGCGGCTGTCGCGTTTCAACGAGCTCAGTTCCGAGGAATACCAGAAGCGCAATGAGACCCAAGAGATCTTCATCCCGGTCGCCGAGCGGCTCGGCAACGACGTCATCGAATTCGAGAATGTCAGCAAGGGCTTCGGCGATCGCCTCTTGATCGACAAGCTCAGCTTCGCCATTCCGGCCGGCGCCATCGTCGGCATCATCGGCCCCAACGGCGCAGGCAAATCGACACTGTTCAAGATGATCCTGGGCCAGGAGCAGCCCGATGCGGGCACGGTGAAAGTCGGCCCGACGGTCAAATTCTCCCATGTCGACCAGAGCCGCGACGCCTTGAGCGGCAACAAGTCGGTGTTCGAGGAAATCTCCGATGGCGCCGACATTCTCACCGTCGGCAAGTATCAAACCCCGTCGCGCGCCTACATCGGCCGCTTCAACTTCAAGGGCAGCGACCAGCAGAAGAGCGTCGGCACGCTGTCCGGCGGCGAACGCGGCCGCCTGCACCTGGCGAAAACCCTGATCGCCGGCGGCAACGTGCTGCTGCTCGACGAACCGAGCAACGACCTTGACGTCGAGACCCTGCGCGCGCTGGAAGACGCGCTGCTCGAGTTCGCCGGCTGCGTACTGGTGATCTCGCATGACCGCTGGTTCCTCGACCGTATCGCCACCCACATCCTGGCCTGCGAAGGCGAGTCGCAATGGGTCTTCTTCAACGGCAACTATCAGGAATATGAAGCCGACAAGAAGAAGCGTCTGGGCGAGGAAGGCGCCAAGCCGCATCGGATTCGCTACAAGCCGATTAATCGGTAGAATTTCTTCATATTCCTCCGGCGGCACGCAGCAATGGTAAGGTGTAACCATGAAGACCGTTTCGGCTTCTCCCGCCTCCAGAAAAATGACCGGGCCCAATCTGGATGAGCTGACTTCCCGGCTGCGCTTCTCGCTCGACAATGGCCAGATCTGGCTGGGCGAGACGCGCATGATCCTGCTGCACAGCGCCGCCATGGCGGCGCTGCGCAAGGAACTGGTGGATTCGCTCGGCGCGGAGCGGGCACGCGGCGTTATGTTGCGCACCGGGTTTGCTTCCGGGGTGCGCGATGCGGAATTGGCCCGCAAGCTCTATCCGAACGCTTCGGATTCCGACGTGCTGGGCATGGGACCGCTCCTGCACACCCTGGAAGGGATTGTCACCGTGCGCACCGTAAGGCTCGACATCGATGTGGCCGAAGGACGTTTTTACGGCGAGTTTCTCTGGGACAACTCCTTCGAGGCGGATCTGCATCACGAGCAATTCGGCGTAGACACCGGCCCGTCCTGCTGGATGCAAACGGGCTACGCCTGCGGCTATTCCAGCACGGTGATGGGCAGGCGCATCATCTACAAGGAGACCGAGTGTCGCGCCAGCGGCGCCGACGCCTGCCGCATCGTCGGCAAGCCGGTCGAGGAATGGGCCGATGCGGAAGAACTGCAACGTTCACTGCAGCCCGACTCGGTGGCCGAACACATCCTCGAGTTGCAGGAGCAGGTACAGAACCTGCGCTATTCCATTGACGACGAGTTGAGCACCGACGACCTGATCGGCGCTTCGGCGGGCTTTCGCGAGTCTTGCGCCCTGATCCGCAAGGCGGCGCGCAGCCAGGTCACGGTGCTGCTGCTCGGCGAAACCGGCGTCGGCAAGGAAATGTTCGCCCGGGCGCTGCACGTCTATAGCACTCGCGCCAAAGGCCCGTTCGTCGCCGTGAATTGCGCCGCCCTGCCGGAACAATTGATCGAATCGGAACTGTTCGGCGTCGAGAAAGGCGCTTTTTCCGGCGCCCATCAGTCGCGGCCGGGACGTTTCGAGCGGGCGCACCGGGGTACCCTGTTTCTCGACGAGGTGGGCGAGCTTTCCGCCTCGGCCCAGGCCAAACTTCTGCGCGTCTTGCAGGAGGGAGAGATTGAGCGCATCGGCGACAGCCACACGCGCAAGGTCGACGTGCGGGTCATTGCCGCAACCAACGTCGATTTGCAGCAGGCAGTTGAACAAGGCCGCTTTCGGCGCGATCTCTTCTACCGGATGAATATCTATCCGGTCAGCATTCCGCCGCTGCGCCAACGCGCCGAGGATATCCCGCTGCTGGTTCAACGTTTCATCGACAAGCTGTCGGCGCGCCACGCCAAGAAAATCATGGGGGTTACCGACAAGGCCATGCACGCGTTGCGCAAGTATGCCTGGCCGGGCAACGTGCGCGAGCTCGAAAACGTGATCGAGCGCGGGGTGATTCTCGCACCTGCGGGCGGACGCATCGACCTGGCCGAGTTGTTCCCCGGCATCAGCGCCGGAGCCAGCAAGGGACGCTCGCTCGGTGTCGACCGGGGCGGCAATGTGCTCAAGCCCGACGAACATGCCTTGGATGCCTTTCTCGACCTCGTTTTCGCCAACAGGACAGGTCTCGACGGTATCGAGAAACTGCTGCTCAGTGCGGCAGTGGAACGCGCCGAAGGCAACATCAGTTCAGCTGCGCGCTCGCTCGGCATGACACGTCCTCAATTCGAATATCGCTTGAAGAAACACGGGCTGCTGCCCTGAGTTTCCAGGGCATCCGTTGACCTCACCGAGGCAAAGCGGCCTCGACCTCAGGATTGATTTCAGCATTTGATGAAGTGTCCGACATTTTCATCATATGATGATTTTTTAAATATCAATTGTTGCGTTGCGATATTGTTGATATCAAATAAAAACATGTGGATATGTTCTGGTACGCGGCTTGCATAAGGGGAGAAGCCAACATCATAGGGGGTTGAGAGATGAGCATGAGAATTGGATCGCGCCTACTGGCCGCGCTTTGCGGCTGTTCGATACTGGCGGTCAGCGCCAGTGATGCGCTGGCCGACGCAAGAGGCCAGTGGAAGGACGGCAAGGAGGCCTACGAAAAAACTTGCGGCTACTGTCACGAGAAAGGCATTGGACCGAAGATCAAGGGCTATGGACGACTACCCGCCGACATCAT
>JACRAR010000034.1 GCA_016234745.1 Betaproteobacteria bacterium | reverse complement strand
TCATTGGTATCCAGCATCCTGGATTCGGCGCATTCCTACAAAGGCCACGCGGAATGGGGCCATGTGGCAGACCTCCTGGACAACAAGATTGAAGTCGCCGATACCTATGCGGTGGATATGGGCCTGGGCTCTCTTTCAGCCGCCGATGCGATCACCCAGGGCATGGCGATCGCGGCGGCCGTCACCTCCGACAGTATTTCCGAGGCCGTGGGCCTGATCGGAGTCTCAGCGGCGGAGATCAGCCTGGGGTAATGCTGGAGCCGGGAATCTTCCCGATCACTGGTTCAAGCGCAAATTGAAAACTCAAGACTTCGGCCAGAGTTCACTGTTCCCATCGCTGCTTGGAAACTCTATGACGTGCGGATCGGGTTCGTCCGATCCGCCCTCTTTGGCCGCATCCATCTCGATTGACTCAGCCTCCGCTGCGGCTTGCTTGACTTCCAGACCGCCTTCCGCGGCAACCTTCATCAGCCGAGTATTGGCATCTTCCGAGAAAGTAAGAATGTCATTGACCAGCATTTCACCCGTGATCAGAATGATGGGGTGTTGCTTGGCGAATTCGGTGGCAGCATCAGTGTAGTCACCGGTCGCCACAAAAACCCCTCTGGACACTTTGTCGTGCGTCATTACGCCCAGTAATTCGCGCACGGACCTCACGCCGGTTGTCTGGGTATCACAGGCTTTGCATTGAACAATGGCAAAGACCCCGGCCTTTCCCTTTTCGAACAGCTTGATGTCCTTGCCTTCGTCAGTTCCGACCTGAACGGTTTCAGTGCGGAAGGACAATTCCCGGAAGTACGCAGCGATCAGTTCTTCAAATTGCGGGCATTTGACTTGGCGCAGCAGTTCAAGCGACCACGGGCTGGATTTTGCGGCTGGCAAACTCGGGGCCGACTCGACGGCAAGGTCACCCGAAGTGGAATCATCGGCCTCAACTTTGGGAGTTTTCGGACGGGCGGGCGGCTGCGGTACGGAAAAATGCGGTTCCAGCAAACGAACCGTCTTGGGCGACTTGCTGATCCGTTGCCTGTAGAAAAGCCATGCGGCAAAGAGTCCGCAGACGGCAGCAACCAGTATGGCGAGTGGCTTGAAAATCGCCACCAGCATCCTGAACATCGGATTGGCGATTTGCAACGCCGGGATGCCCCACTGCAATACCATATACAGTCCAGACGCCACTGCAGCAGGCATCCACCAGGGGGCGGCCAGCAACGCGGCAACATTGAATTTTAGTTTCCTGGCCATTCTGAAAGTATGCACCGGATCGAAGCGGGTTCAGTGTTTCAGTTTAGCAAACGCCGCCGCCATCGCGCCACCTGGCGGTGGAATTTCCGGCTTCGCTGACCGGACTTTGCCGCCTCGATGCGGTACGGGACTGTCCTTCTTCGCCGTAATCTCGTCCGACAGGCGCATGGTCAGCGCGATGCGCTTGCGTGCGATATCGACTTCCAGCACTTTCACCTTCACCACGTCGCCCGCCTTGACAATGCTGTGCGGATCTTTGACAAACCGGTCGGCAAGCGCCGAGACATGGACGAGGCCATCCTGGTGCACGCCGACATCGACAAAGGCGCCAAAGTTGGTGACATTGGTCACGACCCCTTCCAGCAGCATACCGGGTTCAAGATCCTTGAGGTCTTCGACGCCTTCGCGGAATGCGGCGGTCTTGAATTCCGGCCGCGGATCGCGGCCAGGCTTTTCCAGCTCCCTGAGAATGTCCTGCACCGTGGGCAACCCGAACTTGTCGTCGGTGTATTTTTCCGGCTTGAGGCTCCGCAGAATTCTCCCGTCGCCGATCACTTCACGGATGCCTTTCTTGATGTCGGCGAGAATGCGTTCGACCAGGGGATAGGATTCGGGGTGCACGGCCGAGGCATCGAGCGGGTTGTCGCCGTTGTTGATGCGCAGGAAACCTGCCGCCAGTTCAAAGGTCTTGTCGCCCAGGCGGGGAACCTGCAACAACTGCTTGCGGCTGTTGAAGGCGCCGTGCTGATCGCGGTAGCTGACAATGTTCTCGGCGAGGGTCGGGTTAAGGCCGGAGATGCGTGTCAGCAGCGGCGCCGAGGCGGTATTCATATCCACGCCGACCGAGTTCACGCAATCTTCGACGACCGCACCCAGCGATTTCGCCAGCTTGCCCTGATTCACGTCGTGCTGATACTGGCCGACGCCGATGCTCTTCGGGTCGATCTTGACCAGTTCGGCCAGCGGATCCTGCAGCCGGCGGGCGATGGAAACGGCGCCGCGCAAGGCGACATCGACATCCGGGAATTCCCGCGATGCCAGTTCGGAAGCCGAATACACCGAGGCGCCGGCTTCCGACACCACCACCTTGGCCAGTTTCAGTTCGGGGTAGCGCTTGATGAGATCGGCGGCGAGCTTGTCGGTTTCCCGGCTGGCGGTGCCGTTGCCGATGGCGATCAGTTCAGCGCCGTGCTTTTGCGCCAGTTGGCGAATGGTGGCAAGTGCCCCCTCCCAGTCGCGGCGTGGTTCGTGCGGGTAGATCGTGGCGGTATCGACGAGCTTGCCGGTCTTGTCCACCACGGCGACTTTGACGCCGGTGCGTATGCCCGGATCGAGGCCGATGGTGATGCGCGGCCCGGCGGGTGCGGCGAGCAGCAGATCGTGCAGGTTGCGGGCGAAGACGCGAATCGCCTCTTCTTCGGCACGTTCGCGCAACTGGCTCATCAACTCGACTTCGAGGTGCAGGGAAAGCTTGACCGCCCACGCCCAGCGCGCCGATTCAAGCAGCCATTGATCGGCTGGACGGCCCGCGGCGGCGATGCCGAAATGACCGGCCACCATGGCTTCGCAGGGAGAAGACCGCGGCGGATCTTCCATCTCCGGCTCGGTCTTCAGCGCCAGGCGCAGGATGTCCTCGTTGCGTCCCCTGAGCATGGCCAGAACGCGGTGCGACGGTGCACTCTTGATCGGTTCGCGGAAATCGAACCAGTCGCGGAACTTGGCGCCTTCGATTTCCTTGCCCACGGCTACCTTGGCGACGATCAACCCATTATCGGAAAGATAATGGCGCAACTTGTCGAGCAGCCTGGCATCTTCCGCAAAGCGTTCCATCAGGATCTGCCGCGCACCGTCGAGGGCTGCCTTCACGTCCGGCACATGCTTCTCGGGTGGTTCGGTCTCGAGGTGCACATACTTCGCGGCCTCGATCTCCGGCGTCAGTGCCGGATCACCGAACAATGCATCGGCAAGAGGCTCCAGTCCGGCCTCGCGGGCGATCTGGGCCTTGGTGCGACGCTTGGGCTTGTAGGGCAGATAAAGATCCTCGAGCCGCTGCTTGGTTTCCGCGCCGTCGATCTCGGCTCTCAGTTCGGCGGTCAGCTTGCCCTGTTCCTCGATGGAGGCCAGCACGGCGGCGCGGCGTTCTTCGAGTTCGCGCAGATAGCTCAGGCGCTCGTCGAGCTGACGCAGTTGAATGTCATCGAGTTCTCCCGTAACTTCCTTGCGGTAGCGCGCGATGAAGGGCACGGTCGCGCCTTCGTCGAGCAATTGCACTGTGGCGCTCACCTGAGCGGGCCGGACGCCGAGTTCGGCGGCGATGCGTTGTTCTATGGTCGGCAGCATGGGCAATGAGAAAAAAACCGGGGTCGCGCACTCTACCGGCAGGCGCACCCGCCGACAAGACTTTGGCGCAGAAAATATCCCCGGGCGTTTATGATTTCGACTCGCCGCTTACTCAGGCGACAGCGCAGTTTTAACCATGTCCAACGCCACCTGCACCGAGTTGTCCTGGTCGGTGACCAGAACCTGGCCGTCCTGAATGTTGCATTGCAGTTGCATATTGCGCTGCGCCAGCCTGGCCAGGCCCTGGCTCGATGCCACCGGCAGGTTGATCACGCTCAGGTTCCCGATTCGATCGAGCTTGCCAGCGGCCTGCGCCCACCACATGTCCGCTACCCGTCCACCATAGCTATAGACGTACACCTGCCGGGCACGGCCGCAGGCCTTGCGCACCAGTTTTTCGTCGGGCAGTCCCACATCGATCCAGGTCTCGATGGCGCCGGTCAAATCCTTTTGCCACAGATCGGGTTCGTCGTCCGCGCTCAGCCCTTTGCCAAACGACAAGCTGTCATGGGCGTGCAGGGCAAAAGCCAGCAGCCGCACCATCATGCGTTCGTCGGTTTCCGATGGATGGCGGGCAATGGTGAGCGCATGATCATGGTAGTAGTTGCGATCCATGTCGGCGATCTGCAGTCCGGCTTTGAAGATGGTTGCATTGAGGGCCATGAATATGGGCGGGAGATTGAATCCAGAGATCGAACTGTATCTATCGATTTGATCTTTCGAAACTGCAGTTGTCAGACCAACCGTTTTCCTTGTCGCATTTGCACAAACTCTCCTCCCTATACACACGACATAACTCCGATCTGACAAAGGTCACTTGATCCGGCGAGGTGACGAAATTTTTCGATCCGTTATTAGCAAGGGCGTACAATTTTTCCAGGCGCAGTTTCTGGATGTCCGTTAGCGCCTTCTCTTTCAGACATTCCCTGATTGCATCTGCTAGAGCCAATAATTTTTTTCGGTCCCAGTTGGACATGTTAGATCGCTTGTTATGCGCAGACATTTGTTATTTCCGCTTCTCGACGGAATCACTTGCTGGTGCGCGTGTCATGGCGAGATAGTCCAAAAGTTCTGGCAGCTTTTGTTTCGGCACCTCAGCGCCGTAGCTGATCATTCTTGCTACAGCCTCGCTCCACTCTGCTCTCGTAAGGCGTGTTTTGTCCAGGGTCTGCCGTTTTGCCGTGTGGCACGTAGTACAGGCGCTCGCAAAAATTTTCTCGATATCATCTGTTGCGACTGCAGGCCCGAACGAGATTAGCCAGCCCAGGATAACAAGAGTGATCGGAAAATATTTTCCTTTTTTCATATAACTGGAATTATGTATCAAAAGAAATGACGTAGGCCCCGCACTGCGGGGCCTACGGGTATCCGGGAGATGGGCATCTGTCGGTTACCAAGGGGAAACAGCACCGCCGTTACGCTGGATAACGGCGGCACCGCATTACGGCAACCTCACTGGATTGTGGCAGACGCCGCACGCGTTAGTAAAAGCGATCGGCATTTTGTTGCTCGCCGAGATACTCGATTTCAAAGGCACATCGAACATGTGGGAGCTGATGTCATTATGGAAATATTCCTGACCCGACGGACTCTTGAATGTCGTAGTTGGGCTGCCGGAACCTGACTGCGCCGTCTTTTGCAGGTGGCACTCGATACACAGCGTTCCCGGTCCCATGTTGTAGCCGGTGGTTGCATCCATGTGCGCCTTGACATCCTTCTTCGCCGAATGACAGCTTATGCAAAGGCTGTTGTCCGAGGTGCCGGACATCTGGTGTCGATCGGTACCCGGCGCATGCAGATTATGGCAACTGGCGCAAGTCATCAGCATGGTGCCATTGCGATACTTCTTGGTCTGGATGAACTCGGTTGCTTGCGAATGGTGCTTCTTGGCGTGCTTGTTGTCGCCCCAGAATGCAGTCGTATCGTAGCCAACGACGTTGTTCGCCAGGAAGCTCGCCCGGCTGGTACCCGGCAGCATCATCTTGTTGTTCTTGTCGAGCGGACTTTCCAATTTCAGACCGTCCTTGTCATTGGAATTAGTGCGCGTGTGGCACTGGGCGCATATTTGCACTTCGCGTTCCGGCGTGAGGTTCTGCGGCGTGAGGATGGACTTGCCCAGCCCGCCGGCATTCATGTGCTCGGAACCCGGTCCGTGGCAGGACTCGCAGCCAATATTCATTTCCTGTTTTGTTCCAGTCACCGGATGCACTTCGCCCTTGTAATCCGATGCCGCACTGGCTGTAAATGAGTTGTCGCCGTTTTTGGTAACGCTGTAGCCGGTGTAATGACAACCCGCACAGAAGATGTCGAAGCTCTTCTTCTGGCCCGTCGCATCCGTATTGGGATCCATGAACGTATTGGTCGTGGGATTCCACCATTTCTTGCTGACTGTGTCGTATTCAATCCACTGGAAACGCCTGGATTCGGTGCTGCTGTCGCTCCCCTGAGGATCGAATTGCAACGGCAGAATATAGGTGCTGGTGCCGATCCTGGTCATGTATCTCTGTTTGTGCAAGCCGCCGCCGTAAGTCAGGTCCACTTTCCTGACGATGCCGTTGAGCGGATCCGTCGGTGTGATGAGGTTGTTGAATTTCACTTGGTATACGCCGCTCGCGGTTTTAGACAACTCCAGGGTGAAATACACAGGCTGACCGCTGCCGAGTTGTGCAGCAGTGGGGTTGGTCGGTAAAGTCTTGAACGAACCGGCTGTACCGCCGCTGTAGCCGTAGTAATACAGCGTGGTGCCGGTTTCGAACCGCTTCAGCCCGGCGTAGAAATCCTGGTCCAGATTGGTCGTGCTGGAAAACTGGGTCAAGTCCTGCAGGCCGCTCGGAGACTTCGGCACCATGATGCCGAGCTTATGCAAGGTTTGCTTTACCCCAGCCTTATCCTTGTGGCAGGCAAGGCACAGACTGCTGCCAATGTAAGTTGCAGCGGAGGACGGCGTCGTTGACACTTTGACCGCCGTGTCATTGCCGACCAAGGCAGAACCAGCCATTGCCGTGCGCGTGAGACTGCCGCCGGGCAGGTGTGCCGTGTCGGTGCTGGCAGGTTTTACATAAATGAAATACGCTGCGCTGGCGGGCAGGTTCGAGAGGACGGCCTTGCCGCCCGAATCAACAACGGCACTCTTGTAGCTAGCCACTCCACCGCCGGTCGGGGTGTAATTGCCGTTGATCAGATCCTCCAGCGGTTCATCAACTTTTTGTGCATCAGCCGTATATAAACCATTGGTCAAGGTGATTGGCTGTTTGGCGAGGGCCTCCACGTCAGTGGTCGGGATGGCATAGACTGTCGCGCCATTCATCGCGACACCGGCGGTATCCCTGACTGTAAAAGTGGTGCTGGTTGAAGCCAGCGTGGTGCTGGTCGTACTCGCAGCGGTGGTGGCCGTAGTTGCCGGAGTGGAGCTGTCGCCGTCTCCTCCGCAACCGGTCAGCGCTGCCGCTATGGCTGCGACTGACACAATTAGCTTGAATTTCATGCTTACGTTCATGGTTGCTGTTCCCCTTATAAAAAGAAATTGCCTCAAACGTCTCTACGCAAGCCTTATGCCAATTCTGCTCGCATGCTTTTATCTAGAGACTTCAGGGGATTACAGCCCAAGCCTGCCGGGCTTGAGAAATTCTGCCGTCACACCCTCATGACAGTCGTCACGATTTCGTGACAATTCCAAGTCGCAAGACATGTCCATAGAAGTTCTGCCGGGCTATACCCGCCAGACGTGCTGCTTCCGAAATATTTCCTGAAGTGAGTTGCAGAAGATTCTCGAAATACTGACGATCAAAAGCGTCCCGAGCTTCACGAAACGGCAAGGGTTGTGCGGCAGTGATCGTCCCGGCAACAGCATCATCGGCAATGCCGAAAGCCGCAGGTGTTAAAGGACCACCGGAATTGCTGACCACGGCACGTTCCACCGCGTGCTTCAGTTCGCGTACGTTGCCCGCCCATTCAGCTCTTTCGAGGGCAACGATGGCCTCTGGCGTGAGCGGTCCCGCGGTCTTGCCGAACTTCAGATTGAAATGTTCAAGGAAATACATCGCCAGAGGCAGAATATCCTCCCTGCGCTCACGCAAGGGTGGCAAGTGAAGCACCACAACATTGATACGATAGTAAAGGTCGGAACGGAAATTACCTGCTTTCATTTCCGCTTCCAGGGACTTGTTTGTGGCGCATATCAGGCGGAAGTCGCTGGATCGCTGCACGGTGCTGCCGAGGCGAACAAAGGTGTGCTCTTGCAGTACGCGCAGCAGGCTCGCCTGCAACTTCGGGCTCATGTCGGCGATCTCGTCCAGAAACAGGGTGCCGCCATCGGCTTCCTCGAAGTAGCCCGGGGTTGCCTTCGCCGCACTGGTAAAGGCGCCTTTCTCGTAGCCGAACAGTGTCGCTTCAAGGAGAGATTCCGAAAGGGCACCGCAATTCAGTTCTAGCATTGGTCGCGCCGAGCGCTGACTCCTTGCGTGGATTTTCTTGGCAACGATCTCCTTGCCGGTTCCGCTTTCACCCTCGATCAATACCGTGGTATCAAGAGGCGCCGCCTGGCGCAACTTAATAATCAACCTTTCCATGACTGGCGAACGGTTGATCAGGACCGGCAAACCGGGGAGTTCGCCAATGGTTTCACGCAGATTGGCGATTTCGCGGTAGGCTCGATCCATCTCCAGGGCCTTGCCGATCACTGCTTCCAGTTCCTCAAGGTTCTCGAAAGGTTTGGTCAAATAATCGAACAAACCTTCTCGCACTGCACGTACGGCATCGCGCACTTCGGCAAATCCAGTGATGAGGATGGCCAGTTGATTGGGACGTTCAGAACGTATTTCCGCGAAGAGATCCAGGCCATTCCCATCGGGAAGGCGCTGATCGAGTATGAGCAGATTGAAGTCGGTTTCACGCAGTATTTTGCGCGCTTCGGTGACATTGGCCGACGTTTGCAAATCGAAGGCGCTTTTCTTCAGCAGACCTTCGAAAAGCTTGCGTGTGAAGGGGTCATCATCAACCAGCAGTATCTTTGCTTTCATGGCCGTCTCTATTTGATTGCCGGAAGCCAGATCACAAAAAGTGCTCCGCCATCCGGTTTGTTCTCCGCGTGAATGCTGCCGTGATGTTGCAGTACGATATGGTGAGCCACGGTTAACCCAAGCCCGGTCCCGCCTTCACGGGTAGTGAAGAACGGAGTGAACAGCTTTGCCTTGACCTCAGGTGCCAATCCGATTCCGCTATCTGCGACACTGATGCGCCAACCTGCAACACCATGTACTTCTTCGGCAGTGAGTGTAACTACCACAGGACTCTCTGGAGCAGCCAGTGCCGCATTGTGGAGTACGTTAAACAGTGCATGGCGGATAAGGACCGGATCGACTTCGAGCATCACATCGCCATCTGGTGCCTCAAAAACCATGCTGGGATGTGAACTCATGCTCTGCCGCAGGAAGGCGATGGTTTCATGCACCATTGCCTTCATCTCGATCAATTGCGGTTCGGAACGTGCGACCTGGTTAAAGCGCAACATGCGCTGCACGAAGTTCCGACAATGATCGCCGGCTTTGCGAATATCTCCAAGCAGCTCTTTGACGCGTTGCGGATCGTCTGTCTCGCGCTCGGCGAGTTCAGCCAAATTAACCACACCCACCAGCGGATTGTTGAGCTGATGTGCGATTTCGCTTACCAGTTGCCCCATTGCCGACAGTTTTTCCATTTGCACCAGACGCCTGTGGTCAGTACTCAGTTTGGCAAACTGGGATTCCGCCTCGCGTTGGCGGTAATAAACCGAGCGAAACAGGGTGTAAAGCGCAGCAAATAAAATCAGCCCCCCCACCCCGGTCACTACCCAGACAATGAATATGCCTTCCTGTATGGTCTGGTTCAGCTCCTGGGGAAAGCGATAGATTGCCAATACCCCACTGGAAGAGATGCTCCCGGACTTGGCGTGCTGGGAGAACGTAAACGGCACATAGAACTCGATCAGTGACAGTCGCGGGAACATGTATGCAGTTTCCGCGGTCCGCTTCCCTGGGTTGAATACGGCACGCACCTCGCCGTTGAATGCCATCTGCAGATCATCCGGGTGATGCGTAACCAGACTCTTGCCGATGAGGCTCGGCTCGCTTGACCAAGCAATCGTATTGTCTCGATTGAACACTTTTATCAACGTCACTCCGGACAATTTCATGAGTGTGCTAAAGGCGCGTTCCAACCGGGCTTGCGCTTCGGACCCGGGGTAGTTTTCCAGATCAGAACTATGCAGCTGTCGTTCCTGTTCCTGGTCAAGCACGATTGCATTCACCATGTCGCGGATAATGACCGATTCGCGATCAATAATCGCCTGGCCATAGAATGAAGATTGTGCAAAAGTAATGCCGAGCACGATAAGTACGATCAACAGCAGGCTAACCGCAGCGAATATTTGCGGTGGATTTAATCGCAGAGGTATAAGTTTCACGTTCCGATTTCCTATTCGGCTCTTAAATTGGGACGTATGCCGTAAATCCCGACAACCGAACAACAACTGCTAGCCCCATGTCCGCATTCTAGAACTCATTTCATGAATAGCCGCACGATACGTTGTCTCGCAAAGGAAATGGGGTCGAGGCGGAGAAACGGGGTGATTCCGGCCCCATGGCAGCGTTATTCGCTTAACATTCGCAGCACAATCAAGCTCCAAGCAACTGAAACAGAGTCTGTCATGGGAAACATTCAAACTCGCGAACCCAAGAGCAAGGGCTAACTGAACCGAGGCTAGGCCAGATGCAGTCACTGCTGCGTGCAAAATTGAATCCGCCATTGTTCGGCGCGTCCCTGGTCAGACGCCCGCGCCTGGAGCGATTCGATGAGTTTGGGCGTGGCGTCAAGCTGATACTGGTGCAGGCACCGGCGGGATTCGGCAAGACGGCATTGCTGACGCAGTGGCACACTACGCTCAACCTGGCGGGCGTAGTGACCGCCTGGCTGACGCTCGATCACGATGACAACGACGTGCTGCGCTTTGCCGCATACATCGGCAATGCCATCGCCACGCTGCAGGCGGCAAGACCCGGCCCGGGATCCCCTGGACACAGTCATGCGACGGATCGGCCGGGCGATTACACCGCCACCGAACTCATCGAGCAGATCGGCGGCCTGACGCGCCCATTCGTGTTTTTTCTGGACGATTTCGAGCGCATTCAAAACCCGGAAATTCATTCCCTGCTGCGCCAGATTCTCGATGTGCTGCCGATCGGGGCGCGCATCGTTCTCGGCACCCGCAAGGCGCCGGACATCGGCCTGGCCAGACTGCACGCCCACGGCCAGATGCTGGAATTCGGCGTGGACGCCTTGCGCTTCTCGCTGCTGGAAACCGAGGCGTTCCTGCGCAACGCGCATGGCCTCGGTGTTGGCGCCGAGGATCTTTCACGGCTGCACGCCTGCTCGGAGGGCTGGGTGGCAGGCTTGCAGCTATTTGCCCTGGCGTTCAATGCAACGGACGATCCCAAGGCTTTCGTGCAACGTTTTTCAGGCGCCTTCGCCGATGTCGCCGACTATCTGGCGGAACAGGTGCTGGCCAGGCAGACGGAGGACATGCGCACCTTCCTGCTCAAGACCAGCATCCTCGGACGGTTGTCGGGAGCGCTTTGCGACGCGCTGACCGGGCGGACGGACGGGGCGCAGATGCTGCTGCAGGTGGAAAAAGCCAATCTTTTCCTGCAGCCGCTGGATGGCGAGCGGCGCTGGTACCGCTATCACACCCTGTTTTCGGGATTTCTGCGCCAACGGCTGGAGCGCGAATACGGAACCGAGGCTACTCAGCTGCACCATTGCGCTGCGCTCTGGTATCTCGAGCACGACGAGCCGGTTGAAGCCGTGCGCCACGCACTCCTCGGCGGAGATTCGGAAATGGCCGCGCGCGTGATGGCGGAATCGGGCCACCTGATGATCACCCGCTTCGGCCAGGTCAGCGCGGTTATCGACTGGGTTGGCCGCCTGCCCGCCGCTGCGCTCAAGGGCAACTATCGGCTCCAGCTGGCCTATGGCTGGGCGCTGTGTTTCCTGCACCGCTACAAAAATGCCGAAGATGTACTGGACGAGATCGAACGACACCGCCTGCAGTGGGACGCCTCCACCGAGAAGGAAGTGCTCGCCCTGCGCATCGCCATCCAGCTCTATGCGGACCAGGTGGGCGCGGCGCACCGCCAGGCGCAACAGCAATTCGATGCGATCGCGGGCGGCGGCGATTTCCTCTTCGGGGTGATTGCGAACGTGCTGGCCTACTGTCTCAACAGCTCGGGCAAATTCGACACGGCGCAGGAACTGCTGGCGCGCTCGCGCAGCAGCCATAGCCTGGCGGGTTCGGAGTTTGGTGCAGTCTATGCGGAATGTTTCGAGGGCATCGGCAAGCTCAGCCAGGGCCAGCTGCAAACGGCGATCGCACGTTACCGTGCGGCGCTGACGCGGGCACGCGACGTGGTTCCGGGATACTCGTTATGTACGGCTTTCGCCGCGGCATTTTTGAGCGAAGCGCTGTATGAGAGCGATGCGCTGCTCGAGGCAGAGCGCCTGCTCGTCTCCCATCTTCCCCACCTGAAGGAATGCGGCGTCATTGATGCGACAGCGATCGGCTACCGGACGCTGGCGCGCATCCTGCATCTGCGCGGCAGCGAACGGGATGCCCAGGCGACTCTGGACGAGCTTGAGAACATCGCGCTGGAACGGGGCGCCGAAAGAATCGTCGCCACAGTCGGCCTGGAGCGGATTCGCCTGGCGCTCCTGGCCGGCGACCCGCGCAAGGCGCAGGATCTCTGGCAGCGCACCCAGCAGCGCCAGATCTGGCAGGCCTACGAGGGATACTGCATGCCGGCCAACGATCCGGAGACGTCGGCACTGGCCCAACTGCGGCTCATGATCCACGAGGGAAACACGAAAGCGGCAGTCAGCGGACTCAAGCGCGAACTCAAGCGCGCCGAAACGCAGCGACGTTTCAGGCAGGCGCTGCTGGCGCGCATTCTCCTGGCAGCCGCCCTCGATGCCAGCAATGAACGCCGCGCCGCCTTGCGCATCCTGCGCTGCGCCGTCGCTGATGCCCAGGGCGAAGGCCAGGTAAGGTTCTTCATCGATGAAGGACCGGCGGTCCGTAGCCTGCTTTTGACGCTACGCGAAACCGAGAGCGCACCCGGAAATTCCGGCGACGGGCAAGCCGGATTTACGGTCTTTCTCGACCGGCTGCTGGGGCCGGCTACTCAGGCCACAACGCCTGCCGGCAAGGCTGAGGTACCGACGATACCGCTCGAACCGCTTTCAGCGCGGGAAAGAAAAACGCTGCAACTGGTGGCCCAGGGGCTGTCGAATCAGGCTCTGGCCGATCAGCTCTGCGTCTCTGAAACCACGGTCCGCTTTCATTTGCGCAATGCCTTCGCCAAACTCGGTGCGAAAAACCGCACCCAGGCAGTAGCCTTGGCACGCAGTCACGGCGTGCTGGAATAGGACGAACTATCGAACGTGTCAGCCCCGCAATAAAAACGGCTATTTGCATTTTAGGGTTGGAAACTTGCCTCCAACAACGTATGGGAATTACTCCGTTCTGTGCAAGCCAGGGTTGGATAACCCGGAATCCTGATGACCCGTTTCGTGCAATACCTGGTTGGACTGCGAATCGCCAACGGCGGCAATGCAGTTAACGGACGCTGGTCGACCTGGAAATACGCCGGGTTGGGCAACCGTAATCAGAGTCAACCTGCCGCTCCATTGGCAGTGATGAGATTAGCGTGAAACAACAATAATGAGCGCTGGGTGACAGATCGAACAAGGCAGCGTCAACGTTTATGCAGACTTAGGGATCTGCGATGCGGAGGAAATGTTGGTCAAGGCGCAACTTGCCACCAAGATCGGCGAAATTATAAAACGCCGCAAACTCACCCAAATTCAAGCGGCAGAACTGCTGGGCATTCCTCAACCAAAGCTCTCGAACATGTTGAGAGGCCAGTTCCGCGGGATATCCGAGACCAAGATGATTGACTGCCTGACCCGCCTGGGGCGGAATGTCGAGATCGTCGTTAAGGCTGCTCCTCGATCGAAAGCTGCCGGGCGTGTATCGGTGGTATTTGCCTGACCAACAGAATGAAGCGGTGCAGTACCGATGAATGACCGAAGTACGGAAAGATTCCGAGCTTACACTTTGGTTAAGGTTTGTTGGACGTCTGCCCGTATACGCTCGTGCATCATCTACAAGTCGGCGCGTTTGGGGCAGGCGTCCACCTTAACCGTGACGGCGCACTCGGGAATGCAGATCAGGACCGAGACACGATTCAGTGTCGGCGAGATGTTCATCTGGCCTTCTTACGGACCTTGCCCGTTCAACGCGTTAATCAGAGTTGCACTTCAAGTTTGAACTCGCGTTCCAATATTGAAACGCTCTGTAAGCAAATCTTAGGGCCATATTATTTCAGTTGAGCACTACGGCAATGCCATTCCACAAGGTTGTGGATGCGTGGACTTCGTCGCGACCGTCTTCGCTCCGAGACCCACAGCTTGGTCACCAAAGCTACCTTCGCCGGTCTCGAAGTCAAATCCCTTGCCGCACAGCCAATTCCCCGTGTTCCCGTATGGATTGCTACCGTGGGCTGCCCTACAGGTAAGTGGAGTCTGGGACTTCATCTCTTGATTGTAATACCGTTAATGCAGGCAAAGTCCAAGAGAGTGAACCGCAGTTCTGCCGGTGACGACAATCGCCAGAACGGTAAACTAGTTGTCACTCTTTCTAAGTCTGCTTGGCACGTCTTATGCGTACACGCTAGTCATGATGACAAGGTTCACAACAGCCAGCGTATTGATAACCGCAGGAGACGATCATGTTCCATATTCCAGACCCTAATGAAGTTGCCTTTACCGGTGAATATTCCCAATCGACGTATCGCTTCAGCGAACACAGCAATGTAATTCCCGATGAAATCATCCGCTTGAACGAGGACAGGCAAGCCGTTGCTGACTCTGGCTACACGGATTTCTGCATGCCTATTGAAGACTGGATGCTCGATTGATGAGCGGCAAGTCCTGTATCATCGACGCAATAAGTCGGCCAGAGCACCCTTCAAGTCCTGTCTGTCCAGGCTCCATATCGAGTGGTCACAGACGACTTGGCTCAGGTTACTCCAAATTTCTCGCAGGAGTACCTGGACGTCATGATCGAAACAGCCGTTGTATCTATCAGGTCCTTCATCTCCAGATACACCACACGGAGGGCTTCGCGAATTCAGTTGTACACGTCGTGAAGACTTCCATCGCCATTCCTTCCCAGTAGTACAGCCGACTGCCCCATGGAGTTCTCCCGGCATATCCTGACCACTGCGACGCAGTTAGGCAGTTTCGTTGTTGTTGATTCAATCAAACTCAAAGCCTACAATTTACGCGACTATGTTTATATAACTATCCAGCAGCAAGAACCAAGTTTGGGCAACGTTATGAAAGCGCGTACGCTGCTCCAGCGAACGTCGGGAGCAGGACTTAGTACGTTTGCACTCAACAGAATGGCAAATTTCCGTATGCCGGAGTGCATACGAATCTAGAAAATGACAAAAAAAGAGACCCATTATTATTTTGATTTATTAAACAACATTTGTGAGTTGGCGACATGGCTTACAAATGCTCGGATGATGCTTCAACTCACGCCTCCACCATTTCGACTGTCTAACCGAAGACTGACGTTGCGCGATCAGCTCAACAGCTAATCATATTGCGATGATTTCAAGCCCACACACGCCCAGTGTGAAATCCCAAATTTATATCATTGGCTTTACCCGGCTTAACAAGCTCATTCACTCACTAGTCGACGACTATTCAGACTCGGTAGACTTCTACTTCACAGAGCAAAGCTTCGAAGATGCACTAAAAACTGCCAGAACTCTTGTCAGAGAGGGGAAGGTTGATGCATTTGTGAGCGCAGGGGCCAATGCTGCCTACCTTCGCGACAACGTCGGCGTCCCAGTGGTATCGGTAAAAGTTGATGGCTTCGACATGCTTTCTGCGCTCCTCAAGGCTCGACAGGAATCAAATCGAATCGGGATGATCTCTTATAAGACAACGAACTCCGATGTTGAAAGCGCAAAGAATCTGTTGAATATAGAGATTGAGCAACGTGCGTATACTTCCGTCGACCAAGTACGTGAGTGCATTTGCGAACTCTCTGCTAAGGGATTCAAAGTAATCGTCGGTTCGAGCATAGTCGTTGACTTAGCTGAGAGGGAGGGGCTGATAGGCATCCTCCTTTACTCACAGCGCTCCGCGCGTCAGGCGCTGGAAGATGCGATTCAGATCGCAAGCGTCAAAAAGCAGGAAGTGCGACGGCGTGAAAGGCTGAATACAATCATTGGCCATTTGAAAGAAGGGGTTGTTGCGGTAGATATCGACGAGCAGATCGAACTCTTCAATCCCGCCATGGAGAAGTTGCTCGGTATACCAAGCGACAGAATCATAGGCAGGAAGTTAAGCAATCTCTCGCCAGTTCTCCGTCTTGATGAAACCTTGAAGACCGGCGTTCAACTGCTTGAGCAAACCCATAAAGTGGGACACAAAACGGTTATCGTGAATCGCATCCCAATTCGGGAGCGTGGCGTCGTGACCGGTGCGGTATTAACATTCCAAGATTCCCAGTCTATTCTTCGCGCTGATAGAAGCATCCGCTCGCAGGCCGCAACAAAACACAACTCGAAGGCTAAATACGTCCTCGACGACATTGTTGGCCGATCGGCCTCAATCCTTGAGGCGAAGTCGCTTGCAAAGCGTTTCTCGAAGATTGACTCTACTGTCTTGATCACTGGCGATACTGGAACAGGAAAGGAACTCATCGCGCATAGCATGCATCTTGAAAGCAGCCGGCGCGACAACCCGTTCGTTGCAATCAATTGCGGTGCATTTCCGGCATCGCTTCTCGAAAGCGAGCTATTCGGTTACGAGGAAGGAGCATTTACGGGTTCAAGGCGTGGGGGGAAGCAGGGACTGTTTGAGGCGGCTCATACCGGTACCATATTCCTTGATGAAATCAGCGAGATTCCACTACAGCTCCAAACGCACTTATTGAGGGTCCTACAGGAAAAGGAGATCATGCGAGTAGGCAGCTATGAGACAACAGCAGTCGATTTCCGAGTCATTGCTGCAACGAATCGTAACCTCAAGGACTGCATCGCTAAGGGAACTTTTCGCCCCGACCTTTTCTATCGACTTAATGTTTTGCGAATCACATTAACACCGTTGCGGCAGCGAATGGAGGATTTGCCGATTATCGCCGGACGGCTGTTCGCAAATTCACTAAAGACATTCAAGTCGGAATGCCCGCCGGACCGGTTCCTGCAGGCTATGCTGCCTTACCTTCAAAACTACGATTGGGCAGGGAATGTCCGGGAACTTGAGAACGTTATTGAGCGCCTTGTTGTATGTTTTGGGGATTTGACAGAGTTTGATGCGATTGGTAAAGAAGAAATCCGCAGCGTAGTGCCGGAGATTTTCGAAATTAATACTTTTTACAATCCTGTTTCCACACAAACAAGTGACCTAAAAAGCACTTACAAAGCCAACGAGTGGATACATATCCAAAGCGTCATCGAGGAATGCAAGGGTAATCACGTGGAAGCCGCGCTACGTCTAGGGATTAGTCGAACGACACTTTGGAGAAAGCTCAAAGAGCTCAAAGAAAGAGAAGTGGGCATTGATTGAAGCGGATCGTATTTTCCGCTGCATCGTAACAACGCGAGCCAAACGTTACTGGGGCAATGTTCAGGTTAATCTTAATTGTGTAGAAGTTCAGACTTGATCTGACAGTCCCCCGTTTTGTAGCGTGCCGGTTGTCAGATCAATTCAGTTGTTGGACTTTCTCCTTCCAGACCTCCTTTCCTGCAACCAAAGTTTGCATAGGAGTTCTGCCGCAGCACATC
>JACRAR010000032.1 GCA_016234745.1 Betaproteobacteria bacterium | reverse complement strand
GTCACGCATCATGTTGAGGTTGCCGCCACCGAAGAAGGTGGTGTAACCGACATTGGCCTTCCACGTATTGTGATAGTCGAAGTTGAGGTTCATGGCGATCGCCCGCCGTCCCTGGACAAACGGGATGGTGTTCGGACTCGTAAGCGCCTCCTTGGGGCCGGAGGCCGTGTCCTTGCCGCCCCCTCAGTCCCGTTGCACACCGGAATCCTCCCAAGGAGGAAACAGCTTCACTGCAACCGACAGCAAGACGAAGGGCGCGATCAGCAGAATCGCAGCCGTCACGGCACTTTCCCTTTCAAAGAAGGGCATGTGGTAGGTCAGCAGGCCCTTGCCGGTCTTGGCGATTTCCTGCCCGCCGATGACCACGTTCCAGCGCATCATCAATACCCCAACCAGCACCAGCAAGGCGCTCAAGACGGTTCCGGAGATCAGCGCATTTCCCTTGACGCCTTTCCAGATCATGAACGTCAGCCAGGAAACCGGAATCACCGAACAAATGCCGATTTGAATGATCCAGAAGGGAACGATCAGCGGTCCGGCGACATATTCCAGGATCACTTCGATACCCTCGCGACCGCGATACACCAGACTGGCGAACTCGACCGCCTCCAGCAGCAGGGCAAACATCATGAAGCCCCACAAGGTATAGGTCATGCCTTTCATGCAATCCTGATCTACCGGGATCTTGCGTAAGCGACACGAAGCCGCATAGAGAACAATCAACAGCGCCACGCCGGAAATGATCGCCGAGAACAGGAATATCGGCGGCATCAAATCCGAGGACCACCACTCACGCGACTTCAGCGAACCGAAGACAAATCCGACATAGCCGTGCAAACCATGAGCGCCAGGTATTCCTACAATCGCCAGGGCAAAGATCCATTTCCTGTCGTAGTGCATCGCCTTCTCGGACAGGTCGTAGGAACCCAGGGTCAGGATGCGATAGAACCACCCCAGCGGCCCCTTTCTTTGCTTGGCCTGTGCGACGATGTGAGGACGAAAGACGAACCAGTTTTCCAGCAACAGCAAGATCACATAAAACCCGGCGGCATAGCCAAAGATGGCGAAAGCCGAGGTGATATGCGGTGTGATCACCGGATTCAAAGCCCGGGTGGGCTGCCCCAGATGCAACAGCAAGGGCAGCGGAACAATCAGCATGCAGCATAGAGATGTCAGCATGGCGAAGTGCGCCACCGGCTTGAAACGTTCCATGCCGAAGACCTGATAAAGACTCGACATGGTGAAGGCGCCCGCGACCAGCCCGGTCAGGTAGGGATAGATGGCGATCAGAACCGTCCAGGGGATGACCGTCTCATTGGGATAGACATAGCCGGTGAAGGGCGCGGCGTGAAATAGCGTTTCCACTAGCTGACCTCCTTGTCGATGCCCACGTAGAACACATTCGGCGCATTGCCGGATTCCGGCCGGAGCACGGTCACGCGGTTGTTGCGCAGGAATATGCTGATCGGGCTCTGCTTGTCATTGCGGTCGCCAAAGACGCGGGCGCTGACCGGGCAGACTTCGACGCAGGCCGGATTCAATCCCTTGGTGATGCGGTGGTAGCACCAGGTGCATTTGTCCGTCGCCTGTATTTCCTCATTAAAGAAGCGCGCACCATAAGGACAGGCCTGAACGCAATACTGGCAACCGATGCACATGGTGTGGTCGATCAGCACTGCACCATCCTCGGTCTTGTAGGTGGCACCGACCGGGCAAACCTGCACGCAAGCGGGATGAGTGCAGTGATTGCAGAGCTTGGGTACGAAGAAGGCCTTGTCTACCTTGGCATCCTTGTAGCGGTTGGCGAACCGGTATTTGCCGTCGGCACCGGCGGCTTCGATGTTGACCGGATCGTGCTGGCTGTCGATGTGCGTCTTCTCCTCTCCTTCCAGCGTGACGTAACGCTCCACCCAGGTGCGGAAGTGGTGAGGATCCTTGGGAACGTTGTTTTCCACCTTGCAGGCTTCGACACAGCGCAGGCAACCGATGCATTTGGTCGCATCGACGCCAAACGACCAGTGATGCTTGTTCCAGTCGTAGCCCGGAATGTCCGGTTTGTCCGCGACAGCAGCAGCCTCCGGCAGCAATGCGGCGGCAACCAGCGCAATGCCGCCGCCGCCAAGGACACCGCCGAACAGGCGCATAAAGTCCCGGCGTCCTGCTTCTTCAAGTTCCGTTGCCTTGTCTTCCACTGCAATCCCCTCCTGTGTCATGGCTGGCTCTATCTGCAGGCCACATTGGCGTAATAGGAGGCCAAGTCGGCCATATCGGCGTCGCTCATGTTCTTGGCGATATTGTTCATCATGCCGTTCTTGCGCTCAGCCTTATAGGATTTGAGTGCCTTCTCGAGGTAAGGCTTGGACAATCCCGCCAGCGACGGCCACATGGCTTGTTTGCTGATGCCATTCTCGCCATGGCAGGAGGCGCATTTCTTTGCCAGGACCTGGCCGCGGGCCGCGGCAGGCGTTTCACCATCCTGGGCGCTCTTGCAGGTCAGGCTGGCGAAATAAGCCGCGAGGTTCTCGCTGGCGCTATCGCTCAGGTCCTTGGCCATGCTCATCATCGTTTCGTCCTTGCGCAAGCCCTTCTTGTAGGCCTTGATGGCATCGGCAAGATAGATTTCAGTCTGTCCCGCCAGACTGGGTATCGAGGCATCCTCGCTGATCCCAAGCTTGCCGTGACAGGCGGCGCAATCGGCAGCGATCGCCTTCCCGGCAGCGGGATTGCCCGGCTTGGAGGTGGAGGCCAGGGCGCCGACAAAAGTCCGGGGCGAATGAACATTGTGGCAAACCTTGCACTGCTGGGTTCCGGCGTGGGTGGCGACGACGATCTGCTTCTGCTGCAGCGGTCTGCCGGGCATCTGTTCGTGGCAGAGGGTGCATTGTCTGACCGTATCCGCTGGTATCTCCAGTTTCAGGTTCTTGGGGTGCTCTGCGCCTGTGGCGGAGTTGTAGCCATTGGGGTTCTTGTCCCGACCGCCGGCAGCGCCGTGGCAGACTTCGCATTTGACGACCTTGCCCTGTTCCGGATTGTTATGGACACCCCTGGACCATTCCGCATATTTCGCCGCGTGGCAGGTCTCGCAGGATTTCGGGGTGGCGTACTTGGGTTTGTCGGAAGCGATCTCGGCCACCGAGTTGCCACGATAGTGACCGAAACGGTAGAAGGATTCGACCGTCAGCCATTGTTTGCCGACATATGCAAGCACCGCTGCGAGGACGATGACGAGCAGCAATCGGGTAATGTGTTTGGGCATGTTTCGCTTCCCTGCTGTTTGAAATGAAAGACAGGCATATCCCGACCGGGCATGCCTGCATCGCTTATAACCGGGGCCAGTTCCATTCCTTGCTGCCTCGACCGGTGACTATTGCGATTTGCTGACCATGTAAGCAGTAGAGGCCTTGATGTCCTCTGCAGTGAGGGAATCATTACCACCCTTGGCCTTCATTTTTCCCTTGCCCTTCATCACGGATTCTTCAAGAGCGGCTTGGCCGTTCTTGATGAGCGCCGCCCATTTGTCCTTGTCTCCCGTTTTGGGGGCTCCCATGAGTCCCTTGTCGTGGCAGCCTTTGCAGCTCTTGTCGTAGATTGCCTGACCATCTGCTGCATTGGCGGTTTGAGTAGTAGCAGCAAGCATTGTCAGTGCAGCCGCCATTGCTAAAGCGATTTTCATTTATTGCCTCCTGGTTGCCTCTTCCTTGTTTCTGAACTAGCCAACATCAGCCAAGTCATCGGTGGTCTTCTTTTGCACGCGGTTGCTTAGCTTGAAACTGAATATTCCGATCACGACGATGCCGAAAAATGACAATATGAATAAGGTGCTTAGTTCCATTGCGTTCTCCTCTGGTAGTTATCAACAACGTATTACCTGGCGATTGTTGGAACAGCTCTGTGGGTTTTCCCTCTGCTTGATATCTCATCCCGATGAACCGATTGTGTGAAAAACCTGTCCGCAGAACAACGGTCGATGGGCGCGGATCGCTTCAGACCTTCGGCCCATAACCGTGGGCCGTTGGTACATGGCCGTGTGAACAATGCCTGCTACAATGAAATTGGCCGCCATGAATCCCGCCATGAATCTTTTTGCCCGGTTCAGTCTCGTGCGCCAGCTGCTCACGGGAGGGGGTGTCATTTTGCTGGCCGGAATGATTGTCATCGGCACTTGGGTGCAGCATGAGATTGAGAGCGGTGTCATCGGGCGGGCGGGCACCGTGACCAGCCTCTACGTGGACAGTTTTATTTCGCCGCATCTGGAATCGGTGACCGGAGGCGGACAGATGCGCGACGTCGACCGGGATGCGCTCCACCTGGCACTGACGGGAACCCCTTTCAGCCAGCAAATCGTCTCGATCAAAATCTGGGCGCCCGATGGCACTATCCTCTACAGCAGCAATCCAGCCCTCGTTGGACGAAAGTTTCCCCTCAAGCAGGAACTTGTCGCCGCCTTTGCCGGCCAGCTCCGCTCACACATTACCGATCTCACGGATTCGAATAACGAGACCGAGCGCAAGCAATGGGTGCAACTGATCGAGACCTATGCGCCGGCGCGGGCCCACGGAGAAATCGTGGCAGTCGTGGAGTTCTATCAGGCGACCGACGATTTTACGCAGGAGATGCGTACCGCGCGTTTGCGCAGCTGGCTCATGGTGGGCGCAGCAACGCTGATCATTTTCCTGCTGCTGGCCGCGCTGGTGAAGCGCGCGAGCACAACCATCACCGTACAGCAGAGCGAACTGCGTGAAAAGGTGACGCAATTGACCGCCCTGCTCTCCCAAAACGAGCAATTGCACGGGCGGATTCAACGTGCCGCCGAACGCACTACAACCCTTAACGAGCGCTACCTGCATCGAATCTCTGCCGATCTGCACGACGGACCAGCCCAGGGATTGGCGCTGGCGCTGATGCGCATGAAATCGTTGGCCGACATGTGCGGTACTTGCACTGTAACCATCGGCAAGAACCCCAGCGTGGCCGATGAATTCGGCACCCTCCATGCTGCTCTCCAATTTTCACTCGACGACCTGCGCGCCATCGCCAAAGGGCTGCAACTGCCGGAGATAGAACAGCTCTCCCTCGCCGAAACGGCGCGCCGGGCAGTGCGCGATTTCGAGCGGAAAACCGGGCTTGAGGTAACGCTTGCGATCGATGACGTCCCCGACGAGGTACCATTCCCGGTCAAGATCACCCTGTTTCGATTACTGCAAGAGTCGCTGGCGAACAGCTTCCGCCATTGCGGAGGTGCGGGGCAACGGGTCAATCTGAAAATGTACGACGAGCATCTGCTGGTCGAGATCTCCGACAGCGGCAAGGGATTTGATCCAAGCGCAGCGGTATCGGAAGTCCATCTGGGGCTCGCCGGCCTGCGCGAGCGCGTGGAAATTCTTGGCGGAATCTTCAGTGTGCAAAGCGCACCGGGCAAGGGAACCGTGGTCTACGCTACCCTGCCGGTGGTACTGTTGGAGGAAGACCATGAGTGAGCGAATCGGCATCCTGGTTGCTGACGATCATCCGATGTTCCGCGAGGGCGTCGCTCACTCGCTGGCGGCGGAACCGGATTTCACGGTGATCGGCCAGGCCGCGAGCGGCGAAGAAGCTCTGCGCCTGGCGCTTGATCTACTTCCCGATGTCGTGTTGCTCGACATCGCAATGCCGGGATGGAACGGACTGGTGGCCGCCGAGAAAATCGCGACAGCCTGCCCCGCGACCAAGATCGTGATGCTGACGATGTTCGAGGATGAAGACAAGCTGCTGGCGGCGTTCAAGGCAGGCGCCCGCGGCTATGTGCTCAAGGGCGCATCCGCGAGTGAACTGGCGGTCGCGGTGCGCGCCGCGGCAAAAGGCGAAGTCTATGTGTCACCGTCGCTCGCTGCAGGAATATTGGTGGCGCTTACGCGCAGCCGCCCCACGGATCCACTGGAGGAGTTGACCACACGAGAATCCGAAATTCTTACCCTGGTCGGGCAGGGCCTGACAAATCGCGAGATCGGCGACCGCATTCACCTCTCCGAAAAAACCGTCAAGCATTACATCACCAACATACTGGAAAAGTTGCAAGTGCGAAGCCGCGTGGAAGCAGCGCTGATTGCAGCGCGTCACGACTCGCGTCACCCGTCAAAATGATCAGCTGCTCGGCAAATGCCGCGGCTCGCGCCTAATTTCCAACGGTAGCCGCATGGGACTATCCTTGCTCGCTGGGACTCCAACAAATGACTGCACCAAACGCGCTTCCGAAAACCGTTACGTCACTGGCGGATGTGGCGCTGCTTGACGCTGTCGCGAAGAAGCTGGAAACACCCTGCGGCAACGGTTCGATGCTATGGCGAATCTGGGGGCAGGGAACTCCTGTGGTGCTCATTCATGGCGGCTCCGGAAGTTGGGTTCACTGGTGCCGGAACATCGAAGCTCTCGTTGCCCGCGGCAGGATGGTTTGTGTTCCCGACCTTCCTGGATGCGGCGATTCCGCTATGCCGCCCAACGGTTCCGATGGCGATGCGCTGCCCGTCTGGATCGATAGCGGTGTCTGTGCTGTGCTTGGGTCCGCCCCCTTCGACCTTGTCGGCTTTTCCTTTGGCGCCATGGTTAGCGGATTGTTTTCGGTGGCTTACCCAAACCAGGTTCGTAGACTGGTTCTGGTCGACGCGGCAGCCCTGTGCCCGGCATCACTGACCTCGGTCGGGCTGAAACCCTGGACGCATCTCACGGAGTGTCCGGAAAAAACTGCGGCACACAGGTTCAACCTGAGGCGCCTGATGTTTGCACGCGACGAATCAGTCGATGAACTGTCGCTCAATCTTTATGTCACAGGGCTTCAGCGCGACAGGCTGCCCAAGCGTCGGCTACCTCACTCCGACATTCTCCGGCAAAGCTTGCCCGGAGTGGGCTGCCCTGTCTGGGGAATTTGGGGAGGACGAGATGTGCTTTTCCAGGGCTTGTACAGTTCCATCGAGCCGAGTTTGAGACTGGCCCCGCACTTCAATAACCTAACCGTCATAGAGGATGCAGGTCATTGGGTTCAGTTTGAAGAAGCTTCGCGATTCAACATCGTTCTGCAGACCATTCTGGAGAATTAGCAGCCACGGGCGGAGGCCATCATGGGCCGATCGATTCGTGGCACCAGTTCGCCCTCATGCTTGCGAGCTCCATAGCATCTAACGAACACCAGCTTGATTTAAGGCCTTCCCCAACGCCTTGTCGACTCTCATGATATGGCCAAGCCACCAGTTGTAAATGAAGTCAATTAGATCATTGACGACATTCGCATCGCCCGCTTGAAAACGCCCTTCAAAATCTTGCATGGAATTCGCATAGGATTTATGGGCATCCTCATGGCCAACGATTGTGATGTCGTTAGCAAGGTATCGATTAATCAAGAACTCTTCTGTGCGGAAATGGTAGACGGCGTAATTATTAAGGCGTTCCACCAGAGAAGATAGCTTAGCAACGCGCTCGTCGATTGATCCGACATCCTCACGCAGTGTCAGCAAATCGCCCAACATCTCAAACAAGATCTTGTGTTGTTGATCGATCTTGTCGACTCCAACGAGATAGTCGTCTTTCCATAAGGCAAGCTTTGTCATAAGAACCTCTACAGGAACATGCGTATCAGGACTTGTACCCTAGTAAATGCACTTCATCCTTTCGTCAGAAGCACGGTTGGTCTGCCAATCAAACCTGTTGAAATCGGAAATTGGCACCGGAGAAATCAATTTATCAGGAATCAGTATATAGCTGTGGGGCGCCTCGCAGCATTTTCAATAGGACTGGATATGCTTGCCAACCGATCCCATGATCAGCCTCGATCAGCAATACGGATTCGGTATGGGTCCGGGTAGCTCGGTAGGTGCCCATGCCGGCGGCACCGGCCTCGGCCTGGCGATTTCGAAGAAGCTTGCCGAACTGATGGGCGGCACAGTTGGGGTGGATAGCGAGCCGAGCAAAGGCAGCGCTTTTTGGTTTACGGTGCGTCTTGGCAAGGAGCTAGCCCAGGGATTTACCCTCACCTCCGGCAAGATCTCGCCGATTTTTTCGAAATTATCTCAGATCAAGGAAATGGGTGTTCCGTCTGCATAGAATCGGCTCTGGAATATTGAACAAGCACCATACAGGCCCATGCTCGAACCCGTCAAGCTCGCGAATTTTCTGGTCGTTTTTCTTAGCGCCGCATCTGTGATCCTGTTTGGCGCAAGCTATGCCTTGCTGTTTGCCTGGGCGCGCCTCAAGGCGCACCCTCGGCTCATGTATCTCGCCTATGCCGCCTTTCTCGGCCTTGCGGCGGCGGTGCTGACGCTGGCCTTCGCCGCCAACCTGTTCAACAACGGATTCTGGACTTTCATCGTTCTTCTCATGCTGGCCGGCTATTTTGCCGCCCCGCATGCCATCTGGCATTTGTGCGTAGGAACGCATGCAGATGCCGCCGAAAAATCAGCAGGATCGCAACCCATCAACATTTTTCAACAGCATTAAAGGAGGTTTTACCATGTCACAGGCCCAAGCATTGTGGTGGGCGTCGGAATCATTTTGGCGGAAGACCGCCATCTGGGTCACGGCGGTTTCGTTTGTCGTTCTGATCTTTCTCACATTCGATACGGTGAAGCAGATTACGGCTGGCAGCAAGCGCGTACCGGCCTATTCGGTGATCAACCAGCGCATCGAATACAAGTTTGATGAAAAGCGCAATTTCCAGGCGCCTGTCATCGGTCGTGAGGAACCCCTGTTCGGCAAGAAGCTGACCGAACAGGAAGCTGAAGCGCTGGTCAGCCATGGCAAGATGACGACGCAATCGAAGAACTGCATTGACTGCCATACCCTATTGGGCAACGGCTCCTATTACGCGCCCGACCTGACCAAGGCCTGGCTGGATCCGGTCTGGGGATCCAAGGAATCGCGCGAGGAAGCCATGGTGGAGTTCCTCATGAATCCCCAACTCGTTGCGCATAACGGCATCGGCCGCAAGATGCCTAATCTCAAGATCACCGAACCCGAAGCCCGCGCGGTCGTGGCATTTCTGAAATGGATGGCTTCCATTGATACCAATGGCTTCCCCGCCAATTTCAAGTCAATCGATCAGGCGGATGCTCCGGCAGCTGCCGCATCAGCGGCGCCTGCGGTTCAACCCGCCCCGGCCCCGGCTCAACAATAAGGAGACCATCATGGCAGATACAAGTCGTTTTCCTGGCAGCACCATGAACGGTGGCCAAAAACTGGCGATGAAATACTTCACCGTCGCCATTGCGCTGTTTGGCGCACAGATTTTGTTCGGCATGCTTGCCGGCTTGCAGTACCTTTATCCCGATTTCCTGTTCGGTGTTCTGGACTTTTCCATCAACCGCATGTTGCACCTGAATGCGATGGTGGTCTGGTTGCTGTTCGGTTTCATCGGCTCGGTTTACTGGATGCTGGAGGATGAGTCCGGCGTTCCCGTCGTGGGGCTGGGGCTGGCCAATCTGATTTTCTGGATATTCACCCTGGCCGTGGTCGCGGTGGTGCTGGTCTTTCTGCTGGTGCAGGTCGGCGCCGGCGATATGAAATCGATCTGGCTGATCACGGAAGGTCGCGAGTATATCGAGGCGCCGCGCTGGGCCGACATCGGCATCGTCGTGTGCGTTCTGGCGTTCTTCTACAACGTTGTCGCCACCTTCACCAAGGGCCGGTTCACCAATATCGCGGGTGTCCTGATCGTCGATCTGGTGGCCCTGGCCGGCCTCTATCTGGCCGGCATGTTCTATACCCCCAATATTTCCATGGATCAGCACTGGTGGTGGTGGGTGATCCATCTGTGGGTGGAAGCCACCTGGGAAGTGCTGGTGGGCTGCCTGATGGCGTATGGCCTGATCAAGACCATGGGGGTGCGCCGGCAGATTGTTGAAACCTGGCTCTACATCGAGGTTGCGCTGATGTTCGGATCAGGCATCCTGGGGCTGGGCCATCATTACTTCTGGATCGGCACGCCGGAATACTGGTTCACCATTGGCGGATTCTTCTCGGCGCTGGAACCGATTCCCCTGGTTGCCATGGTGGTGCACGCGGTATTTGACGCCGGCCATCACAAGATGAAAAGCGTGAACCACCCTGCGCTGGCCTGGATCATCGCCCAGGCCTTCGGCAACTTCTTCGGCGCCGGCGTCTGGGGTTTCATGCATACCCTGCCGCAAATCAATCTCTATACCCACGGCACCCAGTGGACCGCCTCGCACGGCCACCTGGCTTTCTTCGGCGCCTACGCGACGATGGTCATCGCCTTTCTGTACATAGCGCTGCAAAAATGGCGCGGCAATGTCTGGATGGGAGGCAACCTGGAAGGTGCATGGAAATGGAAATGGGCGATCTTCCTGCTTCACGTCGGCATGATCGGCATGGTCATGGCGATGCTGATTTCCGGATACGAGCAATCGCAGATTGAACGCGCCATCGAAGGGTCTTCCTGGATGGGTTACTTTGCCGCCCAAGGCCATCCCTGGTTTATCCAAGGCATGTACTGGCGCTCAATTTGCGGCGCCGTATTTGCTGCCGGCTTCGTTCTGCTTGCCTGGGATCTCTTGACGATCGGCAAGAAAGAAGCGCGCCCGGCGCTGGCGCTACAGGGCGCTTAAGCATGGCCTAGCCCGGTCCCTGATCGAACCTGTCCCGCCGGTATTGCTTGCATTGCCGGCGGGACTTTCGCAAAACAGTCAATCCAGCCTGGAGACTTCAATGAACATGCAAAAATTATTCGAAAGAAGCGAAAACTCCGCTGTTGTCGCGGCGGTTACTCTTTTTGTCGTTTTCCACTTCGGCATGCTGATATTGTTCGATATCGTGCGCTTCTGAACACACGTATCCATGGCTGAAACCTGGCAGCTCGAGCTCAACCCGCGTGACCGTCGATGCCTGCGGATTCTTTCAAACCCTGGGCGACAGCGTCGTCACCGGCCCGACGCTGACCAATGTCAACGATTTCCGGGCCATCCTGATCGGGCTAGCGATGGTCCATGGAGGCTGGAGGTTCATGCGGCCTGTTGGATCAGCACCCATGAACTACAGCGATTGGGTGGGTGGCGAACTGGGGCGATGGCGGAACGGCATGCCCATCTTGCGCCGGATCATCTTTCTATGGCTGCTTCGCGGTTGGATGCTGTACTCGAAGCTATGGCTACGCTGTAGCTACGTGACCATCAAATGAAAAGAGCCTACATTTCTGTAGGCCCTTGCTAGCGTTGGTTGCGGGGGCAAGACTTCGGGTTATGAGCTCCCTCATTAGGTGCTGGGTTGATACCTGTTTCTAGATTCTAAGCGGCTGAAATCGGTCTGACAAGACGCAACATGTTGTTTTTGCTTGTCATTACGAATGACGATAGAGTTACATTAAAACCCAATGACACCGATAGGCGCTTTTCTCTTGTAACAATCTATGCATCCATTTATTTCGGTTAAACCCACCTCCGCTTGATGATTTCCGACCTTCGGGCTTCCTCGCCTAGCAATGTTCAAAACAGAAAATCGCTTATGTCCAACCCGGATTGTCGAAGTATTGATGCAAACGTGCCCTGACGTACTTCCTTTCTTCCGGCTGGAACTATGACCACTCGGCCATTCATCATGTACTTCCGATGACTGCCTTTCTGCCCCACCAACCGAAAACCATTCTTGAGCAGAATTCGCTCAATTTCGTTCGTGGACCAGCGTTTAGGCATGAACCGCCACCTCTCCGAACTGGTAAGTTCGGGGGGGCAACGTTTCTAAACTGACACGATGGTCTTCGAAAAAGAGTTCCAACGCTTCTTGAAGATTCGAAACAGCTTCTTCCCGTGAATCGCCTTCGGTGGCAACTTCAACGTCCAAGCAGCGAGCAATAAAGGCTCCATCTTCTTCAAAAACCACATAATTTAGATTGCGTTCCATGAAGTAAATCGTAGCACACATTCTTGTCGAATGTTCATTACGCTTCGGCTTTCAGGAAGTAGCCTGTAACAGGTTGCTGAGGCGAGCAAAAAATTACGCAAGCATATCTGGCGGGCAAAAAAACTTAGGCCAATTTCCGTTGGGAACCAAAATTTTCTCCGTGCTTCTCATTGGTTCGGTCAATTGTCCAGGCTGCTTTCCAACGATCTGTGCCTGTTATCCGTCCACCGACACATAATCCTTCCATATCAACCAATGCGAAGCTGTAGAGGTCGCGCGCTCGTCATGTGGATATCGCCGGTCTTAGCACCACCGCATCAGTGGCGGACACATGATAGCCGCCGCTAAAACTTGTGCCGGCGCGTACTCTTTCGCGAACCAGCAAGCACAACGACGAACTCGGCTGGGAAATGGGCGGTAAAAATCCGGTAGATATTCTCAAGATTGGCCTGAGCAAGTACTATTGATGTGGGCACGTCTGCAGTCATCTACATTTATGCAGCAACCGCCAATATAACAAAAGCTTCCAACGGCATGCCGAAATTGGTCGTTAGCGTAACAGAACAGGCCATTGCGGATACTATTAGCTATCACGTTTTGTTATGAGTGCCTCGGGAGAGCTGTAGCATGAACCTCAAGCAACTTGAATACTTCGTCCGTGTTGCCGAGTTGGGGAGCTTCAGCAAGGCATCACTTATTCTGAATATTGCGCAACCGGCATTGTCGCGCCAGGTCCGTTTGCTGGAAACCGACCTGCGCACCACGCTATTGATTCGCAACGGGCGCGGCGTCGTGCTGACCGAGGCAGGCCAGCGTCTGTTCGACCACAGCGTGGGCATCTTGCAACTGGTTTCGCGCGTGCGCGAGGATCTGGAGAGCACTCGCGGTGAACCGGCCGGACGCATTGTCGTCGGCCTGCCGCCGAGCATGGGCCGGCTGCTCACCTTGCCTCTGGTCGAAAGCTTTCGCGGTGCCCTGCCGAAAGCGCGCCTGGCTATTGTTGAGGGTTTGTCCGCCCACTTGGCAGAATGGATATCGACCGGCCGGGTTGACATCGGACTGCTGCACAACCCGGAATCGCAAGCGGCAATCGAACTCACGCCGGTACTCGACGAGCCGCTCGGCTTGGTCAGTCCGGCCGCTGGCGTTCCGAAAATCAGGGTCGGCGCCGGTGCGAAGAAAGCTTCCGGCCGCGCAGGCAGTCTTCTGGCGAGGTTGGGGGACACGGTGACTCTGGCCGAGCTGACGGGTTTTCCTTTGATCCTGCCGGAACGCAGTCACGCCGTCCGCAAGCTGCTGGAGACGCAGGCGGCGTTGGCCGGCCACAAACTGAATGTCGCGCTGGAAATCTCCAGCGTACAGTCGATTCTGGAACTGGTGCGCGCCGGTCACGGTCACGCCATCCTGACGCCCACTGCGCTGGCCGCCTCGGGCCAGCCCGAAGCCTACGTCATGCGCAAGCTGGTTGAGCCGCGGCTGTCGAGTACCTTGTGCCTGGCGGTGTCGGCGCACAAGCCGGCGACGCCCCTGACCAAGCATATGCTGCGCCTGTTACGCGAGCTGATCCTGGCTGCGGCTGAGGCGGAGCCCGCTGCCATACCCAGCCGCGCCCATAACAAAATGCGATAGCTAGTAGTGCGCCGCTTGGCTTGGCAGGATGCGGCCGTATCGCCACAATGACCCCATCAATCATTGGTGGGGCAAATGCAAGCACTCGAATCCAACATCGCTACCCGAATCGCCGGCATCTCCTCGATGGCGACGCGCCATGTGCTGGCTGACCTGGCTGGCGCTTACCGGCAGTGCAGCGGCATCGAGGTCAGCTTCGAAGCGGTGGGCGGCGTGGATGCCGCCAAACGCCTGCAGGCCGGTGAACCGTACGACGTGGCGGTGCTCGCCGCTGATGCCATCGACAAGCTGATCGCCACCGGACGCGTGGTCGCCGACAGCAAGATTGACCTGGTGCGCTCGGCAGTGGCGATTGCGGTGCGCAGCGGTACGCCGCGGCCGGACATCGGTAGCGAAGATCGGCTGCGGCGTGCCGTGCTCGCGGCGCGCAGCTTGGGCTATTCCACCGGGCCCAGTGGCGTGGCGCTGCTGCAGCTGTTCGAACGCTGGGGCATTGCCGCTTTGGTTCGCGAACGGATCGTGCAGGCGCCGCCCGGCGTGCCGGTAGGCCAGTTGGTGGCAAGCGGTGAGGTCGAACTCGGCTTCCAGCAGCACAGCGAGTTGATGCATCTTCCCGGCATAGCCGTGCTTGGGACTATGCCGCCCGGCTGCGAGATCGTCACCACCTTCGCGGCCGGCCTGTGCGTCACGTCGCCCCAGCCCGAAGCCGTGCGCGCTTTGCTCGCTTTCATGCATTCTCCCGACGCCGCTGCGGCCAAGCGGCGCCAGGGCATGGAGCCGGCATGAGTATCTCAATCAGTATTACAGGAGCATCGCGATGATCATCGACATTCACGGCCACTACACGACTGCGCCCAAGGCGCTGGAAGATTGGCGCAACCGCCAGATTGCCGGCATCAAGGATCCGCTGCTGACGCCCAAGGTCGCCGAGTTGAGGATTAGCGACGACGAGCTGCGCGAGAGCATAGCGACCAACCAGTTGCAGAAGATGCAAGAGCGCGGCTCCGACCTCACCATCTTCTCGCCGCGCGCCAGCTTCATGGCCCACCATATCGGCGACTTCAATGTGAGCAGTACCTGGGCAGCGATATGCAACGAACTGTGCCATCGCGTGGCTCAGCTGTTCCCCGACAACTTCATCGGCGCGGCCATGCTGCCGCAGTCGCCGGGCGTCGATCCGCGCACCTGCATTCCCGAGTTGGAAAAGTGCGTCAAGGAATACGGTTTCGTCGGCATCAACCTCAACCCCGATCCCTCGGGCGGCCACTGGACTTCGCCGCCGCTGTCCGACCGGCACTGGTATCCGATCTACGAGAAAATGGTCGAGTACGACATCCCGGCCATGATCCATGTCAGCACCAGTTGCAACGCCTGCTTCCACACCACCGGCGCACACTACATCAACGCCGACACGACGGCCTTCATGCAGTGCCTGACCGCGGACCTGTTCAAGGATTTTCCGACGCTGAAGTTCGTCATTCCGCACGGCGGCGGCGCGGCACCCTATCACTGGGGCCGCTACCGCGGCCTGGCGCAGGAACTCAAGAAGCCGCTGTTGAAAGACCATCTTCTCAACAACATCTATTTCGATACCTGCGTCTACCATCAGCCGGGCATCGACCTGCTGACGAAAGTCATCCCGGTGGACAACATCCTCTTTGCCTCGGAAATGATCGGCGCCGTGCGCGGCATCGATCCCGAGACAGGTCACTACTACGACGACACCAAGCGCTACATCGAAGCGACGCAGAACCTCTCTGCCGCCGACCGTTATAAGGTCTACGAGGGCAATGCGCGCCGCGTCTATCCGCGCCTCGATGCGGCATTGAAAGCCAAGGGGAAATAACCATGAGCATGAACAATCTCGGCATCGTCAAGCGCAACATCCTGCGCGCCGACCGCACCGCCGTCGACAAACTGGCGCGCTTCGGCGTGGCCACGATCCACGAAGCCATGGGCCGCGTGGGCCTGATGAAGCCCTATATCCGGCCGATTTACACCGGTGCCTACGTCTGTGGCACGGCCGTCACCGTGCTGCTGCAGCCCGGCGACAACTGGATGATGCACGTCGCCGCCGAACAATTGCAGGAAGGCGATGTCGTTGTCGCGGCCTGCATCAGTGACAACGAGGACGGTTTCTTCGGCGACCTGCTGGCGACCTCATTCAGGGCTCGCGGCGGCAAGGGGCTGATCATTGATGCCGGCGTGCGCGATGTGAAAGACCTGACGGCAATGAACTTTCCGGTGTTCTCGCGCGCCATCAGCGCCAAGGGCACCATCAAAGCGACGCTGGGTTCGGTGAATATCCCCGTGGTCTGCGCTGGCGCGCTGGTCAATCCCGGCGATGTGGTGGTGGCCGACGACGATGGCGTGGTGGTGGTGCCGGCAGCGGTCGCACAACAGGTGGCCGATGCTGCCGAGGCGCGTGAGGCCAACGAGACGCGTAAGCGCACGCGTTTTGCCGCTGGCGAACTCGGGCTCGACATGTACAGTATGCGCGAAACGCTGGCCAAGGCCGGACTCAAATACATCGACTAGCATGACCATCTCCACCAACCCGTTGCAGTGGTCCATTGGCCTGATCGGTTATGGCGAGGTGGGCCGCATCCTCGCCGAGGACCTGCGTGCAATAGGCGTGGAGCACATTCTGAGCTACGACATCAAGCTCGGTGGTCCCGACGCGGCAGCCCTGCACAGCCATGCCGCGCAGCATGGCGTGCATCTCGTAGTCAGTCATGCGGAACTCGCCGCCAAGGCCGACCTGGTGATTTCCGCCGTCACCGCCGATCAGACGCTTGCAGTCGCGGCAGCGGTAGAGCCGGCGCTTGCACAGGGCACCTGGTTCCTCGACCTCAATTCCGCCTCTCCGGGTGCCAAGATCAAGGCTGCCGCCTTGGTCGATGCGGCGGGAGGGCGCTATGTCGAAGGCGCGGTAATGACTTCGGTGCCGCCCTATCGCATTCGCGTTCCGCTGCTGCTGGGCGGCGCACGCGCAGGCGAGTTGGCAGCTTTGCTCAAGCAACTCGGCTTTGACGGCAAGGTCGCCAGCGACAAACTTGGCGTCGCCTCCGCCACCAAGATGTGTCGCAGCGTGATAATCAAGGGACTGGAGGCGATGGTCATCGAGAGCCTTACCGCGGCGCGGGCGTATGGCGTCGAGGATACGGTAGTCGCCTCGCTCTGCGAAACCTTTCCCGGCATCGACTGGGAAAAGCAGGCCAGCTATTTCTTCCAGCGCGTCATCGAACACGGCCGCCGCCGCAGCGAGGAAGTACGCGAGGTGGCGCAGACGGTGCGCGAGATCGGACTCACACCATGGTCGGCGCAAGGTACGGCTGAACGCCAGGCCTGGGTTGCCGACCTGGCCGACGCGGGGCTGTTCGGCGCCAGGGGCAGCCAGGGGTTCGCCCGCAGCGCCGACTGGCGTGTCGAGGCAGACCGCATCCTGAACCAACACATGGCGGGAAACTGAACATGGAATTCCAGAAAACTCCGGGCTGGCTGGACTGGTATTTTGGCCCCTCGAAACCCCGCTTCAAGCTGCCCGCCGGCAGTGTGGACGCGCACTGCCACGTCTTCGGCCCCGGCGCCGAGTTCCCCTACGCAGCCGAGCGCAAATACACGCCCTGCGATGCATCGAAATACCAGCTCTTTGCGTTGCGCGACTATCTCGGCTTTTCCCGCAACGTCGTGGTGCAAGCCACCTGCCATGGCGCCGACAACCGCGCCATGCTCGATGCGCTGCGCCACTCCGGCGGCAGGGCGCGCGGTGTAGCTACCGTCAGGCGCACGGTGACCGATGGCGAACTGCAGGAGATGCACGCGGCGGGCGTGCGCGGTGTGCGCTTCAACTTCGTCAAGCGTCTGGTCGACTTTACCCCACGCGACGAATTGCTGGAAATCGCCGGACGCATCGCCCCGCTGGGCTGGCACGTGGTGATCTACTTCGAGGCGGTCGACCTGCCCGAACTGTGGGATTTCTTCACAGCGCTGCCAACCACCATCGTGGTCGACCACATGGGCCGCCCGGATGTTGGCAACCCGGTGGACGGTCCGGAATTCGAGCTTTTCGTCAAGTTCATGCGCGACTATCCGAACGTCTGGAGCAAAGTCAGCTGTCCGGAGCGACTGAGCGTCGTCGGGCCAAAGGCCCTGGACGGGGAACTGAACCCTTATCGCGACGTGGTGCCTTTTGCGAAGCGCATCGTCGAGACTTTTCCCGACCGCGTCTTGTGGGGTACCGACTGGCCGCACCCCAATCTGAAGGACCATATGCCCGATGACGGCCTGCTGGTCAATTTCATTCCGCACATCGCGACAACGCCAGAACTGCAGCACAAAATGCTTGTAGACAACCCGATGCATCTTTATTGGCCCGAGGAAAATTAAATGGCACTCAACAAGCCTTACAAAGACATACCCGGCACAACGATTTTCGATGCTGACCAGTCGCGGCTGGGCTACCACCTCAACCAGTTCTGCATGTCGTTGATGAGAGCCGACAACCGCGTTCGCTTCAAAGCCAACGAACGCGCCTATCTCGACGAATGGGCGATGACCGAGGAACAGAAGAAGGCCGTGCTGGCGCGCGATCTCAACTGGTGCATCCGCCTGGGCGGCAACATCTACTTCCTCGCCAAGATCGGCGCCACCGACGGCAAATCGTTCCAGCAAATGGCCGGCAGCATGACCGGCATGAGCGAGGAGGAATACCGCAACATGATGATTACAGGTGGCCGCTCGATCGAAGGCAATCGCGTGGTCGGCGAGGATGGTGACGCCCAGGCGCACCGTCAGCCGCAGGGCCGCGCCGGCCAGGGAGGTCATTGACATGGCGCGCATAACCGCATCCGTCTACACTTCCCACGTACCGGCCATCGGTGCCGCTCTCGACGCGGGAAAGTCCGGCGAGCCGTACTGGCAGCCGGTGTTCCAAGGCTACGAAGCGTCCAAGGCATGGATGCAGGACAACACACCGGATGTCATTTTCCTCGTCTACAACGACCACGCCACGGCTTTCAGCCTCGACCTGATTCCGACTTTCGCCATCGGCTGTGCAGCGGAATTCCAGCCCGCCGACGAAGGCTGGGGTCCGCGCCCGGTGCCTGTGGTCAAAGGACATCCGGAACTCGCCGCGCACATCGCCCAGTCGGTGATCCAGGATGATTTCGATCTGACCATCGTCAATAAGATGGACGTCGACCATGGCCTCACGGTGCCGCTGTCGCTGCTGTTCGGCCAACCGGCGGCTTGGCCCTGCCCGGTGATTCCCTTCGCGGTTAACGTGGTGCAGTACCCGGTACCTGCGGGTCGCCGCTGCTTCAATCTCGGCCGCGCCATCCGCAAGGCGGTCGCGTCCTTCGATCAGCCGCTCAAGGTCCAGATCTGGGGCACCGGCGGCATGAGCCACCAGTTGCAAGGCCCGCGCGCCGGTCTGATCAACCGCGAATTCGACCAGGCTTTTCTCGACCAGTTGATTGCCGATCCCGCGACACTGGCGCAGAAGCCGCACATCGACTATGTGCGTGAAGCCGGCTCGGAGGGCATCGAACTCGTCATGTGGCTGATCGCGCGCGGCGCCATGAACGATAGCCCGCCGCGCGTAGCGCACCGCTTTTACCATGTGCCGGCGAGCAATACTGCCGTCGGCCATCTGATACTGGAGAACACCTGATGGACAAGACAATCAAGGTCGCATTGGCGGGTGCCGGCGCCTTCGGCATCAAGCATCTCGATGCCATCAAGCTGATCGAAGGCGTTGAGGTCGTCTCGCTGGTCAGCCGCGAGTTGGACAAAACCAGGGAGATCGCCGCCAAGTACGGCATCGGCCATGTCAGCACCGAGCTTGCCGACAGCCTGGCGTTGCAGGAAGTCGACGCCGTGATTTTGTGCACGCCGACCCAGATGCATGCCGCGCAGGCGGTTGCCTGCATGCAGGCGGGCAAGCATGTGCAGATCGAGATTCCGCTGGCCGACAGCCTGACCGGCGCCGAGTCGGTACTTGCCGCGCAGCGGCAGACCGGCCTGGTGGCCATGTGCGGCCACACGCGCCGCTTCAATCCCAGCCATCAGTGGGTGCACCGGAAGATCGCGGCCGGCGAATTCAATATCCAGCAAATGGACGTGCAGACCTATTTCTTCCGCCGCAGCAACATGAACGCGCTGGGCCAGCCGCGCAGCTGGACCGACCATCTGCTGTGGCATCACGCTGCGCACACGGTCGACCTCTTCGCCTATCAGACGGGCGGCACGATCGTTGCTGCCAATGCACTGCAAGGCCCTATGCACAAGACGCTCGGCATCGCCATGGACATGTCGATACAGTTGAAGAGCAGCACCGGCGCGATCTGCACCTTGTCGCTCTCGTTCAATAACGATGGTCCGCTTGGCACCTTCTTCCGCTACATCGGCGACACCGGCACATACATTGCACGCTACGATGACCTGATCGATGCCAAGGACAACAAGATCGATGTATCTCAGGTCGATGTGTCGATGAATGGCATCGAACTGCAGGACCGCGAGTTCTTCGCCGCCATCCGCGCAGGTCGCGAGCCGAATGCCAGCGTAGCCCAGGTACTGCCCTGTTACCGCATTCTCGACCGGCTGGAACAACAGCTGCAGCAGAGCGCCTGAAATGCAGCAGCGGCGCATCGGACCGTTCAGCGTCTCGGCCCTCGGCCTCGGCTGCATGAGCCTCAGCCACGCCTACGGCACGCCACCGGCGCCCGAGGCCGCTGCGGCGCTGCTTTTGCGCACCCTCGAGCGCGGCATCAATTTTTTCGATACGGCTGCATTGTATGGTTTCGGTGCTAACGAGACCTTGCTCGGCCGCGTGCTCAAGCCACATCGTCAGCAAATCGTGCTGGCCAGCAAGTGCGGCATGACCGGTGTCGATGGCAGGCGCGTCATCGACGGTCGCCCTGAAGTCCTCAAGCGCACCTGCGACGAGAGCCTGCAGCGGCTGCAGACCGATGTCATTGACCTCTACTACTTGCATCGCTGGGACAAAAATGTGCCGATCGAAGACAGCATTGGTGCACTAGCGGACTTGGTGCGCGTGGGCAAGATCAGGAGCATCGGTCTTTCCGAAGTGTCGGCGCCAATCTTGCGGCGCGCGCACGCCGTGCATCCGATCGTCGCACTGCAGACCGAATATTCGCTGTGGACGCGCAATCCGGAGATCGCCGTGCTCGATGCCTGTCGTGAGCTGGGCGTGGCTTTCGTTGCATTCAGCCCATTGGCGCGGGCCTTCCTCACCGGCACGCTGCGCGACCCTGAAACTCAGCTTGAAACCAAGGACATTCGCCGTCAGATGCCACGCTTCGAGGCGGCCAACTATGCGAAGAACCTTGAACTGCTGGCAGAGTACCAGCTCATCGCCGCAGAGATCGGGGTCACACCGGCCCAACTCGCCCTGTCCTGGCTGTTGGCCAGGGCTGAGCACATCATTCCGATTTTCGGCACGCGGCTGGTGGAGCATCTCGACGACAACGCCGGGAGCGCTGGCATACAGCTCAACCGTTCCATAGTCGAACGCCTGGACGCACTGATCAATCAGCAAACCGTGACGGGGCCCCGCTACAACGACGCCAATCAACAAGAAATCGATACGGAATCATTCCTTATACCACCTACCGATGCAGAACACGGCTTCCGGTCTACTGGCCATGGAACACGTGCAAGCCAAAAAGGAGAATTGAATTGAGAACACAAGTCGCAATCGTCGGCGCCGGTCCTTCCGGGCTCATTCTCGGTCAACTGTTGTACAAGGCAGGGATCGATGCCATCGTCCTGGAAGCGCAAACCCCTGATTACGTGCTGGGACGCATCCGTGCGGGAGTACTGGAACAGGTCGCCGTAGATCTGCTCAATGAAGCAGGGGTTGGCGCACGCATGCATGCCGAGGGACTGCAACATAAGGGCTTCGACATCCTGGTCGGCGACGTGCGCCATCACATCGACCTGCACGGCCTCACCGGCGGCAAACAGGTGATGGTCTATGGTCAGACTGAACTCACCAAAGATCTGATGGAGGCGCGAGCCACCGCAGGCTTGACGACGGTGTACGAAGCCAAAGAGGTTAGTCTCCATGACTTTGACGGCATGCGGCCACGCGTGAGTTACCTCAAGGATGGCGTCCGATTCGAAATCGAATGCGACTTTATTGCCGGCTGCGACGGCTTCCACGGTGTCTGCCGCGCCAGCGTACCGAAAAATGCCATCGTCAATTTCGAGCGCGTCTACAACTTCGGCTGGCTCGGCCTGCTCTCGGACACGCCGCCGGTATCCGAGGAGTTGATTTACGCCAAGCACGAACGCGGCTTCGCCCTGTGCAGCATGCGTTCGCATACGCGCAGCCGCTACTACCTGCAATGTGCGCTGACTGAAAAAGTCGAAGACTGGTCCGACGCGCGCTTCTGGGAAGAATTGCGCCGCCGCCTCGACCCGCAAGCAGCAGCAGCGCTGGTTACCGGTCCGTCGCTGGAAAAAAGCATCGCGCCGCTGCGCAGCTTTGTGGCGGAACCGATGCGTTTCGGGCGCTTGTTCCTGGCTGGCGATGCTGCGCACATCGTGCCCCCGACCGGTGCCAAAGGCCTCAACCTTGCTGCATCCGATGTGCGCTACCTGTCGCGCGCATTGATCGAGTTCTACGGCGGCAGCAGTCGGGGCATCGACACTTATTCGGAGCGTTGCCTGCGCCGCATCTGGAAGGCGGAGCGGTTCTCTTGGTGGATGACCATGCTGCTGCACCGCTTTCCCGATACCAATACCTTTGACCAGAGGGTGCTGGAAGCGGAGTTGGATTACGTCTTGCATTCCGTCGCCGGCCGTACGACGCTGGCTGAAAATTACGTTGGGTTGTCTTTCGAGGATTAACACACAGGTCATGACACTGATGCGCAAGCTTGCCAATGACCAATGACTGGTATCGATCAGCAGTATGGCAGCAGCAGTTTAGGTGTTTCGCCTATATTCTAGGCAATCGTCCCGATTGTCTGCTTCATGAAATGAGGATATTTTGGGGCCGGATCGGCGGATCTACCACAGGCGCGGGGCCGACCCCTCATTAATGGATGACGTATGGACACTTCCGTTTCAACCGATTTGAAGTAGGAAGGCGCGAACCCGGGCGATTGAAGGGACGGGCAATGGATCGTTACTGCACCGTATGTCTTCAATCCGAAAGGTGCTGGCTTCAGGGAGAAACATGGCAACGCGCAACATTACAGGAACCAATCTGGATGAATTGACCTCGCGACTGCGCTTCTCGTTCGACAATGGCCATATCTGGCTAGGCGAGACGCGCATGATTCTCCTGCACAGCGCCGCCATGGCTGCACTGCGCAAAGAACTGGTCGATTCACTGGGTACCGAGCGGGCGCGCGGCGTCATGACACGGACAGGCCATGCATCTGGGTCGCGCGATGCGGAGTTGGCACGCAAACTCTACCCGAACGCCTCTGATGCCGACGTGCTTGGCATGGGACCACAACTGCATACCCTGGAAGGCATAGTCACGGTTCGCACGGTGCAACTCGACATAGACGTGGCCGAAGGACGCTTCTACGGCGAATTTCTCTGGGACAACTCCTTCGAAGCTGACTTGCATCACGAACAGTTTGGTGTCGATACCGGCCCTGCTTGCTGGATGCAGACTGGCTATGCCTGCGGCTATTCCAGCACGGTCATGGGCAGGCGCATCTTCTACAAGGAGACAGAATGCCGCGCCAGCGGCGCCCCCGCCTGTCGCATTGTCGGCAAGCCGATCGAGGAGTGGGAGGATGCAGAGCAACTGCAGCGCTACCTGCAACCGGATCCCGTCGCCGAGCGCATCCTCGAGTTGCAGGAGCAAGTTCAGAATCTGCGCTATTCGATCGACGACGAGCTGCACACCGACGATCTGATAGGAGCATCGGCGGGCTTCCGCGAATCCTGCGCACTGATCCGCAAGGCGGCGCAAAGCCAGGTAACCGTGTTGCTGCTCGGCGAAACCGGCGTCGGCAAGGAAATGTTTGCGCGGGCGCTGCACGTCTACAGTATGCGTGCCAAGGGTCCATTCGTCGCCGTCAATTGTGCCGCCCTGCCGGAACAGTTGATCGAATCGGAACTGTTCGGCGTCGAGAAGGGCGCCTATTCCGGCGCCCATCAGTCGCGACCGGGACGCTTCGAGCGGGCGCATCGGGGTACCCTGTTCCTTGATGAGGTGGGTGAGTTATCGCCCTCGGCCCAGGCCAAACTGCTGCGGGTCTTGCAGGAAGGCGAGATCGAGCGCATCGGCGATAGTCATACCCGCAAGGTCGATGTGCGGGTCATCGCTGCCACCAACGTCAATCTGCAGGAGGCCGTTGAGGAAGGCCGCTTCCGTCGCGATCTCTACTACCGGATGAACATCTATCCGGTCAACATCCCGCCGTTACGTCAACGCGCCGAGGATATCCCGCTGCTGGTTCAACGTTTCATCGACAAGCTGTCGGCGCGCCACGCCAAGAAAATCACCGGGGTGACCGATAAAGCCATGCACGCGTTACGCAAGTATGCCTGGCCGGGCAATGTGCGCGAGTTGGAAAATGTGATCGAGCGCGGCGTGATTCTTGCGCCGGCTGGCGGCCGCATCGATCTGGCTGAGCTGTTTCCCAGCATCAGCGCCGGGGCAAGCAAGGGGCGCTCGCTTAGCGTGGGGCGTGGTGAAAATGTTCTCAAACAAGATGCGCAAGCTGTGGATGCATTTGTCGATCATGTCTTTGCCCACAAGACCGGACTCGATGTGGTTGAGAAACTGCTGCTCAGTGCTGCAGTGGATCGCGCCGGAGGCAATGTTAGCGCCGCTGCACGTTCGCTCGGCATGTCGCGCCCACAGTTTGAATACCGTTTGAAGAAACATAATTTGCTGCCCTGATCGTGTTGCGTAGGCGCATCGAGAGTGAATTGCGAAATCTTCGCCGACATGTCGGAACTGCCAGCGTGAGCCGATTCAGCATTTGATGAAATACCGTCGGTTTTCATCAAATGCTGATGATTTATATTTCAATTGTTGTGCTGCAATATAATTAATCCCGCTTAAAAACATGCAGATATGCCCTGGTACGGGGCTTGCCTAATAGAGTCTGCGTTTAACATCACTGGAGCAAGATAGATGGCAACCTATAAAACATCGCAGTGCTTAACAACGCTATGCGGCAGTTTGCGACTGGTGTATGGCGGCAATGTGCTGGCCGAGGCAGAATGTCAAGGAAGTCTATGAAAAGGCCTGTGTCAGATGGAGTTAATTCGGCGCTGACGATGTGCAGGGATGAGGAGGGAAGAGAGGGTGGGAATCTTGACCAATTTGACAAGTTTGACAACCTTTCCCGGAGAGAGAAAGAGGTTCTCAGCATGGTCGCGGATGGAAAGACGAGCAAACAAATTGCCCAAACGCTGAGGATTAGTCCCAAGACAGTCCAAGCCCACAGAGCTAACTGTCTCAGAAAGCTCGGGGCTAACTCGACTAGAAGCGTTGTCTGCGATCTTTTGAGGACGGTCTTGACCGCGAATTGATGATTGCCGTCTCCCAGTGGCCGATTCAGTATTTGATGAAGTGCCGCCGGTTTTCATCAAATGCTGGTAATTTAAATTTAAATTGTTGTGTCGCAATATAACTAATTCCGCTTAAAAACATGCAGATATGCCCTGGTACGGGGCTTGCCTAATAGAGTCTGCGTTAACATCACAGGAGCAAGATAGATGGCAACCTATAAAACATCGCAACGCTTAACAACGCTGTTCAGCGGTTTGCTGCTGGTGCTCGGCAGCGCCAGTGATGCGCTGGCCGACGCAAGAGGCCAGTGGAAGGACGGCAAGGAGGCCTACGAAAAAACTTGCGGCTACTGTCACGAGAAAGGCATTGGACCGAAGATCAAGGGCTATGGACGACTACCCGCCGACATCAT
>JACRAR010000031.1 GCA_016234745.1 Betaproteobacteria bacterium | reverse complement strand
TAGCGCGAGTGCCAATGCCGGTGTCTTCGACAGCCGCCACGGGCCATGCGCCGACTTGCTGGTGTTCCATGCTTCGCGGACAGTGACACCGCGCTTGCGCAGTTCCCGATAGCCGGCCGACCCCCATTGTTTCCAGAGATAACAGCGCAACTTGCGTCGTACCCACTTGTCGATTTCGCGCAGAGGACTCAGCACCTCGGCAATGCCGAAGTACGCTTTCCAGCCAAGCAGGGTTTCTCTCAGCTCTGCCACGATCTTGCCAATGGTGTTGCCTCGCGTACGACGGGTCAGTTCCCGCACGCGGTCCTTCAGCTTAGGCCGCACTCGCACAGCAGCAACTCCTACTCCTCAAAGGGACCACTTTGATCACGGTCGCGCTCATACTGATGTGCAATTGGAAATGGCGGCAACCATGACTCTCGACGGACCGTCCAAAGCTCATAGGTTGGGGACAACTGATCAGGCGCATCTAGAGAACCCAAATTCACTTCCACTTCGCCATCTGAGCGCGAGTAGACCGATGAGCCGCAGCGTGGGCAGAAGTACCTCCCCTCGTATTCGCGCGTTTCGCCTTGCACCGTAACGGCACTGGCAGGAAACACTGCAGAAGCATGGAAGAGAGCACCATGATGTTTTCGGCAGTCAAGGCAATGACACAGACCGACGCGATACGGTAAGCCGGAGGCCACGAGTCTGACACTCCCGCAGAGACACCCGCCTGTGAATCTACTCATGCATGCCTCCCTTGCGTCGGCTGTGCGGCCTAACGAATTCACCGGCCTTGCGCGGCTTTATGCGCAAGGCCGGTGGAATGATGAGTTGGACGAAGCCGCTACGCGGAGGAATCGCCGATTGCGGCACCACGAATTATTCTGCACGTTCATTCCCTCAATCCCGAGGGAATGATTCTGCAATATTTTGTGAGGATAAACCAGCATGACAACAGCACGCACCGCCGGGCACTTTGATCGGCAATACCAGACGCATCTCAAGCACCTCAAGCTCAAGGGGCTGCAACCGAAGACCTATCCGGTTCCGCTTGTCGCCGAGAGAGCCCCCTGATCATGTAAGCGCTACGCGTCATTCTCGGCGACGGGATGTCAGCGCCCACTAGCTGAGAATTTCGCTCGCCTCGCATCGGAGTGCAACGGGCGGTTCACTGCCTGAATCGGCGTCTGTTGTCGCAACGGCAGTGATGAAACAGGCGCTTTAGCCTTCGATCTCCCGATAACGCTTTACTTCGGGCTACTTCCCAAATAGATATTTCCTGTTCGGGCAAATCCGCGCTCCGGGACCAGGCTCGTCCAACAAACGGTTCAGATCGTGGCTACGCACGATCTAACCTTATTCGTTATGCCGCGACTTCGAGGTATTCGACGACGCTTGACGGTTGTGGGACGGCAATGCCATCTTCACGAAGTCCATCGAGATGGAATGCAATCGCCCCCCGAATTTCACTTTCAACTTCCTGGAACGTGTCTCCTGTTGCAACACAACCAGGGAGGTCCGGTACATACGCGGAATAGTTGTTTTCGGCTTTCTCTATTACGATCGCGTAACGCATGGAATTCTCACTTTCTCAATCCAGCGTGCTTGAATATGCTACTCAGTGTACCAGGAGCAAGATCGTCACTGGGTTTTCCGGAAACAGTAACCCGACCAGGTTTTGCGGCGTGCTTGTACTAGCGGTGGCTACCGCGAGTAGCAACAAGAAACCATCCTTCGTCGGCGAGCAATCTAAGCACTTCACTAACTTTCATTCGCTAAGATTAGCAGGCAAACGGGGAATCACAAAATTCGAGTACGACCAAAATACCGACATGGGCAATCCTGCGGCATAATCGGGATAGGGAGAAGCCTCACGGCTTCCCCCTCCCACACCACCGGACGTACGGGTCACGTATCCGGCGGTTCGATGAATTGAATTCCTACCGTGGTGGCGCAAGATTCGGTAGTCCCAAGTTTATGAAGTAGCGCAATGGTAGCGCGAGTGCCAATGCCGGTGTCTTCG
>JACRAR010000030.1 GCA_016234745.1 Betaproteobacteria bacterium | reverse complement strand
TCATCGAGCGCTTCTTCAATCGCATAAAGCACTTCAGGCGAATCGCCACGAGATATGACAAGCTCGCATCCAGCTTCCTGTCATTCATTTGTTTGACTTGCACTCTCATCTGGCTTCAGTAATTGTGAACAGACCCTAGTAGAAGTTCGGCGCATAACGAGTGCGATAGCCTTCCATAATGATGCTGTCGCTGCCGTGACTGACGGTGACTTTGATGCGCAGCGAGGCCGAGCTTGCCGTCGCGTCGCCAACGCCGTTGAGCGCTTCGGAAGTCACGCTGATGGTAGCGCTGTAACCGGCCGGAGAAGTGTAGATACCGCTGATGCTCGGGATGGGACTGGCGAGATTGCAGGCGGCGACACTTGGGCCGCAGCCGTTGTAGTCGTTGACGTTGTTGAACGGCGTCGCCACGCTGGTTCGGGTTTGCGCCGATTCGGCTCCGGGCACGCCAGGATTTTCAGCCATGGTTGCGCAGCCTGCCGCAGAGGTCGCGGTCAGCGCATTGGCATCGTTGGGATCGCACCAGGTAAACGGTTGCAATTGCACTTCTTCCAATAGCGCTTCGGCGATCGATAGCATCTGCTTGCGGATCATTGGATCGACACTGCCCCGGGTGGTAATGTCGAGCACGGTAAGTATCCCCGCCAGACCCACGCTGACGATGACGATGAAGACGATCAGTTCGATCAGGCTCAGGCCGCGTTGCAATCTATTGCGGAGGGTTGCCCGGTCAATGCACATAGCCGGTCTCCGCTTCAACGGTGATGGTATAGGCGTCAGTGCCCGTCACGGTATAGCAAAAATTGGTCGTCGAACAATTCGCCGTGCTCGAAGGCTGGCCCAGAGGATTGAAAATCAACAGCGTGGCGGGAGCGGAAAGCGTGATGCTGGTGCTATTGGCCGGGGCACAGATTTCGTTTCCAGCTGTGGCGCCGCCGCAGGCTGCGGTGTCGGGCGCCGGCAGCGTCACCTGACTGCTGCCGGCATTGGGACAGGTTGCAGCGGTAACGGAAGCGAAGGTGAGCGGGTCTGGGTCGCGCAGGTCACGGGTCAGCACCAGTCCGTTGCCGTTTTTCGTGACGCAAACATAGCGCCGCTGTGCGACTGCAGCCTTGCGGGCGAATTCGAGCGTCGCCTTGACCTTGTCGCGATACCCCACTTCGTCAAAGCCGCTCAGCAGGCTGAATCTTGGCACGACCGCCACCGCCAATATGGCGATGACGATCATCACGACGACCAGTTCGACGAGCGTAAAACCATGCTGGGGCCGGATCCATCGGATGCGCTGCCTCAAACGTTCAGAGGTGATCGGAACTTCCAGGTTGCCGATGGGAACCAGCTTTGCTCCTGCCCGCAGAACATCAATTGGCACCACCGGCCGCACCGGAACATCGATCACGGTCGCCATTGCATCGGGATGGCGCAGGCCAAAAGCGGGCATGCACTTTTCACGATGCCACTGTTCGATCTGATCAGTTCAAACATGCCCATGGTTTCATCTCTGCAATGAATACTCGGTATTTCAGTCCAGATGGAGGCTCTGTCGCCGCCATCTGGCTTGCTTGGCTTTTCAATGAATACAGTTTATCAGAGCATGCGCCGGTCGCTATTGCGGCCCAGACTTGGTGATAGAGTAACCTTAATTGAATCCGGGCAGGAGTGACTTATGCCACATTTCAACATTTTCATCCTCGATAAATTCTTGCTGCTGGCCGTTTTTCTAAAGCGTGAACTGGCTGGAGTCAGGAATTGATGCCGTCCATGAGGCATTTTTCCACAGTAATCGCACTGCATCTGCTTTGTCTCCAGCCGGCGCTCGCCGCAGTCGGCAGCCCGGAACTCGAACGCCACGCGCTGGCCGCGCCGGCGGTCGCGGAAAGCTCGGTGCCGGCCCTGGCCGCCTATCTGACAAGCAACGCCAAGACCGAGGCCGACAAGGCCTGGGTGATCTTCCGCTGGATCGCCGATCGCGTCAGCTACGACCTCGACGCCTATCTGGCGGGGCATGTGCGCGATCCGAATGTCACGGCCGAGCAGGTGCTGGCCAAACGCAGCAGCATTTGCGACGGCTATGCGGTGCTGTACCGCGAGTTGGCCCGCCACGCCGGGCTGGACGCAACCAAGCTCTCCGGCTATGCCAAGGCCTATGGCGTGCCGCCGAATACCGTGTTCGACAGCGAGAACCACGCCTGGAACCTGGTAAAGATCAACGGCGCCTGGCGCATCGTCGATCCAACCTGGGGCGCGGGTTACGTGAATGACGACAAGTACAAGAAAAAGCTCGACCCGCTATATTTTTTCGCCGAGCCGCAGCAGATCAAATTCACCCACTGGTCGCAGGACCCTAACTGGCGCGGCGTTGCGGTGGCCGGCATTTCCAAGGCCGAGTTCGAGACCATGCCGCAGGTTGATCCGGGGCTGTTCCACGCCGGTGTCAGCGGCGAGGCGCTGAGCCAGGCGGCACGCACTCCTGGATTTCGCGAATTCGTGCATGTCTTCGAACAGAACCACCAGGACCTGGTGGTGCTCGAAGCGCCTTTGGTTGGGCATCTGCAGGCGGGCAAGGCTTACCGCTTGCGCTATCGCGCCGATGCCTTCGAGGAGATCGTCGCCATCCACGACGGCAAGTGGGAACGACTGGTCCGCAACGGCAATGTCTTCGAGGCGAATTTCCAGTCCGGGCCGGGCAATGTCATGGTGGTCGGACGCAGCAAAGCCTCCGGCCGACCCACCAGCTTGTTCGAATATACGGTGGAATAAGCGGGTTAGCCGGGGGCCTACTTTGTTAGGCTAGGCGCCAGGCGCTGCTTCCCCACGCAGGCGCGCCGCACGCAATCGCGCCTCGGTATAGCGGACGAGCGCCCGCGTTGCGCGCTCGCTCGAGCGGAAGATGCAGACGCCCTGCTCCATCAGCTTGTCGGCCATCGGGTCGAACAGCGCACCGCCGTCTATGACAGCGACGATGGGTTTCTTGCAGGAGGCAACCAGCACCGGCAGCGTCTGGACGATGCTCTCCGGGCTGTCAATGTCGTAGCCCGGCCGCGCGCTCGTCTTGAGCGATCTGACCACGGGCGAGGTCGGGTCGAGTCCGGCGACGACGGCGTCGACGTCCGGCTCAGCGGCCATGGCCTCGATGCACAGCAGGTGCGCGTCGTCGTCCGCCGCCGGGTTGATGTCGAACGGGTTCCGGACTTCCATGAGTGCATCGAGCTTCTTGGCCTTCAGAATGGCCATGAACCGTTCGCGGGTGGCGGGACTGATCGTCGCCAGCGACATGGCGAAGTCGCCCACCTGGGTGCTGTCAGAAATCGCCACCGTGTCGTAGCCAGCGCCAGCCACGGAGCCGAGTCGCTTGCCGTTGACCACCTTATCGCGCATGCAGTCGGCGACGTAGAACAGGTCGCTGAACTCGCTGACATCACTGGCGACGATCGCGCCGGCTTGCGTAAGCACGGACAGGCAGACCTCATAGTCGCCGGCGATCGAGGCGGTGTGGCCCATTGCGGCGCGTCCGCCCGCTGTAGACTGCGCCGCCTTGTAGATGACGACCTGCTTGCCGGCCAGGGTCGCCTTGCGCACGGCTTTCGCCAAAGCCAGTCCGTCAAGATCCTTGAATCCTTCGACGTACGCCCCGATCACATGGATGCCCGGTTTACCCGCGAAGTTCTCGACCATGTCGCCGTGCGTGATGTCGTTCTGGTTGCCCAAGGCGACCATGTAGGCCGGATCGAGCCACGGGTTCTTGCTGAGCCGCGTGACCAGGAAGGCACCGCTCTGGCTGATGAGCGCCGAACTGCGTTGCGCCTTCTTCTGGGTTCTCGGCAGGCGTTCCTCGGGAATGAACCAGGAATCGTAGTTGCCGGGGTGCGAGATGATGCCCAGGCAGTTCCCGCCGACGAACACTGGTCCGCGTCCCTCGCGCCGGGCGGCATCGATCGTCTCCAGCATCCGCCGGGCAGGCTCCCTGCTCGCCTCGGTTTCCCCCATTCCCCCGGGGATCAGCAGCACCGATTCCACGGCATCGGTTTTGATCACCTCATCGATGATGCCGAAGGCGACATCGGCGGTCACCGCGAGGATCAAGAGGTCCAGCTTCTGCTCCAGCGCAGCCAGGCTCAGTGCGCAACGCACGCCATCGACTTCCTGGCCGTCGGGATTGATGACGAGCAACCGCGACTTGTCATAACCAGATGCAATGATGTTCTTCAGGGTGATCCGGCCGAAGTTCATGCGCGTGGCGGATGCGCCAATGATGCCGATCGAAGCCGGGTGCAGCAGCTTGTTGATCTTGGCCTGGGGCCGCGGCGGGCGGATGGCCTGCGGCCGGCCGAAGCGGCACAATCCATCGAGCGCGACGAGCGCGCCTTTCGCGCAGGTGAAGGGATTGACTTCCAGTTCCTCGATGACGAAGTCGGTCTCGGGGTTGCCTGTCGCGCAGTTGTTCGCGAGGCGGATGAAGGCGCCGAAGCACTGCAGGAGGGTTTCGTCGGTCACCAGCTGCCGGCCTCCCCGCGTCTGTCCGGCGATCTTCCGATAGGCAATGGTCGGTTTGAAAAGCTCAAGGAATTCCTCGGCAGTGGTCAGCGCGGTCGACGCCGACACGACGGCCTGACCGCGACGGGAGCCTGCGGCAAACAGCTCGGTGTCGATGCCGCCTATCCCGGCGCTGAGGATCATGCCGAACTCGCGCGTGTTGCGGATACCGACCAGGAGCTCGTTGCCTGCACCAGCGGTGTCGGCTGCGACGAACTCCGTCAGCATCAGCCCCGCGATGTCCTGTTTCGACAACGACCCGAGCATGTTTTGGCAGGCGGTTCGTACTGCCGCCGGCTGGTTGGCCACGATGGCGACACCGCCCACGTCGGACTTGTGGGCAATGCTGCTGGAGACGATCTTCACCACCACCCGGCTGCCGGGGAAAGACGCCAGGAGTGCGTCCGCCGGCTCGACCCCGCCGGCGACCACTTCGTATTTTGGCGTCGAGGCGATACCGGCCATGGCGAGCAGCCGGTAAACCTCATGCTCGAACAGCGAGGTCCGCCCCTCGCTGTGCGCCTTCCGGAAGATGTCCTTGATTGCAGTCAGTCCGGGTTGCAGTGTGTCGCTCATGTTGTTTCCTCGTGTTGTGTTGATCGGTTTCGGTTCAAACTCTGGCTTGCCGCTGGCGCAGGCATTCAGCATAGCCGCGTGCCTCGCAGTAGCGCATCCGCGCCCTGGCGCTACGCGGAAAGTTGTCCTTGGGTCATTGGGGCGAAGGCCTGATTCAAAAATAGATACAACTTTATACCAATAAACCGCCGAAAGTGTATCACTTGATCTATTGACCTGCGTCAACGTCCGCTGATTATCCAGCCTTGTTGCAATCACCGCGGTGGACTATTATTCTGATACAAAACTATGCAATAATATCTAACAATCTGTATCATAATATCGGCTGTACCGGAGGAGACGATGAGTCAAATTACACACGCCGAAAACATTCATCTGGGCGCAGGCGGGAGCAGCCCATCGGGAGGACTGCGATGACCCGCTACATCATGACCGCCGACCTGCGCCGCTGTGTCGGCTGCCAGACCTGCACTGCCGCCTGCCGCCAGGTCAATGCGACGCCGGTCAGCGTGCAATGGCGCAACGTGCTCGACATCGAGTCGGGCGAGTTTCCGGACGTGCGCAGAAGCTTCGTGCCCGTCGGCTGCCAGCACTGCGCCAATCCGCCCTGCATGCATGTCTGCCCGACCACCGCCACCTACCAGCGCAAGGATGGCTTGGTCGAGATCGACTACGACATCTGCATCGGCTGCGGCTACTGCGCCGTCGCCTGTCCCTATCAGGCACGCTACATCACCCACCGTGCCGAATTCGCCTATGCCGGCCAGGAGATGGCATCGGAACAGGTTCGCTATGACGAAAAGCGCATGTCGGTGGCGACCAAATGCACTTTCTGCATGGATCGGGTCGATCTGGCCAAGGAGAAGGGGCTTACCCCCGGCGTCGACCCGGAAGTGACGCCGGCCTGCGTCAACTCCTGCATCGCCGGCGTGCTGGCGTTCGGCGACAAGGACGATCCGAACAGCAATGTCTCGAAGCTGCTCGACGAGACGGAGCACTTTCGTATGCACGAAGATCTGGGTACCGACCCGGGCTTCTACTACATCTGGGATAAGAAATGAGTGCTGCCCGCCGAGCCGCCTCCAGGGCGGCGCAGACAGCATGTGGAGCCGCGCAGCGGCGAACGACAATCACTCCCTTCCGCGGGAAGGGAGTCGGAGGGATGGTATGAGAGCGACGCCCTGGCATCAGACCAACTGGGACGCGCGTGCCGCGGCCAATTTCATGTGCGGCGGCTCGGGCACCGGGCTGCTGTTTTTTGCCACGCTCGCGGCGCAAGACAGCTACCGGATCACGGCACTGATCGCGATGGCCCTGGTGGCGCTCGGCCTCACTTGCGTCTGGCTCGAGATCGGCCGGCCGCTGCGGGCGCTGAACGTGTTCCTGCATCCGCAGACTTCCTGGATGACGCGAGAAGGCATGGCCGCACCCCTGATGTTCGCTCCCGGCGCCGTCGCAGTGTGGCAGGGCGGCGGCACTTTTGCCTGGGTCGCGGCCTTCTTCGGGCTGGTGTTCCTCTATTGCCAGGGACGCATCCTGCTGGCGTCCAAAGGAATTCCAACCTGGCGCGAACCCAAGATCATGCCCCTCATCATCAGCACCGGCTTTGTCGAAGGCGCCGGACTCGCGGTTTTGCTTGCCGCGATTCTTCCCGGCAGTCCGGCGCCGGGCTGGTTCGCCGGCACGCTGCTGGGCGCGCTGGCGCTGCGCCGCCTGAGCTGGCGCTGGTATTTCGATGCGCTGGAAAGTCAGGGCGCACCGAAGCAAGCCCTGCAGGTCCTGCGCAGTTTCGGCGGACGTTTCGAACTCCTGGCGCAGACCATGCCGGAGATGATGCTGGTGGCGGTGATCTTTCTCTTCAATGACATGACCTGGCTGGTGCCGCTGGCCGGCCTGCTCGCCGCTGCGGGTGGCTGGGGACTGAAGTTCACCATCGTCGCCCGCGCCGCCTTCAATCAGGGCTTTGCCCTGCCGGTGCTGCCGGTGCGCGGGCAGGGTACGGCCATCCCTGGCGTCAAGCCCGGCTGGACGAAATAATTCGACACTCACGCTGACAGGCCGGCAGGGACGGAAGTGCGGCGGTTCGCACAAAGTCGGCAGCCCGTGTAAGATGCGCCCCGCTTGGCGCTGTACGCCGATTGGGATCCTATGACAATCAACTCAACTGATGCCGAGGTATTGGGAACCGCGCTTTCCTGGCTGCAGGAAGACCAGCGCGTCGCCCTGGTAACCGTGGTGGAAACCTGGGGCTCGTCGCCCCGTCCGGTCGGCTCGCTGCTGGCCGTGCGCGAGGACGGCCGCTTCTTTGGTTCGGTCTCGGGCGGCTGCATCGAAGAACATCTGGTGGCACGCATCGATCAGGATTTTCCGGCGCTGCCCTATGTCACGGGCTATGGCGTCACCGCCGACGAAGCGCGCCGTTTCGGCCTGCCCTGCGGTGGCAATCTGCGCCTGGTGGTGGAACCAATCCAGGACGCGGCAGGCATCGCCCAGGTGGTCGCAGAGATCAGCCAGCGCCGCCGTGCCGTGCGCAGCCTTGATCTTGCCGGCGGCACGGCGACCGTTGCCCCAGCCGGTGCAGACACGCAATTCAGTTTCGACGGCAAGATTCTGGTAAATGTCCATGGCCCGCGCTGGCGCCTGGTGCTGGTCGGTGCCGGACACCTGGCGCGCTATCTCGCGCAGATGGGACAGATGCTCGACTTCAGCGTGTTTGTCACCGATCCGCGCGAGGAATACCGGGTACAGTGGGATGTCGACGGCGCCAAGCTGCTCGACGGCATGCCCGACGATGCGATCAAGGATCTCGGCGTCGATGCGCATACCGCCATCGTCACCACCGCGCATGATCCGAAAGTTGACGACATGGCGCTGCTCGAAGCCCTGAAATCGCCGGCTTTCTACATCGGCGCGCTCGGCTCGAAGAAGACCAACGCTTCGCGCCGGGTGCGCCTCGGGCTGTTCGACCTGACACCGGAGCAAATTGGGCGTTTGCACGCCCCGGCGGGCATCCCGATCGGCAGCCACACGCCGCCGGAAATCGCCTTATCGATGATTGCCGAAGTCATCGCCGCGCGCAACGGCGCGCTTATCGGAAGCAACGGAGCAAGCACATGAGCCAGAACAAATTGCGCCTTGGCATTCCCAAGGGCAGTCTGCAGGAAACCACGCAGAAGCTGTTTGTGCGCGCCGGTTACGACCTGCGCATCTCAGGACGTTCCTACTACCCGGATATCGATGACCCGGAAATCGAGTGCATCCTGATCCGTCCCCAGGAGATGTCGCGCTACGTCGGTCAGGGTATCCTCGACTGCGCCATCACCGGACTCGACTGGATCATGGAGAACGCCGACGATGTCGCCGAACTGGCCGACCTCAAGGCGCCCTGGCCAAACTACGGCGTGGTGCGCTGGGTCATGGCGGCCAAGGAGGATTCGCCCTTCCACACGGTGCAGGACCTGGAAGGACGCCGCATCGCCACCGAGGCGGTGGGCATGACCCGGCGCTTCCTGGCACAACACAAAATCAATGCCCAGGTTGAATTTTCCTGGGGCGCGACCGAGGTCAAGCCGCCGATCCTGGCCGATGCGATCGTCGATGTCTCGGAAACCGGGTCTTCGCTGCGTGCCAATCATCTCAAGATCATGCATGTGGTGCTGGAGAGCACGCCGCGCTTCATCGCCTGCCACGATGCGCTCAAGCAGGCCTGGAAAGCCGCCAAGATCGAGCGCGTGCTGATGATGCTGAAGGGTGCGATCGCCGCCGCAACCCGTGTCCTGCTTTCGATGAACCTGCCTCAGGCGCGTGTCGGCGAAGTACTCAAGATACTGCCGGCGCTGGCGACGCCGACGGTGTCGACCCTGGCCGATCAGGACTGGGTGGAACTGAGCACCGTGGTTGAGGAAAAGCTCGTGCGGGAACTGATCCCGCGCCTTTATGAAGTCGGAGCGCGCGGCATCATCGAACTGCCGATCAACAAAATCGTCGACTGAAATTTAATGGTAGCCCTCGGCTACCGCCAGCATCTTGTCGTTGCGCTTCTTTCTCGCTTCCTCCGGAGTCAGCCCCACCAGCGACTCGGGCGGCAGCAATACATCCCAATGCTGCTGGAACAGGTCGATCTCTTCGCCAGTGTCCAGATGCGCCCGGTAAATCTTGTTTTGATAGGAAGGTGCGTTGGGCAGAGCGATAAGCTCCACCGACTCGATAATCATTTTCTGCTCCGAAATATGGGAATGGTTCAGGTGGGATGCTGGACAAAATAGTGATCTTGTTTGGGGCGGCGCATTGTCATGAACAAAGCGGGAAATCCCCTTATAGTCTTTTTTTACCCTGGAACTCCTCCTATACTGGCGGGGATTTGATTCGGACAGCAAACTTCAGGGGGTCATATGAGTACGGCGAAGAAGGGAGCGAAACCCGCCCCGCAGCGCACAGCAAGGAAGAACGGCACAAGAACCACCGGGACGCGCAAGGCAGCGGCGAAGAAGCCGGTGCAGGGGACCGGCCAGGTATTGACCGAACTCAAGTCATTGGCCAAGGAACTGAACAAGGCCGCCAAGGGCTTGGGTAAGAACACGACGGGCAACCCCAAGGAAGTTTCGGCGATTTTGGGCAATGTCGAGCGCATGACGGCGGATGCCGCCAACAAGTCCTTGCTCGAAGCCGAGAGCGCCAAGCAGTTGGTGGTCGCCGCGCGTGAAACCCTCTCCAAGGACTGGAGCCGCAAGGAGCTTGATGAAGCCTTGCGCGGCATCAGCGATCACTTGACCAATATCATCGTCGCCCAGGAATTTCAGGACCTTGCCGGCCAGGCCCTGCGCAAGGCGATGAAGGCCCTGGTCGGCGCCATCATCGTCGTCGAGAGCGGCGGTCCGACCGAAGAGCAACGCATGTCGCAAAAGGAAGTCGATGGACTGCTCAAGGATTTGATGGCCTGAGCCGCAGGCCGAGTTGCAGCTTGTAGCTTCAGGCGATCCGGTACAGGTGGCGCGGAACGTCTTCCCGTTTCTGCAGCGTGTAGCGGGTCAAATTCACGTAAAAGGCCTTCCAGATCGACTGGCTGGCACCGCAGCGCGGACAGGACCAGGATTTCAGTGCATCCTGGCAATCTTGGCAGACGATGCTGGGTTGCCCCATGCCGCTGCCGAGATACCAGCGATTGCCGCCGCAACGGCAAACCAGCTCAAAAAGACTTTCCGACTTGCATCTTGAGCAGACAAACTTGCTGTTCAGGACATCGAACCCGCTGTTGTCGGGATACCAGTAGGCCAGATTGTTGCCGGGCTTATGCCATTCATCCGGTGGTTTCTTTGCCAAGGGAGCCTTCCGAGAGTTGTTCAGCGCCGCGAGCGCGAGGCGGCTGCGCATGAAAGCGCGAAACAGCTTGCGATCAGTGCCACAAAGCCATTATGCCTTGGTGTTGATCCTCTGGCCGATCATTTGCCCCTGGGCATTGACGACGGGCTGCGGCTGCTGGGTAGGCGCGGCGGCTTCTTTGGGTTGTGCGTGCTTGGCCTGGGAAAGCGGCTGAGCCTGATTCGGTTGCTGCTGCGAGCGGGTCAACTGGGAAGCCGCACCAGCGTTTGTTGACACTGCATTGATCGCCATGGTTCTTCTCCTTCTGCAAATTTCGAGCATTGCGCCCTGTGTACGTCAGCATCTTACGCCTATTGAATTCCGATTGCCGATTCGCGCCTCAGTTTCGTTCCTTTCAATCCGCATTTCATCCTGGTTCGCTTGTCGGACGCCATGCGGAAGCATAGGCTAGCACCCCAGAAACAGTAACGGGCACTGGTCAATGTGATAATTCCCGCTATGGATTCGGATAAGACATGTTTGCGACCCTGAGCAATTTTCTGCACCGCACCCCCTGGTGGGCGCTGCTCCTGCTCGGCCTGGCGGTACTGGCGCTGCTTGGCTTATTCACTACGCCATTCAAGGTTATACAGTTGCAGCGCAGCGGCGATACGCCGGAACAAAAGCGCGCAATCCAGCGCGAGATCGATTCTTCCTTTGGCAAGAGCGTGCTCGGTGTGGCCGAGGAAGTGGTGACCGCGATCCATCAGCGCAGTCAGGATCCTGCCCACAAGGCCGAACTGGATCGGGCGATTCGGGAGATTGCCCGGGCGCGCAAGGAAATCGACAACGAGCTCAGCGGCGTCGACTCGCCGCAACGCGAAGCGGTCCGCGAGGCTCGCCGCGCCATTCGCGAAGCCGCCAGCGAAGCGGCCCAGGAGGCTTATGACGCAGCCGTCGAGGCACGCGAAAAGATCGAACAAAAACAGCAGGAGGTCAGGCAGGCGCTCAAGGATGCCAAAGTTCCCCTGGAAGAATGGCCCAGCTCGCTGAATGAGGCGTTCAAGGCGGCCAGGAACGCCGAGGAAAAGGCCAAAAAGAAACGCGACCAGGCCCTGGCCAAACTCAAGGAAGCCGGCGTCCCGATCGACACCGGTCCTGGCAAGGATCAAGCGTCGTCCGGTGCTGCGGAGGAGGTCAAGCCTCAATCTGCGCAGCGGCCAGCCCAATTGCCCGATGAATTGCGCCAAGACATCAACAGCAAGGTCGCCAGCGATCTGGTGCATATTGGCGTCGGCGCTTCGTTGATCCTGCTGTTCGTTCCATTGTTCATGATGGCCCTGGTGGCGAAGTTTTTCATCGATCGGGCGCGCCGCTCGCAGGACCTGGCGGAACTGAAAAATATCGAAGCCGAGCACCACAACATCAATCGGCAAATCACCGAAGCCAAGCTGCAAGCCCTGCAGGCCCAGGTTGAGCCGCATTTTCTCTACAACACGCTGGCCAATGTTCAGGCATTGACCGAAGTGGACCCGGTCGCCGCCCATGCCATGGTCGGGCACCTGATTCAGTATTTGCGCGCGGCATTGCCCAAAATGCGCGAGAACGTTTCAACAGTCGGGCAGGAAGTGGAATTGGTCCGGTCCTACCTCAATATCCTCAAAATGCGCATGGGAGACCGGCTCAGTTTCACGATAGCGGTCGATGAGGCGGCCAAGACGCTTGCCTTTCCGCCGCTGATGCTGCCCTCGCTGGTGGAGAACGCGATCAAGCATGGCCTGGAACCTCAGCGCGAAGGCGGACAGATCGACATCATGGCGCGCGTGATGAACGGCAGACTGTCGGTAAGCGTCAAGGACACCGGGCGCGGCTTCAAGCAGGATCAGGAAGTATTGGGCGGCGGCGTCGGCTTGTCCAATTTGCGCGAGCGGCTTGCCGCCTTGTATGGAACCACGGCAAGCTTCAGCATCTTGGCCAATCCGCCGCACGGGGTGGTGGCAACGATAGAAATGCCGGCCACTACAACACCGCCATCAGCCGCCAAAGCTCCGTCGGCAGCAGAGAAACAGGACCAGCCGTCTGCTGCGCCCAGGAAGGGCGCAAAGGTCTGGTCGGTCCTGTCCAGAACGCATGCCGTCTGGGGCAAAATCATCTCGTTCACTTTTATCGCGCTTATGCTGTTGCTGGCTGTCGCATTCGGGATAGCGCTTGCCGCCGTATTTGCGGGCGCGATTCCCATTCAAGTCGGCAATGTGCAGCTCCACGGCATCGAGGGCATGGCGCTCAGTTCGCTGGGGCTGCTGGCGGTTTTTGCCGCCATCGCCCTGGTACTGTTTGGCGTGGTGGCACTGATTTACGGTCTCGGCGTGCTGCTGGCGGGATTGCTGATCTTTATTCCGATGGTGATTTTGATCGCCCTGTTCCCGGCGCTGGCGCCCCTGATCCTGATCGGCTTGCTGGTCTATTGGCTGGTCCGCAGACGCAAGACCCGTAAACACGGCGATGCTGACAATACCCTGGGGAACAAGAGTGAAACACACTGAAACTCAATGCGTGTCGGCAGTGATCGCCGAGGATGAACCCATCCTGCGCGCGCAACTCAAGGCCAAGCTCGCCAAGCTTTGGCCGGAACTGCAGATTCAGGCCGAAGCGGCCGATGGCGAGGCTGCTCTGGCGGCGATCCTTGCGCTGCGGCCGACGCTGGCCTTCCTCGACATCCAGATGCCGGAAATGAGCGGGGTCGAAGTCGCCCGGCAGCTTGCGCGAGAGCGCAATTTGTTCTGCCACATCGTATTTGTGACTGCCTTCGATCAATACGCCATCGAGGCCTTCGAGACCGGCGCCATCGACTATGTCCTCAAGCCCTATAGCGACGAACGCCTTGCGGCAACCATCGCTCGAGTGCAAGAACGCCTGGCAAGCACCACGGCAACCCAACCCGTCGCAAATCTCGAATCGCTCCTGGCGCAACTCGCCGCCAAACTGGATCCGCCGCGGGAACGCTTGAAGTGGATCAAGGCCAGCATCGGCAGCAATTTGCGCCTGATCCCCGTGGATGAGGTATTGTTTTTCCAGTCCGATGAAAAATACACACTGGTGGCAACCGCCGAATTTGACGCCCTGATCCGCACGCCGATCAAGGAACTGATCACCGCGCTCGACCCGGAAAAATTCTGGCAAATCCACCGTTCCACGGTAGTGAATGCCCTCGCGATAGACACGGTGACGCGCGACCTGCATGGGCAGGCCAGCATCAAAGTCAGGGGCCGCAAGGAAAACCTCATCGTCAGCCGACCGTTTTCGCATTTGTTCAAGCAGATGTGAGGGATTGTCCGGCTCGCCCTCAAGCTTCTCCACGTACCTGCCGTTAACCCCAGCCAGCAGAAGCTTGGGCAACATCGGCGTAGCTGTCCGGCAGGGGGAGCTGTTTCGCGACACGAACGGAGCGAGATATGGCGATCGACTCGGCAATTTCCAGGATGGGCATTTCAAAGGTCAGCCTGCGGCATGATGACAAAGCCAAGCAGAACAAACTGAATCAGGACAACAAGAAAAAACATAAGCAAGACGATGAGCCCGGGAGGCAACCCGCCCTGTACCAGCGCGGACAAACAATGGGCATCGTCATCGACATCAGCGTTTAGTACCCCAGAAACAAAGACGGGCACCAGTACCCCAGAAACAAGGTCGGGCACTTACCAGATTGCATAGCCGTACCGGCCGCGACATTCCTTTATCATGGTCGATCCTGTAATATCGACGGCCTGTCGATAGGGTTCCGCACCATGCGCATCAGCACACTCTGGCCGGCCGCGGGAAGGCGCAAGGCAAAAAAGACTGCGGCGCTGGTCGTCGTATCGGCCCTGCTCGGAATTCTGGCCGTATGGTCCATCACCGCATTTCTGGTGATCGACAAGCGCCAATCGCTCGTCGAAGAGAGACGGCAAGTGCTCGGCAGAGTCGGCAGTGCGGTGTCTTTGCAAGTGCAAAACTATTTCAAGGTAATCGAGATTTTCCTCGGCAGCGTCGATCACTGGAGCGCCAAGAATCCAGACAGCGACTTGCGCTTCGACGAAGATTTCGCGCGCATGCTGACTGCGTTCCGCGACAAGACCAAGCAGCAGATCGATATTCGCCTTTACGACGAAAGCGGAAATATCTTTTTTCCCCCGGCCACATCCGATGCGCCTTTGGGCAATCTGGCCCAAAGCGATTTCTTCCAGGCGGCCGTCGCGGAAAAGGAAGGAAAGATTTTCGTCGGCGCTCCTTTTCTGACCCCGGTGCTCAAGCGCTGGGTGATCCCGATCTCTTTGCCTCTGCGCGCCAAGCCGCATGGCATCTCTGTGATCGCGGGGGTTGTTACGCTCAAGACATTCGGCGAATTGTATGAAAGTGCGCGCGACAAGCCCAATGGTTCAATCACTTTGCTCAGGCAAGATGGCACCTTGATGGTCAGAGCACCCCAGGTTGAGGGCATGATCGGCAAATCAATCGCGGCGGGAGCCTTGATCAGCACCCTGATCAAAGAGAAGCCGCGCGGCGATGTCGTCAAGATCAGCGACATCGATGGCCGGGCGCGACTGCTCAGTTATGAATCGATGCCGGATTATCCCTTGATCACCGTAGTGACCGCCGACATGGAGGATATTCTCTTTCCATCCTATGAATACTCATCCTATGCGGGCATGGTGGCGCTCGCCCTGACGCTGTTCATGATCGTCATCGCGATCCAGGCGCTGACCTATCTCAGCCTGGTCGAAGAAACCCATCTGAAGCTAAGCAACGAGGCGGCCACCGACGCCCTCACCCAGGCGGCCAATCGTCGCAGTCTGTTGCACTTCGCCGGCAGCGAAGTATTGCGTGCGCAACGCTATGATCGTCCCTTGTCGCTGCTGATGCTGGACCTGGATCGTTTCAAGGAAGTCAATGATCAGTTCGGACATCAATGGGGCGATGAGGTTCTCAAGCAGGCTGCCGCGGCAATCCAGGGCGTTCTGCGCGGCACCGACTTCCTCGGCAGGTATGGCGGCGAGGAATTCGCCGTCATCATGCCGGAAACTTCAACGACTGAAGCCGCCAGTGTGGCGGAAAGGATCAGGGAGAGGGTCGGCCAAATTTCACTCGACACCGGCAATGATAAAATCAGCACCAAGGTGAGCATCGGCGTGGCGACCTTGGCACCGGAAGATGCAGACGTGCAAGCACTGATCAATCGTGCTGATGCCGCACTCTACTCGGCAAAGAGAGCAGGCAGAAATTGCGTGGTGTGCGCACCCGATCCGCGCCCCGCGGGACAATTCGGCCAGGCATGATCCGACAGGTCTTGTGAGAAAGGAATCAGGCAGCATGAATAATGCGCGGGCAGCAACGGCAGTCTCTGCCGCAACGGCGCGGCGGCTGGTTGATCTGGGCGCCTGCATCGAGCATCTGGAAGCCACGGAGAATTTGCTGCGCGTCAAATCCGAAGTCGATCCGCAGCATGAACTGGCAGGTATCGCCAAGCGTTTCGAAGGGTCGCGCTGCGTGCTCTTCGAACGCGTCAGGGGCAGCGCCTACCCGGTTCTGGTCGGCTTGCTGTGGAACCGCGCCATTGTCGGGTCGCTGTTCGGCATGGCGCCGCAGCAGGTGCCTTTCGCCATCGCGGATGCCATCGGCGCCTGGCAAAACGACAAGCAGGCTTTGCAGTCGCCCCTGTTGAAGCACGGACCGGCCAATCAGGTTGTGGAACAGATGGTCGACCTGGCACAGTTGCCGATACCCGTCCATGCCCTCAGGGATGGCGGCAAGTATATTGATTCGTCATTGGTGATCGCGCGCAATCCTGCCACCGGCAAACCGAACGTATCGATACACCGCCTGATGGTGACGCAACGCGACCGGTTCTCTTTCCTCATCGACCCCGGCCGTCATCTCGAAGAATATGTCGAGATCGCCGAACAACGCGGCGAGGTTCTCCCGGTGACCATCAACAACGGGCTCGGCCTGGCGCCGTGGTTGGTTTCCTGCCTGCCGCGCCTGGGTGACGGCAAGGGTTCGATTGCCCATCATCTGGTCGGCCGTCCAATCGACATGATGCAGGCGCAGAGTGTCGATGTGCCGGCTTACGCGGATGCGCAGTGGGTCATCGAAGCGGAAATCCTTCCCGGCGTACGCGAAGACGAGGCGCCATTCGGCGAGGTCACAGGCTATTACGGCGAGCGTGCCAAGCGCTGGGTGATGCGGGTCAAGGCCATCACGCGGCGCGAAAACCCGGTATTCCATACCCTGCTGTCCGGACAGGAAGTCTGGAATGCCGTCGGCTTTACCGCCGAGGCGGCGATCTTTCGCGCCGTCAATGGCCAGATTCCCGAAGTGCGGGCGGTGTTCCTGCCGCCGGGCGGCTGCGGCTTCTACGAGGTGGTGGTACAGGTGGAGAATACCCGCGCCGGTCTCGGCCAGGAGGTCATCCGTGCGACATTCAAAGCCTTCAAGTCTCTGCAAAGGGTGGTCGTAGTCGATACCGACGTGAACATTTTCGATCCGATCGATGTTGACTGGGCCGTGACGACCCGTTTTAATGCCGATGCCGACCTGCTCATCCTGCCCGGAGAAGAAGGGCATATCCTGAATCCGATGGTAAACCTCAATGCAGATGGCAAAGGCGGCACCATCACCAAGATCGGCATGGACGCCCTGGTTCCTTTCCATGAGCGGAACAGCGGAAGGTTTGAGCGTGTCAGTTTCAAGCAGGTCGATCTCGGCAATTACGAAATTGAAGCGTGCAAGAAATAAGGAGCAAGCGGAATAAGCTTGCATGAAAGATTCAATTCACTTCAGGAGGAAAACATGAAAAAACAATTACTGTGGCTCGCGTTGCTGGGCGCCTTGAGCTTGCCGGCCCAAGCGGCCGACAAAATCAAAATCGGCTTCATCAGCACCCTGTCAGGCCCGGGCGGTGTCTTGGGCGCCGCGATCCGCGACGGTTTCAACCTGGCGCTCGAGCACACCGGAGGCAAGGTGGGCGGTCTGCCGGTCGAGGTGATCGTTGAGGACGACCAGCAGAAACCGGATGTCGCCAAACAATTGGCCGACAAAATGACCAAGCGCGACAAGGTTGATTTCGTCACCGGTGTCGTCTTCCAGAACATCATGCAGGCCATCGAACAGCCGGTGTTCCAGGCGCAGACCTATCTCATCAGCACCAACACCGGGCCTTCCGACCTGGCTGGCGAAAGATGCAATCCGCTGTTTTTTGCCGCGGCCTGGGTCAGCGACAGCTACTCAGAGGCGAGCGGCAAGAACGTCAATGACAAGGGCTACAAGAATGTCTTCGTGATTGCGCCGAACTATCCCGGCGGCAAGGACGTGGTGAACGGCTTCAAGCGCTTCTACAAGGGCGGTTATGCCGGCGAGGTCTACACCAAGCTCGGCCAGCTCGATTATGCGGTGGAACTGTCCCAGCTGCGCGCGGCCAAACCCGATGCAGTGTTCTTCTTCCTGCCCGGCGGCATGGGTGTGAACTTCCTCAAGCAATACCACCAGGCCGGCCTGAACAAGGAATTCCCGCTGTTCGGCACCGGCTGGTCCTTCGACCAGGACACGCTGGCGGCGGTGGGTGAGCCTACACTGGGTGCCCTCAATGCCGCACACTGGAACCTCGACCTCGACAATCCGCAGAACAAGAAATTCGTCGCCGATTTCGAAAAGAAATACAACCGCCTGCCCAACGAGTTCGCCTCCCAGGGCTATGACGCGCTGATGCTGATCGATGCCGCGGTGCGCGACGTGAAGGGCAAGGTCGAGGACAAGGAAGCCCTGCGCAAGGCGCTCGAAGCCGCCAACTTCAAGTCGGTGCGCGGCGCCTTCAAGTTCAACAAGAACCACTTCCCGATCCAGAACTACTATCTGCGTCAGGTGGTCAAGGATGACAAGGGGCGCTTCGTCAACAAGACCGTTGCCACGATCTTCACCGATCATCCCGATGCCTACGTATCGGCCTGCAAGATGTAACTACTCCCTTCCCGGCGCCACGACGCCGGGACTTCATTTGTGATGCATAAATGAGCGGGCTCTTATTTGCCGAGCAGTGCCTGAACGGCTTGCAATTCGGCCTGATGCTGTTTTTGCTGGCGGCCGGGCTGACCCTGGTGTTCGGCATCATGGATCTCATCAATCTGGCGCATGGCTCGCTCTACATGCTTGGCGCCTATCTTGCCGCCACGCTGACCCAGGTCACCGGTTCATTCTTGCCGGGCGTCGCTCTGGCCTTGCTCGCCACTGCCCTGGTCGGCATGCTGCTGGAATGGAGCGTGCTGCGCCATCTCTACCGGCGCGACCATCTGAGCCAGGTGCTTGCCACCTTCGCCCTGATCCTCATCGCCAACGAGGCCACGCGCGCCATCTGGGGCGTCCAGCCGCTCAGTTTCAATGTGCCGGCCGCCCTGTCGGGATCAGTGGAGCTTTTGCCAGGTCTGTCCTATTCGGCGTTTCGCCTGACCATCATCGCAGTCGGCCTGCTGGTGGCCGCACTCCTCTATCTGTTGATCGGGCGCACCCGCATCGGCATGCTGGTGCGCGCCGGCGCTTCCAACCGCGCCATGGCGACAGCTATGGGGACCAACATCCAGCGCTTGTTCACCGTCCTGTTCGGCGTCGGCGCCGCGCTCTGCGCCCTGGCCGGCGCCATGCTCGGTCCGCTGCTGGCGGTGCAGGTCGGCATGGGGGAGAACATCCTGATCCTGGCCTTCGTGGTGGTGGTGATCGGCGGCATCGGCTCGGTGCGCGGGGCTTTCGTCGGCGCCCTGCTGGTCGGGGTCGTGGATACCTTCGGTCGCGCCTTCGTGCCGCTCACGCTGCGCCAGTTCCTGCCCCCTGCCCTGGCGGATGCCGCTGGACCTTCGCTGGCGGCCATCTCGATTTACATCCTGATGATCCTGGTGCTGCTGTGGAAGCCGCAGGGACTTTTCCCGTCGCGCGCATGACGATGCCAACAGGATATTCGCGAGGTCTCGCCTATTGGCCGCTGGCCTTGCTTGCATTGGCGCTGCTGCTGCCGCAACTGCTCGGCATGTTCGGTTTCGATTTTTACGTGAGCTTCGCGACCCGCATCATGATCATGGCCCTGCTTGCATCCAGCCTGAACCTGCTGGTCGGCACGGGCGGCATGGTGAGTCTCGGGCACGCAGCCTTTTTTGGTGCCGGAGCCTATACCGTCGCCATTCTCGCCCGTGAATGGGGCGGCACGCCGGCCACGAGCGCATTGCTGAGCTGGCCCTTGGCGATGCTCGTCGGCGCCTTGCTGGCGGCGTTCATCGGCGCGATATGCCTGCGCACCAAGGGCGTGTATTTCATCATGAGCACGCTGGCCTTTGCCCAGATGCTGTTCTATGTATTTCTTTCTCTGAAGAGTTACGGCGGCGACGACGGCATGTCACTGACGCAGCGCTCGACCCTGCCGGGAATCGATCTCGGTGCGGATGTCGTTTTCTACTACGTGGTACTGGCCTTGTTCGCCGTGGCTTTGCTGCTGCTCGGCCGGCTCGACCGGGCGCGCTTCGGCAAGGTGCTGCGCGGCATCAAGGATAACGAGCTGCGCATGGAATCGCTCGGCTTCGCGGTGTTCCGCTTCAAGCTGGTTGCCTTCATCCTGGCCGGCGCGATGGCCGGACTGGCGGGTGCGCTGATGGGCAACCTCAACAATTTCGTCAGCCCCAACATGATGCATTGGGAACAATCCGGCGTGGTGCTGGTGATGGTGATTCTGGGCGGGCTCGGGCGGCTCTGGGGCGGACTGGCCGGCGCGGCGGCCATGCTGCTGCTGGAAGAAATACTGCCGAACTTTCTGCCGCACTGGCAGATCTTGCTGGGCGTCATCCTGCTGGCCGTGGTGTTCTTTGCCCCACGCGGCCTGGCAGGAATTTTCAGGGCATGAGCATGCTGGAAATATCCGGCCTGAAAAAACTCTTCGGCGGCCTGGTGGTCACCGACAACCTTGATCTCTCGGTGGCGGAGGGAGAATTGCATGCGCTCATCGGTCCCAATGGCGCCGGCAAGACCACCCTGATCGCACAGATCAGCGGCAGCCTCGCCCCCGATGACGGCCGTATCGTCTTCGCCGGTCATGAGATCACCCGCTGGCCTGCCTACCGGCGCGCGCAGCTCGGTTTGTCGCGCTCTTTCCAGATCACCAGCATCTTTCCCTCATTCACGGTTCTGGATAATGTAGCCCTGGCGATCCAGGCGCGCAGCGGTTCGAGTTTTCGCTTTTGGCAACCCGTCAAGGCGGAGTCAGCGCTATATGAGGCTGCCCTGGAGATCCTCGCCCGGACCGGTCTGGATGCTCTCGGCGAAAACCCCGCAGCGGCGCTCGGCCATGGCGAGCACCGCCAGTTGGAACTGGCCCTGGCCCTGGCGACACAGCCGAAACTGCTGCTGCTCGACGAACCGATGGCAGGCCTGGGCGCGGAGGATTCGCAACGCATGGTGGAACTGATCGAGCGCCTCAAGTCGCAATACGCCATCCTGCTGGTCGAGCATGACATGGACGCGGTGTTTCGTCTGGCCGACCGCATCTCCGTGCTGATGTCGGGACGCATCATCGCCAGCGGCTCAGGAGAGGCAATTCGCAGCAATGCCGAAGTCAAGCTGGCCTATCTCGGCGAGGAGGAAATCGCTTGAGCAGTGTGCTCGAAATCGAGGGGCTGGAAGCCTGCTACGGCAGGAGCCAGGCGCTGTTCGGGATAGACCTGAAGATCGAGTCCGGGGAAATGGTCACGCTGCTCGGCCGCAACGGTATGGGCAAGACAACCACGGTGCGCTCGATTGTCGGGCTGCTGCCTGCCACGCGCGGCAATGTGAGATTCTTCGGCAAATCGATCCTCGGCCAGGGGGCGGATCGCATCGGCCGGGCCGGCATCGGCCTGGTCCCGGAAGGGCGCCAGATCTTTCCCAATCTGACGGTTCGGGAAAATCTCCTGGCCTGGGCCTCGAACCGCAGCGCCAACCCGAATCCGTGGGTGCTGGAGCGTGTATTCGAGTTTTTCCCGAGCCTGCAGCAGCGTCAGCACAACATGGGCAACCAGCTTTCCGGCGGCGAGCAGCAGATGCTGGCGATCGGCCGCGTGCTCATGACCAACCCGCACTTGATGATACTGGACGAAGCCACCGAAGGCTTGGCGCCGCTGGTGCGCCAGGAAATCTGGCGTTGCCTGGTGGCGCTCAACCAGGCCGGCCTGGCGCTGCTGGTGATCGACAAGTATGTCAAAGCCCTGGTCGAGATCGCCGACCGGCATTACATCATCGAGCGCGGCCGCATTCAGTGGCAGGGGGATTCAGCCCAACTGACCGCCCAACCGGAACTCTGGCACCGCTACCTGGGGGTGTGACTGACATACACGGCTCGCAAGCCGTGCTTGCATCGGGCGCAAAAGCTCCCTATAATGCGCGGCTTTCGTGACCGGCTGGAACAACATTCATGGCAAACAGTGCACAAGCGCGTAAGCGCGCCCGTCAGGCGATCAAGCAGCGTTCCCATAACATGAGTCTGCGTTCGTCCCTGCGCACTGCAATCAAGAAAGTGCAAAAAGCGATTGTGGCAGGCGACAAGACCGCTGCAAAAGCCGTTTTCTCGGAGTCGATGAGCACCATCGACAGCATCGCCGACAAGAAGATCATTCACAAGAACAAGGCTGCCCGTCACAAAAGCCGTCTGTCGGCTGCCATCAAGGCGCTTTAAGCACCTGCCGACTTGGCTCGGCATGCCTACCCTGTTTGGCCGGCTTGTCCGGCTTGACCCCCACCTCCGCACCCCTCCTGGATTTCCGCTGGAAATCCGTTGCTTTGCCGCGCCAATGCTTGGGGCCTCCGATAATTTCCATAAAAAATAGCCCGCTAGCTTGATTTTATGCGACACTCTCCATATACTTGAGTGATCTTATTGAGGATTAAGGGCTTTTTTTCATGTTTGCTCCGGCACTGACCAAGTACGCTTTCCGGATACGTACGCGCGTTGGTTTGGTCGTCGACAACCTGATGATCCACGGTCAGGATGAAGACGATGCGCAGCGCAAGCTACGTCAGATTTATCGTGATTGCGAAATCCTCGGCTGTGTCTGTCATCATGGGGCCGTGCGCACACCCCCGGCAAATTTCGAGGATGTCCTGAGTATCATCACCCGCTAGCATTCTTCTTGGGGCAATTCGGCGCGCGACCCAAGCTTGGCGCCGGACACAGAAACGCAGGTCGCTACAAAATTCCCTTGGCTTTCAGCTCTTCGAGCAGCGCGGCATAGTCCTGCGCACCGCGACTGTCGGCGGCATGACTGAAAATATCCTTGTTCATGGCGGGCGCTTCGGCGACTGCGACATTTTCCGAAATCACCGTCTCGCAGACTTCTTCACCGAAATGTTCGATGAGACGTTTTTGCACTTCAAAGCTCATGTTGCGGCGTCGCTCGAAGCGGGTCAGCAGGTAGTGCCGGCCGACACGGCGTTTGAGCACGGGTTCGAGCGCCGAGAGGGTGCGCTCGATCTGCAAGGCGCCGCGCATCGAGAGAAAGTCGGAGGAAATCGGGATCAGCACATGGTCGGCAGCGAAAATCGCGTTGAGTGACAGCACACCAAGAAATGGGCAGCAGTCGATCAGGACATCGCTGCTATTATTGTCGAAAGTCGTCAGTCCCTGATTCAACCGACTCAGGATATTCGGCCCCTTGCCGAAGATCGAGTCGACCTTGATCAGTTCGGCATGGGCCGGAATCAGTTGCCCGATGTCGGGCCAGTCGATGACCAGGTTGGCGAGCGGGATGTTGTCGCGGTAGAACGCGAACATGCTGGCGCCGACATCTTTCAGCGCCTTGCCGTGGATCGCAGACAAGTGCGCCTGCGGATCAAGGTCGACGAGCAGGACCTTGCGTCCTGCGCGTGCCATGGCGGCGCCAAGATTAAGCGCGGTGGTGGTCTTGCCGACACCGCCTTTCTGGTTGAAAACTACGATCCGCGCCATCATCCCCTCTCTGTACAGGGCGCTATTTTTCACATAAGATGCACCTTTGTGCAAGTTATGCGTTGAGTTTCTTGCCAAATCACGGCGGCGCAAGCCGCCGTGATTATTTGGAATCAATGTTTTCGCAAGGTTGCAAGGTCGCCATGACGCATCAGATGAATGTTTATGCCCGGTTGCCGATAGCATTTACCCATGGGCAGGGTGCCTGGATATACGACGAGCAAGGACGTCGTTATCTCGACGCGCTCGCCGGCATCGCCGTCAACACCCTGGGACATGCCCACCCGCGGCTGGTCAAGGCGCTGGCCGACCAGGCCGCGCGCCTGATTCACACCTCCAACCTGTACCAGATCCGCGAACAGGAAAAATTGGCGGACAGGCTTGCCGAGCTGTCTGGCATGCAGGAAGCTTTTTTCTGCAATTCCGGTTGCGAAGCCAACGAGGCAGCGATCAAGCTGGCGCGGCTCTACGGTCACAACAAGGGCATCGAACAACCGGCCATCGTCGTCATGGAAAAAGCCTTTCACGGGCGTACCCTGGCAACGCTCTCGGCAACCGGCAACCGCAAGGTACAGGCCGGCTTCGAACCACTGGTGACGGGCTTCGTGCGCGTTCCATTCGACGATCTGGCGGCGGTAGAGGCGGTCGCCCTGCATAATGCCAATGTCGTCGCCGTGATGATCGAACCGATCCAGGGAGAAGGCGGCATCCGCCTGGCGCACAGCGAATACCTGCAGGGTCTGCGGCGAATCTGCGATGCCAAGGGCTGGCTGCTGATCGTCGACGAGGTGCAATGCGGCACAGCCCGCACCGGCCGCTGGTTTGCCCATCAGCATGCCGGCATATTGCCCGACGTGATGACCCTGGCCAAAGGTCTTGGCTCGGGCGTGCCGATCGGCGTCTGTCTTGCGGCGGGCGTGGCAACGGGCGTATTCAAGCAGGGCAACCACGGCTCCACCTTCGGCGGCAATCCCTTCGCCTGCGTTGCGGCGTTGACCACGCTCGACGTCATCGAGCAGGACGGCTTGATGGCACACGCCCATGCACTCGGCGAAGCCATACGGGAAGATCTGCGCAAGGCGCTCGATGGCATCGCCGCGGTCACTGAAATTCGCGGCGACGGCCTCATGATCGGCATCGAACTCGACCGCAATTGCGGTGAGCTCGTCGAGCGCGCCATGGCCGCCGGCCTGCTCATCAATGTGACCGCGGACAAGGTGATACGTCTGCTGCCGCCCTTGATTTTTGATGCCAACCAGGCGCAGGAACTGGTGACGACGCTCTCCCGCGTAATCCGCGAGTTTCTGGGAGCCTAGTCATGTCTGCAAGTATCGCCAGGGCTGCACCCCGGCATTTCCTTCAGTTCAAAGACTTCAGCCGCGCCGAGTTCGAGTATCTGTTCGAGCGCACCCGGCGCATCAAGACGCAGTTCAAGTCTTATCAGCAATACTGGCCGCTGACCGATCGCACCCTGGTGATGATTTTCGAGAAGGCCAGCACGCGCACGCGGCTCTCTTTCGAAGCCGGCATGCAGCAGCTCGGCGGCTCGGCGATCTATCTCAACACGCGCGACTCGCAACTGGGGCGCGGCGAGCCGGTCGAGGATGCGGCCCAAGTCATTTCGCGCATGAGCGACATCGTCATGATCCGCACCTACGAGCAGGAAATCATCGAGCGCTTTGCCGCCAACTCGCGTGTGCCGGTGATCAACGGCTTGACCAACGAGTACCACCCCTGCCAGATCCTTGCCGATATCTACACCTTCATTGAGCAGCGCGGCAGCATCGCCGGCAAGACCGTCGCCTGGATCGGCGACTCGAACAATGTCTGCAATACCTGGCTGCAGGCCGCCGAAATCTTTGGCTTCAATGTGCGCGTGTCGACGCCGCCCGGATACGAAGTCGAACCCGAGCGCGCCGGGCTGCTGGGAACGGATCACTACCGGCAATTTGCCGATCCACTCGAAGCCGCCACAGGCGCCGACCTGGTGACCACCGACGTGTGGACCAGCATGGGCTTTGAAGCCGAGAACGAAGAACGCTTGCGTGACTTCGAGGACTGGCAGGTCGATGCCGAAATGATGCAGCGCGCCCGCCCCGACGCCTTGTTCATGCATTGCCTGCCGGCACATCGCGGCGAGGAAGTTGCCGCGGCGGTGATCGACGGTCTGCAGAGCATAGTTTGGGAAGAAGCTGAAAATCGCCTGCACGCGCAGAAGGCGCTGCTGGAGTTTCTGCTGCTGGGCAAATTGAATCATTGATCTGGATAGGAATAACAAACTCATGAGCGACATCAAGAAAGTGGTGCTGGCCTACTCGGGCGGCTTGGATACTTCAGTGATCCTGAAGTGGCTGCAGGATACCTATCGCTGTGAAGTGGTGACCTTCACCGCCGACCTCGGCCAGGGCGAGGAACTCGAGCCGGCGCGGGCCAAGGCGCTCAAGCTGGGAATCAAGAAGAAGAACATTTTCATCGACGATTTGCGCGAAGAATTTGTCAGCGATTTTGTCTTTCCCATGTTCCGTTGCAACGCCATCTACGAAGGCGAGTATCTGCTCGGCACTTCGATCGCCCGGCCGCTGATCGCCAAGCGCCTGGTCGAGATCGCCCGCAAGACCGGCGCCGATGCCATCTCGCATGGCGCCACCGGCAAGGGCAACGACCAGGTGCGCTTCGAGCTCGGTGCCTACGCACTGATGCCCGGCGTCAAGGTGATCGCGCCGTGGCGCGAATGGGATCTGCTGTCGCGCGAGAAACTCATGGCTTATGCCGAGAAGCACGGCATTCCGGTGGACATGAAACACAAGAAAGGCGGCTCCCCGTATTCGATGGATGCCAACCTGCTGCATATCTCATTCGAAGGCCGTCATCTGGAAAACCCCGCCGCGGAAGCCGAGGAGTCGATGTGGCGGTGGACGGTCTCGCCCGAGCAGGCGCCGGACAAGGCGCAATACGTCGACATCGAATTCAGGTGCGGCGATCCGGTCGCCCTCAACGGCAAGAAGCTCAAGTCGCACCAGTTGCTCGCCAAGCTCAACGAACTCGGCGGCAAGAACGGCATCGGCCGCCTCGACCTGGTCGAGAATCGCTACGTCGGCATGAAATCGCGCGGCTGCTATGAAACCCCCGGCGGCACCATCCTGCTGCGCGCACACCGCGCCATCGAGTCGCTCTGCCTCGACCGCGAAGTGGCGCATCTCAAGGACGACCTGATGCCACGCTACGCCAGCCTGGTGTACAACGGTTACTGGTGGAGTCCGGAGCGCAAGGCGCTGCAGGCACTGATCGACCACACCCAGCAGAACGTCAATGGCTGGGTGCGGCTGAAGCTGTACAAGGGCAACGTCGTGGTCGTCGGGCGCGACTCGAAAACCGACTCCCTGTTCGATCCAACCATCGCCACCTTCGAGGACGATGCGGGCGCCTACGACCAGAAGGATGCTGCCGGTTTCATCAAGCTCAATGCACTGCGCATGCGCATCGCCGCCAATCTTGCCAAGCGCAAGAAGTAAGGCGGCGGAGTGTTCGGCTTCAGTGAAGAACAGTTTTCCGAGTTCTTCGTCACCTACGGCGTCAGCGCGTTCATCCTGTACATGCTGTTCATCGTCGGTGAACTGGCATATAAGTCGAAGGCGGGACGCACGGGGACTTTCGTGCTGTTCTTCGTTCTCGCTTTCGGCATGTTCGGCTTCGTCGCCAAAAGCATCATCCAGAAACTTTGGGGAATCTAGCCATGTCTCAATTCGATAATGTCAGCATCATCAAGCAGGCCAATGTGTACTTCGACGGCAAGTGCGTCAGCCATACCGTGCAATTTGCCGACGGCACCAGGAAAAGCGTGGGTGTAATCCTCCCGGCCACGCTGACTTTCAACACCGGCGTGCCGGAAATCATGGAAGGTGTCGCCGGTGCCTGCCGCGTGCGCATCAAGGGCGAAACGGCGTGGACCCGCTATGCTGCCGGGGAATCCTTCAAGGTGCCGGCCAACTCCAGCTTCGACATCGAGGTCAGCGGCGAGCCTTATCACTATGTGTGCCATTTCGGCTGATTTGCGCCCACCTTATCCATGAAACAGCCTCTCTGAGTACCTCAAAGATCCAGGGGAAAACAGGCCGACTCATGCTCCCGAATGAGTTCTCCTCTCTCTACGATCACACTCCCAGTGCCAGACTGTCCTATGGAGATTTTCTGCGGATCAAGCAGCCCGAGGGAACGCTTCGCTTTGGCATAGACAACCAGTTCAAGGACCGCGTCGCAACCAACCCGCAGTTGTCGGAGCGTGGTATCGCCGTCGCGCCGGCGAATCTGGAGCACGGCTTCACCATGCTGTCCCAGGTCATGCCGGCCATGGAGACGGGAGAGAGTGATGGCGCCGAAGCGGGGAATCAGCTGCATTGGGGATGCACCGACGGATTGATCGCTCAAAGCCAGATCAACTTCGAATTGGATGAACTGGTCCAGCAGAACAAGACGGCGGGAAGTAAATGGGCGTACGAGCAATTCGAACAGGGGTGCAGCCAGTTCCGCCAGCAGTTATATAGGGAGGCTTTCCAATCCGTCTCGCGCGCCATCGATGGCGAGGGAACCAATCAGGGCAACAAAAGCGAGTTTCGCTTTCATTTTCTCATGGGACTCATCCGGCTGGGAAGCTACCGCAATACCTCGCCCGGCATCGTGAATCCACCCTTGGCCCAGCATGCCTTCCTGACTGCGGCACGGCTGGCCGCTGCCACGCATCCAGTCGAAGCCGGGCACGCAATGATCTGCGCCGGACGCGCAGCCCTGGTTGCGGGCGACATCGAGGACGCGATTGCACACACCCGTAAAGGCTTGAATACCCTGCCGACCCATGCCGCCGGGATGTATCAACTCGGTCGCGCCCTTTTTCTGAAGGGCATGCGCAAGGAAGCCGCGGAGCGGCTCGCCGATGCCATCCTGCTCGATGTTGAACGTGCTCTTCATGCCATTGGCGATCCGGATTTCGTCGCCGCGAAGGATTTCCTCGACGGCGTCCTGCAACAGGCGCTTGAGCGTTACGAGGAGCGCTACAAGCAGGTCGCCGAGCGTTATCGGCGTGCACTGAAGATCTTGCGGGACTTTTCCTTCATGGATGTCTCCATCGAAGACATGCGTCTGCGGAGCTTTGCAGCAACCACGGAAATACCAGGCTCCGCCGAAGCGATAGCCGAATCGAAAACCTTGTTTGCGTACAACACTGCAATTGATCGATTGCTCGAAGGCTTTCGGCTGCTTCCCGCATGCCTTGAGGAATTCAAGGGACACAGCATTCGCTTGTTGCAGCAGCAGGTACTCCATCCGCCGCGGCGAGAAGACTATTTACCCCCAAACATTTCGGACGAATCCCTGACCGAGGGCAAAACCTCAAGAACTGGCGTGATCACTGGCGCCGTCAGCGGAATTGGCGTGTTCCTGTTCGAAAGTTCGAAAATTGCCGGCCCCATCTACCGGGGCATACTTGAATCCATGTCCGAATTGATCCTGCTCCCGCTCGGGACTGCCGTTGGCATTACGGTCGCGGTGTCCATCGTCGAAGACGTATACCGCGAATTTACCCGTTCCAAGTACAAATCCGCACTGGCGGCTTACGACGCAGCCCGGCACGGCTACAACGCTTTAAAACGAAACCAGGAAAAAGAAATAGCCGAGATCCAGGAGATGAGCCTGCCCCAGGAGTTCGCTCCTCCCGCGGAAACCGGCATCGTCAAGCTGGGAGGCCCGGATGATGCGACGGCAAAGAAACGTGGCGGCGCCTGGGCCAAGCTGTAAGCGATCAAACACTGTCAGGTGCGGTATGATCTGAGCCACCAATTTACGAGAGAAGAAGCCATGCCATCCTTCGACATCGTTTCAGAAATCGATCAGGTCGAATTGCACAACGCAGTTGACCAGGCTAACAAGGAAGTCAGCAATCGCTTCGACTTCAAGGGCTCGGATGCCCGCATTGAAATGGGCGAAAAACTCTTGACCCTGTTTGCCGACGACGACTTCAAGCTCGGCCAGGTATACGACATCCTGACCGCCAAGTTTGCCAAGCGCGGTGTCGATGTGCGCTGCCTGGACAAGCAGGAACCGCAGAAAATCAGCGGCAACAAGGCAAAGCAGGAAATCCGTCTCAAAGTCGGCATTGAAGGCGATCTGGCGAAAAAGATCGTGCGCCACATCAAGGACAGCAAGCTCAAGGTGCAGGCGAACATCCAGGGAGATACGGTGCGCGTCTCAGGGGCCAAGCGCGACCTGCTGCAGGAGACCATCGCCCTGGTCAAGAAGGCGGTGACCGATGTACCGCTGCAGTTCAATAACTTTCGTGATTAACCCGGCTTGTTCTCGACTCCTGATCAGGAATGACATTGTGTTGAGCGCACGCCGGTGATTCACCCCACCCTCGACCACTTGCGCGTGCGCTTTGCCGCCAAAGGCAGCCACGACTTCCCTAGCGTGGTTGAGCCGGACTGGAACGAGCCCCTCACCCAGCCACTCACCGCAGCAGCAGTGCTGGTGCCGCTGGTGCCGCGCAAAACCGGCCTGACCGTGCTGCTCACCCAGCGCACCGCCCACCTGCGTGACCACGCCGGCCAAATCAGCTTTCCCGGCGGACGCTGCGAGGAGCAGGATGCCTCGCCAATCGAAACCGCACTGCGCGAAGCCCAGGAAGAAGTCGGCCTGTCACCGGACCAGGTCGAAGTGCTTGGCTTGTTGCCGGAATACCGCACCGGCACCGGTTTTTCGATCACGCCGGTGGTTGGCCTGGTGCATCCACCGTTGAATCTCAAACTCGATGATTTCGAGGTCGCTGAGGCTTTCGAGACGCCACTCAGCTTCCTGCTCGATCCGGCCAACTGCCTGCGGCACAAGATCGAGTATCGGGGCAGCATGCGCGAGTATTACGCCATGCCTTGGGAGGGTTACTACATCTGGGGAGCCACTGCGGGAATGCTCGTCAGTTTGCGACATTTCCTGTTAGCGGTTGACTGATATTAGCCGGTGCTGTGGTATTGTGCACGTGCACAATATCTCTGCATCACAACTTTTTACGTCTCTCCTGACTGTCCGGCATGACCCTGTTTTCCATCGTTATCGCTCTGCTCCTTGAGCAGGTTCAGCCGCTGCCGCAGCAGCGCTTCGTGAACAAGCCCCTGACCCGTTTCGCGGGCTTTCTCGAGGAGCGCTTCAACGACGGCCAGTATCGCCACGGCAAGATCGCCTGGCTCATCGCAGTGCTGCCTCTTGTCGGCGTCATCCTGCTGCTGCAATTCCTGCTGGCCTGGCTGCTGCCTTTGCTGTCGTTGCTGCTGAATGTTGCACTGATTTATCTGACGCTGGGTTTTCGTCATTTCAGCCATTATTTCACCGACATTCACCTGGCGTTGCGCCTGGGAGAACTCGAACGCGCCCGCGCCCTGCTGGGCGAATGGCGCGGGCACTCCGCTGATCACCTGGCGTCCGGCGAAGTGGCGCGGCTGGCCATCGAGCAGGCGCTGGTCGCCTCGCATCGCCACGTGTTTGCGCCAATGCTGTGGTTCTTCCTGCTCGGGCCGGCGGGTGCTCTGCTGTATCGGGTCGCGCTGTTCTTCGGCATGCACTGGGGTCGGCCGGGTTACGGCGGGTTTGGTGAATTCGCCCAACGCGCATTCTTTTATCTCGATTGGCTGCCATTGCGCATCACGGCAGCGAGCTTTGCCATGGTCGGCGACTTCGAGGATGCGGTGCATTGCTGGCGCACCCAGGCGGCAAGCTGGCCCGAGGCGGGCAACGGCATCCTGCTGGCCAGCGGTGCCGGCGCACTGGGTGTACGTTTGGGAGCGCCGGTGGAACAGTCCGGCGAATTGAGCGAACGCCCGGAATTGGGGCTTGGCGATGAAGCCGATGCCGATTTCATGCAAAGCACGATTGGTCTTGTTTGGCGCACCCTGGTGCTATGCCTGCTGTTGCTGGCACTGTTCTGGGTGGCGAGTTGGGTAGGTTGATTTTTTCATCAGGAGAAGTGCAAATGGCTGACAAAAGAGAAGTAGTGATATTGAGTGCTGTGCGTTCCGCGATCGGCACGTTCGGCGGGGCTCTCAGCGGGATCGAGCCGGCCGAACTGGCCGGCATGGTCATGAAAGAGGCCGTGCAGCGTTCCCGCGTAGACCCCAAGCAAATCAATTATGTAACGGTCGGCAACTGCATTCCCACCGAGTTGCGTTACGCCTATGTGGCGCGCGTGGCCTCGATCCAGGCCGGGCTGCCGATGGATTCGGTGGCCATGGCGGTGAATCGCCTGTGCAGTTCGGGTCTGCAGGCCATCGTTTCGACTTCCCAGGCGATCATGCTGGGTGATTGCGACTACGGCATCGGCGGCGGCGTCGAAGTGATGTCGCGCGGCAGCTACATGTTGCCGGCGATGCGCTCCGGCGCCCGCATGGGCGACGCCAAAGCGCTCGACATGATGGTGGCCGTGCTGACCGATCCGTTCGGCGTCGGCCACATGGGCATCACCGCCGAGAATCTGGCCACGAAATGGGGCATCACGCGCGAACAGCAGGATGCCTTCGCGGTCGAATCCCAGCGCCGCGCCGCCGCGGCCATTGCCGACGGGCGCTTCAAGTCGCAGATCGTGCCGATCGTGCAGCAAAGCAAGAAGGGCGAGGTGGTTTTCGACACCGACGAGCATGTCAAGGCCAACACCACCATGGAATCCCTGGCCAAGATGAAGCCGGCCTTCAAGAAGGATGGCGGCACCGTGACCGCCGGCAATGCGTCCGGCATCAATGACGGCGCTTCCTTCTTCGTGCTGGCCGATGCCGCCGCTGCCGCCAAGGCCGGCTACAAGCCGATGGCACGCCTCGTCTCCTATGCCCTGGCGGGTGTGCCCAACGACATCATGGGCGAAGGACCGATCCCGGCCTCCAAGCTCGCTCTGCAGCGCGCCGGTCTGAGCCTGGACAAGATGGACGTGATCGAGTCGAACGAAGCCTTTGCCGCGCAGGCGCTGGCGGTCGCCAAGGGTCTCGGCCTCGACATGGCCAAGACCAACCCGAATGGCGGTGCGATTGCCCTCGGCCACCCGGTCGGCTGTTCCGGCGCCTTCATCGCCACCAAGGCGCTCTATGAGTTGCAGCGCAGCAACGGCCGCTATGCCCTGGTCACCATGTGCATCGGCGGCGGACAAGGCATCGCCTGCGTTTTCGAGCGCCTGTGATTCGACGGCTGAATGTTGCAATAACCGGCATCCCTCGTTCCCGCACCGGCGGGAACGAGGTTTAGACACTGCATGAACCCGCTGCGCATCGCGATTGCCCAGATCAATTGCGTGGTCGGGGATTTAGCCGGCAACTCGCGCCGCATCCTGGCCAGCGCGGAACGTGCGGCCCAGCTCGGCGCGGATTTGTTGATTACACCCGAGCTGGCCCTGTGCGGCTACCCTCCGGAAGACTTGCTCTTGCGGCCGGATTTCTATCGAACCGCCTCACGCGAACTGAACCAGCTTGCACGATCCGCCGCCGAACGCGTCCCGAACTTGGCGCTGCTGGTTGGTCACCCGGAAGAGCATGAAGGGCAGCACTTCAATGCCGCCTCCCTGTTGCGCCAGGGACAGATCGAGACGACCTATCGCAAGTACCGCTTGCCCAATTACGAAGTATTTGACGAGGAACGTTATTTCGATTCCGGCACGCTCCCCTGCGTGGTGACGCTGAAGGGGGTGCACTGCGGTGTGAATATCTGCGCCGATGTCTGGGAAGCCGGCGCCGCCGATGCGGCACGCGCCGCCGGGGCGGAACTGCTGCTGACCTTGAACGCCTCGCCCTATCACCTCAACAAGCAGGCAAAACGTTACGAGGTACTGCGCGCACGCATCTCCGCCACCGACATACCGGCGGTCTATGTCAATCTGGTCGGTGGCCAGGATGAGCTGGTATTCGATGGCGCTTCGTTCGTGCTGGATGGCAGTGGCGCGCTGATCATGCAGATGCCCTCCTTCGAGGAAGCGCTGCAGATTGTCGAATACTCCGCGGGCAAACTGCTGCCGGGAACGGTCGCGCCGGCTCAGTCACTGGAGGCGGAGGTATACGCCGCACTCAAGCTGGGTGTGCGCGACTACCTCGGCAAGAATGGCTTTCCCGGCGCCCTCATCGGCCTCTCCGGTGGTGTCGATTCGGCTCTGACCCTGGCCATCGCCGTCGATGCGCTGGGAGCCGACAAGGTGCGCGCGGTGATGATGCCTTCGCCCTACACGGCGCAGATGAGCCTGGACGATTCGCGCGCGATGGTGCGCCAGCTCGGGGTACGCTACGACGAGATCGCCATAGAACCGCTGATGCGCGAATTTGCCTCCGTGCTCGCACCGCAGCTCGATGCCTGCGGCAGCAAGAGTCCGGGCGACACCACCGAAGAGAATTTGCAGGCACGCATTCGCGGCATGATCCTCATGGCGCTGTCCAACCGCACCGGCGCCATCGTCCTGACCACCGGCAACAAGAGCGAAATGGCGGTCGGCTATGCCACGCTGTATGGTGACATGGCCGGCGGCTTTGCCGTCATCAAGGACATCTACAAAACCTTCGTCTATCGTCTCTGCGAGTACCGCAATGCCGTCAGCCGGGATATTCCGGAGAACATTCTGACCCGCGCGCCTTCGGCCGAACTCAAGCCCGGCCAGACCGACCAGGACACCCTGCCCCCCTACGCCACGCTCGACGCCATCATCGAAGCCTACATGGAGCAGGATCTCAGCCCGCGCGAGATCATCGCCCTGGGGCATCCCGAAGAGGCCGTGCGCCGCGTGGTGGGCATGCTCAAGCGCAACGAGTACAAGCGGCGCCAGTCGCCGGTCGGCATCCGCGTCACGCGGCGCGGGTTCGGCAAGGATTGGCGTTATCCGATAACATCGCACTACAGTGACGAATACTAGGCAGGAGAAAACATGAAAAAGATTGAAGCCATCATCAAACCCTTCAAGCTCGACGAAGTGCGCGAGGCACTTTCCGAGATCGGCGTGGCCGGCCTCACCGTCTGCGAGGTCAAGGGTTTCGGTCGGCAAAAAGGCCATACCGAGTTGTATCGCGGCGCCGAATACGTGGTCGACTTCCTGCCCAAGATCAAGATCGAAATCGTGGTAGCCGACGAGACCGTCGACCCGGCGATTGAAGCCATCATCAAGGCCGCGCGCACCGGCAAGATCGGCGACGGCAAGATTTTCGTGATGCCGGTGGAGCAGGTTGTTCGCATTCGCACGGGCGAGTCAAATGAAGCCGCGATTTAGCGGCTTCGTTTGACTCGCCTTGGACTCGCCTTGCGGCACAATTGCTGTGCCATCCCCCTGGCCCCCTTCCCAGGGAAAGGGGTGACTATTCAGATCGCTTCGCTTACTGGATTAGCGCGATCCCCTCAACAGCACCGTCACCGCCCCGCCGCCGCCATCCGCGGCACGCGCCTGGCAATAGGCCAACACCTCATTGCGCTGGGCGAGCCAATGGCGCACCAGTTCCTTGAGCACCGGCTCGCGACCCGGCGAGCGCAAGCCTTTGCCATGCACGATGCGCAGACAGCGATGACCTTGCGCCAGGCAGGCCGCGAGAAATTCTGCTAGCGCCTGTTTCGCTTCGATACGGCTCATGCCGTGCAGATCAAGCTCGGCTTGCGTGACCCAGCGACCTCGGCGCAAATCACGCAACAGGGTACGTGCCAGACCGCTGCGCAGAAAGGCGAGCTCGTCGCCGCCTTCGAGCAGAACCTCGATGGGCGCCGGCGCGAGAGATTCATTGAGCGCCTCGGCTTCGTCGCGCAGATGTTGATGCGGGATCGGCAAGGGACGCGGCGGTTCATGGTGCACCTTGCCGGAGACCAGCGGCACCGCATCCGCCACGGCTTCCCGGAAGAGCGCGCGCTCGTCGGGGTTGAGACCGACCGGCGTGCGTCTTTGCGTCATGGCTACCCCAGGTCGTCGAGGTAGCGTTCGGCGTCGAGCGCCGCCTGGCAGCCGGTTGCCGCGCTGGTGACGGCCTGCTTATAGATGTGATCCTGCACGTCGCCGGCGGCAAAAACACCGCGGATGCTGGTTTGCGTGGCATTGCCGTTGCGGCCGCCCTCGGTGACGATGTAGCCGCCGTCCATCTCGAGTTGCCCGACAAACAGGTCGGTGTTGGGCTTGTGGCCGATGGCGATGAAGACACCCATGAGCGGAAGGTCTTCGGTGGCACCGGTCTTGACGTTTTTGATGCGCATGCCGGTAACGCCGCTCTTGTCGCCCAGGACCTCATCCAGGGTGTTGTTCCACTTGATGGTGACCTTGCCGGCTTTTTCCTTTTCGAACAGCTTGTCATGCAGGATTTTCTCGCCGCGGAATTTTTCGCGACGATGCACGACCGTGACATGCCGCGCAATATTGGCCAGATAAAGGGCTTCCTCGACGGCGGTGTTGCCGCCGCCAATCACCGCGACATCCTGATTCTTGTAGAAGAAACCGTCGCAGGTGGCACAAGCGGAAACGCCCTTGCCGGAGAAGGCTTCCTCGGAGGGCAGGCCAAGATATTGCGCCGAGGCGCCGGTGGCGATGATCAGGGCATCACAGGTATAGGTGCCGGCATCGCCGATCAGCGTGAATGGCTTCTGGGTGAGTTGCGCGGTATGAATGTGGTCGAAGATGAATTCGGTATTGAAGCGTTCGGCATGTTTCTGGAAGCGCGCCATGAGTTCCGGACCCTGCACCCCGTCGGCATCGGCGGGCCAGTTGTCGACTTCGGTGGTGGTCATGAGTTGCCCGCCCTGCGCCAGCCCGGTAATCAGCACCGGTTTGAGGTTGGCACGCGCGGCATAGACTGCCGCGGTATAGCCGGCCGGGCCGGAACCAAGAATCAGCAGACGGGCATGGCGAGTAGTCATGGTGAATATCCTGAAAAAGTTGCGATGGGCATGATTATACTTTGACCGATCCTAACGTTTTGCCTTGTCGCGGATAGGGAATATGATAATAGGATTGCACTTGCCGATCCGGAGCATTAAATGACAACCCCATTGCCCGTCTCAATCACCGCACTGCGCACCTTGCCGATGTTCGAAACGCTGAGCAACGAACGCCTGACGAAAATCGCCGGCTTCGCCTCGATGCGCCATGTTGCGCGGCATACCACGGTGCTCCAGGCGGGCGACCGCACCGACAACATCTATCTGATCCTCAACGGCGAACTCAAAGTCCAGATCAGCGATCAGGAAGGGCGCGAAGTGATCCTGTCGATCCTCGCCCCCGGAGAGTTGTTCGGCGAGATGGGGGTAATCGACGATCATCCGCGTTCCGCCACGGTGATCTCGACCGAACCCTGCGACCTGGTGGTGATTGCCAAAGAGGATTTCAAGAACTGCCTCGCGGAAAACTTCGAGGTCTCGCTGTACATCATCTTCAGCCTGGTGAAGCGCCTGCGCGAGGCCGACCGCAAGATCGAGAGCCTGGCCCTGGTGGATGTCTATGGACGGGTCGCTCGCCTCCTGCTCGAGATGGCCGAGACTCAAGACGGGCGCAAAGTGGTGACGCGGCGCATCACGCGCCAGGATATCGCCAAGACCATCGGCGCTTCGCGCGAAATGGTCAGCCGGGTCATGCGCGATTTGCAGTTGCGCGGGCTGATTGAAGAACGCGACGGGAGCATCTGGCTCCACAAGGATATCGAAAGCACCTGAAAAGTGGCGGCTTTTCAGCGTTCTTCGGGCTTTCCGGGGTACCTCCATCGGTATAATCAAGACAACCCGCACCGACCAATCCTGAACAGGCCCAAAACCCTTGGCCGAAAAGACCATTACCCAGCCGCTGCCTGAAAAAATCGTCGCTCTGCTGCAGGAAGCGCGGTGGCTGGCGCTGGCGGCGCTGGCCGGCTACCTGCTGTTGATCCTCGGCGGGTTCAATACTGCCGATCCAGGCTGGTCGCATGCGGCTTCCGCAGACCGCATCAACAACCCCGGCGGCCGCATCGGCGCCTGGCTGGCCGACCTGCTTTTCTACCTGTTTGGCATATCCGCGTGGTGGTGGGTGCTGTTCCTGCTGTTTGCCGTGGTCTGGGGTTATCGCCGTCTTGACAGCCTGGGCTTCATGTCCGGCGACCGGCGTCCGTTCCTGATCGCCTTGTGCGGCTTCATCTTGCTGATGATCGGCAGTTGCGGCATCGAGACCATGCGTTTCTACAGCCTGAAGATCCAGTTGCCGTTGGCGCCCGGCGGCATGTTCGGCTACGAGATCGGCCGGTTTGCCGCCAGCCAGCTCGGCTACAGCGGCGCCACGCTCATGCTGCTGGTGTTGATTGCCGCAGGCATGAGCCTGTTCCTGGGAATCTCCTGGCTGCGCTTCGCCGAACATGTGGGCACGCTGCTCGAACTGACCTGGCTGGGCATTTGCCGCTTGTGGCAAACCTGGCAGGATCGCCGCATCGGCCGCAGTGTCGCGCAGCAGCGGGAAGCGGTGATCGAGGTCGTGCGCAAGAAGGTCGAGGAACACCCGTCGCCGCCGATCAAGATCGAGCCGCAACTGCTCGAGATTCCCAAGGCGCCCAAGGTCGAGGCGCGCATCGAGAAAGAGCGCCAGGCACCCCTGTTTTTCGACGCGCCGGGCGGCGCATTGCCACCACTGCACCTGCTCGATGAACCTTCCCACACCGCCGACGACCTGCCCGGCGCCGACACGCTGGAATACACCTCGCGCCTGATCGAGCGCAAGCTCGCCGACTTCGGCGTCGAGGTCAAGGTGCTGGCCGCCTATCCCGGCCCGGTGGTGACACGCTATGAAATCGAACCGGCGGTGGGCGTCAAGGGCAGCCAGATCGTCAACCTCGCCAAGGACCTGGCGCGCGCCCTCTCGCTCGTCAGCATCCGCGTGGTGGAGACGGTGCCGGGCAAATCCTGCATGGCGCTGGAACTGCCCAACCCAAAGCGGCAGACGGTGCGCCTCACCGAAATCATCGGCTCCAAGGCCTATCACAATCTGCATGTGCCGCTGGTGATCGCCCTCGGCAAGGATATCTCCGGCCAGCCGATGGTGGTTGACCTGGCCAAGATGCCGCATCTGCTGGTGGCCGGTACCACCGGCTCGGGCAAGTCGGTCGGCATCAACGCGATGATCCTGTCGCTGGTGTACAAGTCCGAACCCAAGGATGTGCGCCTGATCCTGGTCGACCCGAAAATGCTGGAATTGTCGGTGTATGACGGCATTCCGCATTTGCTGGCGCCGGTCGTCACCGACATGTCCAAGGCCGCCAACGCCTTGCATTGGTGCGTCGGTGAAATGGAAAAGCGCTATAAGCTGATGTCGGCACTCGGCGTGCGCAATCTCTCGGGCTACAACGGCAAGGTCCAGGACGCCCAGAAGGCCGGCACCTATCTTGCCAATCCCTTCTCGATCACGCCTGAATCGCCCGAGCCGCTCGAAACCCTGCCTCATATCGTGGTGGTGATCGACGAACTGGCCGACCTGATGATGGTGGTCGGCAAGAAAGTCGAGGAACTCATCGCCCGTCTGGCGCAGAAGGCACGCGCCTCGGGCATCCACCTGATCCTGGCCACGCAAAGGCCGAGCGTGGATGTGATCACCGGCCTCATCAAGGCCAATATTCCGACCAGGATCTCCTTCCAGGTCTCGTCAAAAATCGATTCGCGCACCATCCTCGACCAGATGGGCGCGGAAACCTTGCTCGGCCAAGGCGACATGCTCTTTCTCGCGCCTGGTACCGGCCTGCCGGTGCGCGTGCATGGCGCTTTCGTCTCCGACGACGAAGTGCATCGCGTGGTCGAGCACTTGAAGAAAGTCGCCGCGCCGGACTTTGTCGAAGGCATCCTCGACGCACCGGTGGGCGAAGGCAGCGGCAGCGAAGGAGAACCCGGCGATGCCGCAGGGGAAGACGATCCGATGTACGACCAGGCGGTCGAGGTTGTCCTGAAAACCCGCCGTCCGTCGATCTCCCTGGTCCAGCGCCACCTGCGCATCGGTTACAACCGGGCCGCACGCATGATCGAGCAAATGGAACGGGCTGGACTGGTTTCCCCGATGAACGGCGCCGGCAGCCGTGAAGTACTGGTGCCGGAGCGGAACGAATGACGGTATGCAAAAATCATTTCCCCGCGGATTGCTGGGCTGTCTCGCGATCGCATGCTGCAACATCGCTTCGGCCTCAGGCACTGACCAATTCAAGGTCTTCCTGACCACGACGCAAAGCGCCCGCGCCCATTTCACCCAGTCGGTAAGCAGCAAATCGGGACGCATGCCGCAGCTGTCGCAAGGAACCTTCGCCCTGGCGCGTCCCGGCAAGTTTCGCTGGACTTACGACAAGCCCTACTACCAACTGATCGTGGGCGACGGCGAAAAACTCTGGGTCCATGACCAGGACCTGAATCAGGTATCGGTCAAGAAGCTCGGTCAGGCCCTGGGTTCCAGCCCCGCCGCCCTCCTCGCCGGAGACGCGGCGCTGGAAAAACATTTCCACATTGTTGACGCCGGCAGCAGCGAAGGGCTTGAACTCATTGAAGCGACCCCCAAGGCACAAGACGGCAACTTCGAGCGCGTTCGCATCGGTTTCAAGGACAACCTGCCGCAAAGCATGGAAGTGCGCGACAACTTCGGCCAGACCACCCGCCTGCAATTCAGCCAGTTCGAGCGCAATCCCGCGCTTGCTCCCGGCTTGTTCCGCTTCGTGCCGCCCAAGGGGGCGGACGTGGTTGGAGAGTAATCCGAATCGATAAGGACCACCTTCCCCTGCCCGTTCATACTCTGTAAAATACCGCCCTTCGGGGAAGTAGCTCAGCTGGGAGAGCGCCGCGTTCGCAATGCGGAGGTCGGGAGTTCGATCCTCCTCTTCTCCACCACTAAACTTAGAAAAATCGTTTCATACGAAGAAGCCTGGGTAACCCCCAGGCTTTTTTGTTTCCCCCGTAAAGGCCAACGGTGGCGCGGTTCCGCGAGTTTCCACACAGAGACACCGTCGATGTGTGCGTAAGGCGTGGATAGCCCGGATTTGGCACTCAACCCCTGCTTTCGGGGATTTCCTCTCTACATTCTCTGTTTGTGCGTAAGGCGCCTTACGCACAACACCCTTGCCCAGCGCGGCTTTCGGCCAGGTAGTGCGAGTGGAGTAATGGAGGAGCGAGCGAAACACAACTCGAATTTCTTGGCTTGCCATGAGACAGGAACTCGGCCTCTGCCTACATGATGAATTATGAGAGCGGTCATTGGCTCCGATTAGCAAAATCGAGAAAGCAGCCGCTCGAAGTAATTCAAAATCTTCGATTTAGGGCTTGTACACCAGCGTCCCTTCCCAGTAGAGTAGAGATGTGGCGCGGTAGCAGTAGGTTTTCCGTGCCGTAGTCAAGCGTCCTCTCGCTGACTCGTCCATCAAAGAAATTAAAATCAACCTGGATGGTATAGAGTACATTGATAGCTCCGCCCTTGGACTACTTCTCGAGTTACGTGAGAGTGCAAGAGTGACCGGGAAGACGGTTTCGCTGACGGGTGCCTATGGCATAGTCAGACAAACTTTGAAAGTTGCAAATTTCGATAAGCTATTTCTCTTGAACTAGCATTTGGCGTATGTAGGGCGCGATAAGGATGTAATGTCTACCAAACCCTTTCGTGGATCTTCCTGGTAGAAACTCACGCTTACGGCTTAGGCATGAAAAACGTTCACCACGTCCTGAAGCTGCTTCGAAAGTTTTTCAAGGTTTTCCGCTGTCAGGGCAATCTCTCCTGTTTCGGAACTATTGCGCTCAGCCATAGAGACAATATGCCCAATATTCTCCACGACATGCTGGGTCGCCGCACTCTGTTCGTTGAGCGCAGAGGTGATGCCGTCAATAGCTGCAGTCACCCGACTCGCACCTTCGCGAATCTGATTCATTGATTCGCCGGCTTCCCGTGCTAGCGTTACGCCACCCTGTACTCGCGAACTACCCTCTTGCATGCTGCGTACCGCATTCACCGTGCCAGTCTGGATGCTTTCGATCATCTTGGCGATTTCAAGTGTCGATTGTGTCGTGCGTTCGGCGAGTTTCCGAACTTCGTCGGCAACCACTGCGAATCCCCGTCCCGCCTCGCCAGCACGAGCGGCTTCGATAGCCGCATTGAGGGCTAACAAATTGGTCTGATCAGCGATTTCCTTAATCACATTAGCGATTGCGGAGATGCTGTCAGAATTTCTGCTCAACTCTTCGATAAATTGCGCCGATTGCTGAACAGATTCAGCAATAAGTGTCATTTCGTTGGCGGCATTGTGAACCGTGGTCTCTCCCTGCTGGGAAAGAAGACCGGCTTCCTCAGCGATTTTCTGTGCGTCCCCCGAGTTTGAGGCCACACGCTGGATGCTGCTCTGCGTCTGTTCCAATGACGCGGCCATCGATTCCGAAGCCTTGCTCTGTTCAGTGGAGGCACTTGCCACGTGCATGGCCGATTGGGAGAGGCGTGAGGTCAGTTCCATCACATGTTGAGAACTGTCAATCACGCTGCGAATAAGTTCCTGGAAGTTCGTGAGCATCTTGTTGAAGGCGTGGGCAATCTCGCTGAGTTCGTTATTTCCTTCGATGCTGACTCTTCTCGACAGATCCCGCGTTTCCTGGATGGACGTAATGGCGTCACGAATCTGTGCAATAGGCAAGGAGATGCCACGGACTAGGTAGAAAATGATGCCGCCTATGACCGCTGCGATCATCAGGTCGATGCTGATCAAGGTAAGGGCATGCTGACGAAAGATGTCATCGACGTCATCCACATAAATGCCGGAACCGATCACCCAGTTCCAGGGTTCGAACTTCTTGACGTAAGAGAGCTTCGGGTACAGTTCTGTCGTTACGCCTCCGCCAGCTACCGCCTTAGGCCACATATAGGTGACGAATCCATCCCCGGCTTTTTCGACCACATCGTTGAAAGCGATAAAGAGATTCTTATTGTCGAGTTTTTCCGACTGGCCGCTTACACCGGCCTGCGCCAGAGTGGCTTTGTTGAATTTCGCATCATCGAGTACTTTGCCGTCCAGGGCAGGTATGGTGGCATGCATCACCATCTTCGGCACGGGCTTGCCCAGATCATTTACCCAGAAATATTCCTTGCTCTCGTAGCGGATGGTTTTGAGCAATCCGAGGGCAGCTACCTTGGCTTCTTCTTCGTTGATTTCGCCTTTCTTCTGGCGAGTGGCAAAATGATCGAGGATGCCGTGGGCAGATTCAACCAAATGCCGGGTCTTGACCTTTCTATCTTCCAGCAGGGTCTCTCGCTCGGCGAATAATGACAAAGTTGATACAACTACCATCCCAGCCACAGAGACGATTAATACAGCGATCAATTTGCTGCGGATGGTTCTTAGAAACATGACGATGATTCCTCTCCCAGTTGTACCCTTATGATCGACCATATTAGAAATCTCTGAACCACTGAGAAGATCAGTCTTTTCGTGCCAGTTTGGGTCAGTGCTCAGCTCACTGAAGTAACCATTCGCCCCGGGAAAATCACTGCGCAAGGGCGGGAACGAAAACGATTCCTTTATGAATCGTTGAAGGAAAACTGAACTACCACCTACTGAAAGTAGGTGGGTTCCGCCATCAAACAGACGTAGGCATCAATCAAGATCTTGTGGGGCCGTTACCACCTCTATTGTGTTTGCAAGGACTTCCCCAGAGTGTCAAGGTTTTTTGATTTGAATCCCCGCTTAAGCGGGGATGTGTGTCGGGGGACCTGTGGTGAGTATCGTAATATTTGCTGTCATGGTTGGAAACTTCGCTGTGATAGTGAGGCAATTCAAGGAGCGGACTGCGTCTTTGCAAACGGCCTTGTTGCGCAGGTAGAGTTTGCGCGGGCCACGATATAAGCCGCACGAGAGAGCCCCATTTGAAAATCGGCGAAGCGCCATGACGGTGATCTGCCGTGCATGGGGTAATGCGCGCCAACAGAATAGCCGGGCTCTTCTCTCGTTCGGTCTGACCTCTTCATGCTATCGCCTTGAGCAGCGAATCCTGGATGGTTTAGGTGGGTTGTCCTTCTGAAGACAGGCTTTGGTTCATGGGGTGTCGTTGCCACGCTTGGGAGTCGTAAGCCTCGTCTTTGGCGAGCATTGCCCAAAGCATGCGAGCATGCTTGTTAGCAATAGCCACCAGGGTCTTGTGGTAGCCCTTACGGCCATGGAGATCGATGATCCATCGTTGCAGGCGATTGGCCCGGGAGGGCTCTGCCTTGAGAGCCGACTGCAGTGCACTCCGGGCACCCTGGACGAGGAGAGTGCGCAGATAGACATTGCCGCGCAAACTACTGAGAATTCCGTTAATGAATGACAACCGTTTGAGGTGTTCGTGCGTTACTCGAATCGAATATAGTTCGAGGAATAGACATGGGCACAATACGGTACAAACGGGACCTGAAAGAAATGGAAGCGCGGCGTCGGCGCGGCATGCGCATGCTCAAACGAGGTGTCGTGCAGGCAGATATTGCGCGGGAGCTGGAAGTCAGCCGGCAAACAGTTTCGACCTGGAACAAAGCGCTAGCGGAAGATCCACAGGCATGGAGACGGCGGCCACTTGGCCGTCCGGGCGCGCTGTTGATGTCGGACAAGAAGAAGCTCGCCAAGCTGCTCCTCTCAGGAGCAGTCGCCACAGGCTTTCCAACAGAGTTATGGACGTTGAAGCGCATTCGCGTATTGATCCAACGCGAGTTTGGCTTGGCGTACAGCCAGACACATACATGGCGACTGTTGAAGGAAATGGGCTTCTCCAGCCAGCGGCCGGCGGGGCGGGCCACCCAACGCGACGAGGCCGCTATTGCCGAGTGGAAGGCCAAGCGTTGGCCTATGCTCAAAAAAAAGCCCGCCGCGAGCAGCGCACCATCCTCTTCATCGACGAATCCGGACTGAGCGAGCGTCCTACCCGAGTTTGCACCTGGGCACCCAAGGGTCAAACACCGGTTCTGCAGTACAGCTTCAACTGGAAGCAGCTGTCGGCGATTGCCGGCATCAGTTTCTGGAACTTCTACTTCCGTCTCTTTCCAGGCACGATCAAAGGCCCGCAGTTGGTAGAGTTCCTGCAAGCTTTGGTTCGCCAGATCAAGGGCAAGCTCCTGATTGTCTGGGACGGGCTGCCGGCTCATCGCAGTGCCCTGGTGCGTAAGCATGTCGAATCTCTGGACGGCCACATTGTTCTGGAACGACTCCCGGCTTATGCGCCCGAACTCAACCCGGTTGAGTACATCTGGGGCTACATGAAGACTCGGGAACTGGCCAACCTCTGCGCCACGACTATTGGAGAAGTCAGCCAGTTTGCTCGTAACCGACTCAAGTCGATGCAGCGTCGGCCGCGTTTGATCACCGCATTTTGGAAACAGGCTGAACTCCCGATATAATGTCATTTATTTACGGAATTCTCAGTAATACGACCGAGCCGTGTCCTGCCGCCAGAGCTGTGCTGCCGAGGTGTGAGGCCGAGCCAGGCACCAAATTGCCGGCCGTTCCTGAACACCTTAGCATCGGGAACTGTGGCCGCTAGCGCGCTCGAAGTGACTGGACCAACGCCGAGCAATTCGCTAGCCCGCTTCGCCACGGAGGTGTTCCTGGCGTGAGCCGCAATCTGCGCATCACATCTGGCCAGGCGAGCGTGCAGTGAAGTGAACTCTTCACGGACCTCCAACAACAGAGCATGAATCGGGTCAGGCAGCCGAGGATCTTCAACGAGTGTGGGTAGCGCATTGAGAAATTTATCCGATGATCGACCGATCACAATGCCAAATTCCGCGACGAGTCCGCGTACGCGGTTCAGCAGCGCCGTGCGCTCCTTCTTCCATCCCTCACGAACGGCATGCCAGGCCAAAATTGCTTGCTGATCCACCGTCTTGATCGGCACAAACCGCATCGTCGGCTGCCGAGCTGCGATAGCGATTGCCTCAGCATCAGCTCCATCGTTCTTGCCACCCTTCCTGAACGGTACAACAAATTCCGCGGCAATGAGCCGTGCAGTATGGCCGCGAGCTGCGAACCACCGACCCCAGTGGTGCGCAGAGCCGCATGCCTCCATCGCGACATTGCTCGGGGCTAGCTGTGCCGCCCATCGTTCAAATGCCTCCCGACGCAAAACACGTCGTTCAACGATCGCGCCATGAATATCCAGAACACAGACTGCGATGACATCCTTTGCGAGATCGATACCAACCGTAGTAAGCTCATACATGACTTCCCCTCCTGTTCAGATTGAAGATTCAGAACCTCAATCTTGGCACTTGATGCCGTGCGACTTCAACGTCGCTTCGGGACGGGGAAGTCCCTTACATTTGAAAAAGTCGCCTCCACAATTCTGATAATGCCATAAGCATATGACGACCGCTCAGATCAATCTACAATCGACGATCGCTGCCTTGGCAATGCAAAGAGGACCCCTGAATTTTGCCGAAAATCCGGAAAAGCGACTTTTTCAACACAATAACCTCGACTGCGGTCATTGGTCGCGCGCGAAAGATCCCCGATCGCGTGCCAAATATCTGCTGACTGTTGTGAAAGATCTGGCGATCCAGGAAACCGGACGTGATTGGACAGGAGGACGAAAAGGGCCAGCTGAATGCTCTAGCCTCTTTCGCTACTTCTGGTATTAGTCGGTTAACCGAACTTGTTCGCCAGCAGTTTTCAATGCTGATGTTCAGGTACCCCAACCATTGATGCACTTGCGGGGGAAGATTCGGAATGTACGTGATTTCCGTGGCCCATCATACCCACGTGCTCATGCCCGTCACCGATCATGAAGACTACCATCACGGCCATAATCAGTAGCATGTTTTCTCCATTGGATAGCATTTCATATTTTCTTCTCGATTCAGTGCATTCCGCCCATGATCATATTGGTCAGCTTTGCGGCGTCTCCTAGATTCATGCCCCCATTTTGCAACATGGATTGCATGGACGCAGAAGAGGTGACGTCCGTCGATATCATGCCGATTGTTCCATCCGGCTTGAGCATAGGCATATTCAGATTGGTAACGTTCTGGCCGTTCAAAGCCGCCATCATAGTTGCCGCCTTGGTGCTATATCTTGAGAAGTGACATTACAGGGGGTGCTGGCCGAATAATCCTACCCTTGGCTCAAAGAGTTGCGAATACTTTTGAGCAGGGAGGTCAAATCCGTAATTAGTACGGAACAGCAGGTATCAATCTCATCCCGGCTAGCACCCTGCACGATGCCCGCGAAGCCCTGAATCAGGCACGGGCCGGTTTCGATACGGCGCGCGCCCAGCGTACCTATGCCGAGATCACCAGCCCCGTGGACGGTATGGTGGTGGCTCGCCTCAAACGGGCCGGCGACTTAGCCGTTCCTGGTGCACCGCTCCTGACAGTGGAGTCGGGGCGTGGACTGCTGTTCGAAACTTTCGTCGCTGAAGGCCAGGTTGCCGCCATTGCCGCGGGCAAGCCGGTGGAGGTCAAGATCGACGGACTGGCAATCCCACTCAAAGGCACGGTGAGACGGGTGGTGCCTTCCGGCGACCCCGTCACCCGCAGCTATCAAGTCAAGATCGCCCTGCCCGAGACGGCAGGACTGATGCCGGGCATGTTCGGGCGCGCGGGCTTTATCATCGGAGAAAGCCATTTGCCGGTAGTGTCCAGGCGGGCACTGGTCGAGCGCGGCGGGCTCACTGGCGTCTTCGTGGTGGATGGCGAAGGCCGTGCGCGCTTTCGCTGGCTGCGCACCGGCCGTGAATGGCCGGACCGGGTGGAGGTGAGCGCCGGCCTTGGGGCCAACGAGCGCTTCGTGGCGGCGGTCGAACCCGCCCTGCGCGACGGGGACCAGATCGCCCCTGCGAAGGAGGCGCAATGATCGACCGCAGGCTCAACAGCGCCGGGCGCCTGGCGGATATCTTCGTCACCTCGAAGCTGACCCTGCTGTTTATGCTGGCGTGCGCCCTCTTTGGTGTACTGGCCGTGACACTCACCCCGCGCGAGGAAAACCCCCAGATCGTGGTCCCCGGTGCCGAGGTGCGGGTACTCGTGCCCGGCGCCTCCGCCGAGGAGGTTGAGGAACTGGTGATCCGCCCGCTAGAGGGCATCGTCAAGCAGATCCCCGGCGTCGATCACACTTACGCCACCGCCGTGAATTCCATGGGGGTGCTGATGGTGCAGTTCAAGGTGGGGGAGGACAAGGAGAAGTCCCTGGTCAAGCTCTACGACCGCGTACTGGGCCAGCGCGACCGCCTGCCCACCGGCGCCGGCGATCCGCTGATCCGCAGTGTGGAAGTGGACGACGTGCCTATCGTCACCGTCACCCTGGTCGCCATGGCGGCGATCCCCCTGGGGCTGGTGGGCATTTTCCCCGGGCACTGGCTCATGGGGCAGCCGTTCACCGCCACTTCCATGATCGGCATCATCGCCCTGGCCGGCGTGGTGGTGCGCAACTCGCTGCTGATCATCGATTTCGTGCTGGACTACTTGCGCCAGGGCATGGACTTGCGAGAGGCCATCCTCGAAGCCGGCGCGGTACGGCTGCGGCCCATTCTGCTGACCGCCCTGGCCATCGTTCTCGGCAGCGCGGTGATGCTCACCGACCCGGTGTTCGGCGGGCTGGCCATCTCGCTGATCTTCGGCACGCTGGCCTCCACCGTGCTCACTCTGATCGTCGTGCCCCTGCTTCTTTATCTGCTGCTCCGGAACAAGCAGCAGACGGAAGCGGCCATGGAAAAAGGAACGTCATGAAGCCCTCGAAAACAGTTCGCGGCGTATTGCCGATGGCAAGTCTGGCCGCTGTGCTGCTTGCAGGCAACGCCTTCGCCGAATCTTTGCAACAAGCATGGGATAGCGCGCTGACCGTGGACCGCGGCCTCAAGGCGTCGCGGGAGAACACCGCTGCCGCCGCCGAACTGGTGGAGGCGGCGAAATCCGCCCGCCTGCCCAATGTAACGCTGGAGGCAGGCCGCACCGCCCTCGATGAAATTCCGGCGGCCAAGGCCGAGTTTTTCGGTCAGTCGTTGCAAATGCCGCTGTCACAGCGCGCCAGCACCGCTTACAAGGCGATGGCCACCCTGCCGCTCTACACCGGCGGCCGCATCGGGCGCGGCATCGACGCCGCGGCGGCCTCCCTCGACGCGGCGAAGCTGGGCGAGGTCGGCGATGTGCAGAGCCTCAAATTGCGGGTGGCCGAGGCTTATGTCAATGTGTTGCGCGCCGGCCGTATGCTCAAGGTAGCCGAGAGTCATGTGCAGAGCCTGGAAGCGCATGCGCGCGACGTCCGGAATCTGCACGAGCAAGGCATGGTGGCCAAAAGCGATTTGCTGTCCGTGAGGGTAGCCCTGGCCGATGCGCGGCAGAAGGCGTTGCAGGCAGCCAACGCCGTGGACCTGGCGCGGGCGGCCTACAACCGGCTGCTGGCGCGGCCTCTGGATCAGGCCGTGAGCCTGGATGATCTTGCTCCGGAGAATGATAGCCAATCCCTGGCGATCCTTAACGAACGGGCGCGGATCCAGCGCAGCGAACTGGCGGTACTGGCACGGCAGGTTGAGGCCCTGGGGCATCAGGCCGCTGCCGTGCGCGGCGAGACAGGCCCCCAGGTCGCGCTTTCCGGCGGCTATGGCTATCAGGAAAACCGTTATCAGGTGCATCAAGGGCAATGGATGGTCACCCTGGGCGCCAAATGGAACCTCTTCGACGGTGGCATGGTGAGCCATCGGGCCAGCGCCGTCGAGCGCCAGGCGGCAGCCTTGGCCGAGCAACGCGAGGAGCTCGCTTCCATCGTCGCCCTGCAGGTGCGCCAGGCCTGGCTGGATGTGGAAGAGACGAAGAAGCGCATCCTTGTCACGCAATCTGCCATCGCCCAAGCGGAAGAAAACCTGCGCGTGGTGCGCGATCGTTACGGCAACGGGCTTTCCACCCACACCGAGGTGCTGGATGCCGAAACCCTGCGCGCCAACGGCGAGGCCAGCCACGCCAGCGCCCGGTATGAGGCCGCGTTGGCTGGATTGCGGCTGAAACGCGCCGTGGGCGAACTTTGAAAATCAGGAATCCTGTCATGAAAAAACCCATCCACCCAATTTTGTTCGTTTCAAGTCTGGCTTTGCTGTCCATCCTCGCCTTCACAGCCTGGTGGTTTCTGCTGCGTCAGCCACCGCTGCCGGACGGCCTGATCCAGGCCAACGGTCGCATCGAGGGTGACCACTACGCCGTCGCCGGCAAGGTACCGGGCAAGGTTGCTGAACTTCTGGCCCGCGAGGGCGAGGCCGTGGATAAGGGCAAGGAGTTGCTGCGACTGGATGACGCCCAGGTGCGCGCCAAGGTCGATCAGGCTCGGCAGGCGGCGAAGGCGCTGGAGGCGCAACTGAAGGCGGCGCGGACGGCGCTCGAGGTGGCGCGCAAGGATCTGCCGCTTGCGATCCAGAGCGCCGAGGCTAATCTGGCTCACACCAGGGCACAACTCGCCACCGCGCGCTCCAACGCGGATCAGGCCACGCGCGATGCGGAGCGTTTCCGCAAGCTGGCCGAGTCGGGCACGGTGGATCGCCACCGCTACGAGCAAACGGAACTTGCCAGGCAGGTCGCGAGCAACCAGGCGCAATCCGCCCAGGAAGGCGGGCGGGTAGCTGAGAAACAACTGGAACAGGCGCGACTCGGCCATGAACGGCTGCGTGCCAAGGAAGACGAAGTGAATGCGCTGGCAGCCCAGATCGATCAGGCGCGGGCTGCCTTGAAGGAGGCCGAGAGCGTCCTTGATGACCTTACCATCCACGCCCCGGCGGCCGGCATCATCACCCAGCGCCTGGTCAATGCCGGCGAGGTTGTCGCGGCGGGCGCGCAGCTGTTCGACATCGTCGATCTCGACCGGCTCTACCTCAAGGTCTACGTCCCGGAAAAAGACATCGGCAAGGTGTGCCTGGGCTTGTCGGCGCGTATTTATACCGACGCGTTTCCAAACGAGCCGCTCGCGGCCACCGTGCGCTACATCGCCTCGCAGGCCCAGTTCACGCCCAAGGAGGTGCAAACGCCGGATGAGCGCGTCAAGCTGGTGTATGCGGTCAAGCTCTATCTGGACGCCAATCCGCAGCACCGCGCCACGCCCGGCTTGCCGGCCGATGCCGTGATCCGCTGGAAAGAGGATGCGCCGTGGGCCAGGCCGCGCTGGTAGATAACGATGCGCCCGTCGTGCGGGTCCAGGCGCTCGTCAAACGCTATCGCAAGCAGATGGCGGTCGACGGCGCCAGCTTCAGCATTGGGCGCGGCGAAATTTACGGCCTGATCGGCCCCGACGGCGCCGGCAAAAGCAGCCTGATGAAGGCCATCGCCGGGGTGCTCTCCTTCGAAGGCGGCATGCTTCACGTCTTGGGCGAAAAGATCGACTCCGAAGCGGCGGCCGAAAGGGTCAAGGGCCGGCTCGGTTTCATGCCGCAGGGCCTGGGCCTCAATCTCTACCCCGAACTCTCTGTCGAGGAAAACGTCGATTTCTTCGCCCAACTGCGCGATGTGCCGCCTGAGGAACTTGCCCGGCGCAAGCACAAGCTGCTGGCCATGACGCGCCTGGGCAATTTCCGCGACCGGCCGATGAAACATCTCTCCGGCGGCATGAAGCAAAAGCTCGGCCTCGTCTGCACGCTGATCCACGAACCCGAGCTGATCATCCTGGACGAGCCGACCACCGGCGTGGATCCGGTGTCGCGGCGGGATTTCTGGATGATCCTCACCCAACTCTTGCGCGAGCGGGACGTCACGGCGCTGGTGTCCACCGCCTATATGGACGAAGCGGCGCGTTTTCACCGCCTGTCCCTGATGTTCGACGGGCGGGTGCTGATCGAGGGCGAGCCGGACGTGATCCTGCGCGAAGTGCCGGGCACGCTGGTCGAGCTGGTGGCCGAGTCGCAGGTCGAGGCTTTGTTGCGGTTAGAAACGCGCTTCCCGCAGGCGGAAGCGGTTGGACCAAAGTTACGCGTGTTTGTGCCGGGGGCGGTACCACAGGTTGCCCGTGCGCAGGTCGAAGCGCAGCTTGAGGGGCTGATGGTGAACGAGATGCAGGCCGTGGCGCCCGAGCTGGAAGACGCCTTCATCGCCCTGTTGCAGCGGCGGCAACCGGCCGGACAGGACGACGCACAAAAAAGTCGGCTCTGGCTGGACGGCGACCCGCCCAAAGGCGACGGCGACGCCATCGCGGCGCGGGAACTGAGCCGCGATTTCGACCACTTTCGCGCCGTCGACCGGGTCAGTTTCGAGGTGCGCCAGGGGGAGATTTTCGGCCTGTTGGGCGCCAACGGCGCCGGCAAGACCACGGCGATCAAGATGCTCACCGGCATCCTGCCACCCACGGGCGGCGCGGGTACGGTGGCGGGGGCGGACATGCGCCACGCCAGCCAGGCCATCAAGGAGCGCATCGGCTATGTGTCGCAGGCATTTTCCCTGTATCAGGATATGACCGTGACGGAAAACCTGCGGCTTTTTGCCCGCATTTATGGCGTGCCGAACAGCCGTCTGGCTGAGCGTATTGGCCGCGTGGTGGCGCTGGCGGGACTCTCCGGAGTCACTACCCAGCTTGTCAGCAAGTTGCCGATGGGCATCCGCCAGCGTCTGGCGCTGGCCGGCGCGCTGGTGCACGGGCCGCGCGTGTTGTTTCTCGATGAGCCGACCTCCGGCGTGGACCCCATCGGCCGGCGCCGTTTCTGGGAAATCCTGGTGCATCTGGCGCGCGTCGAGCAAGTGGCCATTCTCATCACCACCCATTACATGAACGAGGCCGAGCATTGCGACCATCTGGCGCTGATGCACGCCGGCCGCGTCATCGCCGACGACACCCCGGCCGCGCTCAAGGCCGCGCTGCAACAGGAGGCCGGGCAGGTGCTCGATATCGCCGCCGAGCCGGTGCTGCCAGCGCTGGAAGCGTTGGAGCAGGCGGGGTTTGCCGACGCGGCCATGTTCGGAAAGCGCATCCATCTGCTGGCACGGGATATCACGGCAGCCGAAGCGCGCATCCGCACCCTGTTTGCGGAACGGGGCATCCAGTTACTGGATATCGCCCTGCGCACCCCGACCCTGGAAGATGTCTTCGTGTATCGCATCCTGCAACAGGAACAACAGGAGGCATCCGCATGATTGTCCGGCGCATCGTCGCACTGGCCTACAAGGAATGGCGCGAGATTCTGCGCGACCGGCTGTTTTTCACGCTGGCCTTCGTGGTGCCGGCAGCCTTGATGCTGGTCTTTGGTTACGGCCTTACCCTCGATGTGGAGCGCATCCCCTTCGCGGTGGTCGATCAGGACAAGAGCGCCATGAGCCGCGATTACCTGCATCGCTACATCGACTCGCGCTACTTCGACTACAAGGGGGACGTGGCGAGCGAGCGCGAGATCGAACCTCTGCTCGCCGACAGCCGCATCCGGCTCGCCATCGTCATCCCGCCGCGCTTCCAGGAAAGCCTGATGTCCGGGCGGGCGGTGGCGGTGCAGACCCTGATCGACGGAACCTTCCCGTTCCGCACTGCCAGCAGCAAGGGTTACGTGGTCGCCATCAATGCGGCTTTCAACAGCGAATTGCTTGGAAGTTACATTTCGCGCCGGCTCGGCGTGTCTGAGGAAACGGCGCAAGCCATGGCGCAGCCAGTCGGGGTGCAACTGCGTTACCTCTACAACCAGGAGGTGAAGAGCGTCTGGTCCATCGCCGCCGTGCTGATGATGTTCGTGCTGATGATTACCCCGCCTTTCCTGACCGCGCTGGGCGTGGTGCGCGAAAAGGAGAATGGCTCCATCTACAACATCTATGCCTCGACCGTGACACGCGGCGAGTTCCTGATCGGCAAACTCACGCCCTACGCGGCCATCTCGGTGATCAATTTTCTGGTTCTCTGGCTCATGGCCACGCAACTCTTTGGCGCGCCCTTCAAGGGCGATCCGCTGTTCTTCTTCCTCGCCTCGGTGATCTATGTGACCTGCACCACCGGCATCGGCCTGCTGGTGTCGCTTTTCGTGCGCACCCAGGTGGCGGCCATGATGCTCACCGTCATCGTCACCATTGTCCCTTCAGTGCTGTACTCAGGCCTTTTGGTGCCGATCGCCTCGATGGCGCCGGGCGCGAAATTCGAGGCCCATCTGTTCCCCGCCATGTATTACACCGACATCGTGCTCGGCAGCTTTCTCAAGGGCGTCGGCCTGGAACAGTTGTGGGGCAAGGTGCTGGCGCTGCTGATCTACGCCGTCGTGCTGTGGACGGCGAGCTTCCTCATGTTTCACAAGAGACCGAAATCATGAACGGCGGCCCGGCAGAAAACCGCGTGCGGCTTTACCTGTGGTGGTCGCGCCTCGCCGCGATGACGGCGAAGGAACTGATCCAGTTCGGGCGCGATACGCTGCTGCTGATCGCCATCGCCTATCTGTTTGTTTTCGACACCTATATGGCGGGCAACGTCGGCATGCAGTTGAATCACGCCGTGGTGGTAGTGCATGACGCCGACCATAGCGCTGCCTCGCGCGAACTCGTCTATCGCTTCCGCCCGCCCTACTTCAAGCTGGGCGGCGAGGTGCTGGACAACCGCGCCGGGCAGCGCCTGCTGGATAGCGGGCAGGCGCTGGTGGCGCTCGACATCCCGCCGCACTTCGAGCGCGACATCCTTCAAGGCAAGCCCACGGATGTGCAGGTGCAGGTTGATGCCAGCAACACCGTGCTGGGCTTTCTCGCCTCCAGCTACGCCGCGCAGATCATCGGCCAGTACGGTTTCGACCAAACGCTCGCCCGCCTGGGCGTGACCGAGCGTTCAATGCAAAATGTGCCCATGATTCGCGACGAGCACCGCGTCTGGTACAACCCGAATCAGAATGACGCCTGGTTCATGCCCATCGCCGAACTGCTCACCGTCATCACCATCATGGCCATCATGCTGCCCGCCGCCGCCGCCGTGCGCGAAAAAGAGCGCGGCACCATCGAGCAGTTGCTGGTCTCGCCGCTGACGCCGATCCAGATCCTCTTGCCCAAGGTCATCGCCATGACCTTGGTGATTCTGCTGGGCACGGCGGTCAGCCTGTTTTTCGTGCTGCACGGGATGTTCGACGTGCCGATGAAAGGCAGCTTGGTGCTGTTCTTCGCCGTGACCGCGCTCTACACCTTCACCACGGCGGGGCTGGGCCTCTACATCGCCACGATCGCCCGCAACCTCGCGCAAGCGGCCATGTTGGCGATCCTCGTGTTGATGCCGATGATCTTCCTCTCCGGCGCCTGGACCCCGCCGGAAGCCATGCCCGCCGGGATGCGCGAGGCGATGGTTCTCTCACCGCTCTATCACTTCATCGAGATGGGCTACGGCATCCTGCTCAAGGGCGCGGGGCTGGACGTGCTGTGGGATTCGCTGCTGGGCTTGGCGCTGCTGGGGATGGTGATCTTCGGCTTCGGCGTCTGGCGCTTCAAGCGGCAGTTCGGGTAGCGTATGAAACTCCCCCGCGGCGTCGTCGCCCTCGGCCTGGTCTCACTGACCATGGAACTTTCCTCGGAGATGATCCACAGCCTTTTGCCCGTGTTCCTGGTGACGGTGCTGGGGGCTTCCGCAATGTCGGTCGGCGTGATCGAAGGCATCGCCGAGGCGACGGCCGCGATTGCCAAGGTCTTCTCCGGCGTGGTCTCCGACTGGGTGGGGCGGCGCAAGCCGCTGGTGCTGCTGGGCTATGGCCTGGCGGCGCTGACCAAGCCGCTGTTCCCGCTCGCCACCGGGGTGACGGCCGTGCTCGTCGCCCGCTTTCTCGACCGCATCGGCAAGGGCATCCACGGCGCTTCCCAGTGGGCCGAGACCACCAGCAGGGCGCGCGGTCGTTCGGGCAGGGTGGCCGGCAGCCCTTCCAGAAAGGTGCGATGCCGCGCCCAGGTGTCGGGCGGGTCCCAGTCCATGAAGAAGCAGGGCCCGCCACCGTGAGGAATGAACAGCGCGGGCTGGCGCAGCGTTCTCCTTATTGTGCCGATCGAGTTGCAAAGCAGAGACATAGCCGCCGGGGTTGATGGAGTTGTAATCGGCGCCGGTTTCGGTCTCGGCACCTTGCAGATTGACACGCTCAAGCTGAAAGTCGAATCCGCCCGCATCCGATTCGATGGGTGCATCAATCTGCACCACAGTGCGCGCCGATCAATTACATGATCATGGCCGGGTTGTCGCGGTCGAGGCGGGTGAACTCGAGCATCCAGTGTGGATACAGTCGCGGCGGTGTGCTGATCTCATCAAGTGCGGCGAGCGCTGAACACGAGTTATCCACGGCGCCGGGCACCTCTGGTTATAGGGGAACCGCCGGTGCCCGGCGCCGTGGATAACTCTGCGCCGGTGGATAGATTGGGGCGGATCCTCGCGGGCCGACGGCATCAAAGTGCCAGAAGTGGAAGAATCGAAGTTCTTCACAGGCAAACCGGAGGATCCAAAATGAATGATAGCAAAACAGTAGTCGGCATTGACATTGCCAAACGAGTATTTCAGTTGCACTGGATTGATCAGGAGACCGGAGAGATCATGAGCTTGCAACTCAAACGGGAGAAGTTTCTGGAACATTTCGCCAACCGAGTAACGTGCCTAATTGGCATGGAGGCGTGCGGCAGTTCTCAACATTGGGCGAGGAAGTTAACGGCAATGGGCCATCATGTCAAACTCATACCGGCGAAGGCCGTTCGTCCGTTCGTTGGCGGTAACAAGAACGACGCGCATGATGCCCGCGCCATTTGGATCGCTGTACAGCAACCCACTATCAAAGCGGTCGCTGTCAAATCGGAAGAACAGCAAGCAATCTTGGCCCTTCATCGCATGCGCCAGCAACTGGTGAAGTTTCGTACCGCCCAGATCAATGGACTGCGCGGCCTGCTGACCGAATATGGCGAAGTAATGCCAAAGGGCAAGAAGGGCGTCGAGAAAGGAATCACAGAAGCACTGCAGCGGCTATCGGATCGTTTGCCGGCAATGGTGATCGACACATTGCGAGAGCAGTGGAGGCGAATCGGCCAAGTTGAAGGCCAGATCGGCGAGATCGAACGGCGACTAAAGGCGTGGCAAAAAGAAGACCTCGCATGTCAGCGCATTGCTAAGATCCCGGGTGTCGGACTGCTAACCGCCACGGCGGCGGTGGCCACAATGGGAGACGCCCGAGTCTTCAAATCCGGGCGTGAGTTTGCTGCCTGGCTGGGATTGGTGCCCAGACAAACCGGAACAGGCGGCCGAATAAAGTTGTTGGGGATAAGCAAGCGCGGTGACACCTATCTGCGGACAATGTTAATTCACGGTGCGCGCGCAGCGCTCACCAAGGCCAAGGATCCGTTACCATGGGCTATTGCACTCCGCCAACGCCGACCACTAAATGTGGCGATTGTGGCCATGGCCAACAAAATGGCGCGTACGATCTGGGCCTTGCTGGCTTATGGGCGAACGTACCAGAAAGAGTTTGTGAGTCGGCCCGTATAGGCGCTGAGTCACTGACGTGCATCAACCACTTTGACAGAAAGGAGCGGCACGCCGCAGAGATTGCGCAAGGTAGATAAAGTGTGATGGCAAACAGGTTAGACCATGACCCACCAAACCTGAATGAAGCTATGGGCAAAAAGCCCTTGTCGTAAATGAGGCGTGAGTCAGCGGATTCCATCGGGGCCAGCAGGTATCCACCTGCACAACAGGCCGAATATAAAACTGCAGCCTATCTGTCCCAACACACCCAAATCATCCTTGCCAAACAGGAGGCGTCCATATAAGGCTTCATGTCGGTCGTCCCTTTCTTTCAAGTGGTTGTCGAGAAACTCCACTTTGGCACATTACGATGCCGTTTCAGGAAGGGGCGACCATTCCATTAGAACCGGACAACTCACGAACTCGCAACAAGACGCAACAGACGCAACATTTCTCTTGACATTAGATTTGAAAAAATGTAGTTTATAAAAAGGCCAACCATTTGGTTGGTTGATAGATTCAGATAATTAGAACGCATTAAGGAGCCGATTTGAATGGGGAGAATATCAAATGCTAGGCAATACGAGGTTGCGCATTATGCAACGCTGCAGCGGATTAGTTCCCTCGGCGGGGCTGCTCTTCCCTTCCTGATCATCGGGGGGTTGCTCTATTCGGCGTTTTTTGTGAAGCCGAAAGTCGAGGGAGTTAGCGTCGAACCGCCGGTTATCGAAAGGCGTGACATTTTCTACGGCGTAGCGATCCCGGTGCCAGGCTCTGTCTGGGTGGCAGGCAATCAGGGAAAAATCGTGCGCAGTGACGATGGGGGCACAACCTGGATTCATCAGGCTACAGGCGTGACGGCGCATTTGCAAAGCATCGCAGCATGGGACCCGGAGCGGGCCGTGGCGGTGGGGAACGATGGGACTGTTGTCGTAACGTCTGACGGAGGCAAGACTTGGGCGAAAACAAGCATGCCGGCGAATGTTGCTGGCGCGAAGTTGATGCGGGTGCGCACTTATCCCGGAGGCAAGGCATGGGCGGTAGGTGAGATGGGGATGGCGTTGTCCTCATCTGACTTCGGCGTGAATTGGCGTTCCACTACCGCAGGCGAAGACGTGTCTTGGAACGATGTTGTTTTCGTGAAGGATGTCGGTTGGCTTGTCGGTGAATTCGGGCGCATGCAAGCCACGCGTGATGGCGGGGCAAACTGGAAAGTATTGGCGTCGCCAGTCAAGTCAAGCCTAAATGGAGTTTACTTTCGCGACGAACACGAGGGGGTTGCGGTAGGGACGGAGGGCGTACTGCTGCTTACCAAGGACGGAGGGGCCAACTGGCGTGTCCTGCCAAAAATTGTTGATGAGCATTTATACGATGTCCTGTGGGATGGCAGCCGATGGATCGCCGTGGGTGACAAGGGAGCACTGCTGACGGCCGGAATCTCCGGGGACAAATGGTCTGACCTGTCGAGGGATGCCGGGACTACATGGCATACGCAGGTAGTGGGTGCCAACGGGAGCTACTTACTCGCAGGATATGGCGTGACAAAAATTGATATCGATCGTGACAAACGCACTGAAACGAAGAAGGGCAAGCAATGATCGAGAAAATTATTGGATGGTGCGTTCAAAGCCGGAAGATCATTGTAGGCCTGCTTGTCATAATCACCGTTGTGATGGGCGTATTGGCCACACGTGTTGAGGTCAAGACAGTGTTCACTGACTTGCTTCCCCAAAACCACCCGTACATTGCCGTGAACAATCGCTTCAAGCAGTCCTATGGCGGTTCGAACATGGTGAGCGTGATGGTAGAGGTTGAAAAGGGCGACATCCTGAGCTTGCCAATACTTGAGAAAATACAGAAGATCACCAACGATCTCGGGCGTGTGACTGGCGCCGATCCATTTCAAGTCACATCAATCGCGTCGAAGAAGCTGAAGGAGATCAAATCTTCAGCCGAAGGTATTCAGACCCGCCCACTTATGTGGCCTGATCTCCCGAGGGACGAAGCCCAGATCGCACAATTGCGCAAGTCGATCACCGATAGCTCCTTGGTGTATGGCGCGTATGTGTCTCACGATTTCAAAGCCGCGCTGATTACGGTGGATTTCTTCGATCACTTGGTGGACTACAAGGCAATCTTCGAGCAGGTAAGACGCATCGTCGATGAGAACAAGGCTCCTGACCTTAACATTCGCGTGGTTGGCGAACCGCTGCTCTACGGATGGGTACTCCATTACCTTGCAGAAACGGGGTACATTTTCCTGGGAACTCTGGCCTCATTGGTCCTAGTGCTGTTCCTGATTGCACGTACTTGGCACGGTACTGCGATCCCACTTGTTGCGGCAGGCATGAGTTTCGTTTGGGCGATGGGTTTCGCCGGCATAATGGGCTACAACATGGACCCACTGGTTGTAGTAGTGGCGTTTTTGATCACGGCTCTGGCCATCTCCAACTCGGTTCAAATCGTCTCTCGGTTCGATCACAAGATCGCACGGGGAATCGAACCCACGTCTATCGATGCGGCGAAAGCATCTCTCTCCAAACTATTTCGTCCTGCCATGCTGGCAGTGGTAGCCGATGCCGGATGCATAGCTGTTGTGGCGCTGACACCGATTCCACTGCTGCAAAAAATTGCAATTATCGGTGGTATCTGGGTACTTACCATCGCGATAAGTGGAGTTGTCCTTCCTGCCTTGACGGTGTCCTGGATTCGCAATCCGGGCAGATATGCACACCCGCTGAACATTAAACCGCTTATGCACGCTGTGCTGCATTTCTGTACCCATGCCGCGACCTCACGCTGGAGATTTTTTGTCGTCTCGATTGCCGGGGTTGTGTTTGTGGTGTCCGGTCTCTACGCATTTAAGCTCAAGGTGGGAGACGCCAACCCCGGTTCACCGATCCTTAAGCCGGATTCTGTCTACAACCAGGATGCTGCTGCGATAAACAATATCTTTCGGGGCTCCGACAGGATGTTCGTGGTGGTGTCCGGCGAGAAACAAGACACGGTCAAACAGCCTGCGGTGCTGGAAAATATCGCCCAATTTCAACGTTTCATGGATGCTCAGCCAGAGATCGGCGGCAGCGTCTCGCTCGCCGATGTGCTTCCGTCGGTGAATAGAGTGTTACATGAGGGAAATCCACACTTCCTCGAGCTAGGACGCGACGCAGCAGTCAATGGTGAGCTCGCATACCTATTTGTTTCTGGTTCTGACCCGGGAGACGTTCAGCGATTTGCGGCTACGAACTACAAGAATGCATCGGTAACCCTGTTCTTCCGCGATCATCAGGGCGATACGATCCGAAGCGCCATAGCCAGGATCAAAGAATTTACTGAAAAGCACCCGTTACCTGGCGTTCAATATCTTCTCGCCGGTGGTCTGGTCGGCGTACTGGCAGCGGTTAATGAAGTGATCTTGGCAGGACAGATGGAGGCAATCGCCTGGGCTCTTCTGGTATTGGTAGTCGTAGCCGCCATTACTTACCGGTCGCTTGTCGCAGGAATGTTCTTCATGATTCCAGTGATTGTCTCCAACACGTTGACGTTTAGCTACATGGCCTACCACGGCATCGGTATGAACATCAATACGCTTCCGGTAGTCGCTCTGGGTATTGGTCTTGGCGTCGATTACTCGTTCTACGTGGTTGACGCGATCCGCGATGAGATGCGACGGCACGGCGATCTGAAGCAGGCGATTGGCCATGCACTGGACAGCGCGGGTATGGGCGTGCTGTCGACGATGCTGACGCTTGTTGTTAGCGTCTGTTTGTGGTCTTTCTCCTCACTACGCCTGCAGTCTGAGATGGGAGTTCTCATCGCGATCTGGCTCAGCATTTCTGCGATTGCAGCGCTGATCCTGATGCCCGCACTGGTCTACGTCTTCAAGCCCGCCTTTGTAGTCGGATCGGTGGAATTGAAAGGGGAGCATGTGGAAACGCTGTGCACGTAGGCGCCACGGTCGACGGGCGTAGCACCGCTATAGAGAAGAGGTGTAATCCAGAAGGGAAGGCCGGTATTTCAACGTCTGCCAAAGCATGTGCCACCAGTTGAGCATTTTTGTTTTCCGGACATTGTGAGCAGGCAAACAATAACTACATGGACAGGAGATAAAATGAAGATAAAGAAAAAGGTAAGTGGCGACTTCACCTGCACGAAATTTGCAGCGCTTGTTGCTGGTGGATTCATGGTCGGATTCATGAGTTGCGGAGCATCTGCCGCAGATGACAATTCGGATAACGGAAACTATTTCCGTCTGGGAGGTTATGCCCGCGCTTGGACATCATTCAACCTGAAAAACGTGCCCGATACTGCTCAAAACGATAAAGGCGACCTATCGATGTTGCGTGGCACTATTCTGCTCGACGCCGATGCCAAGACCGGGCCAGTTATGTGGAAGGGTATCGCCCGTGTCGATCGGGAAAAAAAGACTGGGTATGTCCAACGCGTGGAGGATCTGACAAAGCTTAAAACTGCTGCCATTGGTGGCACACCTGGACCTGGTAGCCAAGTCATGAATGAGTATAACCATGGCGAAATACGCGAACTCTATGCAGATGTTGATGTTAATGATCGCGTTAAGTTGCGTTTAGGCAAACAGCAGGTGGTGTGGGGAGAGAGTGACTTTTTTCATGCTATGGACATGGTGCATGGTTACGACTACCGGTGGCGTTCTTTTCTGGAAGTTGAAAACGAGGAGCTGAGAAAGCCGCTGATTCTCGCCAACGCCATGATTCAAGTACCCGAGGCCAACGGCACGCTGCAGGTCTTGGTGCGCCCGGGGTTGGACCGGGGCAAGGATATTGGGAATACCTACGACCTGTACGGTGGGCGCTGGACGATGCAGACGTTTATTGGAGCTGACTTTACAAATCCAGGTGTCACGATGGCTTATGACTACCATCACCCCGCCGGCAACACGAAAGATACGACTGGGGGGCTGCGTTGGAAAGGGAGCGCCGGGCCCATCAACTACTCGGTTTCGTATCTGAAGACCTTCAACCCGGATCCGATTATCAACTCGGCCTTTGCTCCCTTCGAGAGGAAGCCATCTAATCCTTTCGGGGACTGGATTTTCCCGAAGATCGATATGATTGGGGTGACTGCCAGCGGGTATGTACCGTCGATCGATTCGGTGCTGAGCACGGAGATCGTCTACATCAAAAACGCTCCGTATAACGTAGGACTAATGGTTCCAGGAAGTAAATTTCTCCCATTTGGCCCGGCCCCGCTCGGTACGCTTAACACCATTCCGGGTTTCGGTGGCGTTATTTTGAAGAATACCCTGGTAACGATGTTTCGTGTGGACAAGCAGTTTGATCTCAAGTCCTTGCTGGGTACGAGCAGCAATTCCTTCTTGTCGATGCAGGTGTTCGACAAGTGGATTCTTGACTACAACGCCTCTGACGAAATCGTCGATATGGGTGGACTGAATGCTCCGAAGGCCAAGCATTCGCCGATCCTCACCTTTATATTCGCCACCAATTTCCGGGCCAACACCATCAATCCGACCCTCGCCATCGGTCACGACCTCAAATGGGGGGGGGGCTTCGTGATTCCGTCAGTGGATTTTGTTCTGGGCGACAAATGGCGTCTGAAAGTAGAAGCCGATCTGTTCTACGACAGACATCAACGTCAGCCGAATATAGCCTCCATAAACGGCCTATCGGAGACTGATGCCCACCTCTTTGGCGGACTGGCCAATCACGACCAGCTCATGATCCGCGTCACAAGGCAATTTTGATAAGTCAAGTTGGAATAATATTTTTATTAGGAGGCAGGAAGATGCGCACAATACATAAACACTTTGCTTTGACTTTCTTGGCCTTGGCGACAACCGCAGCGTTTCAGTTTGCAGAAGCGGCAGAGCTCAAGCCCGGCGACGTGATCAACGCGGCCAATCTGGACAAAGTGAAAAACGATACTTTCGAGGGACATTCCATTGCCAGCCTTGTCACCGAGAAGATGGAATTCATGATCAAAAACTACAAATTGACCATCAAGTTGCGCCACTCGGAAGAGATTCCGGCCAACCAGCGGGACGTCGAGGCTACCAGAAAGTATGCGGGCGAGGTGAAATTCGATCCCCAGACGAACGAGGTGATGGGCTACAAGGCAGGTCTGCCTTTTCCCAACATCGGCATGGAGGATCCCAAGGCAGGCTACAAGCTGCTCTATAACTTTTACTACACGGGTACGACCGGATACAGTTTCGACGGCGCATTCGCCCTCCTCTTCATCGATCAAGAGAAAGGATTGGATCGCGTCCAAACATCTTACACCGCAAGCTTTAAAATGAAGAACCGGCCCGACCCCAAGCCGGTCGAAGGGGATGGCACCATCATTAATAAGCAACTGCTCTTTGTCACAGCGCCGTTTGACGTCAAGGGTGTCGGTATCTTTTCTGTTCGCTACGACAGCCCGCGGTTCGAGGACAACTGGGCCTATATCAAATCGGTACGACGGACTCGACAGCTCTCCGGTGGTTCGTGGATGGACAATATGTTGGGAGGTGTTCAACTGAACGATGAATACGATGGTTTAGCCGCGCGTCCGAGTTGGTTTCCGGAGGTAAAGCTTTTGGGCACTCGCTGGGTACTGGCTGTGGCGCACCTTAAATTGCCGATCGCAGATGCATCCAAGAAGGGTACGCCGGAAGAGTTTCCCGCTGTGGACCTCAAGAACAAACCCCACTGGAATCCGATAGCCGATTGGGAGCCGCGTGAGGTTTATGTGATTCAAGTGGCGATGCCGAAGGAGCATCCGTATAGCAAGAGGGTTTATTATATGGAAACGAAGTTTCCGCGGATCTACATGATGGAGCACTACGACAAGTCGGACCAGTTTGTTAAATTCTCACAAGTGCTTTCTACACCTACCAAGGGTGGAGATGGCTACATTGGGATGCTTCCTTGGCAGGGGCACACCTATGACATTAAACGCAAAGAAGCATTCGTTTATATCGCGTACCCTGGTACGGTGATAAATCGCTCAGGCCTGAAGCCCGAAGACGTGTCGCTTGGTAAGATGGAAGCGACGGCTAAGTAGCGCGGGCTTGCTAGGAAAATTCGGATGGCCGGGCTGCCGCGAGGTCACGCGAGATCAGCCCTTGATCTGGCCTTTCATGCAAGACTTAACAAGCAGGGACAGATTTGACCTGTCTTGGGATATTCGGACCAAGCTGATCTGGAGATAATGGCCACGAATCTCTAGATCGATTTGGCCCGATAAAACCAGTCAGGTCAGGAGTGAAGCGCATGGCGAAAAATAGAGTACATAACCGATTAATCGTCGGAATGTCCGGTTCCAGCGGTGTTATCTATGGCATTCGATTACTTGAATTTCTGAACAAGATTCCCGATATCGAAACTCACTTGATCATGTCGAGTTCGGCCAAACTAAACATTCGGCTGGAAACGGATTGGCAGATAAAGGATGTCGAAGCCTTAGCCAGTCAGGTCCATGATGTCAAGGACATCGCGGCAAATGTATCGAGTGGGTCGTTCAAAACCCTAGGAATGGTAATTTCGCCATGTTCCATCAAGACCTTGTCCGGAATTACCAACTCCTATTCTGACAACCTGCTGACGCGTGCTGCAGACGTGATCCTCAAGGAGCAACGCAAGTTGGTACTGATGGTACGAGAAACCCCCTTGCATCCCGGACACTGCAAACTGTTATGGGAAGCTTCTATGCTGGGAGCTATCCTCGCGCCACCGATGCCGGCATTCTATAATCGCCCCAAGACGTTGGATGATATCGTTAACCACAGTGTCGGCCGAGTGCTAGACTTGTTCGACATCGACACAAAATTGGTTAAACGTTGGAAAGGACCACATACCAATGGGCACCATGGGAAACCAACCGAAAAATAGCGAGTCAGGATTTCACGTGAACCGGCACTACCTAAGTCGGACAAGCCGGAACCAAAAAGGTAATACGATAGCGACGTAACCGATGATAAGGAGAACGATCATGGCTGCGGCGGCGCTGACGGAGAGATATGCGACGAATCTGCACGGCGTGTTGTCGTGCTTTGATCGGATGATCATTACCGGCACGTTGCCTGGAGCGTGTTACGCGGGAGGCATGACGAGTTTTCTTTACGCACAAGGTATCCGCATCTTTGACTATGCGAAGTTTGCCGAGCCGCCCAGGGAGCGCATCCGAGAGCGGGCGCAGGACGTGTGCGCAACGGCCGGCATTCAGATCGAGCATGTCAACAAGAGCCACATTCGCAAGGAAGAACTGGTTGCGCGTGTGCTGAAAGTGCGCGGCGATACACCGGTCATCTCCGCCATGGAGGGCTGCCCGAGCTACAAGCCGTGGCATGACAAGGTAGTGGCAAGACCTTCTTGCGTCCGGAACCGGGCAAGTGTCTGCATTACTACTTTTACTTGATCGACGAGGAACTCGGCCTGTGTTACCTGCGTGTGCCCACCTGGGCACCGTTCGGCCTGCAGTTCTACTGCAATGGCCACAGCGCGTTGGCACGGGCGCTGCAGCGCGAAGGTATCGATTTCGTCCAGGAAGACAACGCCTTCTTGCGGGTGGCCGACCTTGAGCGGGCGCAAGCCCTGGCTGATGCGTTCAGCCCCGACATGCTGCACCGGCATCTTGATCGCTACGCGCAGTGGTTGTGTCCCGTGCTCGACGTATTCGGGCAGACCTATCACTGGAGTCTTCGCCAGATTGAGTACTCGACCGACCTGATGTTTCGTAGCGAGAACATACTGGTGCCGTTGTACGATGCCCTGTCGCGCCAGGCGGTGCTCGCCGCCGATGCAGATCGCGTCTCCGGCTTCCTGGGCAAGAAGGTCACCCCGCAACTGGCCCAAGAGATTGGCTCGCGGCTGTCCACCCGCATTAAGGGCCGCTGCATCAAACATAACATGGGTGCGGCCGGGGTAAAGGTGTACGACAAGTTCTCCCGCGTGCTGCGCGTGGAGACGACGGTCAACGACCTGAGTTTTTTCAAGCACCACCGCAAGGTGGAACACCAAGACGGACACATCACGCGTGAACTGGCAACCTTGAAGAAGACGATCTACAGTTTGATCGACCTGCGTGAGATCCTGCTGGGCTGCAACCAGCGCTACCTTGCTTTCCTCTCCAGCCTGGACGATCCCAGCGCCGGCGAACGTGACTTGCAGCGGTTGAGCCAGCCTCGCGTGGGCACCGACCCAAGCGTCAAGGGTTTGAACTTCTTCAATGCCACCGAACAGACCTTGTTGCGAACCTTGCAACGAGGTGAGTTCAACATCCACGGCTGGCGGCGTGCTGATTTGCTCACCAAACTCGACATCACAGCGGCGGCCATGTCTCGCCAACTGAAGCGACTGCGCGTGCTTGGACTGATCAAAAAGGTTGCACATACTTATCGCTATTATCTTACCCGGCTGGGACGTTCAGCGATCGCCGCTGCTTGCTCGCTGACACGCTTCAACATCGTTCCAGCTTGCGCTGCTGCACACTGAATTCTTCGCATGATTTGTTATGACTTTACTGGTTAGTGATTAAATAGGAAAATAGGACAGCGGAACAATACAGATCACACGGATGTCAACCAGTGGCTTCGGGCGTGTACGTTCGGATGCACGTTGATTGGATTTGACATTCTTTTCTTGGATAGTAAGGAGGAATGAATGGTGGTGAAACAAAATAAGACGAACAAGCGGATATTCGGAGCCCAACGCAAAATAATCATTCGCGAAGCATCTCGGATCATGAGTCAGAAAGGATATGCGGGAACGTCGATACAGGAAATCGGGGATGCCGTCGGCATTCACAAGACCACTATTTTTCACTACTTCAAGGACAAGCAAGAGATATTATTGGCATGCATGCGTTTTCCGACTTCAGAGATGGTCGATGGTGTCAAGAAGATCATGGATGACAAGGGCCTTTCTCCGCAAGAAGCCCTGCGTAAGGCAATCCTAAACCACATCCACTTACTGACAAGGAACTTAACTCCAAATATCCTCTATAGTAATGAGATAAAGTCTCTATCCCCAAAGTATAGGAGCATCTACATTGAAACGAGAAAACTTTACGAAGCACACATTGTGGACCTGATTAAGCGACTTCAAGCTGCTCCTGGCGGCTGTTTCCAGGGACTTGACACCAAGATTGTAGCTTTCGGGATATTGGGAATGTGCAATTGGTTAGGCAAATGGTACCAGCCCAGAAGCAAAAGGAGTCCGGAAGAAATCGCAGATGTGTTTTGGCGGATGTTCGTCTCCGGCGACCACGGGAACTTGATTTCGACCATTGCGTCCCACGAAGTCTAAAAGCTCCGGGGTGAAATACGCCAAACCGCGCGGGCCATGAAATAATGCGAGCGCCCCATTGGCATAGCGATTCACTAAACATAGCGTCTTACTCAGCAGTCGCCAATATAGGGTAAGCGCCCTTTAAACCACGTCTGGCGGAACTGATCTGGATCAGGGAAGATCATGTCCATGAGAAATGTCATGGGCACGAGTACATGAAAGATGACAGGCTTGTAGAGCGGCTGGTGGTAAAACGGAACAGCAATGGGCGGTGTACCTACGACGAGGAAGCGAAACGGCAACTGGTAGGAATTTGCGTGCAACCTGGGGCGTCGGTGGCAAGGATTGCACGTGATCACGGCATCAACGCGAACCTGGTACACACCTGGATCAGTTTGTACCGAAAGGAACGGCGCGCAGAGATCGTTGCGGATTCCTCGGTAGCACGGGAGGCACTGTCTACAGCCTTCGTTCCGGTAGTGACAACACCGCTCGAAATTTCGCGGGAACTGAGACTCGATATTACCTTGGACAACGGCATCCAGGCTGATCTCCGGTCATTGAGTCGAGACGATGTTCTGGCGATTCTTCCGGTGCTGACGTCGCTGCCATGTTCCACTTCGACCCGGCGCTGAAGGTTTACCTCCATCGGGACGCGGTGGACGGACGCAAGAACATCAACGGCCTGGCCTTGCTGGTTGAGCAAGAGCTCGGTCTTGATCCGTTCGCGCCGGCGCTGTTCGTCTTTGGCAACCGGCGGCGGGACCGGATCAGAATTCTGTTGTGGGACCGTAACGGGTTCTGGCTGATGATCAAACGGCTCGAATCCGATCGCTTCAGTTGGCCCAAGGACGCGCCGATCGTCGTCCTGTCGGTGGAACAACTGCACTGGTTGCTGTCTGGCATAGACCTATCGGCGATGCGCACCCACCCGCAAAGAGAATTTCGACGAGTTGGGTGAACCAGAATATGGGTGCCTGGTCTAACTCAGCAATGGCCACGATCACCCTGACCACCGATGAATTCAATGCGCTGATTGCCGAGCGCGATGCCGTCCGCACTGAACGGGAAACACTGAAGGGTCAGTTGCGGACCGTCACCGTTGAACGAGACTTGCTACAGGAGAAACTGAAAGCCTTCCTGCGCCAGTTGTTCGCTGCCAAGAGCGAAGCACGTGGCACTGATCAGAAAGATTTCTTCCTTAACGAGGCCGAAGCTCTGGCGCCGGCAACGACACCGGTAGCCGAGGAAGTCGAGGCCGAAGGCATCGAGGTCGCGGGCCATACGCGCAAGAAGCGCGGGCGCAAGCCACTCGATCCCAACCTGCCCCGAGACATCGTACGTCACGAGTTGCCCGAATCGGATCGCATTTGCGCCCACGACGGCACTGTGCTGGTCGAGATCGGCGTGGACATCAGCGAGCAGCTCGATATCATTCCGCAGCAGGTGCGGGTCATTCAGCACCAGCGGGTGAAGTATGCTTGCCCTTGTTGTGACGAGAGCATCAAGGTGGCGCCGGCCCCAGGGCGGATCATCCCCAAGGGACTGCTGACCGAATCGGCTCTGGCGTGGGTGGTGACCTCGAAGTACATGGATGCCTTGCCACTGTACCGGCAGGCTGCACTCCTGGGCCGGTTTGGCGGGGATCTGTCGCGCACTACGCTGGCGGCGAGCATCGTCAAGGTCGGACAGGCGATCCAGCCGATCATCAACCTGCTACGCGATCACCTGCTGGATGCCGACCTGATCCATGCGGACGAGACGGTAATCCAGGTCCTCAAGGAACCGGGACGCAAGGCCCAGACGAAGAGTTACCTGTGGGTACAGGCCAGCGGGACCGGACCGCCGATCCGGCTGTTCAGCTACGCTCCAGGACGGGGTGGGAACCATGCAGCACCGCTATATGCAGGCATCCGGCCAGGCACGGTATTGATGAGCGACGGCTACGAGGTCTATGGCGGCATCGCCAACGCCCATGGTCTGACGCACCTCGGTTGTTGGGCCCATTGCCGGCGGTATTTCGTCGAGGCTGAGGCGGTAATTCCCAAAGCGGCTCGGGGGCCGGATCAGCCCGTCACCCAGTTCATCGCCGCCATTGGCGAACTTTATGCCGTCGAGTCTCGGGCACGGAATCTGTCCGTGGAGCAACGTCAGCAACTCCGGACAGCGCATAGTCGTCCCGTCCTGGCGCGGATCGAACAGATGCTCCTGCGCCATTTGCATACCGTGGTGCCCAACAGCCTACTCGGCAAGGCGCTGCATTACCTCTCGACGCAATGGCCAAAGTTGATCCGCTACGCGGACAACGGATCGTGGCCCATCGATAACAACCTCTGCGAGAATGCGATCCGGCCGTTCGTGATCGGCCGTCGCAACTGGCTCTTCAGCGACACTGTCGGTGGTGCGAATGCGAGTGCCAATCTCTACTCACTCATCGAGACCTGCAAGGCCAACCGCATTGATCCCTACGGCTATCTGGTCAGCATGTTTCGCGCACTTCCTTACGCGCAAACCGCCGATGACTTCGAGGCGTTGCTACCTTGGCGCCTGGCTTCCCCCACCATTTAAACTGATCGCCGGTTCGGCAGGGTCTATATGAACGGCGTCAGGGACGTCGTCAATAACGCGCTTACAATATAGGCGACAGAAGGCGCTTGGAAGAATGAGCGAATCAGATCTGGCATTTGCTGCAGTTGAGATAACTGCTCCGCAATTTTCTCTCCCAATTTTTCGCCCTTGTCGGGTACAGCCGACATACGTGTAAAAATAGGACTTAGCGGGAGTGTCAGAATTTTTGTGTGTGAGGCGCTCAGAGACTTTTCCACGGCGCCGCCGCCGGCCCCTTTATGGCCGGGGCGGCGCGGTGGGAAAGTCGGTGGTCATGATGACCTGCCCCCAATTGGCCGTACCAATTAAAAGTAGAGAAGTCCGTCAAACTCGAGAAGGTCAACAAAGTGATCCAGTGCCAATGCGGGTTCATAGAATTTGGATCCGAAGGCACGACGGAGGTGTCCAATTCCTCCGGGATTACGTCGGATATCCCGTACCGATACTTGGTAGTTCCTCACATCATCCAGTAACACGCAACACCACTGCCATCCCTGAATCACCCGCGGCGCAACCGCCAAACAATGCGACGCCACCACCGCGTAACACCAGTTCCTCGATCAGTTCGATCACGCTACGCAGACCCGTCGGACCCTGTGGGTGCCCCCAGACCAGCGAACAGCCATAGTTGTTCATCTTCGCCAGTGGGAAGCCAGTCTCGCGTGCGAAAGCAATGTCATTCACAGCGAAGGGATTGTGCATCTTGACCGCATCAACATCCTTAATGGTCAGACCAGCGTTCTTCAATGCCACCATGGAGGCCGGGGCCACTGCCATTGGCATGTGACCCTTTTCCACGCGCGCCTGACCAAAACCAAGCAGTTCCACCACGATTTTCTTATCGGTCGAGAACTCGCTTGCCAACTCTCGTGTGGTCACGATCATGCCGGCATTGCCGTCCGCAGGATGGGTCTGCGAACCAAAGCTGACAGTGCCGTTCGGTTTCACGGGTTTGAGCTTGGCGAGTCCCTCGGCACTCGTCGGAAAAATACCTTCATCCGCCGACAAGACGCCGGTTTGTTTGCGGAAGCCCGCGTCGGTAACTGGCACATCGACCATGTAGCGGCGTTGGAAGGCGCGGTCATTGGCCAGCGCATCCTGATACTGGACGTAACGTGCTAAGGCAACCTCGTTCTGCTCCGCCGCGCTGATACCAAATTTGGTGGCCACGTTCTCAGCCGTATCGATCATGGCGTTCTTCGCATAGGGATCGTGGGCAAAGTTGTCCAGTACCCAACGTTCTGTATGGCCGGTACCACCCGGCGCCGTGGGGTCGGGGTAATACACGATAGGGCCATTTGAGCAGCGATCGGTGGTCAGCAGCAGGGCGCACTGGGCCGAGCCATCCGCCACTTCACCGGCCGCCATCTGCAATACCCGGGCGCTGGTGGCGCAAGCCTGCTGTACCGTGGGTCCCGCAACACCTTCCAGCCCCATCATGCCGGTTACATAAGGAAGGCCATAGAAGCTTCCAAGCTGGGGATTGGTATGGCCGAGGATGGCCAAGTCGATGCGCTCCATCGGAAAGCGCCTGGCTTCGAGCGCCTGCTTACCCGTATTGGCGACGAGCCGAAGGCTGTTCAGGTGGGCAATGGAACCCTGCCACTTGGCAAAAGGAGTGGACCAGTACTGTCCATAGGGTATGAAGGCGTGTGCCATGATTGTTTCTCCAGGAATTATCGAGATTGTTCGGCTTGGTACTGGGCGAAGCTGGAGCCGGCCAGCGCCAGCTTCTTGAGCAGCGGCGCAGGCTGCCAGTATTGGGGATCGAGAGTCTTCTGGAACTCCATGATCTTGTCGTAGATCACCTTGAGTCCCACCGTGTCGGCATAGAACATCGGGCCACCGCGATAGCGGGGAAAGCCATAGCCTGCGGTATAGACGACATCGATATCGCTGGCGCGAAAGGCAATGCCTTCATCAAGCAGCTGTGCGCCTTCGTTGATCATTGCGTAGAGGCAGCGCTCCTGAATTTCCTGACGGCTTGGCTTGCGTTGTGCAATGTTCAACTTCTTGCCTTCCGCGTGCAGTAGCGCGTTGGCTTCGGGATCCGGGGTGCGCTTGCGTTCGGGGTTGTCGTAGCGGTAATAGCCGCGTCCTGCCTTCTGGCCGATCCAGCCGCATTCGGTGAGCAATGCCGAAGGACGGCAGAAACTTGGATCCTTGGGCAGCAAGTGCGCACGCGTCTGCCTCATCAAATGGCCGATGTCGACACCGGCCATGTCATAAACAGCGAGGATGCCCATGGCCATACCCCAACTCTCCAAAGCGCTATCCACTTCTTCGGGGGTGGCGCCTTCGAGCACGCAGTGTTCGGCTTCGCGTCCGTAAGGCTCCATCATGCGGTTGCCAATGAAGCCATAGCAGATCCTGGCGATAACGCCAGTCTTCTTGATTAGCCTAGCAATTTCCAATGCCGTAACCACAACGTCCGGGGCCGTCTTGCTCGCCTGGACGATTTCGAGCAATTGCATGACATTGGCGGGACTGAAAAAATGCAGTCCGATCACGTCCTGTGGCCGTTTGGTGACAGCAGCGATCTCGTCGATGTCGAGCGATGAGGTATTGGTGCCAAGTATGGCGCCGGGTTTGGCAACAGCATCGATTTTGGCGAAGATATCTTTTTTCAAGGCCATGTTCTCGAATACGGCTTCGATGATGACATCGGCAGTACCCAAGGCGTTGTAATCCAGGCTGGTCGTGATCAGGCTAAGACGCTGGTCGCATTGTTCCTGCTTGAGGCTGCCACGACTAACCGAGCGTTCGTAGTTCTTGCGTACGGTGGCCAGGCCGCGATCGAGATTGGCCTGGGCGGTATCCAGAATCACCACGGGAATGCCTGCATTGGCAAAGCACATGGCGATGCCGCCACCCATGGTACCGGCACCAATGATGCCGATTCGAGTGAGCGGCCGAGGCTGGACGTCGGCCGACAAACCCGGAATCTTGCGTACTTCGCGTTCGGCGAAGAACAGGTGGCGGAAGGCGCGACCTTCGATGGCGCGTTCTACCTGATTAGACAGGGTTCGCTCGAATGCAAGGCCATCTTCGAACTTCTTGGTTACAGAAGCTTCAACTGCATCGAGTAACACGTTTGGTGAGTTCCGATTTCGCATAGTCTTGGCGACCTTGACGCGGCGTGCTGCAATCACCTCGGCCACCTTCTCGCCGCCTGCGACGCTACGATCACCGGTGCGGCGTGGTCCGGCACCCTTGGCCACCAGATCGCGGCCGTAAGCCACGGCAGCCTCGACTAGGTCGCCACCGACCACGGCGTCGACGAGACCAGCGTCCCTGGCCTGTGCGGCGGTGAGCGGCTTGCCGCCCAGCATCATGTCGAGCGCCGGTTCAAGGCCGATCAGGCGCGGCATGCGCTGCGTGCCGCCGGCGCCGGGGATGATGCCCAGCGTTATTTCCGGCAGACCGAGACGCGCGCCTTCGGCCGCGATGCGATAGTGGCAGGAGATGGCGGTCTCGACGCCGCCGCCCATAGCGGTGCCGTGAATAGCCGCGACCACCGGCACCTTGCTGTCCTCGATCAGGCGCAACACTTCGTGATAACCCGGCTCCTGCACCCCGGTCTCGAATTCGCGCATGTCGCCACCGGAGAGAAAAGTCTTGCCGGCGCAGGCCAGAACGATCGCCTTCGCGCTTTCGCCGCGCAATGCCTCAAAACATTTCTTCAATCCGACCCTTACGTCGCGCGTCATGGTGTTAACCGGCGGGCTATCGACAGTCACCACCGCGATTCCGCTTTTGATGGAATAGCTCACTACTTCGCTCACACTTTCTCTCCTTGATTTAAATTACAGCCGTTGAAGGCTGGGGTAATATTATTATTTATGCGGCGTCAACCAACGATCTGTGACTCTCTTGCCTGTCGTAGCTTGGATCAAGGTCATTTCCGTAGCTCAATTGAGAACACGCCCTGTTATCTGGATCGCCCAGCGAATCAGGTCAGCATGCGGGTGAACAGGTCAGCGGCAAGCATATAGAGATCGCTTTTACGTCAACAGGGGGCGCCGTCAAATATTTCAGGGTCGCATGTCAGGTAACCCCCCGTGAGCACCTCGTGCAGCCAAGTTTCAATGTCGCGCAGTTCTTCCACGCATACCGTATGCTTGGCAAAATAACTGCGCCAGACCATCGGGTAACCCTGCGCCCGCAACAAGTCGCCCGAGCGTTCACCGTATGCGTAGGGAATCACGCCGTCGTCGCGCCCGTGCGCCATGAAAATGGGCACATCCCGGTTGGCCGCGTGCATCTCGGCGGCCAGCGTGTCGGCCAGCGGCACAAAGGCCGATAGTGCAATAATGCCTGCCAGCCGGCACGGGTACCGTAATCCGGCATGCAGCGCAATAGCGCCGCCCTGCGAGAAACCAGAGAGTACGATGTGTTCGTTAGCGATGCCGCGCTCGTTCTCGCGCGCAATCAACGCCTCGATCTGCTGCGTCGACTTCCGCACGCCCGGTGCATCTTCGCGCCTTTGCGAAACATTCAGCGAGAGGGTGTCGTACCAGGCGCGCATCATGCGGCCGCTGTTGATCGTCACCGACCGCATCGGCGCATGCGGAAAGACGAAGCGAATCGCTGGTAGCCGGTTGAGATCAAACTCATCTACGATAGGTTCGAAATCATGTCCATCCCCACCCCGGCCGTGCAGCCAGATGACTGCGTACCTAGGCTGAGCACCGGTTTCGATCTCGACTGCCGGCAGCAAAAGGCTTTCCGGAGAATCTGGCGACTGGTTAGCGTCCATTTTGGGTGGATGTATCGTGAATGGCCGGCATTAAAGGGTACCAGCCACGGACCAGTACCGGGCTCCTGAACAGAAATAGTCCCACCAATATACGGTTGACATCGCAGGGAAGACCAAGATCGGCGATCTGGCAACAGAATGTCTCTTCGTAACGGTTAAAGTCTATTTGCGTACCGCTCCTTAAGCTTAAATTTTTGAACTTTGCCCTGTGGATTCAAGGGGAAGTTTTCGATGAAAAATACGTATTGGGGGATCTTCATGCCCGCGATCTTCCCTTTACAGAACTCCAGAATCTCGCTCTCGTTAGCTGCTGCTCCTTCCTTCAACTTCACAAAAGCAGCACCAATTTCTCCAAGCCTGTCATCAGGAACACCCACAACTGCAACGTTGGCCACCTTTGGATGTTTGAGCAGAAAATTCTCTACTTCCGCAGGTGACACGTTGAACCCTCCAACCGTAAACATTTCCTTGAGTCTACCCGTCAAGTATACGTATCGGTCCTCGTCCATCTTTCCCAGATCACCGCTATGCAACCAACCTTCTCGGAGGATTTCTCGTGTCAGGTCCGGCTGCTTATAGTACCCCTTCATGTGCTGACTGCCTGGGAAGACCTCTCGTGTGCAGATTTCTCCCTCCACGCCTGCAGGGCAACGCTCACCCGTCCTTAGGTCAAGAATCGCAACCTCGCAGTGCGGCATTGCGAGACCAACACTTTTCTCTACATGCTCGGGAGTGTCCCCATAAGGGACCCACGTGCTCAGCCCTGATGCCTCGGAAAGGCCATACACATTCATTAGCGACACACCCAACTTCTTTTTTGCAGATTTAATCAGCGTCTGTGGGACAGGAGCGCCAGAACACGTGATCCTTTTTAGGCTTAAGTTGTCGCCGTGAGGAAAATCCGGTACATCGAGCACGTCCAGCAACATTGTTGGGACGAAAATAGCATGTGTTATCTCTTCTTCTTGGATAGTTTTTAATGTACCGGAAGGATCAAATACGGATCCGCCATCAACAAGTGTAGCTCCATCGAATACTGGTAGAGCAAGGTTCCATAGCCCTATATTGCCGGAGAAGGGCATCAGGTTCAGGTACCGCGCGGTAGCTGACATCTCGTAAAGCTCGGCAGAAATGGCACAAAAAGCCAAATTGCAAGAGCTGAGAGTCACGACCCCTTTAGGAAAGCCTGTGGTTCCGGAAGTGTAGATGATATGAATCACATCTTCCGAAATCACCTTGGCTGCCCTAGCCTCCAAGTCGATACTGCCCCCCTTCTGAATTGCCTCATCAAAAGTATAGGTTCCCGGATACCGTTGCCCACCAAGACAGACGATCGTCCTCAAACTGGGAAAGTTTGCCGCGCTCGTCTTGCCTGCTGGCTGCCGCGCAAGATCGGGAAGCAACTCAAGGAGCATCCCGATTGCATTGACCTGCCCCACGAACTTCTCCTCAAGTACAAGTACTTCCACGTCACCCTGCTTGAGAACGTACGATAATTCTTCGGTTTTATTTCGACTGTGAATGGGTACCATGATGGCGCCCAGCTTGTAAATTGCCCAGCGCAGGAAGCACCATTCGGGACGGTTCGTCATCCAGATACCGACATGGGTACCTTTTCTAACTCCTAGCGCGCACAAGCCTCTGGCTACTTTATGAACCTCTTCTCTATATTCCCTGTACGTATATCTTTGCCCTGTTTCACGGAAAACAAGAGCCTCGTTGTCTGGGTATCTGTTTGCCGTATCCTCAAAGATATCAGGCCATGTCCTGACTTGCGCGAGCGCTCGCCAACGGGAACTTACGTGCAGATTTCCATCCATAGAAACCACTCCTTTGTTCTGTCTCTTGCCTGCCTCTCTCCCCCGGATGCTCCTTTGCTCTCGCACGGGGTCAAGTAATAGGAAGGGTCACGCCTTTGCCAGCACATAGTTCTGGAGAATCGGGGTCCCCGGGGGCACCGCCTCAACTTCAATTTGCGTCCCACAGCCCGGGCAGTAGAACTCTCGGAGCACACACCAGTCTGGATCCGGACTCATCCGGTCCCCGGATTCTGGCCCCGGATAAATCTCTCTTGGATCTCGTTCGTAGGCAAGAGAGTAGTACTTGAAGTTGTGCGAAGCCCCTCCGTAAATAAAGCCACACTCAGTGCAGTATGTCACCATCTGCCCACCATTTAATTTTCCTAGACCCACGTACATTGTCAGTGGAGCAACTTCCCCGCTTACGTTATCTCCGTAGCCGACAGGTTTCCATTCTTGTTTGCTTGCCATCTCCTCAGTCGCCATCTCGGCTGCAAACTCATTGCAGAATCCTCGTGTCTCATCGAGAAACGCGCGTGCCTCTTCCGAGATGTTCCCATCACGCCTCTTCTTCACGAGTGTCTTAAGATATATGCCGCAGGGCTCGCCTTGCTGCTTTCTCTTCTGCCTTTCTTGTTCTCGTAGTTCCTTTGTTTTCGACAGGTTCACTTTCAGTGTATTGTGATCGATCGAAACCTTGTACATTTTTTCAGCGACACTTACGCTGACAAGCTCATCTTGAAGGTCTTTTTCGATCGCCGCAGGTTCGCGCTGCAGTGGATCGCCTTGCCCTGCACCTCCCAGGCTCGAATACATGACGATATCGCCAGCCTTGACAGGCATGGCTGATATGCTCGGAGGTCCCTCGATATAGTCGCCTTTCAGGACGCCACGGATCTCGTGGAAATCAACCGGGACCGAATTCCCCTGCTTGAGACGGGCAAAAAAGTCCGTATTGACGAACCGGTCGGCGTACACGGAGGCAGCTGGATATCCACCAAATAATCCTTGGCTTACCGGGATTTTACCTCCGGTTCCAATAACATAATTCACGACCGTATCCGATCGATGTACAACATCGATACCCTGCACGCCGTTTCCACCCCGCCACCTCCCAAACCCACCGGAGTTTGCCCTGTGTTTCACCGCCCAGTGCAACACCGGCATTAAGGCCTCTTCTCCTTCTGCATCTGCTGTGTAGGTCCATGGGTTAAAGTACTGCACCGATGAGTCGATACCATCCCGCCCAAACCTACCTCCCATACCTGACGCGGGCCATAAGTTGGACAAGATGTTGCCGCAACTGCGACCATATTGATCGACGCCACCCCAAATCCCGCAGGCCACAGCGTTATGCATTGCCACCGTATCTGCTTGTTTCCCTGAGCAATAGAAGGCGCGGCTCATGCACTCAACGAGAGCATTTGTGAACACTTGGGAGATACCGACAGTCGCGTAACCAACACTTTGACTTGCATCCGCATTGAGTCTCGAGTGCGGCAGCACTTCGATATGCACCAAGTTCGCTATTGCTGAATTCCAGCGGGTGTCGTAGAGCAATTGGACTAGGAGAACGTAGAACGCGCTAGCCTCTACAGCCGGCAAGTACGCATTATTGTAACTAGGGAGCTGCGGAGATACGACAGGTACTCGGACGTGTAGTTCACCGGCTTCGGTCACCTCCATTTTGACCTCGATCGTGGCCAGCCGATCCCCTCGAATGCCGACCGTGTCGTTGTACACTCTTGAACAATAGATCCCGGGGCGCAGCTGTTGAATTCGGTCCCGGGCCTCCTTCTCGGCGTCCCTAAGCAGCTGCCTTGAAGCCTTCTTGAAGAATTCAATACCCACATCGTCGATCAGCGCCGTCATCCTTGTCTGGACTCTTTCGTTTGCTGCCAGTCTCGCTTTCAGGTCGACCTCCATGGCTGCGGGTGCCCGAACAGCACGGAGGATCATGTTCAGCACATCCCTTCTCATCTGCCCTTTCTCGACGAGCTTCACGGCTGGCAAGATGATCCCGTCATGCCATGCCTCCGTCGCCCCGGGGCACATTCCGCCCGGATCGATGCCGCCCACCTCTGTCGTATGAGAAATGGAAGCCGTGTACCCGACTAATTCACCCTTGTAGAAAATGGGCGCAACTAGTGAGATGTCGGGAACATGCATGCCTCCAATGTATGCATCGTTGTTAACAAACTGGTCTCCCTCAAACACATTGATCCCGTTTAATTCATACGCGGTCTCTTTCATATATTTGATAACCCGCGTCACATTCATAATGTGCATCAGAATGCCAGTGGCAATACTGGTTGCCTCACCCGTCGGAAGGTAAAAAGCCTGCATTACCTCCCCAGCCTCTCTCGCGATGGTTGATCCGGAAAGGCATCGCAGCACTTCTTTGCCTTCTTCCATAATCTGTTTTTGGCGGTTATAGAAAACCTCGTATTGGATAACGCCCAGATCTTGGCTATCCATCGCCGCAGTGTTGTCGAGTGTCTGATTCTCCACTATTTGACTCTTCACCATTTAATTGCTCCTTTTAGTGCTTTGTATGGGTCTATCGGCGTTTGGCTTGCGACCGCAACCCGCCAATAAAAAGGGTTTGATCAGCTTCGTTGGACGGAGACTTTCAACCGGTCATCCGCATATTGCGATACCGATCCGCCGTAACTTTCCGACCTGGAGGAATCACAAAGGTTGTCGTTGTGGATTCGACAATAGCAGGCCCATCAATTTCGTTGCCATTCCCGATCAGATTCCACTCGTACACGGCAGTATCCAGGAACCCCTGTTTCCAACGCACGCTTCTGGAACCCTTTCTCGCCTTTTCGGGGCTTCGCCCTGCGAATTCGTAGCTAAGGAGTTTAAGGCGTTCTTGGTGCGCAATCGCCTCAACGACAACCATGATAATTTCAATTCCACCGGTAGGAACCATCGCCCCTCGCCCGTACGTTCTGATGTATTCCTGTTCGAATGCATGGAGCATCGCACAGCAGTTCTCTTTACTCTCTAGTCGGACCCCCGGCGTTTCTACTCTAACTTCCCAAAGTTGCCTCCCATACCTCGCCGCAATCTCGTATCGAAGGGAAAACTCCCCGTCGTCGAATCCCTCTGCGTACATATCCTCTTTGGCTGCCTGTTCCAGGGTAGATGCCGTTGCGTTCAAACGCTTCCGTGCCCATTCGGGAAACATGTCTAGCGTCAAATGTTCCTTATCAAATTCCAAACTCACCTGGTCATAAGGCAACTGCGGGATGACCACAAAAGGAGATTGCTCGTACCTGTGACGGACCGCTGCAGTGGAAGCCCCAAACGCAGAGAATACCGATGCCAGTTCCGGCACGATGATCTCCCTAAACCCTAATCCTTCCGAGTAACCGGCACAATGCGTCGGCCCCGCCCCGCCGAAGGCGATGAGAGTGAAACGGGCTGGGTCGCAGCCTTTCTCCGCGAGTGTCCCGCGGAGCGCGATGCCCATCGTGGCATCCACAATACTGACGATGGCCTCTGCGGCCTGGTACACATCCATGTTGAGAGGTTTGGCGATCTTCTCTTCGATGGCCTGTACCGCCTTGTCACGATCAAGCTTTATTCGGCCGCCGAGGAAGTAGTCAGGATCAATTCGGTTGAGCACTAGATCTGCATCGGTGACGGTAGGTTCGGTGCCCCCCTTCCCATAACTGACCGGGCCCGGATTCGCACCCGCACTTCTCGGACCCAAGCGTAGGGTATTGGTTATAGGATCTACCCAGGCAATGGTTCCTCCACCCGCACCGATGGTTTTGATTTCAAGCATCGGGTTCGAAATCTGAAAGCGGCCCACAATGGGCTCCCTGAGGTATTCCAGGCCTTTTTCACTCAATAGGGTGATGTCGAAACTTGTCCCCCCTACGTCGGAACCTATTGCGTTATCTATGTTATACAAACCCTTTAAGAACTCGACCCCCATCAATCCGCCTACTGGGCCAGAGTGCAGCGTGTTGGCGGGTTTCACAATTGCTGCGCGGGACACTCCACCCGCTGCCTGTAGCACGAGCAGTGGATACTGGTAACCGCGCTGGTGCAAAGTTTCCTCAATGGCGCCCAGCAGTGCTCGCAATGCCTTCCCAATGTACAGGTCAATGTGTGTCGTGCGGAAACGAGGCTCTTCTCGGATGAGTGGGTTTACTTCATGAGACAAAGCCACGGAAAGTTCGGGGTACAGCTCGCGGATAATCTCGCGCGCCCTGAGTTCGTGTTTTGGGTTAATGAAAGACCACAAGAAACCTACTGCGATTCCCTCTACCCTTTTTTTTTCTACGAGATCCTTGACCACATTCCGGACCTCATCTTCCTGCAATGGAACGAGCACTTCTCCGTAAGAGTCCACCCGTTCTGCCACGCCCTTGATCCGCATTCGTGGAATCAGCGGCTCGGGCTTGTCCGCCATAACAAGGTGCATTCCCTCCTCCGGAGACAGACCAGCCGCTCGGAATCGTCCGATCAAAGTCCGGTCTTCGTGCCCTTTTGTCGTAATGAATCCCAGATTCGGAGCTCCTGTCCCCGTGATAACGAGGTTCGTACCTTGCGTCGTGCCATATCCCACGACCCTCGTGTTGGCGAAAAACTCTTCGTCCCCTTCCATGCCTACTACCGCAAGGGTGGCTTCGATGCTCTCAAAAAAACACTCTTTAAGATCTGCAGGTGTTGTTGGGGATTTACCTACCATAACGCGTCCTTCATGCGTCACGATTACGCAGTCAGTGAAGGTGCCCCCTGTGTCTGTGTATATACGGTACTGCTGTCCGTGATGATGTTCCATATTCCCCTCCATGTTGTGGTTGCCACCAATTCAATTCCCCGCTAACGTTGCCCAATCCCGTACTTTTTCCAATGTTTCCTAACCTTCTCCATTGTCTCGTCGTCCGGGTACGCCAAGGGGGCAAACTTTAGACCAAACCATTCGGCACTTTTTGGGTTGTCGAATGGCTTAGTGGCATCAATGAGCAACCTCTCCCCTTTGTTGACAGCAGCGGCAATCCTATCCTTTGGGTGGGCCACCGGGTCGAGGTAGCTTACCCATCCGGGGTACTTCACAATGTCTTCCGATGGACGGACACGATAGGCAAAAGCCCACATGATTTTTTCCAAATCGTAGACATCTACGTCCTCGTCAACTACGAAGATATTTTTGCCAATCATATTTGAGAGACCAGAACTCCAAATATTTGCAGCTACCTGATGCACTTGACCGTAATAACTGTTGTCAATTTGGACGTACACATTTGCCCATCCAGTGCTTTTGTCTACATTGACTCCCTTAACACCGGTCATCCTTTCGTCCAGCAGATCCCATATGGCAGCGCTATGGTTAACAGAGCTAATGATGTGATCCTCGTTGATCGGCACACCTTCTTGTGTTCCTTGGAAGATGGGGTCCTTTCGGCATGTGATGCACTTAACGTGGAAGACAGGCCGACTCGCCGGAACCGAGCAGTAATACCCCGTGTATTCTCCAAATGGACCCTCGTCGCGGAAAGTACTGAAATCTGAGGAAACCTCTCCTTCCAAAACGATCTCGCAGGAAGCAGGCACATAAAGATCGTTCGTTTCGCACTTCACCAGTTCCACCGGCGCTTGCCTCAGTGCCCCCATGATGTCATATTCACAGACCCCTGGCGGTACCGGGGCACATGCCACGGCTGGAAGCACGGGATCCCATCCGATGGCAATGGACACAGGCATATTTTTTCCGGCCCCCTTGTGCTCCCGCCAGTGTCTCCAAATGTGCTGGCCGGTAGGGATCGTAATTCCGGTATGGCTCCGGTCATGGATCATCTGCCGGTACAGTCCGACATTCATCCAGTCCCCAACCACATCTTTGGTCACCACGCCGTCAAATGTTCCGATGTAGCGCCCCCCGTCCAACTTGTGCCATTTCGGCACCGGGAACTGAAACAAATCTACGTCATCTCCTTGCAAAATAACTTCCTTACAAGGCCCCGAATCCACGATTACCGGCTTAATCGGCGCCGCAGACCGCTCCCGCCACACTCGGATCAGATCTGGATATGGAGTATCCTTTGGAAGCCCCAGCATTAGGGCTACGCGACTATAGGCTCCAACGGAATTGGAAAAAACCTTCCTCCCGATTGTATGCTCATGATCCTTGACGTTTTCGAACAGCAGCGCAGGCCCTCGCCGATCCAAGGTCTCTTGCACCACCGCCCCAAGTTCCAAGTCCCAATCCACCTTCTCCTTCACTCGTGAGAGCTCACCTTCCTTTTCCAGTGTGTTAATCCAATCGCGAAGATCCTGATAAGCCATTACTGTTTCTCCCGTGTCTGTACTTCGTGCAGTAGCACTTCGGACTTGATTCGGCCAAGGCAAGCTATTCCGGTAGCCGCAGCAATAGTTCCGTCATGCCGTCATTACCCTTTCGGGCATACCAAACATACTCGTGCTTGATGTTGCAGCATAACCACTCGACGAGCGATGTCGTAAGTGTTCATGCTTTCAGCAAGTGCCGAGCAATAATTAACTGTTGAATATTGGAGCAACCCTCTGTAATCACCATCGCTTGCGCGTCTCTCAGATACCTTTGAATCGGATACTCCATCGAGTAACCGTAGGCACCATAAATACGCATAGCTTTCTCGGCAGCGCGTACCGCCGCCTCACAGGCAAAGTATTTCGCCGCGGAGACATCCATCGGACTGTCTGTGCCCAGGTCTTTGTCTCTGGCCACTTTGTATATGAAAGTTCGCGCGGCCTGCTCCGTGACATACATCTCCGCGAGCTGTGCTTGAATCAATTGATGATTCCCGATCGGAACACCGAACTGACTCCTCGTTTTGGCATACTCAAGACTGGCGTGCAAGCATGTCGACGCCAAGCCTAGCGCCCTAGCCGCCGCGAACAGTCGAGTGTTCCCCAGAAGGTCCATAAGTGTCGAGAACCCTTTTCCTTGTTTCCCGATCAAGGCGCTCTTAGGCAAGTGCGTATCTTCAAAGAAGATTTCTCCCACCTTCGCACATCTCTGTCCCAACTTCTCCGTCTCGCGAACCGTAACGCCCCGCGTTTGGTGGAGGTCCACCAGGAAACACGATATTCCCGAACGCCGAGGAGCGGTACGGGCAAATACCAGAGCCAAGTCCGCCACTGGGGCGTTCGTGATCCAGCTCTTTGTACCATTCAAAACGAAGTCATCGGAATTCTCAAGTGCAGTCGCCCCTATCGCCGCCACATCAGATCCCACATTTGGCTCCGTTGCAGCGAAGCACCCTATGGTGCGACCTGCTATTAACGCGGGGATGTACTGTCTCTTTTGCTGCTCGGAACCATGGCTGAGGATCGTTCCCGCCACGGCTACGCTCTGCGTGATCATATGACCCGCATAGGCAGGGCTTACCTTGGCGATCTCTTCAGTGATTAAGATGGCACTCAGAAAGCCAGTCCCTGTTCCATCGTAGGTTTCGGGAACTAGCGCCCCCCAGAAACCCAATGCTCCCATTTCAGCAACAACCTCACGCCGAAAGCGTCCTTGGGATTCGTCAGCCTCGTGCCATGGCTGAATCTGATCTCGTGCGTACCTTGCCGCGGTATCTCTGATGGCGATCTGTTCTGAGCTGAGTCCGTTCATTTGGTTTAACCTTGCAGTTATGCCTAAAATATTTCTACTGACCGAATTATGGTGGGGTGGGGCACCCGTTCGAAGACCACCTCTCAAGCGAAAAATGCCGGCGTAAGGAGGGCCTGCAAGCGTCGCAAAAATATCATTTTCTAAATTTTGAGAAATCGGCGGTTCGACGTCCATCAAAGGCGTTGCGCCCCTCAAACGCTTCTTCGCTGTTCCAGAAACCCCATGCCATCTCGTCGCCCAGCAGGGCATTCCCCATGCAACTTCCGGCTTGTGCATTGAAGCTCGCCTTGAGACACCGTATAGCAGTGGGACTCTTATCCATGATAACTTTGCACCAATCAGCCACTTCTTCCTCGAGCTTGTCCGCAGGAACGACCTTATTCACGAGTCCCATCCCCAGCGCTTCCTGTGCCGAGTACTTTTGGCAGAGGTACCATATCTCTCTGGCCTTCTTCTCTCCAACCAGCCTCGCGATGTAACCCGCGCCGTAGCCCGCGTCGAAGCTGCCCGAACGCGGGCCGGTTTGACCGAATACCGCAGTTTCCGACGCAATCGTAAGGTCACAGACTGTCTGTAATACGTGCCCGCCGCCCAGCGCATAACCGTTGACTGCAGCAATTACCGGCTGCTGTATTTTCCTGATGAGATCGATGGCGCGGGCGTGCATCATGATCATGCCTCTTGGGTAAACGTGCGCAGCACCCTTTTCTCCGGCGTCGCCTCCTGTACAAAAACTCTTATCGCCAACCCCGGTAAGGACAACCACGCCGATGCTTGGATAGTTTTCATCAGCATCGGTTAATGCATCGGATATCTCGGCAAGTGTCTTTATTCGAAACGCGTTATATACCTTTGGGCGATTTATGGAAATTTTTGCAACACCATCTCTTTTCTCATAGAGAATATCTTCGAATTCCATCTGACTACTCCTCTGTCCTGTGGATAACTCCAAACTCCCGGCGCAGTTCGTTGAGCTTCTTGTAAAACGACGGACTGTCAAGGTTATCGGCGGTGGTAATTATTTGGTTAACACAACCAACCGTATGGTGGTTTTTCTTAATTTACATATTTTACAATCTGCTGTCAAGAGCAATATTGCAGAATTTTTTGCACTTTTTGGAAAATATTTCTCGCGGCGCGGGAATGCCTTCGGCATCCGACGGCGACCGCGGGTGTCTAAACTTCAGCTGTCAAGGATATCGTGTTGCTCTATGCATTGTTCAACATCTCGTGCGTCGTTGTTGCGCCGATGGTTGGTAAACTCAGTGACCGTGTAGGCAGGGCGCTAATCATCACGCTGGGCTATCTAGTGGCCTGTAACGATTGATTCGGGAGTAATACGTCGTGATGGATCGACGTATTTCCACTTCACGACTTTGGGATTCTTGTTGTAGTGACGAATGTATTTCATGAGTTTTCGTTTGAGGTCAGTGACCGAGGTGAAGACGCCGCGAGCAATCACATCACGCTCAATCTTGCCGAACCAGAGTTCGACTTGATTGAGCCAAGAGGAGTAAGTCGGGGTGAAATGCATATGAACTCTCGGGTGGTCAGCAAGGAACTGGGCAACCTGCTTGGTCTTGTGCGCAGAGAGATTGTCGGCAATCACGTGGATCTCCTTGCCCTTGGGTTGGTTAGCCACGATGTCGCGCAGAAACGCCACGAACTCGGCCGAGGTGTGACTGCTGGCGGTCTTGCCCAGCACCTCACCAGTCCGGGTGTTGAACGCCGCATAGAGAGACAAGGTGCCATGTCGGTAGTATTCAAAGCCGTGCCGTTCAGCCCGCCCTGGGGAGAGCGGCAGGACCGGATCTTTGCGATCCAGTGCCTGGATCGCCGTCTTCTCATCGACACAGAACACCGCTGCGTGCTGGGGAGGGTTCAGATACAACCCAATCACATCAGCCGCCTTGGTTTCAAAGTCGGGGTCGTTCGACGCGAGGTACCCTTCGAGACGATGCGGCTTCAGGCTGTGCTTGATCCACACCCGGGAAATCATCATGTGCGACACGCCGAGGGCTGCGGCCAATTTGCGCGTGCTCCACTGGGTAGAACCATCAGCGGGCTTACGCTTCAGCGTCCATTCCAGAATGCGCGCTTCAAGCACCGGGGTCAGCGTACTCGCCGGTTGCCCGGCGTGCCGACTATACAAGCCTGCCAGCCGGTCTTCACAAAAGCGCTTACTCCAGCGACTGGTGAAACTGTCGCTGCAAGCCAGCTTGTTGCGTACTTCAGCCCAGGTGTGGCCGTCAGACAGCAACAGTACAAGCCGGGCCCGTCTCGCATCTTCTGCGCGCCCGGTCCGACTCGTCGCTCGATTGGTCAGTTCCACCCGTTCTGCTTTCGTCAATTTAATCGTGGTTTTCATGCCCACGATTATACTACTCAATTAGTTGTTACAGGCCACTAGTCTATCTCTTGATGAGTCTCGGCTTCGCATTCGCCACTACGCAGTGGCAGGTCATCGCCCTGTTTGTCATCTACGGGGTGTTCTATGCAATCGACGAAGCGCAGAGCAAAGCCTTCATCGCAGATATCGAGTTGGATCGACGCGCGTCTGCAATCGGTGTGTATAACTTCGTGACGGGTATGATTCATTCGTTGATAGCAGGTTTTTGCTGGAGCTGGCGCGTTTCTCCGAGGCCTTTCTGCTGCTGCGCGCACAGAACGTGGGGCTGGCCGTGACCTGGGTACCTATGATCCTGATCGTGACGAACGTATTGATCCGAGCTGGTGAGGTGCGGCATCGGAAGTGAGCGTCCGGCAATTGACAGATGGTTCTAACGCGAACTATACTGGTTTGCATTAGAACTATCTGAAGGTTCCCCATGGCCGAAGAGCCATTCCTGCCGAGTGTGCGTGAACTGGTGCGTTGCTACCAAGCCCTTGTGACCTATTCGGCGGCGCATCTTCGCTCGCTCGGCCTCACCTTGCCCCAATTCGACATCATCGCCACTCTGGGCAATACGCCGGGCATGACGCCCAAGGAGCTGGGGGAGAAAACACTGATCACCAAGGGCACGCTCACTGGCGTGGTTGATCGGCTGGCGGCCAAGGGGCTGGTCCGGCGCGTTGCCCATAACAGCGATGGCCGCAGCCAAATTGTGCAGTTGACGAAAAAGGGCGAGAGACTGTTCGACAAGGTATTCCCAGCGCATGTGGCGTATTTCAGCCGCGCTTTTGCGGGTTTAAAAACGGAAGACTACGCCCGCATCGAGGCAGCCTTGCGCGATTTGCGCGTCGTATTTCACGAATCACTTGATAGGAGATAACCATGAACGAGCAAGACAATAAGGCGGTTTCTGGTGGTGAGGGGCGCGTTGAGGGCAACCAGCCTACTGCCCCCGAACAACGCTATTTCATGATTGCCGAAGCCGCCTATTACCGCGCCGAGTGCCGCGGATTCCAGTGCGGCGATCCAGTTGCAGACTGGCTGGAGGCGGAGGTCGAAATCGAAACCATGCTTCGGGGGGTTTCCGAGCCGGGTAAGGAAAAGACTGGGAAGGAAGCGCTCGAAGAAAAACTCGAAACGCAGCTCGACGAGTGGGACAAGAAGCTCGACAGCCTGATGAAGCAGGCGAAGAAGGCGAAGGCCGATCTCCGCCATGACATCGAGGCGCAATTGGAAGCCCTTCGGGCAAAGCGTGCGGCGGCCCAGAACAAGCTGCAGGAGTTGCGCCAGCGCAGCGATAGCGCCTGGGAAGACCTGAAGGAAGGCGCGGAAAAGGCCTGGGACGAAATGCAGAAGGCCATCGACAGCATTGCCGCTCGCTTCAGATGACACTGACACGTTCGCGCCTGAGGAGCTGACAAGCCCTGAAGCCGCAGAGCGGCTCCGGCAGCATGGCCCCAACGTGGTGGACGCGGCGCGCCCATCGGGCAAGGTTCGCCGCCCTTCGCAAACAGCAAAAAAGGAGGACCGTCATGAATCTCGATCTCGAAGGCAAAGTGGTGCTGGTGAGCGGCGCAAGCCGTGGCATCGGGCGCGCGATCGCGCAGGCGTTCGCGGTCGAGCGCTGCCGCCTCGTGCTTTGTGCGCGCGGGCGCGAGGCGCTCGATGTTGTCGCCAGCGAGCTGGCGAAACAGGGCACCGACATCCTTGCCGTCCCCGCCGATCTCACGCAAGCCGCCGAGGCCGAGCACGTCGTACACGCCGCTATCGAGCGCTTCGGCGCGATCCACGTGCTCATCAACAACGTGGGCGGTGTCGGCAGCTTCGCGGCCTTCCACGAGTTGACCGACGAGCAGTGGCGCGAGATCCTCGAGCTCAACCTGCTGCCGGCGGTGCGCCTCACGCGCCTGGTCCTGCCCGCGATGCGGCGCCAGCACTACGGGCGGATCGTCAACATCGCATCGGAGTCCGGTATCCAGCCCGATCCCTTCATGCCGCACTACAACGCCGCCAAGGCCGCGATCATCAATCTCACCAAGAGCCTGTCCAAGGCCTATGCGTGCGACGGCATCCTCGTGAATGCGGTCTCGCCCGCCATGACCCGCACCGAGGTCGTTGAGGGAATGCTGCGGCAGCAGGCGCAGGCGCGTGGCGTGAGCGTCGAGGAGGCCACGACGGTGTTTCTCAAGGAGCTACGTCCGAACATCGTTCTCGGGCGGCCGGCCGAGCCCGCAGAGGTCGCGGCGGTGGTGGTGTTCCTCGCTTCGGCGGCGGCCTCGTTCGTCACCGGCGCCAACTACCGCGTCGATGGCGGGTCGGTGGCGAGCCTGTGACCCCGCTGGCCAAAGATGATGCTGACATGATCTCGTTCGGTGTGCCCTTCCTGGACAATCCCGACTTGCCCGAGCGCTTCGCGAAAGGCGCGCCGCTCAACGCGCCCGATCCCGCAACCTTCTACGGCGGCGAGCACGGCTATACCAATCAATTGACGCTGCCAGCAGCTTGCCGGATGCTTGGTGGCAGGCGGGCGGCACGAATTAATCTCATGACAGGCAAGGAGAAAGATATGACGACTGCTTACGATTTTTCGGCGAAAACACTCGATGGCGAGGAGCAGGCGCTCGCCGCTTACCAAGGTAAGGCGATGTTGATCGTCAATACCGCCTCCAAATGCGGCTTCACGCCACAGTACACCGGACTGGAGAAGCTCTGGGAGAAATACCAGGGCCGGGGCTTGGTAGTGCTGGGTTTTCCTTGCGACCAGTTCGGCCACCAGGAGCCGGGAGATGCCGAGGAGATAAAGACTTTCTGCTCGCTCAACTACGATGTGAGTTTCCCGTTGTACGAAAAAATCGAGGTCAACGGCAGAAACGCTCATCCCTTGTGGAAATGGCTGAAGAAAGAAAAGCCCGGTCTGCTGGGCATGGAGGCGGTGAAATGGAATTTCACCAAGTTCCTGATCGACAAGCACGGCAAGGTAATCAAGCGCTACGCGCCGACCGACACTCCGGAAAAAATCGAGAAAGACCTGGCTTCGATAGTGAATCAGCATCACGGTGCTCATGTTGATCATCCAGACGAAGCAGTCAAACAATAAGGAGGCAATACCATGAAACTCTATTACAGTCCCGGCGCATGTTCTTTGTCCCCCCACATCGTTCTCAATGAGGGTGGATTTACCTACGACACGGAGCGGGTTGATCTTGCCAGCGGCAAAACTGAAACTGGCGCCAGCTACCGCGCGGTCAATCCGAACGGCTATGTGCCCGCCCTGCTGCTCGACGACGGGCAGGTGCTGACCGAAGGCCCGGCCATCATCCAATACCTCGCCGACCGCATACCAGAAAAGCGGCTCGCCCCGCCTGCCGGCACGATAGAGCGTTACCGCCTGATGGAATGGCTCAACTTCATTTCCACCGAACTGCACAAGGGTTTCGGCGCGTTGTTCAACCCGCAGGCGCCGGAGGACTGGAAAGACATCGTCAAGGCGCAACTCATTCGCCGCATCGAACATGCCAGCCAGCGCCTGGCGGGAAAGAAGTACGTCATGGGCGATGACTTCACCGTGGCCGATGCCTATCTCTTCACCGTGCTGGGATGGGGCAAATATGTTGGCGTCGATCTTGCCCCTTGGCCGACACTCACCGCCTATCTCGGGCGGGTCGCCGCACGTCCTGAGGTACAGGCTGCGCTCAAAGCTGAAGGGCTGGTTTAGAAATATGCCCAAGCGCATACCGGCGCAGTGTCCCTGATCTTCTCAACGTTGAGTTACTTACAAATATTCTTTGAGCTGAAAATTACCAAGGAAAATAACATGACCACTACTCTGTTTACTCCCGCCACACTCGGCAAGCTGCAACTCAAGAACCGCGTCGTCATGTCACCAATGACGCGCAACCGCGCCACCGGCAATATCCCGAACGAGCTCATGGCGCAGTATTACGCACAGCGGGCAACTGCGGGGTTCATCATAACCGAAGGCGCCTCACCGTCTCCCAATGGGCTGGGCTATCCGCGCATACCGGGGATATTTTCTGCCGAGCAAGTTGCGGGTTGGAAACTCGTCACCGATGCAGTTCACGCCAAGGGCGGGAAGATGTTCATCCAGTTCATGCACTGCGGGCGCATCGGCCATCCGCTCAATCTGCCTGCGGGCGCCCGCGTGCTCGGGCCGTCGGCGATAGCTGCCGCCGGCGATATGTACACCGATGCCGAGGGCATGAAACCGAATGCCATGCCGCAGGCGATGACCGAGGCTGACATCAAGACCGCGATAGAAGAATTCGCGCAGGGCGCAAAGAACGCCGTGGCGGCGGGATTCGACGGCGTCGAACTGCACGGCGCGAACGGTTATCTGATCGAACAGTTCATCCGCCCGAACTCGAACCAGCGCACGGACCGCTATGGCGGTGCTATCGAGAACCGCGCGCGCTTCGTGCTCGAAGTCGCCGACGCGGTGACCAAGGCCATCGGCAAGGACAAGGTCGGCATACGTTTATCGCCGTTCGGCGTGTTCAACGATATGCCGCTGTATGACGCGATGGAAGCGGATTACACCTGGCTGGCGCAACAGCTCAATGCACGCGGGCTGGTCTACATCCACCTGGTAGACCACTCGTCCATGGGCGCGCCGCCAGTACCTGCGTCAATGAAGGTGACGTTCCGCAGCGTGTTCAAGGGCATGCTGATTCTTTCCGGCGGCTACGATGCCGCGCGCGCCGAGAGCGATTTGGCTGCGGGGAAATGCGATCTTGTTGCTTTCGGACGACCATTCCTCGCCAACCCGGACCTAGTCGCGCGATGGAAGACCGGCGCGGCGGTGAATGCGCCGGATATGAGTACGTTCTATACGCCCGGAGCCAAGGGATATACGGATTACCCGACACTGGGTTGATAGTGGTGAAGACAGGTAACGATACTGAAGTGACTACTCAACGCTTGCCAACCCTGTTCATTCCACATGGTGGTGGTCCGTGCTTCTTCATGGAGCCGCTTCCCGGGTTTCCGCCCGGGTTGTGGGATAACCTGGCTGCTTACTTGCGCGGCATTCCTGCTGCGATCGGGCAGCGTCCGCGTGCTGTGCTGGTCATCTCCGGGCATTGGGAATGTGCGGTGCCTACGGTGTTGATGGCAGAACAACACACGCTGCTATTTGATTATTACGGCTTTCCCGATCATACCTATCGCCTGACTTATCCGGCACACGGTTCGATTTCTGTCTCAGCACGAGTGCGTGAACTACTTGGACAGGCCGGTATATATGCTGATGCAGAACATCAACGCGGACTGGATCACGGCGTTTTTGTGCCATTCAAACTGATCTATCCAGATGCGGATGTGCCTATCGTGCAGTTGTCGCTGAAACACAACCTTGATGCTGCCGAACACATGGCCATCGGGCACGCGCTGCGGCCCTTGCGCGACGAGGGTGTGCTGGTCGTGGGGAGTGGAAACAGCTATCACAATCTGCGCGAATTCTTCTCGACCAAAGCAACGGCCAGCGAGGCATCCGAACAATTCGATGCGTGGTTGGGTGCTGCTATCAGAGCATCCTCAGCCGAGCGTGAACGCTTGTTGAGTGGCTGGACTAAGGCGCCCGGCGCACTTGACTGCCATCCGCGCAGCGAACACCTCATTCCCTTGATGGTAGCCGCCGGAGCGGCTGGTAAGGATGCTGGAAAAATCACTTACCACGAACAGATGTTCGGCAAGACATTCTCCGGTGTTCAATTCGGATGAGCAACCAATCGCAACAGTCGGCATCTAGCTGCCCTCCGAGTAATGTTGTAGCCATTTGATAAGCAGTCAAGGAGGCGGGGTTGGATGTGTTGTGGGATTCGCTGCTGGGCTTGGCGCTGTTGGGGATGGTGATCTTCAGCTTCGGCGTTTGGCGCTTCAAGCGGCAGTTCGGATAAGTAAGGCCGATGGCGCAAGACCACAAAGCGAACAGCGCCCCTCCGGCCATCGAGGGCATCGCCGCCCCGGTATCCGTTTTTTCCTGCGCCATGGCATCAGGCAGCGCAGAGGCTGCTATCGAGAATCAAAGACTTCCTCAGTCTGATCCCGACGCCAGATGTTGGACGTTCAGGCAGCTTTGACAATCATCGTACCGTATTCATATAATAAGCATTGCTTACTATAATCGCGGTGACTCATGGAATTGCGACAAGACAATCTTGGTTTTCTGTTGGCGGATGTTTCCCGGTTAATGCGGCGGGCCTTCAAGCAACGCCTGGAAGGCAGTTCCCTCACACTGGCTCAGGCGCGGGCGCTCGTTTACGTTACTCGCCATGAAGGCGTTCGCCAGGTTGATTTGGCGGAAATGCTGGAAGTGCAGCCCATTACGCTCGCCCGCTTGATCGACCAACTGGCGGATGCTGGATTGGTCGAACGTCGCTCCGATCCAACAGATGGGCGGGCATATCAGATGTTCTTGACACCTGCGGCCACTTCTCATCTGGCCGCAATAAAACAAGTCGCTGCGGCGATCCAGGCCGATGTGCTGCGTGATCTCGACGAACAACAAGCCGCCATCGTCTTCTTCGCGCTGCGCAAGATGCGCGACAACCTTGGCTCGCGGTGATAACTCGCGCAAGAACACTATTCCTGGAGTCACCTGTTCATGAGCAATGCCCCGACCCGCAACGAATCATCTACCATCGAAACAATAGGTCCGTCAAAGCACCGTTTGAAACGGCTGATCCTGCTGGTTGTGGTTCCATTGATCGCTGCGCTTGCCGTTGGGGTCGTGTACCTCAAGGGCGGGCGCTACGTCGACACCGACAATGCTTATATCAAGGCGGACAAGGTTCCGATCAGCGCAGAGGTGTCCGGCACGGTCAAGGAAGTGCTGGTCGAGGAAAACCTGTCCGTCATTGCCGGCCAGCCGCTGTTCCGGCTCGATCCCGCGCCGTTTAAGGTGGCGGTGGCCAAAGCCGAAGCCAAATTGGCGCAGGTGCGCACCGATCTGGCCGCGCTCAAAGCGAGTTACCGCGAGAAGCAGGCGGAAATCACCCTGGCGCGAACCAAACATTCCTTTGCCCAGAGAGACCAGCGTCGTCAAGCCGATTTGGTGGCAAAGAATTTCATTTCCGCATCCAAGTTCGACGACGCAAGGCAAAGCACCGACCTCGCCGGGCAGCAAAGCGGAGCCTTGGAGCAGGATCTGAGGCGCATCGCGGAAACTTTGGGCGGCAGCGTCGATGCGCCGGTCGAGCGCCACCCGAGTTATCGAGTCGCGCTGGCCGAACTGGAGCAAGCCAGGCTTGATCTGGCGCGAGTCGAGGTACGCGCTTCGCTGCCCGGTATCGTGAGCAAGCCGCCAAAGCCTGGGCAGTATGTCGCCGCAGGCTCGATGGCGCTGGCCTTGGTGGTCAGCGGCAACTTGTGGGTCGAAGCCAACTTCACCGAGACGGATCTCACCTACGTTCATCCCGGCCAGCCGGTCACCATCCATGTCGATACCTATCCCGACGCGGCATGGAAGGGCGTGGTGAAAAGCCTGAGTCCGGCCACAGGGGCTGAGTTCTCGGTCATCCCGGCACAGAATGCCACCGGCAACTGGGTCAAGATCGCCCAGCGGGTGCCGGTACGGATCAAGATCGAAGCCGCACCGAACACGCCGCAACTGCGCGCAGGCCTGAGCACCATCGTGGAAATCGATACCGGCCATCGCCGTCGCCTGCTCGGGTTCTCGCTCTGAGGTCAAAACAATGACTGCCGCCACGACAGCCGCAGACCCGGAAAGCGCACACCGCGGCTTGGTCACCATGTCGGTCATGCTGGCGACCATCATGCAGGCGCTGGACACCACGATCGCCAACGTGGCGTTGCCGCACATGCAGGGGACGATGGGTGCCACCCAGGATCAGATTTCCTGGGTGCTTACGTCATACATCGTGGCGGCCGCCATCTTCATGCCCCTGACCGGTTTTCTCACGGCGCGTTGGGGACGCAAGCGCATCTTCATGTGGGCGGTAGTGGGCTTCACGATGGCGTCGATGCTGTGTGGCGCGGCGCAAAGCTTGAACCAGATCGTGTTGTTTCGTCTGCTGCAAGGGGTGTTCGGCGCGAGTCTCGTTCCGCTATCGCAAGCCGTGCTGCTTGACACCTATCCGCGCGAGCGCCATGGATCGGCGATGGCGATGTGGGGCGTGGGCGTGATGGTGGGGCCGATTCTCGGCCCGTCGCTCGGCGGCTGGCTAACCGAGTATTACAACTGGCGCTGGGTGTTCTACATCAACCTGCCGTTCGGCTTGCTCGCATGGTTTGGCCTGGCGGCGTTCGTGCATGAAACGCCGATCGACCGTTCACGGCGCTTTGATCTGCTCGGCTTCGGCTTGCTCAGTCTGTCCATCGGCGCGCTCCAGATGATGCTTGATCGGGGCGAATCGCTCGATTGGTTCGCCAGCCCGGAAGTGATTGCTGAGGCGATACTCGCATGCATGGCGCTCTATCTATTCATTGCGCACATGTTCACCCACGAGCACCCGTTCATCGAACCCGGTCTGTTCAAGGATCGCAACTTCAGTGTCGGCCTGCTGTTCATCTTCATCGTTGGCGTCATCCTGCTCGCCACCATGGCCTTGCTGCCGCCATTCATGCAGAACCTGATGGGCTATCCGGTGATCGATGTCGGCTATCTGCTGGCCCCGCGCGGTGTGGGCACCATGATCGCCATGATGGCCGTGGGCAAGCTGTCCGGCAAGGTGGACGTGCGCCACATGATTTTGCTGGGCCTCGTGCTGACGAGCCTGTCCCTGTGGGAGATGACTCTTTTCAACATGGACGTCGATGGCTGGGACATCGTACGGACCGGCATCACGCAGGGGTTGGGCCTGGGCTTTATCTTCGTGCCGCTGTCCACCATCACTTTCGCCACCCTGGCACCGCGCTACCGCAACGAAGGCACGGCGCTGTTCAGCCTGATGCGCAACCTCGGCAGCAGCATCGGCATCTCGGTGGTGATTACCTACCTGGCGCAACGCGCGCAGGCCAATCATGCCGCGTTTGCCGACTACATCAATCCCTTCAATCTGGCGCTGAGGCAGGCGGTCGAGGCTGGGACCTACAACCTGACCACACCCGAGGGGCTGGCGGCCATCAACGGCGAGGTGACGCGCCAGGCTGCAACGCTAGCCTATTTGCAGGATTTTCGGCTGATGATGTGGATCACGCTGGCCGCGATTCCCTTGATTGTCCTGCTGCGGGCCCCGGTGAAGCAGGCTGCCGCGAGCGGGACTCACGCGGCAATTGACTGACCTTTTTGACGCTATTGGAGGAGGCTACGCATGTTCCAGTCCATTGTCTTTGCCTACGACGGCAGCGTCGAGTGCCGGGACGCACTCGAAGAGGGGATTGCACTGGCAAGCCGCTTCGACGCCCGCTGTCATCTGCTGGCTGTGATTCCGCCGCCGCACCCCATGGCTCTAGCCGCCGGGCCGCTGCCCGACGAATTGATCGAGGATGAACGCTCTTACGTCAGCACCATTCTTGAGGATGGGCTCGCACGCCTGCGCCAGGCAGGGGTGGAGGCGACGGGCATTCTGAGGACGGACGAATCGCCGGTCGAGGCCATCGCCGCTATTGCCCGCGAGACAGGCGCCGACCTCGTTGTCATTGGCCACCACCGGCGCTCTGCCCTTGACCGATGGTGGCGCGGGTCGGTCGGCCATTCCTTGCTCGATCACTTGCCATGCAGTCTGTTTGTTTCCATGCCGCGCAGCGCGTAGAACAACATGGGCCCAGGCCATACTCAAACGACGTGAAAGGAGCAATAGCGATGAAGTGGCTGCTTGCATTGATGATCGGCTTCACGCTTACCAACAGCATGAATGCCGAAGAGATAAGCACGGCACCCGATGAACTGATCAAGAACGTGACCCGTGATGTCCTGGAGGTCGTGAGGAAGGATAGGGATATCCAGAAGGGAAACCAGAAAAGGGCTATCGAACTGGTCGAAGCCAAGGTTGTGCCCTATTTCAACTTCGTGCGCATGACCGGCCTGGCGCTGGCCAAGGACTGGCGGTCAGCCACACAGGAGCAGAAAAAATTGCTTGCCCACGAGTTTCGCGCATTGCTGGTGCGAACCTATTCGAAGTCACTTTCCGAGTATCGCGATCAAGCGATCGAGTTCCGGCCGCTCAAAATGAATCCCGGCGATACGCAAGCGAAGGTGCGTACCCTGATCAACCAGACCGGCGGCGCCAAGCCGATCACGCTCGACTACTACCTGGAAAAAGACGGAAGCCGATGGAAGGTCATTGATATCGAGGTAGGTGGCATCAGTTTGGTCACCAACTACCGGGATACCTTCGCCGGGGTGGTGCGCAACGAAGGCATCGACGGATTGATCGCGACGCTACAACGGAAAAATCGGAACTCAACTGCGGTGGAGAAATGATTCATGATTCGCGATCGTGGTAACCATTGCATCGAAGTCGTCGGCCCCATGACGGTCGAACACGCCAAATCACTGGCAAGGGAGGGGATCGCCGCTCTCCGGCGTACCGACACGGTGTTCGATCTCTCTCCTGTGACCCGTGTCGACTCTTCCGCGCTGGCAGTCATCTTTTCCTGGATGCGTGTCGCCCAAGCGTCGGGGCGAAGCGTCCATGTGATCAACGCGCCAAAAAACCTGGTGAACCTTGCGAAAGTATACGAGGTCGTGACCTTGCTGCCACTTGATGAGCCATCGTCCTCGGACGATGCCACCGATCCCAACAAGTCTGATGCGTAGCCCGTCACACCGGCCAGGCGTCGCTAGTTTTATTTTCTCTTCGAGAGTTCCTCCTAATGACAGATCAGATCCTTGAGCAGTGGCACGAACAACTCCGCGTCATTCCCTATAACCGCGAACTCGACATGCGCTTCGGTGAGTTGACGGAGCGAGGTTGCGTGCTGTGTCTACCCTACCGGAACGACCTGATTGGGGATCCGGAAAGCGGTGCCTTGCACGTCGGCGCCATCGCAGCGCTAATCGATACCACTTTCGGTTACTCAGTCTATCGCAGGATCGGCGAGCGGCGCGGCTTTGCCACGCTGGATCTGCGCATCGAACATTTGCACCGTTCCACTGCCGGGCAGGACATCTTTTGCATCGGCGACTGCCACAAGGTCACCGCCGATCTTGCCTTCGTCAGGGGACGCGTGTACCACGATGACCCCGCCGCACCAATTGCCACCGCCGTGGGCATATTCATGTTTACGGGCGGCGTCCTACCAATGGCTTCCGGGAAAGACGTAAATGACGCTGTGTGACGCTGTCCGCAAAGCGCGGGAAAACAACGACTGGGATTGCTTGATCCGGGCCATACCATTCTCCGTCTTCCTGCGCCTGCGCATGGAAGTTCATGGCGACAGCCTAACCTGCATTCTCCCGGCCCAGGAACGGCTGGTGGGCAACCCATGGCTGCCGGCTTTGCACGGCGGCGCTACTGCTGGCTTCATGGAGTGTGCAGCGATCCTGTTCTTGCTATGGCACCGGGATTCGGTGGCGATGCCCAAGACGGTCGATTTCACCATCGACTATCTGCGTAGCGGCAAGGTGCAAGATACCTATGCCACGATGCAGATGGTAAAACTTGGCGCCCGCATGGCAAACATCCGTGTCACGGCGTATCAGGCAAACCTCGACAAACCGATCGCGGTGGGCCATGGTAATTTCCTATTGACGCCATGAAACGCAAGATGCCCGCACCGGCTTGGAGGCGTGCCATGCTCCGTTGGGATCCGCTTTCTTCGTCACCCCAGCAGCGATCTCTCAGCGGGCAGGCTTTGCAGTCAGCCTGACTCGACCGATAGATGATGGTTTCAGCCTTCGTGATGTGTGTGCGAAGCTTCTTGAAGGGACACCAACTGCTCCGCAATACTTTCCCCTCGGGGCAACGGTATTCGTCAGATGTTCCATCCCACTTGAAGTCATTGGATGACAGGGTACCGTCGTGACGTCCCGTCTTGTCTATGACGGGCACGTGCGGTTCGATTCCCTTCTCATCGACCAGCCAGGCAAGCATCGGCGCCGATCCGTAGGCGGTATCGCCAATCAGACGCTCTGGAGTGATGTCAAAGCGCTCCTCGACGCGCTCGATCATGAGTTTGGCAGATTCAACTTCTGCCGTGCGGCGGGACTGAGTCGCTTCCACATCAACAATAATGCCGTGAGCGGTGTCGATCAGATAGTTCGTCGAGTAGGCGAAGAAGGCGCAGTCGCCTGTGGCAGCCGTCCACAGGGATTGAGGGTCGGTCAATGAGGTCCGTCGTGGAGTGGTCTCGGCAAGGGTCTCGGCGTCCAACGCCTCCAGATATCGGGAACGGCTTCCAGCGTACGACTGCTTTGGAGGAAATAGAGCAATCGGGGGCGGGTTCCCCAACGTCATCCTGGTTATCCTGGTTGAGTAATCAATTTACGCTGCTCTTCCCAGTCCAGAGGCAGCGGAATACGCTGCAGTAACTCAAATGTCACGGTCCGCGGGAGTGTCCCAGTAAGGGCGGCCTCGACAATATCAGGCGCTAGCAATGCAAAGCGCTGTCCATCAAGAATCGTCACCCGATGGAGTTCTTCACGTTGAGCAATTTCAGTAGCATCGGCAGCAATGCCAGACTCCACAAGATGGTGCCAATAGAAGCTCCGTCCGAGCCCACTAATCAGTGTCTGGTCATGGTTCGGTCGTAAAGGCAGAGCAGTATCCTTGAAGATTACTGGTTCATCGACTCCTGCAGGACCGACGACGACCTTCTTGATTCCCCGTTTCTTGAACTTTATGGGAACATGAGTAGTCAGCTTTACACCTCCCGATTCCAGTGGATGCCTCCGATCGAGAGGCTTGCCCAGTTTGACCACGGTATTGCGGGTGCGATTCATGCCGAGACCTCCATTTCGAGGGCTTCACCACCGATCGTCTGTGGCTGCAGTTCTCCGGCGAGATTGCTCCACCCCATTTCTCGCCATGTAATATCAATCCCATCAGACAGCAAAGTCACACGTTCGACAAGCAGATTCACCAAGCGAACCTGCTCGGTAGGAAATAGCTGTGACCAGAGGCTGGCAAGATTTTGCATTGCCAGGACTACCGTGGGCTCTGAAATTTCCGGATATTCATCCTGAACCTGATTCCAGACGGCTTGAATGGACTCAGGCGAATGTAAAGCCTGCAGCAGCAAATTGACCACGACCTCTTCGATTTGGTCGGCCGGAATTGGCCCTGTCACGCTCGATCCGTACCCATACTGCTGGTCCGTCTTGGGAACGTAGTAACGGTATTTTTTGCCGGATCGATTGGTGGAAAAGCTGACGTGGTACTTCACTCCGTTCATATCGTAGAGCAATCCACGAAGCAGAGCGTTCGTCTTGTTCTTGGTGCGCGTTTTTCCTTTACGGATATTGGCATCCTCGGCATGGATGGCTTGTACTTGATCCCAAAGCTGGCGGGTCACGATGGGTTCATGCTGGCCGGCATAGGTGGCTTCTTTATGGCGGATTTCTCCGATATAGATAGGGTTGCGCAATATGGCCGACACGAATTTCTTGTCCATTGGCGTTCCATTTCGTATGGAACCGTCCTTGATGCGAACGGGTTTTGTCGTCAAGCCGTCCTGAACAAGCTCACGAGAGACTTCCGTGGTAGAACGAAGCACAATAAATCGTTCGAATATCCGCCTAACGATCTCGGCATCCTTTTCGACGATCCAGAGTTTGCGGTCATGGACCTCGTAGCCAAGCGGCGTGTAGCCCCCCATCCATATCCCCTTGCGCTTGCTGGCGGCGATCTTGTCGCGGATGCGTTCACCGGTGACCTCCCGCTCGAACTGGGCGAATGACAAAAGGATGTTCAACATCAACCTGCCCATTGAACTGGTCGTGTTGAATTGCTGTGTCACCGATACAAACGATACCTGATGACGTTCAAAAACTTCAATCAACCGGGCGAAGTCTGTCAGGCTTCTCGTGAGCCGATCGATTTTATATACGACGACGATATCGACCTGATCGGATTCGATGTCACGCATTAGCCGTTTCAGCGCTGGCCGCTCAACGTTGCCGCCTGAGTATCCGCCGTCATCGTAGTTGTCCTGGACGGGGATCCAACCCTCGGCGCGCTGGCTAATGATATAGGCATGGCCAGCCTCACGCTGGGCATCCAGCGAATTGAAGGATTGATCCAAACGTTCATCGGTCGACACGCGGGCGTACACTGCGCACCGCTTCTTGGTAGTGATGGTCGTCATCACGCCTCCCTGTCAGAAGGCTTCAAACCGAAAAAGAGGGGGCCAGACCATGGGCTTCCGGTAATCCGGCGCGCCACAGCGGACAAGCTCTTGAACTGCTGGCTGGCATATTCGAAGCCACCCTCGGGCAAGGCGGTCACCCGATGCTCTGCATCACCATATTCACGAACCAGGACCGTGCCGGGCACGACGATGATTTCGCTACGCCGGCGCATTTTGATTTTCGATTGCGACTCGCCAATCCGGATCAACTGATGCCGGATCTCCGGCTTGAGGGCGCCAAACGCCTCCTCCTGAATCTTGTAGGCAACGCGGGCCTCAACGTAGCTCCGGTTGTGATGGTTCGGGCGACGCGGGAAGTACTTGTCCCAGAGATTCCAGAGACCCGACATGGGCATTCTTGGCAACGATGCCACCAATGCCGCAATCGATTGTTTGGAGGACTTCATCATCAAACTCCTTCTTGAGAGGGAGTTGTATGAACGCTCTTGGCACGCGAGAAGCCAAGTAGAATTTCTCTCTCCTGCGGCAGCGTTGAATGCAGACGCGCAATTGCCGTCGAAATGATTTCAACGACGGCCTTGGCGCGGCCCGCGGGTGAGAGGTGTTCGGGTGGTATATGTTCGACGGTCATATTGGTATCCATTAACGGGTTCAAACCGTCAGGAATAATATGACCAGATTCTCGAACTGGATGGCAACGCAGGGTAACGGAACGCCGATCCCGCCCCATAAAAATCACTGGGAAGTTCGCTTCAAACGCTTTCTGTCATCTCGACAGCATCTTCCTCGGATTCATACTCATCGGCGGGCTCGTCAAGAATAGGCATCTTGAGTTGCCACGCCTGCGCACCATTGACCTTGACCAGATACTCGCGCCAGAGCGGTTTTTTACCGAACAGATTGGCCGGTGAGCTACAGCCGGTGCCTTCCATCAGTTTTTTCGTGTTCACGTGTGGCGTCCCTGCCGCGTAGGCATCCACCAGTCGTTGCAGCACGTCGATCTTCGCCTTGTTGGTGACTTTCCAGGGTGCTTTGCCGGGGATGGATAGAATCGCCGCGTAGCCATCGGCAGACACCTTGAGGCTGACTGATGTTCCTCCCGATGCTGCCAACTGGCCATGCCGGTATCGCACCTTCAGCCGATTGAGATCAATGGCCGTCGTCTCACCTTGGTCCGCCAGCACCGCCTCAATCGGCACGACCACATTAGTGCCCGCATAGGGGAAGGGGATCGAAGCCGTTGTAAGGACAATACCTGGCACAGAGCGCGGTTGTAACCGGAGCGCAGCGTCGACCTTGGCGTAGTGGCGCTCGCTCGACATGCGTGCAGCAAAGTACAACGCGACGCTGTAGCCGTCGATATCCAGTTCGCCAAGGAATACCGGCTCTTCGCCGCAATGCTTACCACGGACACTTCTTAAGACGGACCCCAGTGCGGTGATGATCTCCTCACGCAGCCAGTCAAGATGAATTTTCCAGCGCCTGGCGTGCTGGGCTGGCAGGGTGATGTCGTTGCCGGTAAGCGGATCACGGTAACGCACCAAGTTCGAATCAGTGCAGCGCTCAAGTGCGACAGTGAACTTTTCGCCATCGGCGAGTTCCATGACCTTCTCGGTAATGCGGTCGCCCTCGGTGATGATGCCTTCATCCTCGAATCGGTCGATGTCGATACCGAGTTGAGCCAATGCGAAACCGTCCATCGGGCTTGTGGCGTGCTCCAGCAGTCGCGCGACCTGCACGACCAGCTTCGGGTCATTTACGCCTGATCCGGGATGCAGCGGCTTGAGTACGCCCAATACTTCAAGCAACTGGCCCCCTACCTGACGCAATCGCGGATCACGCTCCCCTTGCAGACTGCAGCGCCCCGGTTCTGCCAATACGATGGAAAGCGGTGTTTCGGCGGTGTTGCCGTCAAGCACCAAGTCGGCGACCAGCGTCACGCCGAGGATCGCACCGGGCTTGCAGAAGGGATGATCGTTCCAACGCGAGGTAATGACATCCTGCAGCTCGACGCCACTTTCGATGTGCAGGGAAATGGCGTCTGTAGCGTGTCCCAGCAGCGCCTTCGCCTCGGTCAAGTACAAGCGCTCTACCTTGGCGCCATCGATATGCGGCTTGAGATCCTTCAGCGGCTTGATGAATGGGGACAGGTCGTAGCGCGAACGATTCAGTGGGCGATTGGACAACGGAAACTTGAATCCGTACTTTGACAGAACGTCCGCCAGCGGAGCCCGGATCGACAGTGTGTAAGCATAGACCTCGACCACCTTGCGTCCCGGGGAGTAAACGAGCGTGGCATCACGAGCCGGGAAGTAGCAGAAGCTTTTGCGATTGCGGTTAACCATTTCCATGGCAGTCACCTGATCACCGGCAAAACGCACCACAAGGTAATGCACCGCCTGCCGGGTGCCGTTCTTATCGTCGTCAGTTAACGAGACATAGACTACGTCGCAGGACTCACCCAAGCGCATAGCGGAGGTCAGGTGTGTTTCGAGTTCCTTCTTGACGGCATCGTTCCAGATGAAAGGAGGCGCATCCTCGCAGGGCACATCAAAGGCGTCGTACAAGCGCTTGTTGCCCCGTATGTCGCCGGTATTGAGGATGGACTCGGCGACATCGAACAGGCGCAACGTTTCTTCGGAATGGGTGCGCATCCACACTGCACGGCCGATCTCGCCGCCGTCTTGCGCGGTAAAGATGTCTTGCAAATCGATGTCGTTGAGCTGCTGGGCCACGGTGGACAGAATGGCGGCACCACGCAGAGAAGTCAGCCGCAGTATGCGCAATGCTTCACGTTCAGCCGGATCGCGCTGCGTCTTCTTCAGATGCTTGATGTGTTCAAGTAGGCCGGGGCGCAGAGCATCGACATCTTGCGACCAATCGAAGCCGAGTGCCAGTGGTTGGCTTTCCGCAAGTCCGCTGAAGACCTTGAGGACCGAAACCGGAGCGCTCTCGATCAGGTCTAGTAGACAGTGTGCGTCGTTCAGAGATTTTCTGCCCAAGTTGCCTCCTTGCTGTCGATTCAAATGGCCACGGTCCATTGGCGCAGCACGGCCGCCGTTTGCGTGAGTCCCTGCGCCAACAGGGTGTCAAGATATTCGTCGGCTGTCTTGGGTGGATTCCTGAGCGAGCGGCGATGATTGGCAGCCGCTTCGCAGACTAAAGCCGGATGCAGGTCGAGCAGGTCGAAAATGAAATCGTCCGGATGCTGGACCAGCAGGTTGTAGGGCTTCAGCGCCTCGGGTGGAAAGTCCTTCAGGTTGAACGTGACGATCAGGTTTGCTCCACAATGGATGGCCGCTGCCACGACGTGCCGGTCGTCCGGGTCGGGAATGATGAGCGAAGGAATCAGGTAGTCGAATCCGGACACAACGCAATCGCGCACGGCGTGGTTCATCTTGGCGCGCGTCGCTTCCAGTTGCTTCCGGCTGAGATCCGGCCGGTTGGTCAGCACATTGCGCATCCATTCCTCGTGGATGAGGTCGCTCCAGCGCGCCCGATACAAATCGGTAAGCGCCAGATGCATCAGGAAGTCGCGCAGCGGTGCCGGATAAAGCACGCATGCGTCATAGATGACGGTGAAGTGCGAGCGCATCCGGTCAATATCCCATTCCCAGTTCCTGCGCTTCGGCGGCCAAGTCATTCAGCACCTTGCGGCGCTCGGCGTCGATCCCTTTCTTGTAGTCGATCACATCCTGGTAGCGCACGCGGCGGTGCGTGCCGATCTTGTGGAATGGCATCTCGCCCTTTTCGAGCAATTGCACGAGGAAAGGGCGGGAGATGTTGAGCACATCTGCCGCCTCCTGGGTTGTGAGCTCGGCATGGATGGGAATGATTGACACGGCGTTGCCCTGGCCAATCTCTGTCAGCACTTCGAGCAGCAGGCGCAGCGCCGAGGTTGGCATTTGCACGGTGCGCACGGCGCCCTTGTCGTCGTGGAAGTCGATCTGCTGGGTGTCGGACCGGGTCAAGAGCACGGCCGACAAGGCGCGGCCCGACTCTCGGGCGAGCGCGATGTCCTCTTCCGAGGGCATGGTTTTGGGGATAGCGGGAGCATTCATGGCGATCTCCTCATCGGGGGAAAATTTACACTGGCCCCATTATAACCGAAATAAACGAAAACGAAACAAACGAAACAACATTTTCGTATCTATACAAATCAACTGGTTGAATTAATTCTCCTGCTCGAGTATAGGGCACACGAAACCGATCAAAGCCGAAATTTTGCTCGCCCAAACCCAAAGTCTGGAGGAATTTAATGGCGATGCCCTGTTAAACGAAAGGAGCATCGCAAATGCAAAACCAAGTCTTATCTACCCCATCCGGGCGGTCTTCCCGCCGCCCTGTCGTCCAGGTCAGTGTCCAGCGCATCGCCCTTAACGAATACGAACTCGCCGGTCGCTGGGGTCTCTCCGTCAAAACCCTGCGTCGCTGGCGTCAGGAACAGCTCGGTCCGATCTTCTGCAAACTCGGCGCCCGGGTCACTTACTTGATCTCCGAGATTGAAGCCTTTGAGCGCCGCGTATCGCGCTTCTCGACCTCGGCTCGGGCCTACGTGTGAGGGGGCGGCCATGAACGATCTCATGATCTCCCCTACCGACCTGCCGGATCTGTCCGTCAGCCAGATTGTCGAGTTGCCGCACCAGCACCTGCAGGAACTCGACATCACGTTGAACGAGTTGGCGACTTGGGTCAAGCAGGCACGCGAGCGGGTCAATACTGCACTGGAGCAACGTTACGGTGAGCAGGGCCGAGCAACCCTGCTGGATTCCGGCCGCGACTTCGGCGTATCGCACCTGACCGATGGTCCACTGCGCATCACCTTTGAGCTGCCCAAGCGCGTCGCGTGGGACCAGAAGCGGCTCGCAGAAATTGCCGAACGTATCGTCGGCGCCGGCGAGCGGGTCCAGGACTACATGGACATCGACCTCGCTGTGTCGGAGTCCCGCTTCAACAACTGGCCGCCGACACTGAAAGAGCAGTTCGCTACCGCGCGCACCGTCAAACCCGGTAAGCCCTCCTTCCGCCTCGCCTTCGTTCAGGAGACCCACGAATGACCACCCATCCCCTTTTTGAAAAGCTTTGTCGCCACCTCGGCGCCTATCGCAGCGACGACCTTCCAGTCGAGATCTGCTACCGCGATCGCTACCGCAACCTCGTCGTGAAACCCCTGCTCGACGCGTCTCTCGACGAGATTGCATTTGCGGTCCAGACATTGCACGAGGAAAGCATGGCGATTAGCTCTCGCCGCAGCGCCCTGGAATATCTCTATACCTTTTCCCGCAAGCGCGGCGCGATTGGCGCCGACCAGATCATTCATATCGCCGAGGAGGTGACGAAATGAACCAACTCGTCGCCTTCAACTTCGAATCAAAAAACGTCCGTGTTGTTCTGGGCGAGGACGGCGAGCCGTGGTTTGTGGCCGCCGACGTCTGCGCTTCCCTTGAACTTCCTGAGACACACAAGGCTGTAGCCCGGCTGGATGAGGATGAGAAGGGTCGGAATTCAATTCCGACCCCTGGCGGCCAGCAGGAAATGACCGTCGTCAACGAGTCAGGCCTCTTCAACCTCGTACTGGGGAGCCGCAAGCCTGAGGCCAAACGCTTCAAGCGCTGGGTCACCCATGAAGTGCTGCCGTCCATCCGCAAGACCGGTACCTACGTCGTTCCGTCCCCGGTCGCCGCATTACCGGCACCGACCCATGACCGCGTCACCGCGCTGCTGTTGATTGGTGATGCCGTAGCCAAGGTGCCGGGTGTCAAACCGGGCATCGCCATGGCGGCAACACTCACCTGCATCCACGAGAACACCGGTCTGTCGGTCGAGACCATGCGACGTGCGCTGCCGGCCTGCAATGAACCATTGGCAGCGGTGAATCCCACCAAGCTCGGCGAGCAGATTTGCGTGTCGGCACGTACCGTCAATCTTCGGCTGGCCACCCTGGGCTTCCAGGAGCGCAACGACCGGGACGAGTGGGAATTGACTGATACCGGTCGCGCCTGGGGTGATGCCCTGCCGTACTCGCGCAACGGACATTCCGGGTACCAGATCCTCTGGCGGCCGGAAGTGACCGAACTGCTGAAGGAGGCTGCGTAATGGCACTTCCCATCATCTCGGCCGAAGAACGGCTCAAGGAACGCCACAGCGCCAAGGTTGGACTGGTCGGCTTCCCCGGGGTCGGCAAGACCACCCAGCTCAAAACCCTGCCGCCGGAGACCACCCTGTTCGTCGACCTCGAAGCCGGCGACCTGTCGGTCAAGGATTGGCCGGGCGACACCGTGCGTCCCCGCACCTGGAACGAGTTCCGGGATCTGGTGGTGTTCCTTGCCGGCCCCCTGCCCACGGCGACATCGGACCAGCCATTTTCCGAGGCGCACTTCCGGCATGTCTGCGACAAGTTCGGCGACCCGGCACAACTGGCGAAGTACGAGTTCTATTTCGTCGACTCACTGACCGTCCTCTCGCGCCTGTGCTTCGCCTGGTGCAAGGCACAGCCGCAGGCCTATTCGGAGAAGAACGGCAAGCCGGACACCCGCGGGGCCTATGGCCTGCTCGGCCAGGAAATGATCACGGCGCTGACCCACCTGCAGCACGTCCGCGACAAGCACGTCATCTATGTCGCGATCCTCGAGGAGAAGACCGACGACTACAACCGGCGCTTCTACCAGCTGCAGCTGGAGGGCAGCAAGACCGCGCTGGAATTGCCGGGTGTCCTCGATGAGGTGGTGACGCTGGCCATCCTCAAGGCCGACGACGGCACGCCCTACCGTGGCTTCGTCACCCGTGCCGACAACCCCTACGGTTATCCAAGCAAGGACAGAAGCGGTTGCCTCGATGCCGTCGAGGAGCCGCACCTCGGCAAGCTCATCCGGAAATGCCTGGGCACCCAGGACAACTGAACCCCCTATCCAAATACCCAATTCAAGGAGTAACAAATGAACCAGAACACTTGGCAAGACTTTAACGACGCCGAAGCTCAGCAGGGCGCATTTGACCTGATTCCGAAAGGCACGCTGGTGCGCGTGCGCATGACCATCAAGCCGGGCGGCTACGACGATCCCACCCAAGGGTGGACAGGTGGCTACGCCTCGCAAAGCTTTGACACCGGCAGTGCCTATCTTGCTTGTGAATTCGTGGTGCTGGAAGGGGCGTATGCCAAGCGCAAGATGTGGTCGAACATCGGGCTGCAGTCGCGCAAGGGCCCCACCTGGGGACAAATGGGACGCAGCATGATCCGGGCAATCCTCAACAGTGCCCGCAACATCCAGCCCCAGGACAACGGGCCGCAGGCTGCAGCCGCCCGGCGCATCCATGGGTTCAATGAGCTCGACGGCATCGAGTTTCTGGCGCGGGTCGACGTGGAAAAGGATGCCAAGGGGGAAGACCGCAACGTCGTGAAGTTGGCGGTGGAACCCGACCACAAGGACTACGCCGCGCTGATGGGTGGATCTTCCCATGCGCCCTCCGGCAACGTGACGCCGGCTTCGGCAGCATCCGGCGCACCTGCTGGACAACGCCCGGCGCAGACCGGCAAGCCCGCTTGGGCGCAATGAGCCAAGTGGTGAAAACCGATATGACCAACAGACGTTGCGGCAACTGCCGCCACCTCGATCGCGCCAGCGAAACCAACCTCGGTGGATTGCGGATTGCCAAATGCACCCATCCCGCCGGCGTGACGATTCAGGGCACACCGATCAAGGACGACTTTGTCGAACTGGATGCCCGGTGTTCCGAACACGTTGCCCGCGTTGGCACAGCCAACGCCCGGAGGTAGCGATGCATGAGCGGCAAATGCTGGGTGTGCAACCGCCAGGCCCGGGGATTCGGCCACATGGATGGTCGTTTCAAGATCGCCGATCCCCGGCGCTATCCCCTCGACTGGGTGTTCTGCAGCCGCCGCTGCCAGGACGCCTTCCACAAACTGTATGGCAACTGGGTCGATGCCAGGCAAAACGACAAGGAGGTCACCATGACCGACCCCTCTGACATGGAGATCGCCGCCATGCGGCAATGCCTCAAGGCGTTTGGCGAGGCTGCCGGCGAAATTGGTTTCGACAAGCCCCTCGGGGCTTATTCGGAAGCCGAGGCGCTGCAGGTGATCGAAGCCATCGTCACCGGCTACACGGACGCAATGCTTGTCGCCCACGAGGCTGCCAAGTATCCGCCGATACGCGGCTTGAAGGAGACGGTCAGCAATCCGTTCGCTGATCTCGCCGACGACCTACCGTGGGAGACGAAGCCATGATGGATTTCAACTCGTCATCAAGCATCTCCGGACAACTGACCGCGCTCATCGATGCCGGCATGCAACGGGCGCGCACCAAAGAGGAAGTGCGCCATTACCTCGGCGCTTCACGGCTAGGCGTCTCCTGTGAACGCGCCCTGCAGTATGAATACGCGCAGGCCGCCGTGGATTATGGGCGCGAACTCCAAGGCCGCATGTTGCGCATCTTTCAGCGCGGCCACGTCATCGAGGACTGCATGGCCGGATGGTTGCGGGGAGCCGGCTTCGACCTGCGGACCCGTAACCAGCAGGGCGAGCAGTTTGGCTTCGCCGTGCCGGATGGTCGGTTGCAGGGACATGCCGACGGCGTCATTGTTGGTGGCCCCGAAGGTTTCAATTATCCCTGCCTGTGGGAGAACAAATGCCTGGGCGGCAAGTCCTGGCGCGATCTGGAGAAGAACCGGCTGGCCGTCTCGAAACCGGTCTATGCCGCGCAAGTGGCGCTCTACCAGGCCTACCTCGATCTGCATGAACACCCAGCGATCTTCACGGCGGTGAATGCCGACACGATGGACATCTACACCGAGCTCGTGCCTTTTGACGGTGCACTGGCCCAACGCATGTCGGATCGGGCAGCGCGAGTCATTGCCGCCACGGCGGCAGGCGAGCAGCTAAACCGATCGTTCAACGAACCAACGCACTTCGAATGTCGGATGTGCGACTGGCAAAACCGCTGTTGGAGTAAAGCATGAAAAGCAAAATTACCTATTCCTCTGCCGATGATGCGGTGGAAACGATGATCGACGCCCGTCAGGCCAGCTATGCCCTGCATCTGCCCTACTACTGGTTCGCGGATCCACAGATGCGCAAGGCCAAGAAGATCCCGCATTACCAGCTCTCTCGACTGGTGAGATTCCGCATGTCTGAGCTTCTCGAATGGCAGCGACGGAACGACCTGAGACAAAGCCAACAGGTTGAATTCAGGGGAGACGATGCATGATCGATTTCAATGCCAGCGAGGAAACCGATCAGGTCTCCACAGGCTCAGATGCACATCGCGACGAGATTCGTGTCGCGTTGCTGAACGCACTGGAATCGGTGCTCTTCACAATATATCCGGCCGGCAAGAAGCGGAAGGGAAAGTTTACTATTGGTGATGCACTGGGGAGCCCGGGTGACAGTCTGGAGATACTGCTTGCCGGCGACAAAGCGGGGCTCTGGACAGACCGGGCAACGGGTGACGGTGGCGACATCTTTGACCTGATCGCCGCCCACTTCGGCCTCGACGCGCGCGGTGAATTTTCTGCTGTTCTGGAAAGGGCGTCGACTCTCATTGGACAAGCGCAGCAGATCCCGGTCAAGCGTTCTCGCCAGAAGGAGGCGCCTATCGATGAACTGGGTCCAGCCACGGCCAAGTGGGATTACCTCGACGCCAACGGCAAGCTCATCGCCGTGGTCTATCGCTACGATCCTCCGGGTGCCAAGAAGCAATTCCGGCCGTGGGACGCCCAACGGCGCAAGATGAGTCCGCCCGAGCCTCGCCCCCTCTACAACCAGCCGGGGATGGCTACAGCCAGTCAGGTTGTCTTGGTGGAAGGAGAGAAATGCGCCCAGGCCTTGATTGACCAGGGTGTCGTGGCGAGTACCGCGATGCACGGTGCCAACGCACCGGTGGAAAAAACCGACTGGCTGCCGCTTGCCGGAAAAGCGTTGCTGATATGGCCCGATCGAGACAAGGCCGGCTGGGATTATGCAATGGCCGCAGCCCAGGCAGCACTTGCCGCCGGAGCGACCTCCTGTGACGTGCTCCTGCCTCCCGAGGAAAAGCCGGAGGGCTGGGACGCCGCCGATGCCGTTACCGATGGGTTCGACGTGGCCGGATTTCTGGCTAGCGGCCCACGGATGTGCATCAAGTCTCCCAAGGGGATGCAGTCTCAGGATGCGACAGTCTGGGCCACCGACGATGCACTGGCGTTGGCCTTCACTTCGCGGTATGCCGAGGACTGGCGCTACTGTGCCTCATGGGGCAAATGGCTGGTGTGGACCGGCACGCATTGGCAGGCCGACGACACCCTGCTTGTTCACCATCTGGTGCGCTCGATCTGCCGGGAGGCTGCCATCAAGGTGGATTCGCACCGGTTGGCGGCCAAGTTGCTGGCCAGCAGCACCGTTGGCGGTGTCGATCGGCTGGCCCGCACTGACCGGCGGCATGCATCGACCTCGGACGAGTGGGATGCGGACATCTTCGCGCTCAATACCGTGGGCGGGGTGGTCGATCTCAAGAATGGGCGACTCCGTCCGCATGACCGAGCCGACCGGATGACCAAACTGGCGACGGCGACGCCTCGAGGAATGTCCCACCGCTGGCTGGCGTTTCTTGTCGATGTGACTGGTGGTGATAGTGAATTGCAAGCTTACCTGCAACGCATGGTGGGCTATTGCCTGACCGGTGCAACCAGTGCCCATGCGCTTTTCTTTCTCTACGGCACAGGAGCCAACGGCAAGAGTGTCTTCTCCAACGTCATCAGCACCATTCTTGGTGACTACGCGGCGGCGGCACCGATGGATACCTTCGTCGAGACCCGTGGCGACCGGCATCCGACCGATCTGGCAGGACTGCGTGGCGCGCGCTTCGTCACCGCGATCGAAACCGAGCAGGGTCGTCGCTGGAATGAATCCAAGGTGAAGGCGATTACCGGCGGCGACAAGGTTTCGGCACGCTTCATGCGGCAGGACTTCTTTTCCTACCAGCCGCAATTCAAGCCCGTCATCGTGGGCAACCACAAGCCATCGATTCGCAATGTCGACGAGGCCATGCGGCGGCGTCTGCATCTGATTCCGTTCACGGTGACGATTCCCCCTGAACGGCGTGACGGCCAATTGACCGAGAAGCTCCTTGCTGAGCGCGACGGGATTCTGGCCTGGGCAGTCGAGGGGTGTCTGGCCTGGCAGAGCGAAGGGCTGAAGCCACCCAAGGTGGTTGTGGATGCCACCGACGAATATTTCGACGAGGAGGATGCCGTCACCGAATTCATCGATGAGGAGTGTCAGCGCCACGCGCAGGCACGCGTCTCCGTGGCGGACATGTTCCAGCGCTGGCAGGAATGGGCCAACCGTCGCGGTGAATACATTGGCACGAGCCGCTGGTTGATGCAGCAACTCTGCAATCGGCAATTTGAGCGCACCCGGCTTCATGGCGGTGTGAAGGGCATTGCCGGCATTTCTCTCAAGCCCAAAGACTATGGCGAGCGACTGCCCTACCGAGACGATTGACAGCCAGGGTGACCGAAAGTGACCGGCCAGACGATAACTCTCTATACGTGTACACGCGCGCACGTATACGGACTAATCCGGCGAGTAGTCACCTTCGGTCACCCAGATGAAACGACATGGAGGATTTCGATATGACTGAAACGATACTGGCCCTGGATCTGGGCACGCAAACCGGATGGGCGCTGCATCAACTGGATGGCTGCATCACCAGCGGCAGTGAATCATTCAAGCCGCAGAGGTTCGAGGGCGGCGGCATGCGCTTCCTGCGGTTCAAGCGCTGGCTCAATGAATTGAGGAGTGTCGACCAGCACATCAACGCGGTTTACTTTGAAGAGGTGCGACGCCATGCCGGCGTCGATGCGGCTCATGCCTACGGCGGATTCCTGGGACAGCTAACGGCGTGGTGCGAACAACACCGCATTCCGTACCAGGGCGTACCGGTGGGTACGATCAAGAAGCATGCGACCGGCAAGGGCAACGCTGGTAAAGACGAGATGATCGCTGCAGTGGTCAGCCGCGGCTTTACGCCTGTGGATGACAACGAAGCCGATGCCCTTGCGCTGTTGCACTGGGCAATTGAGATGCAGGAGGTGTGAGATGAAGGCGGCAACAACCATGATTCCCGTTCTTCCTGGCTACATGCAGGGACAACCCACGCAATTGGTCGACGCACGACTGCTGCACCAGTTCCTGCAAGTCGGCCGTGACTTCTCAAACTGGATCAAAGGCCGTATCCATGATTATGGCTTCGAAGAGAACAAGGACTACTTGCTCGCCAAAACCGGCGAGCAACTTCCCCACCTTGGCGGACAACGGACGGTCGTCAGGATCGATTACTTCCTCTGCATCGATATGGCCAAGGAACTGGCCATGGTCGAGCGTACCCCAAGAGGACGGCAGGCACGGCGCTATTTCATTGAGTGCGAGCGTCAGCTTCGGATGATGCAGGGCAAGTTGAGTGCACCAGCCGCATCTCAGCAGCATGTGCCCCTGTCCCGTGCCCAACGCCAAGCGATCAACCGGCAGGCGTGGGCGGACGTCGCGGGTGATGCCCATGCCGCATTCCATGCCCGGCGTGAAGCACTGATCAAGCAAATGAAAACGGCAACGGGCTCCAATGCCGGACCACTCGCCCGCTTAACTCCTCCGGCTTGGGCATTGGCGGACTTGTCGGGAGAACCGGCATGAAAGTGCTGACACCCCCGTACCGTTGCCCCCTCGGCCGAACCACACAACGAACCGACCCGGATAGCATCAAACGAGAAGGCTGGCGCGACCAGCACATCCTCGTCGTGGCGGAAAGCGACGACCGCCTGGATTTTGTGGAACGAGAATTCGTGAGACGGATTGGTGAGCGCCTGTACGGAGGGCGTCATGGTTGAGTGGACAACCGATGATGTCGCCGCAAGATTTGTCGAGGCAGTCGAGACGGGCAGGCGGCTACCCGTTGTCAAGGCGCAGGGGTACTTCAATGTCTGGCCAGTGTTTGTCCGTGAAGCGTGGGAGTCATATCCTGATGATGAACACGTTTATCACCCACTGCCGCCGACTCCCGCAGCCATCGATCGGATGATGGAGACCATGCGCTGGGTGCAGTGGCTGGAGGTAGAGCAACGTCACCTAATCTGGATGCGCGCCAAACGGTTCGAGTGGAAGATCATCTGCCGCCGTCTAGGCTGTCACCGCACGACCGCTTGGCGCGCATGGCAGAAGGCATTGCTGACTGTGGCCACGCAACTGAATGCCAGCGTTCATGCCAGCCATTCAAAACGCCCTGAACTCATGGGGCAAGGCGAGTAATGATTTCCGTGCATGTCCGCTGCTTGACGCTCATGGCCGTTTCTGGAATGAATGAACACGCAACAACTACTCCTTGTTTTGGGTAGTATGACGGCTATGATCTGGACAGAGGTGCGAACTGATCTGGGATGCACTTGAGGGGACGGGAAGCAGATTACGTTTTCTGTTTTCTGCCCCTGGGAGCTGAGTTTGTTTTCATGTGCGCTTTGGCCACCTCAGTCATTTTGACATCGTGTTCCATGACGTGCCCAAGCACTTTATCGGTAATCATCTTGCCAAGAATTTCATAGTCGCCGGGTTCGGGAGGGTGGTCGAAGTAGTTTTCGAATATGTTCAATACACCCTTGTGCGTCTTCTTATGCTGCGGTAAATCGGCATAGCCGATCATTTTCATGAAGGCTTCTTCGTACGCAAAATGAGTCACGAGTAGCTGATGCAATCTCTTCAATGCTTGATGAACGAGATGCCGCTGATCTTTTCGGGTAATGACCTCGCGTAATGAATTGACGAGTTCGTGCAATTCTTCATGCTGGGCATCAATTTCTGGAATGCCCAAAATATACTTTGCGTCCATTACAGGAGAGAACCTATGGGTAACTCGACTGAGCCAAAACTGGTGCAGTTTATCGTAATGCAATGAGTCATGGGTAAGCCATGCAGGGCAAAGCGATCCACAATTCAAACTTGCGTGCGGGTGTTTATGTTTGGGTTTGTTTAATCGTCGTAGTGATAACGACAGGCGATGACCACCAGGTCGTCGCCATCAACGCAATACACGAGGCGGTTCGTATCATCGATGCGGCGTGACCAGAAGCCAGTGAGATTTTCTTTCAAGGGTTCTGGCTTGCCGATGCCATCGAAGGGTTCGCGCAAACAATCGAGGATCAGGCTGTTGATCCGCTTGAGCGTTTTTCGATCTTGGCTCTGCCAATACTGGTAGTCAGACCAGGACGCGACAGTCCAGGTGATACGACTAGGCATCCACGAGGTCTCGCTGCTTGAGCTTGCCTTTGTGATATTGCTCGATCGAGCGCGCGAGGTGCTCCGCGTTGGCACGCGACTTCAAGAGATGGACTGTTTCCATCAGGCTATTGAAGGTGTCGAGCGACATCACGACAGCATCGGGTGCGTCGCGCCGAGTGATCACCGTGTAGTCGGCATCATCAATGACCTGATCGATCACTGCCTTGAGACTGTTCCGGGCATCAGAGAAATTGACAACGCGCATGGCGCAATACCTGTTCAATAAACAGTACAAGTCTAATTCGTCTGGCGATGGTTTGCAAGACGATTTTTGCGTCGATTGATCAAATTTTGACGGGTCCTTCCTGGCCATAAACCCATGCGGGAGGCGCGAGCCCGGCATTGCGATAGCGTCAGGATTTGAAACGAGGTTACCAGGGTTACCAGTTACCACCCAGGTTACCACTCCGATAGTTTCCACCAACACACCCGATCCGCCCCAGTGGCGGGTTTTTGCATTCCTATGATCGAATCCCTGAATGTCGAATACCGTAAGGTCGGGACGCTAATCCCCTTTGCCCGAAATCCGCGGACGCATTCCGAGGCCCAGGTCGCCAAGATTGCGGCCAGCATCGTCGAGTTTGGCTGGACCAATCCCATCTTGGTGGATGGTAGCCACGGGATCATCGCTGGCCACGGCCGGCTGGCCGCCGCGCGCAAGTTGGGGCTCGTCGAAGTGCCTGTCATCGAGCTTAGTTATCTCACACCAACCCAAAAACGCGCCTACGTGATTGCCGACAATCGCCTGGCACTCGATGCCGGATGGGACGAAGAAATGCTGGCACTGGAATTGGCCGAGCTGTCCGAGTCTGGCTACGACCTGACCTTGACTGGCCTCGATGCGGATGAACTGGCCGATCTACTTGCCGGGGAGGAAACCCTTACTGAAGGACAGACCGACGAGGATGCCGTCCCCGAGTCCGCCGGACCCGCCGTCTCACGCCTTGGCGACATCTGGATCTGTGGCGATCACCGGGTGCTATGTGGTGATGCCACGAAAGAAGAGAGCTATCAGGCGCTGCTGGGTGACGAGCATGTGTCTATGGTCTGGCAGGATCCACCGTATGGCGTCAATTACGCCAACAGCGCCAAGGACAAGATGCGCGGCAAGGATCGCCCCATTCTGAACGACAACCTGGGGGAAGACTTTCAGCCGTTCCTGAAGGCAGCTCTAGCCCCGATGATGGCGCGCTGTGATGGGGCGATCTATATTGCCATGAGCAGCAGCGAACTCGACACCCTGCAAGCCGCGTTCCGCGCTGCAGGGGGCAAGTGGTCCACCTTCATCATTTGGGCCAAGAACACTTTTACGTTGGGTCGCGCCGATTACCAACGGCAGTACGAACCGATCCTGTACGGTTGGCCGGATGGATCGACACGCCACTGGTGCGGCGATCGCGATCAGGGAGACGTCTGGCAAATCAAGAAGCCGCACAAGAATGATTTACATCCGACCATGAAGCCGGTCGAATTGGTCGAGCGTGCGATACGCAACTCGAGTCGCCCAGATGACACGGTGCTTGACTGCTTTGGTGGTTCAGGCACGACCTTGATTGCGTGCGAGCGATCTAAGCGGCATGCGCGACTGATGGAGCTGGATCCAAAATACGTGGATGTGATTGTTCGGCGTTGGCAGGATTATTCAGGTGGCAAGGCTACCCGCTATTCGGACGGTGTGATGTTTGATTCGCTTGAGTCAGACCCGGCTAAACAAATTGCGGCGTAGTTGTAACCAGCCATGATGATGCAGAATTGAAGGGTGTTTTCAGCGCAATCATACGGACGGTGCGTGGTGAATCAGTGCCACACTACAAACTCTTCAACCCAAGAAAGAGTTTGCTATGACTACCGCTACCAAGCCTGCCGCCAAAAAGCCTGCGGCGAAACCCGCAACAAAGCCGGCTGCTAAGAAACCAGCGGCTAAGCCCGCTGTGAAAAAACCGGCAGTGAAAAAGGCAGCGGCAAAACCCGCAGCGAAGAAGCCTGCAGCCAAGAAACCTGCTGCGAAAAAACCAGCCGTGAAGAAACCGGTGGCTAAGAAGCCAGCGGTGAAAGCTGCTGCCAAGAAGCCCGCCGTGAAAAAGACGGCTGCCAAGAAGCCAGTGGCAAAGAAAAAATAGTTGCGGTTGTGCTCTGAACACAACAAGGGCGACCCACGGGTTGCCCTTATTGCTTCTGAACCCAGCCTGACCTGGCCCGGATATCCTAGAGAATGATTTTTGCCATGGTCCGTCCGAGGACGGTAAACGGTGGCTGGTGTTCATAGTCATCCGGGCGTTCTTCGTAATCTGCCAGAATGGCCTTCAGTACTGCACGGAGGTAACGTTCCGGCTGGACGTAACCGGATAAGGTCTTGAGGGCAGCTGCCGCATCGCTGACCCGGATGACTTCCCCGGTGGGCATCGAGTCACAAAGGTCGGCCCAGACCGCATTGCCATAGGTTTCCACGAAAGCCTTGGCCCCGCCGAATTGCGTGGGCGTGGCGGCCGGGTAGCGCATCTTGGTTTGATAGTCGGTGAGGTGGGTCATGGCGGTCCCGCTCAATCAAAGAATCCGATAGACGCGGGAGGCACCCGTGTCCTTGAACGATGTGATGTTGAGACCAAGTTTCTTCTTGAGGGCGCCGGCGAATGTGCCGCGCACGGTGTGCGCCTGCCAGCCGGTGGCTTCGCAGATTTCATGGATAGTCGCACCGTTGGGTCGCTGCAACATTTCGATCACGGTGGCCTGCTTGCTGTGCTCACGCGTATTTGGCTTCACACGCGTGGGGCAGGCATCGCTCTGATCTGGTCCCCATGCGGTGTCAGGCTGGCCCACCTTGGCCTCCCTGACTGTCTCTGGCTTGGCAGGTGCTGCTGCTGCGGGTTTATGGCGCCCCAGGGCCGCGTAAGCGACATCCGTCAGGCAGTAGAAGGTCTCGCTGGACTTCTGGACGATCTGAATCATTTCGCGCGTCAGGAGTCCGTCGATGACTTTCACGCGGGCTCCGCCGCGCAAGTTGGGCGGTAGCGGTTCGATGTTACCGTCCATGCGATAGGCTGCGACGCTTAGGATTTTTTGTTGGGTGTCGGTAAGTTTGATGTCGGTGTTCATTTGATGCTCCTTTATTGTGGGGTTTTGTTGATGACATTTACATGAACGCTCTGTCCCATCAGGAAGACAAGTGGAATCTGCTCGAACAATCAAAAAATGCTTGATGTAGATCATGGGTCTGTCGATTCGCGCTTACGCCCGCCACCGCGGCGTCTCTCATGTGGCCGTCAAGAAAGCCATCGATACCGGGCGAATCAGTCCCGATGCCGATGGCACGATTGACCCCGCCCGTGCCGATCGGGACTGGGAACAGAACACCTCATCGCCGCGCAAGGCATCGACCGCACCCAGAGTGAAGGCGCCAGTTCCAGAAACGCCGCGCCCAGTTGCCCGTGAATCCACTGCAGAAGTGGTGACACCAACACTGTCGCCCGGTGGCACTTCGCTCTTGCAGGCGCGCACGGTCAATGAAGTCGTCAAGGCGCAGACCAACAAAGTGCGCCTGGCTCGCCTCAAGGGTGATCTGGTCGACCGCTCGCAAGCCATCGCCCATGTATTCCGACTGGCCCGGACGGAACGCGATGCCTGGCTCAACTGGCCGGCACGCATCTCGGCACAGATGGCCGCCAAACTGGAGATCGATGCCCATGCCCTGCACGTGGCACTGGAAACCGCTGTGCGCGAACATTTGATGGAACTGGGTGACCTGCACCCGCGGGTGAACTGATGGATCCGGACTACGACGGCGCGCTGGAGATCGAACGCGCCTGGCGCGAAGGGCTGATCCCGGATCCGCTGCTCTCCGTGTCGGAATGGGCCGACCGGCATCGGATGCTGTCCTCCAAGGCCTCCAGTGAGCCGGGACGCTGGCGCACGAGTCGCACGCCCTACCTGAAGGTCATCATGGACTGCCTGTCGCCTACTTCTCCGGTCGAGCGGGTGGTGTTCATGAAGGCCGCACAGCTGGGTGCAACAGAGATGGGCAACAACTGGATCGGCTATGTGATTCACCACGCACCCGGACCGATGATGGCGGTGTGGCCAACGGTGGAGATGGCCAAGAACAACTCGAAGCAGCGCATCGATTCGCTGATCGAGGAGTCTCCGGTGCTGGCCGAACTGATCATGCCGCCGCGCAGCCGGGACTCGGGCAATACCATCCTGGCCAAGGAGTTTCGCGGTGGCGTGCTGCGTATGGTCGGCGCCAACAGCGCGGTGGGCCTGCGCTCGATGCCGGTGCGCTACCTGTTTCTGGACGAAGTCGACGGTTATCCGCCTGACGTGGATGGTGAAGGCAGCGCCGTGGCACTGGCCGAAGCCCGGACGCGCACCTTTGCCCGACGCAAGATATTTATCGTCTCGACGCCCACCCTGGCCGGGGTCAGCACCATCGAGCGTGAATACGAATCCTCTGACCAGCGCCGCTACTACGTGCCCTGTCCGCACTGCGGGCACCGCCAGTGGCTGCGTTTTGAACAACTGCGCTGGCAGCGCGACGAAAGTGGCCATTGCCCTGAAACGGCGGCCTATGTCTGCGAGTCCTGCGAAGTCCCCATCCCGGAGCACCACAAGACCTGGATGCTGGAGCATGGCGAGTGGCGGGCCATGGTCGAAGGGGTCACGAAGACGGCAGGCTTTCATCTGTCTAGTCTGTACAGCCCGATTGGCTGGCGCAGTTGGCGTGAAATCGCTGCGGCCTGGGAGAGTGCCATCCACAAGGAATCCGGATCGGCCGCCGCGATCAAGACCTTCAAGAACACCGAACTGGGTGAAACCTGGGTCGAGGAAGGCGAAGCACCCGACTGGCAACGGCTGCTGGAGCGCCGTGAAGACTACCCAATCGGGAGGATTCCCGAAGGCGGATTGCTCCTGACCGGTGGCGCCGACGTCCAGAAAGATCGCATCGAAGTGTCGATCTGGGCGTTCGGGCGTGGCAAGGTCTCCTGGCTGATTGAGCATCGGGTCTTCATGGGCGACACGGCGCGTGCCGAAGTCTGGAAAGCGCTTGGGCATGTACTCGCCGAATCCTGGACCCATGCCACTGGGGCCTCGATACCGCTGGCACGTTTTGCTTTGGACACCGGCTTTGCCACCCAGGAAGCCTATGCCTTTGTGCGTGCCGTGCGCGATTCCCGGGTCATGGCCGTCAAGGGGATCGCCCGCGGCGCAGCCCTGGTCGGAACCCCGACAGCAGTGGATGCCACCACAGGCGGCAAGCGACTGCGCCGGGGGATCAAGGTGTTCTCGGTCGCGGGCGGCATCGCCAAGCTTGAGTTCTACAACAACTTGCGCAAGAGCATCGATACCGATGAGGAGGGTGTGGTTCGGTTTCCTGCCGGGTATGTGCATCTGCCCAAGGTCGATGCCGAGTTCATTCAGCAGATGTGTGCCGAGCAGCTGATCACCCGGCGCGATCGCAATGGATTTGCTCATCGCGAGTGGCAGAAGATGCGCGAACGCAATGAAGCCCTGGATTGCTACGTCTATGCCCGGGCAGCTGCGGCCGCCTCTGGCCTTGACCGCTTCGAGGAACGCCACTGGCGCGAGTTGGAAAGGCAACTCGGGATCCAGAACCCGGATCCGCCTGAACACCCCGTTGAACAAGATGCCGAGGCCACCCAAGGACACAAACCCGAAGGTGGCCTCGCTGTTTCTGCAACCCAAAAACCAGCGCGCCGCCTGATCCGCAGCCGCTGGCTCAGTTGATTTACCCACCCACCAAGGAGATTGAAGCATGAGTCTGCAAACCCAAATCCATAGCCTGGTCATCCGTGTCGCCGACGAGTTCAAGTCGGTCTATGCGAAGATCGGCAACCTCTCGTCGCTGTCGACCACCGACAAGTCCACGTTGGTCTCCGCCATCAATGAGCTCAAGGCGGCCATCGCCCTGGCGGCGGTCATCAATGACTCGGCACCCGGCAGTACCGCCACGACGTTCTCCGCCTCGAAGATCGTCACGCTGCTCGATGACCTGCGTGCCCAGATCCTGGGTGGGGCGGATGCGGCCTACGACACCCTGCTGGAACTGCAGCAGGCCATCCAGAATGACCAGACCGGCATTGCCGCGATCACGGCGGCGATCGACAAGCGCGTGCGCTTTGATGCCGCGCAGACCCTCTCCGCGCCCGAGCAACTCCAGGCCCGCAGCAACATCGGGGCGGTGGCGGCGAGCGACGTTGGGGACACGACCACCGACTTCGTGGCCATCTTCGAAACCGCTCTGGCTGCCTGAGCATGAGCCTGGTCTCCAAAGTCAGTGCCCTGGCGACCCGCCTGGCCAATGAGGTCAAGACGCTGGTCCGCCCGGAACACCCAGGTATTGCACGTGCCTGGGTGTGTTTCGGGTACGTCGGCGGTGCGATCGTGATCAACGCCTCGCACAATGTCTCCGGTGTCACACGCCTCGCTGCCGGGCGCTACCGGATCACCTTTGCCGCGCCGTTCGCAGATGCCAACTACTGCTGGCTGGCCTTTGCCCGCAGCACGGGCAATACCGGCACGGTGCGCACGGCACTGGCCCGATCCACCACCGACGTCAAGACCGCCACGCATGTCGAAGTGATCTGCACCACGGCCAGCACGTCGCTGGCCGACACCACCGAAATGAACGTCGTGGTCTATCGCTGATGGCCTATACCGAGGAACAACTGGTTGCCCTGGAGTCGGCACTCGCCAAGGGCGAGAAACGGGTCACCTTTGGTGACAAGACCGTCGAGTACCGCACGGTCGAGGAATTGAAGGAAGCCATCGCGCTGGTCGAGCGTAGCTTGCACGACCAGGCAGTAGGGACTGGACTGTGGCCCAGAGCACCCCGCCAGATCCGCATCAATACGCGCAAAGGTTTCTGAGATGGGCTGGCTGAAACAGTTCTCGCGCCGATTGTTCGGCCAGACCCCGACCTACGATGGTGTCGGTAGTGGTCGGCGCTCGCTGGCTTGGGCGGTCGGCAATCCCGGGGCGATTGCGGCATTGCTGTATTCGCAAACTGAATTGCGTGCCAAGAGCCGGGATCTGGTGCGGAGAAACGCCTGGGCCAACGCCGCACTGGAATCCTATGTGGCCAACGCCATCGGTACCGGCATCAAGCCGCAATCGATGATCCAAGATGCCATCCTGCGGGAAAACATTCAATCCCTTTGGCGGGACTGGACAGTGGATGCCGATGCGGCCGGGCTCACTGACTTCTATGGTCTACAAGCCCTGGCCTGTCGGGCGATGCTGGAAGGGGGCGAATCGCTGGTGCGTCTGCGCTATCGGCGTCCCGAAGACGGTCTGGTCGTGGCATTGCAGATCCAGGTGCTGGAGCCGGAGCATCTGCCGGTGACCTTGAACACCACTGCGGACAATGGCAATCTGATTCGAGCTGGAATCGAGTTCGATCGGCTCGGGCGGCGGGTGGCGTACCACCTGTATCGATCCCATCCGGAGGATGGGGCCCTGGCGCCCATGTCAGGCAATGGCGGGATGGAAACGGTGAGGGTCAGTGCAGCAGAGATCCTGCATCTCTTCCGCCCCCTGCGTCCGGGGCAGATTCGCGGGGAACCTTGGCTTGCACGTGCTCTGGTCAAACTCAATGAACTCGATCAGTACGACGATGCCGAACTGGTGCGCAAGAAAACCGCTGCCATGTTTGCCGGATTCGTGACGCGCCTGGCACCGGAAGACAACCTGCTGGGTGAGGGGCTGGCCAACGCCAATGGCATTGCACTGGCCGGACTGGAGCCCGGCACGATGCAGATTCTCGAGCCTGGTGAAGACATCAAGTTTAGCCAGCCGGCGGACGTGGGTGGCTCCTACTCGGAATTCCTGCGCATGCAGTTTCGGGCGGTGGCCGCCGCCATGGGCGTGACCTATGAGCAATTGACCGGAGACTTGTCGATGGTCAACTACTCCTCGATCCGTGCAGGGCTGCTGGAATTTCGCCGCCGCGTCGAAGCCTTACAGCATGGGGTGATCGTCCACCAGTTGTGCCGACCGATCTGGCAGGCGTTTGTCGAGCAGGCAGTGCTCGAAGGCGCACTAACACTGGCGGGCTATGCGCGTGGTGGTATCGCCAAGCGGCGGGAATATCTCGCCGTGAAATGGATTCCTCAAGGCTGGCAGTGGGTCGATCCGCTGAAAGAAGCGGATGCCATGAAGGCGGCGATTCGTTCGGGCTTGATGTCACGTTCCGAAGCCATCTCGGCCAACGGCTATGACGCCGAGGATGTCGATCGCGAGATAGCCGCGGACAACGCACGGGCAGATGGCCTGGGGTTGATTTTCGATTCTAACCCGCGACACGAATTGTCGACGACTTCGCCGGTACCCGTGATCCCGCAAGACTCACAACCGCAAGGAAACTGATATGCAACTGCCACACCTGGCGTCCCGCCTTTACGGGACGCCGCTGCTACTTGCCCGTTCCAAGCTCGAGATTATCCTGTCCGTCCTGGGGGAGCGTGTCGGCTGGCCGGACATCAATGCCGCTGTCGCACTGCCATCGTCCAGGCCAATGATTGAAGCACCCACCGGCATTGCCGTGATTCCCATCGTCGGCACTCTCGTGCGACGGACCATTGGACTTGATCCGGTTTCCGGATTTACGTCCTACGCCGAGATCGGCAGCATGGTCGATGCTGCAGTCGCGGATCCAAATGTCGATGGCATCCTGCTCGATATCGATTCTCCGGGTGGCGAGGCCGGCGGCGTGTTCGAGCTTGGCGAACATGTCCGGGCGGCCGATGCCATCAAACCCGTCTGGGCCATTGCCTCGGACGCCGCCTTCTCGGCTGCCTACGCCATTGCCTGTGGCGCGTCCCGGGTGGCGGTGACACGTACCGGCGGCGTCGGTTCGATCGGCGTGATCGCCCTGCATGTCGACCAGTCGGTGCGCGATGCCCAGGAGGGTTATCGCTATACGGCGATCACCGCAGGCGATCAGAAGAATGATTTCTCCCCGCATGAGCCGCTCGACAAGAACGCATCGGCCCGATTGCAGGCCGAGGTCGACCGGCTCTATGGCATGTTCATCGACCATGTGACGGCGATGCGAAAGCTCGATAGCCAGGCTGTCAGGGCGACCGAGGCCGGCGTCTATTTCGGCCCCGATGCCGTGACCGCAGGCCTTGCCGATAACGTCGGTAGCCTCGATGGTGTCCTGGCCGATTTCAGCAGTTTCCTGGTGGCTCGTCGAACGCGCGGCCACGTGATTTCCGGTTCGACGCGTTCGCTCACCGTTTCCATTCCATCAATCAAGGAGGAAGACACCATGTCTCAACCCGAATCCCCCGCAGTTCCTGTTATCCCCGATCTACCTCTGGTGCCGGATGCGCCTGCACCTGTTTTGCCGCCCGCATCCCCATCCGGCGAGAAGGAGGACACGCTAGCCCCTGCCAATGCGTCTGCATCCGCGCCAAGCATTGATGCCTTGGCGATTGCCGAAATGTGCCAACTGGCCGGTCACCCCGAATTCACCGCCGGATTCCTCGCCAGGGGAGCAACGGAAGCCGAGGTCAGGAAGTCACTCCTGTCCACTCGCGCAGACAGTGTCGAGATCCGTTCCACCCTCAGCCCCGACTCGGCTATTGCCAACTCAACCACTCACGCTGCCGCTGCCAGCAATCCGATGCTCAGCGCCATTCGCAAAATCACCGGAAAGGTCTAAGCCATGCCCGCCATTACCGAAGGTCTCAACCTGGGTGATCTCCTCAAGTACGAGGCGCCCAACCTCTATTCACGCGACCAGGTCACCATTGCCGCCGGCCAGAACCTCGTGCTCGGTACCGTGGTCGGCATCGACACCGCGACCGACAAGATCAAGGCCCTGGATCCTGCCGCCACCGATGGGTCCGAAGTTGCCGCCGGCGTCCTGGCCATCTCGATCGACGCTAGCCTGATCGACCGGCCCGACGGGATCCTGATCGCCCGCCACGCCATGCTGTCCGATCACGCACTGACCTGGCCGGCAGGCATCACCGCCCTGCAAAAAGCCGCCGCACTGGCCAAGCTCAAATCCATGGGCATCATCGTTCGTCAAGGAGTCTGATCATGCAGAACCCGTTTTCTTCTCCCGCCTTCTCGATGGCCAACCTCACGGCGGCCATCAACTTGCTTCCCAACCGCTATGGCCGGATGGAGGCGCTGAACCTCTTTCCATTGAAACCCGTGCGCTTCCGCCAGATCCTGGTGGAGGAGCGCAATGGCATCCTGAACCTGCTGCCCACCCTGCCGGTCGGCAGCCCCAGCACGGTCGGTGTGCGCGACAAGCGCACCATGCGCTCCTTCATCGTGCCGCACATCCCGCACGACGATGTGGTGCTGCCCGAGGAAGTCCAGGGGATTCGCGCCTTTGGCTCGGAAACGGAAATCGAAACCGTGGCAGGTGTCCTTGCGAGCCATCTGGAAGTGATCCGCAACAAGCATGCGATCACCCTCGAGCATCTGCGCATGGGTGCGCTCAAGGGCGTGATCCTCGATGCCGACGGGTCGACACTCTACGATCTGTATAGTGAATTCGGCATCACCGCCAAGTCGGTGAACTTCCAGCTGACGGTTGACGCCACCGATATCCGCAAGAAGTGTTTCGAGGTGCTGCGTCACGTCGATGACAATCTGCGCGGTGAATTCATGACCGGCATCCACTGCCTGTGCTCACCCGAGTTCTTCGAGAAGCTGGTAGCCCACCCGAAGGTCGAAAAGGCCTACGAGAACTATGCCCAGGGCGCCATGCTGCGCGACGACGTGCGCCAGGCCTTTTCCTTTGCCGGACTGACCTTCGAGGAATACCGGGGACAGGCGACCGACGGCAGCGGCACGGCGCGGCGCTTCATTGCCGCCGGTGAAGCGCACTGCTTCCCGGTGGGAACGGTGGACACCTTCGGCACCTACGTGGCGCCGGCCGACTTCAACGAGACCGTCAACACGCTGGGGCAGCCGCTCTACGCCAAGCAGGAGCCGCGCAAGTTCGAGCGTGGCACCGACCTGCACACCCAGTCGAACCCGTTGCCGATGTGTCACCGCCCGGGGGTGCTGGTCAGGCTCACGATGTCTTGAGCGTGCGCTTGCGTTCCGCCGTGTAGTGCCACCAGGGATGCGGCGGATCGCCGGCCATGAAGCGGGTGGCGGCGATGAAAGTGTCGAGCAGGCAGGGGTCGTGGCGGGTCCCCGTCCGGATGCACAACTCCTGGTAGAGGTCATAGGGATCCTGGCCGATCAGATCGGTCGGGACCTGAATGCCCAGTTGTCTGAGATCACCCGCTATCGAAGATCCCACGTTCGGTATGGACTCAAGCGTGAAGGCTTCGGCCGCATGTTTTGCTTTGTTCCCCATCACTCCCCCTCTTATCTGGAAAGTTTCGCATGGATGCCGTGACGACTTTGAACGCACTTTACACCGCTGCCGCCCAGGCTGGGTTGCTCACTGCAGCTCATGTGCATGGCGAAATCATCATGGTCGACTTTCGTGCCCCGGACGACGATGTGCTGGATGGCTTGGGGGTCAGTCGGGGGTACACCATTCGCTACCCGTCGAACAGGCTAGCGCTGACTGCAGGTGATGAACTGGTGATTGCCGGAGCGACCTACCGGGTGCGGGAAGTGACTTGGTTGGGTGATGGCTCGGAGTGTCGGGCTTCGCTGACCCGTCTCTAGGGCTGGCCATGCCCAACTCGATCCGCGAGCAGATCCTGCAAGCGGTGATGGGAATTCTCTTGCCCATCGTCGTGGCAGAGGGAGCCCAAATGTTGAGGTCCCCTCCAACCGGCATCACGCGTGAGCAGTCTCCTGCGCTACTCCTGTTTCCGGAGTCGGATGGCATCACCCATCGACCCAATGATCTCGTCGAACGGAATCTGGTCGTCCGGCTGGTGGCACTCGCCCGCGAGACAGGAAATGAAACACCGGAGGCTATCGCCGACCGCCTGCTGGTGGCGGCCCATGCGGCGCTGTTCAGTCACACCACGCTCGGCGGCCTATGCCTGGGCATCAAGGAACTGGAATGCGAGTGGGACATCGAAGACGCCGATGCCACGGCGGCCGCCATTCCGGCGCGCTACCAGATCACCTATCGCACCCTGACCAACGATATTTCACAACAAGGATGAATCATGCAGAACGAGAAACTTGAGCTTCTGAAACCCCATACCCATGGCGGCACGCTGCTGGAGCCTGGCGACGTGATTGAACTGCCCAGTGATCTGGCGCGCTGGCTATGTACCGCGGGCATTGCCAAGCCGCACAAGCTGTCCCCGAGTTCCAAACCCCAACTCAACCGTGAGGAAAACCCATGAGTTACTACGCATCGTTTCAAGGCCGGGTCTATCTCGGTGAGCGTGACGAGAATGGCGAACCGATCAAGGTGCGCTCCCCGGGCAATGTGGCCGACCTGAGCCTGTCGCTCAAGACCGACGTCATCGAGCACTACGAGAGCCAGACCGGTCAGCGTGCCGTCGACCTGCGCCTCGTCAAGCAAAAGAGCGCCACCATCGCTCTGGCCATCGAGGAATTCACGAAAGAGAACCTGGCTCTCGCCCTCTACGGCAGTCACGTCACCGGTACCGGCGGCACGGTGACCGATGAGCCGCTGGGTGGTGCCACGCCCGTGATCGGTGATCGCTATTTCCTGGCCCATCCCAAGGTGTCCACCCTGGTGGTCAAGGATTCAGCCGCCACACCCGCCACCCTGACGCTGGGCACCCAGTACACGGCCGATGTCGACTTCGGAGCGATCCAGTTTCTGGACATGACCGGGCTGACCGCACCCTACAAGGCCAGCTACAGCTTTGGCGAAGTCACCGAGATCGGCATCTTCACGCAGCCGCTGCCGGAGCGATTCCTACGCCTGGAAGGACTCAACACGGCGCAGAGCAACAGCAAGGTGCTGATTGAGCTCTATCGCGTCGCCTTCGATCCGCTCAAGAAGTTCGACATCATTTCCAACGACCTCAACAAGTTCGAACTCGAAGGCTCGCTCCTGTCGGATGCCACCAAACCCTACGATGCGGTGCTTGGCCAGTTCGGTCGAATCGTGCAGATCGGTTGATAGCCATGGACAACTCAACGTTCGCGGCCCTACCGCCGGTGCCCGATACCATCCACATTGCCGGCGAGGCGCTGGACATCACGCCGCTCAAGATCGGCGAACTTCCCGCCTTTGCCCGCGCCGTGCAGCCGCTCGCCGCCAAGCTGGGACCAGAACCCGACTGGCTGCAGCTCATCGCCGAAGAAGGCGCCGCAGTCATCCAGGCGCTAGCCATCGCTTGCAGAAAACCTCCCGACTGGGTGTCTGCCCTGGCGCTGGATGAAGCCATCGCCTTGAGCGAAGCCGTGTTTGAGGCCAATGCCGATTTTTTTATCCGCCGCGTGGTGCCGGAAGTGCTGCGCGTGACCGCCGGCATGACCACGCGGATCGGCACGCTGACCCCTGGGCTGACGTCATCCAGCGCCTCATCGGGGCCGGACATCGCTACCCCGACATCCTGACTTATACGCTGGCCCAGGCCCGGGCGCTGCATGCCGCAGTCGAGCGCAGCGAGCGCGACGAATTGGCCGTGCAGTTGATCCTGCAGGTGACGGCCGAGCGTGGCGGCAACACGGAAATCAAGAACCTTCTCAAAGAACTTGGCCGATGAAACTCTCGCTCACTCGTTCCGGCTTGCTCGATCCCAAACGTCTTGACAGTTGGGTGCCGGAGAAGCGCCGTGCCATCAGGAAGGCGGTCGAGGCCGGCATGGTGGCATCGGGCAAGGACATCGCCGAGACCGCCAGGAGTCGCATGCAATCGGCCTTCCAGGTAAGGAAGGCCGGGTTCCTCAAATCGATGCGATCCAAACTCTATGCCGGCAATCCCGAGAAATTTCCGGCGCTCTTGATCGGCTCGAAGATTTCCTGGCTGGGGATTCATATGCGCGGCGGCAGCATTTCGGGACGACTGCTAATTCCCTTGTTGCCCGAGCATCAGCGCATCGGCCGCAAGGCCTTCAAGCGTGTCGTCGACGGCCTTATGAAATCCGGCAATGCCTTCTTCATCCAGAAGAACGGCAAGGTGATCCTGATGGCTGAGAACATCAAGGAGAACACCAGCCAGTTGCGCCGCTTCAAACGTGCCGAGCGGGGTCGCACGGGAGCAAAAACCGTCAAGCGGGGGGTGGAGATTCCTATTGCCGTGCTGGTGCCCATCGTGCGGCTGCGCGGACGCTTTGATCTGCCGGGCGTGGTGCGCTCCCAATTATCCAGACTCTCTTCAGCCATCGAACGACAACTGACTGCCCATGGCCTCTGATCGTGCCCAGATCCTGATCACCGCAATCGACCAGACCCGGCAGGCGTTCGCCTCGGCCAAGTCGAACCTGGAGGGACTGTCGAGTGCCGCCAGCAAGGTCAATAGTCTGCTCACCGGGCTCGGTGCCGCCTTGTCGGTGGCGGGTCTGGTGGCCGCTGGCAAGCACGCCCTGGAGACGGCGGACAGTCTGGCCAAACTCTCGCAAAAGACCGGCATGTCGGTCGAGTCCTTGTCGCTCCTGCGGCCGATTGCCGAACAATCCGGCGTTTCGCTGGAGGGACTGGCCAAGGGCATCAAAAAACTCTCCAGCGCCATGGTCGAGGCGGCGGGCGGCTCCAGGGAGCAGGCTGACACCTTCCTGCGCCTGGGCGTCTCGGTCAAAGACACGGCCGGACAATTGCGTCCCACCGAAGAAGTTCTTCTGGACTTGGCATCTGCCTTTGCCGCCATGCCCGACGGCGCAGAAAAGTCCGCCCTGGCGGTAAAGCTCTTCGGCAAAAGCGGCATCGACCTGATCCCGTTTCTCAACCAGGGTCGCACCGGCATCGAGGAACTCAAGACCAAGTTCAAGGAACTCGGCCTCGAGGTCAGCGACAAGACCGCTCGCGCCGCCGAGAAATTCAACGACACCCTCAATACCGTCAAGCAAGCCTTGCAGGGCATCGCCATGAAAGTGGCGGAAGCGGCGCTGCCGGCCCTGCAGCACCTGGCCGATGCGCTGGTGTCCTTGGCCAGCCATGGCGATGCGATCATGAACGTGGTGCGCGTGCTGGGTGAAGTGCTGGTGGCCTTCCTGGCCGTCAAGGGTGTGGCGGCGGTGGCCAAGCTGCTGGAGGCCGTCAGTCTCTTGAAACTCGCCTTCACGCGCTTCCTGCCGATCATGGCAGCGGTGGCGTTATGGGAGATGGGACGCGGCATCGTCAATTGGGTGCAGGAGATTCGTTCATCGAATCGCGCCCTGGACGAACTCAACCGGCAACGTGATCAAGTCCTGGCACTCTCCCGCGCCATGGCGGAACTGGCCGGTACCGGCACGGTCAGCGTCAAGACCCAGATGGAACTCGCGGCGCAGGCGGCCGAACGCCTGAAAGCCGGACTGCCCGGCACCAGTGAAGCGCTGCGCGCCATCCAGGGTGCCGCCAGTGACGCCGATGAAGCTATCCGGCACGCCCTGGATACGGAGATCAAGAAGGCGGGCGAAACCGTCAAGCAGCTCTCGGCAAGTTACAAACAGGTGGCCGGTGATATCAAGACCATCTGGGATGCGCGGCTGGCCGACATCGAGGCCAACTACAAGCGCCAGGAAGCCGCTGCACAAAACTCGACGCGCTCGGAATATTCGCGGATCCGCGAAGCCACCCAGATCCTGCTGACTTCCGAACAAGAGAAGCTCACCGCCGTTCGGGCTGGCGCCCAGCAAATGGAAGAAGCCTGGCGGGCGACCTACGCCCAGGCGGTGGCGCTGGCGCGTGCCGCCGGCCAGGATGCCAAGGCGGTCGAGCGTGAGGCGATCGAGGCGCGCATCAGCATCTATGGCCAACTCGAATCGGCCTATCGCGGCACCATCGACCGGTTGATTGCCGAAGAGCAGCGTCATCTGGCCGCCGCCAAGGCCGCCGATGAAGCACGACTCAATCTGCGGCTGGCAACCGAGGACCGCATTCGCGAACTGGCCCGCAAGGGCATGGATGAGCTGTCGGCCTACCAGGACCGGCAGCGCCAGGTGGACGAGAAACAATCCCAAGCCCGCGCGGCATTGGCCACGGGCAATTTCGAGCAGGCCCGGAAACTTGCCGAAGACAGTATTGCGTTGGCGGAGCGTTCGGCATCCGCCGTGACGCGCCAGGTCGAGCAGAACGGCAAGACGGTGACGCAGACCGTGGTCTCGGAAGCTTCGGCAGCGGCGAATGCGATCGGTCAGATCAGGGAATCGGCCGGCATTGCCGATGCGGCGTTGAAGGGCTTGGGCAGTGCCCACAAGCAGGCGGCCGCCGCTGCGGGAGAGGGAGCAGACGTAGCCAAACGCGCCTTGGCTGAAGTGTCGGTTGAGCTCGACAAGTTGCGCCAGCGCATGCTGTCGCAAGACACCCTGAAACTCAATGTCGATATCGAAGCCGCCAAAGCCGGCATCGACAAGATCTCTGCCCTGACCGAATCGCTGCAACTCGTCGCCAGGATCCAGGCTGACACCAAGGCGGCTCAAGACAGTCTCGACAAGCTCAAGTCGGATACGGGCAATCTCGAGCTCACGGCACAGGTCAATGCCGATACCAGCCGGGTGGTTGCCGACATCGATCGCCTCAAGACGAGTCTGTCGAATGCCGGCATTCCGATTCCGGCCCTGGTGTCCTTTGATCAGCCCCGGCGCGAGTTGCAGGCATTCGTCACCGATGCGCAGCTGGTGCTGGGCAAGCCCACCTCGGCCACGCATACGCCAGAACCTAATCTAGCCTTCTATCGGCAGGCCCTGGCGGAACTCGTGCGGCCGACTTCCAGCACCCACACGATCTATGTGCAGCAGGTGCGTACCAATGCCCAGGGCGGCCTGATCCAAAAACTCGCTGCCGGCGGGCGTGCCCTCATGCAGGGGTTCAAGCCGATGACCGGCCGCATCTTCGGCCCGGGCACCGAGACCTCGGACTCGGTGCCGGCCCTCTTGTCGCAGGGTGAGTTCGTCATGCGTGCTGCCAGTGTGAGGAAGTTCGGTGAAGGATTTTTTGCGGCGTTGAATGCTGGCTTCCTGCCGCCCATGCCGAAATTTGCCCTAGGCGGCATGGTGACCAACTTCGCCATGACAGCCGGAGCACCTGTTACACCTGCCCGCGATGTCGTCGATCTGCGCTTTCATGTGGGAAGCAAATCGCACACGGTGCAATCCTCGCGCGACACCGCCATGGCCCTGGCCTCCGCCTTGCGCGAATTGTCGAGGGCAGCATGAGCGAAGCGCAATCAGTCTCGGTGCACTTCTACACCTGTGAAGCACCGACCCTCAACGACATGATTGCCGCAGGCCTGGTCAGCCCTTGCGACAAGCAACTGCTCGACTGGCTCGATTCGCTCACCGCGTTCACCGAATCCTGGCGACCGCAGGTCGTGCAGCGCACACAACTGGCGCAAAGCGTGCTCGAAGCGCGTGCAGAGGCTGTCGCGCAATGTGAGGCCAGTCGGTTTGCCACTCCGGTCGAACCAAAATCCGGCGTGTCCGTTGTCGTCGCTTCACGGCTGATGACGCACCCGGGTGGATCATCTGCGCGGCAGGGAGAGCCCACGATGCGCGCGGTGATCCCGATTCCGTTTGGCAAGAGTGCTGCTGCTGGCAGCAATAGCACCGGCGGCACCGGCACAGCCTCCGGCGGCCAGACTGGCACGGGTGGTACAGCAAACGGAACACCGGAAACCACCTGCCCACCGGTGCCGTACTACATCCTGAACCGGGCGTCGGTCGGGTGCAATGCCTATCCGGAGAACACCCGGTTTCAAACGACGGAAGCTGCGCCCACGCATCACGGTACCGGCGAGTTTGCCGGCGCCTTCGTGTTTGACGCGGCCGCTCAGCCGTTACCCTGGGCCACGGTCATCTATAAGGCCTTTACGGGAGGGAGTTGGCGTATCCAGAACAACCAGATCTTCAATCACTACGTGATCTGGACCCCGATTCAAAATCCGCCGCCCTCGCCCGCTCTGGCCGAACGTGGGGAAGCCTTTGATGTCACCCGGATGAGCCTCGAGTTGCCCGGCTTTCCGCTGCCCAGTGCCCTGGGTCCGCGCTGGCAGGTGGTCCATCGCTATACCCACCAGGACAGTGGCCGGTATTTCGGGTTCACCGATTGGATCACGCCGGTCACCAACACCGCTGCCTCATGGCTCATCACGCCCAATGCCGGTCGGGGATATGACGGCAGTTTCAACTGGCACAGCTTCGCCGCCCCCGATGAGGGCTTGTTCTTCGATCCGGAGGGCACCTGGGTGCATGAATCGGGTGTGATCGGTTTTGCGATGACGCTCACCCAGGTCGACGTGCGCTATGAAGGGGTCTTGTGCGAGCGCGCCAGCACGACGATTACCGAGCCCCAGTTCCTCAACCTCTACACGGCACCGTTTCTGTCGGACCAAGCGGTGTTTCGCGAGACGGTGGTGCTCAAGACCATCAAGCAGTACAAGGCGGCATTCCGCCTGGAAGGCATTCAGGCTGTCTTCGGCGTGGGCATCCTGGTGCGTGTCCGGGTGATCAACGATTTCGATTTCGATGCCTGCATTGCGGCGATCATTCCACTGGGCAGCCTGGGACTGACAGGAACCTACCGGCGAGCGGATGCTATCGTGATCCGCAATCTGTCGCGCAAAACCCAGAGCGGCCTGGTCGAGTTCCTGCTGCCTCTGAATACCCTCGATGGTGGTCGGCATGACTTCACCATGGCTGACTTCACCCAGGGCGTGGCGGCCAGCAAGAATCTGGTTGGTATCGCCCTGACCAAGAACGTCTATGCCGATGGCGTCTACTTTGATACCTACCTCACTGCCTTCTTGCTGGCCACCAACGACGGCCAACAGGCCGAGTGCTGGGGATTTTACGATCCAAGCGGCCAGCGCATCTGGCATCAACCCTCAGGTTCGTCGTCGATCCCCGGCACGCAACCGATCTTCGAATTCGATGCGGATCCCGGCAGCACCCTGGGCAGTGACTACAACACGGGACTCACCGTCACCATCCGCATCCGCGGACAAAGAAAAATCGCCACGCCCGGCGTGACCCGCAGCCAGTTTCCCACCGGCAACGTCGAGTGCCTGACAGCCACCACCATTACACCGCGCTGGATGGGTGACGAGTCGCCCCTGACCATGGCAGTCACGTCGACGGCTAACGGCGTCAGAACCATTGTCGCCCAACAGACCTGGGTGGGCTGGGCCTATCAGGATTGGGTCACTGGCCAGCCGACGCAAACTTCTGATGCGTTCTGGTATGCCGATTGTGTGACGACCGGGTTTTATGCCGTCTATGAATGGCGTTTCAAGGCCGGGGTGGTGACGATGCCCTACACCGTGGTCTGGGATCCCTGGTCGATGGCCAGACCCATCACGCTGGATGGCAATCAGCAGTACGAGGCCGCACGTTGGACCTGGGAGAACTTTGAAGTCACCAAATCCGCGACGATGAGTCGCAGCACCTTCATCAGTCGCTACGGCTCGCGCATCCAGGTCGCATCGAGTGCGGCGGATGGACATGACTGGAACACCCGCTGTGCGCAATGGTCGAGCAGCACTGATATCGAGCAAACCCTGATTCCGCCCTTGTTGAACGCCTACAGCGATACCTCGCTGTACCGCTCCATCACTCATGAAGTAGTGAAGCACCCGACGCTGGTTGTAGCCAGAACGGTTCTGTCGGAAGACGACTATCCCGATGGGCTGCCTGCTTACTACGACGGCCAGATGCACTTTCTGGCGCAAAGCGGGACGCAGGTCGTCAATGTGGTGTGGACATGATTTTGCTCGATAGCTTGAATCTGCCCAGCGGTCTGATGTGGACCGATCAATATGCCAGCCAGGCGGTGGCGCAGACGGTCAAACGCACGCTGGCGGGCTCTCTCGTGGTGTTTCATGCTGGCCATCCCGCAGGGAGAGAAATCACACTGGAGTCCACTCAGGACAGCGGGTGGCTCACGCGTAGTCAGGTCGAGGCATTGGCGTTACTGGCGGCCAGTCCCGGTGCGAGCTATGTTCTGCTAATCCATGGCGAGACCTATCAGGTCATGTTTCGCCATCACCAACCACCCGCTCTGGATGCACGCCCCTTGTGGGCTTATGACCAACCCCGAGCTTCCGACTTCTTCCTCGTCACCCTCAAGCTCATCAGCTTATAGAAAGGAAATCAAGATGCCGATTCATGAAAGCGACATCGTCTGGCGCCCGGCCAGCCTGGTATCCGACACACTGGCCACGCAAAACGGTGGTCGCATGGCCTATGCCACGATCGTCTCCGGGGTCAAGAACAACCTCTTCGGCGACGTCTCTCAAGCGGAGCGCACTGCCGGATCGGTGCGACGGCGCAAGGCCTTCGTTCACATCAATAGCAGCCAGGATATTGCCCTCATGAGTGCCCGGCTGTTTCTCGATGCGCTGACCCCGGCGGCGGACTACGTGACCTTCTCGGTCGGAACCCCTACCGATACCGAGGACCAGATCGCCGGGCGCGACTACGGCATCGGCACGCTGTATGCCCCTTCGGCGGCAGGAGATAGCCAAATTCAGGTGGTGTGCGAGCACAACGGTGACTACGCCACCCTCCAACCCTTCCAGGCAGACGACACGCTGCGGGTGGCCGACCGTGCCGTGACCGGGGGCAGCGGCAATGAAGAGTTTGTCGCCATCCTGGCGGTCACCTATGGTCCCGATTACGCCACCATCGAGTTTGAGCCGGCCCTGGCGTTTGCCTATGGTACGGCCAACACCTTGGTTTCAAGCGTGTGCGAGATTGCCGAGGTGGCCGGTGGCCTCTCGAATATCGCGATCACCAGCGCAGCGGGAACACTCACAACCACTGGCGGCAATCTCACTGCACACAATCGTGGGGCGATCGCCGAACAATGGACGATCACATTCACCAGTCCGACGGCATTCACCGTGGCCGGGGTGGTAACCGGGGCATTGGCAACAGCGGGATCGCGGTCTGCCGATTACTCACCGCTCAACCCGGCCACCGGTACCGCCTATTTCACGCTCAAGTCCGCGGCCTTCGGTGGAACCTGGGCGGCGGACGACACGGTGTCATTTGAGACGGCACCCGCAGCCATCCCGGTCTGGTATCGACGGCGCGTGCCGGCAGGATCGGGAAGCTTTGCCAACGACTTTTGCTCACTGGCGATTGTCGGAGAAAGCGCGTGAGAGTTGGACTCAAGCTCACGGCGCCTGTCGCCGGCCTGGATGCCACCAACCTCTATGACAATCTTTACCTCGACATCAAGAGTGCGCTGACACAGTCCGGTTTCGTCACCGTGTCCGACAATGTCGTGAGCGCGGGCGAAGAGGAATATTTCGACTTCATCCAGGCCGGAGCGCCCACCGATGGCGCCGGGGATGATGTGCCGCACTGGATGATCATCTTCACGTCCTGGGGGCCGGTGGCCATCAGTGCACAAGCCAAGCATGCGGGCTCCGATGTTCGGGTCACCGAGCAGATCATCGGTGCCAGTGACGAACTGGCGGGTGCCCTGGTTTCGCAGGTCTGGTTTGCCTGCGACGGGACGGAAGGCTGGTGGTGGCTTGCGCATATGACTGAGGATGCCGGGCAATCGACGGGACTGAGTTTGGCCTCGCTGATCGTCGCCACGCCCATGCGGCGCTATCTCGTGGACACCACCAGCGGGGTGGTGGCGCGCTATGGCTTGTTTGAATCCAAACCCGCGGGAAACCCTGCGCCAGTCCTGCGTTGGTTGCCGCCCTATGCGACGGACCGGTCGGGTATGGAATGGAACGATGATACCGACTGGCCCAATTTTGATTTGATGTCGCCAATTGCCGGGATGTCACTGGTGGCCCAGCGCCATGTAGGTTCTCCGGTGGCTTTGATGGTTGCCCCGATCTTCCCGATACCACGTTCGGATTTGCCGATGTCGGCGGCCATGCTGGGTGAACTGACGGCCGTCATGACGATCACCGATGGTTACGCCCATGGCGAGCCCGTGGTCCCCGGATGGATCGCGCTGGTGTGCGGCGATCCATCCACTACCCCGGCCTTTGCATTGCCGGCGCCGGAGACGTTTGCGGAGAAGGTGCTGTAGCGCCCCATGAGCATCGGTTTCGATATTCCGCTCAGCTTGCGGCTGGGCGGGGTCGTGGCGCAAACGGTGGTTGCCCCGCCGCCACCGCCACCACCGTTATGGACACCCGTGTTGCTCAGGCATACGCTGCCCTATGGGCAGCAGATCCTGCTGAAGCTTGAGGTTGCCTGGTCCTATACGCAGTTGCAGCAGGCCCGCCTGGTCGCACCTTATGGCGACACGATTGGCCTGGCTCGGTCAGTGCGCTGCGTCTGGGCGACAAACCCGGAATTACGGACGCGGCATTTGCTTCCCTATGGCGAGCCGTCTGCTGTCGCAAAGTCGATTCAATTGCCCTGGGGTGCGTGCCGGGCAATCGTGGTTCGGCATGCGAGTCGTTATGCATCGATGGGCGTTATTACACGGTCCGTCCAGGTCGGATGGGGAGCATCCTCGATTGTCGCGACCCGGCATACCAGCGGCTACGGTGAAACGAATTCTGTCGCACAGGTATTACGCTGTTCCTGGGCGACGAGTTTGGTGGTGGCAGCGCGATTGACGAGTCACTATGGCGAGACAAATGGCGTCGTACAGGTCAACCGATCGGCCTGGAATTTCAGCTCGGCAATCGGTGTCCGTCAAATCGGTCGCTACAGCGAAACAATTCCTGTGGCCCAGACGCTGCAGTGCACATGGCAGGCCAGCACGTCGGTTGCGATCGCGCATGCAAGTTACTATGGCGAGACCGATCCGATCACTGCCCGCCTGCTGTCTGAATACTGGCTGACCACCTCTGTGGCCACAAGCCTGGAAACGCGCTATCACCTACTCGAACGCAATCCCGTGCAGCGGACATGCCGTCTGCCCTGGGCACTGGTTGAGGATCTTTCCATCCAGTCGGTATGGAATACACCGGAACTTGTCTGGAACGGACGGACGATCCGAATCCTGAAGGCGACGCTGTCCTGCGATGAAGATAGTCCGGTCTGGATTGCCCGCATCGAGATTGCGGCGGTCGAGAATTTTGCATTGATGCAGATCGGCGATGCGTTGAGCCTGACCGTGGGCCTGGAGTCGTTTGCCTTCATCATCGACGGCAAGACCTTCTCGCGGGCATCCATTGTGGATCGGCAATGCGAGATCACGGCTGTCTCTCCGCTGGCGCTGTATGACGCGCCATTTACCGGGGCGATCCAGATTCATGAGACGGCGGCCATCTCAGCACGAGCTGCTGTCGAATCGCTGATCGGTGGGGTGGATTGGCATTTGCCGGAGTGGACCATCCCGGCAGATCGGCTGCGGGTCGATGGCGCCACACCGCTGGCTGCTGCCCGCAATATCGTCGCTGCGATCGGCGGTGTCGTCGAGAGTTATCCGGACGGCTCGGTGCTGTGCCGCCGTCGCCATCCGGTGAGTGTGCCGCAGTATGGCTTGGCCAATCTGTCGCACAGTCTCCTGGATGCCGATGTGATTGAGTCACGCGCGCAAGTCTCCCCGCAGCGGGGCTACAACCGAATCACGATTGCCAATGAAGAATCTGCCGGTCGCACCAATGATGACCGGATCGAGTCGATTACAGATCCCGACAATCCCTGGCAGCGCACGGTGCGCGCTTATCTTGCCACACCCCGGACGGCGCTGCTGACCCACACCGGGAATCCCGGGACGATCATCGGTACGTTGGGCAAGGTAACTCGCACCGAAATAGAGACGGTCGAATTCGTTGCAGGCCAGGCCAGCGTGCGCTATCCGATCACCCGCATCGTGAGCGCGACCTGGCGGCATGCCGATCTTGGTGCCATCACCGTCGACCAGAACAACCTGAGTTCATCCGTTCCAGGCTACAGCCTGCTCGTGATCACCTATACCACCACCTCGCTGGACTGGCATGTCCATCTCGATGCCGATGAGGATGTGCAGTTCGTGCTGGTGGATGTTTAAACAAGGAGAAAATTTATGGCCAATGCCACGATTCGCGTCCAGTTTGGCAACCCGGATGATGCCAGCGCCGTTCCCGGCCATCTCTCGGCTGAGGTGGATACCCGGCCGACCGGGCTGAATGGCGGACGCAGCTCGTTCAGTCCGGGCGAGACCGCCTATATCCTGGTCTTCAAGACCGACGATGTCAGTATTACCGACACCATCTGTTCGGCAGGTTCCCTGAGTCCGCATGGGACAACCACGGTCACGGTGACCGAGGAGTTGATGTTCGAGGATGCCGACACCGCCACCCTGGGCAAACCGGCACGCTCCAGTCTGGGCCAGGTGGTCTGGTTTGGGCGCAGCCTGGGGGAATTGACGCTGCAGTCCGATCGGGTCACGGCCAAGGCCGCAAATAAGGGCGTGGGGGTGGCCAAGGTGACCTACGATGCCCTGGCGCAGGTGTATGCCCTGGTGTCGCCAGCCACGCTCAATGGTGAGACGGATTTCAGCATCCTGGCGCTGATCAAGGGTGGTAGCGCGTGATCATCGAGGTCTATCGTGGCGATGGGCAAAGAGAAGGCAATCCCATCACCGAGCCGCTGCTATCCGACGAGGCGCTGATCCAGCGGGGCATCGCCGAAATGGATGCGCAGGCGCAGCCGATGAACCAGGTCGAATTGTCGGTGGTGTTCCGGCCGGGGTTTCGCCTGGGTCAGTTGGTCGAGGCGAGTGATCCCTCGATGGCCACCCCGTATCGCGCCAAGATTGTCGGGATTCAAATCACGCTGACCGAGGACGACATTGATACCCGGCTCACCCTGGAGCAACCGCGATGACGTTTCCGCTCAATGAGCTGACGCGACTCATTGCGCCCGATCGTGCCGTGTTGGGTGTGGTGGTCGGGATTCAGGGCGAGTCGGTGCGTATTGCCACCGAACGGGGGGCGGTCATGGCGCAAACACTCGACACGCTGGCACAGGGTGACCGGGTGGTGATCAGAAACGGCATTGCGACACGCGCACCTGTGGCCCGGCTGCGATTTCCTGTTTGAGCAAGACTAAAGGTTGAACAAGGGAACCCGCCCATCGGCGGGTTTCGTATTTCTGGAGGGTGAAATCATGAGCGAAGAAGGAATGGAGCGCCGCAAGATGGTGTCCTTGCCGCAAGAGGAGTTCGAGGAAGTGCTGGAGCGCGCAGCAGAGCGTGGTGCCCGGCATGCCTTGAGCGAGGTGGGACTGGATGGACCGGAGGCAGCCAACGACATTCGGGAATTGCGGAGCCTCCTGGATGCCTTCAATGAAGCCAAGCGCACTGCCGGCGTCACCCTTGTAAAAATGATCGTCACGGGTTTGGTGATGGCGGTGCTCGCCGGGGCGTTCGTGAAACTTGAGCTATTTGGAGGCGGGAAATGATTGAGACTTTATTGGGCGGGCTACTGGGAGGCGCGTTTCGTCTGGCGCCGGAGATACTGAAATGGCTGGATCGTCAGGGCGAGCGTGGGCATGAACTGGCCATGCAGGACAAGGCATTGGAGTTCGAGAAAATTCGCGGGGCGCAGCGCATTGCGGAGATCGGGGCCAGTGCGGATGTGGCTTGGAATACCGGGGCGATCGAGGCGTTGCGCGATGCCGTGCGTGGTCAGGGTGAGAAGACCGGTGTGCCTTGGGCGGACGCGCTCTCGATCAGTGTGCGGCCGGTGATCACTTATTGGTTCATGGCCTTGTACTGTGCCGCTAAAACCGCCGCATTTGCCGCTGCGTTGCAGGCGGGTGCCGAGTGGACGACGGCCATTGTGCATGCCTGGACCGAGGCTGATCAGGCGCTGTGGGCAGGTGTGTTGAATTTCTGGTTCCTCGGGCGGGTGTTCGACCGGGTGCGGTCGTGATCGATGTACCTCAGGCTGCAATTGATCTGGCCAAACGGTTCGAGGGGTTTCACCGGGTGCCGAAGTTTGATCCGGAGCGGCGCGCACATCCCTATATCTGCCCGGCAGGTTTCTGGACGATAGGGTATGGCCATCTATGCCAGCCAGATCATCCGCCCATCAGCATGGTGGAAGGAGAAAATTACCTCGCCGAAGATCTGCGGGTAGCGTTACGTGCCACGTTGAAGTATTGCCCTGTGCTTGCAATCGAACCAGAAAGTCGTCTCACCGCCATCATCGATTTCACATTTAACCTCGGGGCCGGTCGCTTGCAATCGTCGACGTTACGGCGACGGATCAATCAAAGCGACTGGCGTAGTTCAGCGCATGAGCTTGAACGATGGGTGATGGGCGGTGGCCGGGTATTGCCGGGATTGGTGGCGAGACGGGCATACGAAAAGCAATTGCTGCTCTTGGGGCAAGGCGTCTGACGTGGCCTTGTCTTCTCGCTGTTCCCTCGAAAAAAAACATACACCCCGTGTATGTCATAACACCATGTTAATAAACGATTGTTTAATTTCCGCGGGATGCGAGTGCATAAACCAAATGTACTAACGCTCCGCAACTGCTCCGATCAGGAACAGGCTTGATCGTCCTTATATCGATATAACTTGTTGTTCTTCTGCGTTTAATTTAGGAATCGATGCCGCTGGCACGGCTGATGCTCATACAAGGTCAACTGAAACTTAAATGCAACCTTCCAGGAGAACATCATGAGCGCCCTACGTAAAAACGTGATCTTCGAAACCGAAGCCAACACCCCCGAAACTGCAGTTGCCAACAAAACATGGGAACCCGTCCTGTACAACATCGTGCGTCGCCCGCGCGAAGAGAATTCAGTCAGCGTCGAAGCCAAGAGTGCCGCCAGCACCGCAAAGAACATCGCCCTGTTCCTGGCCTCCCCGTTCATCGGCCTGGCCTACATCGCCGCGATGCCCTTCGTAGCACTCGGAGCGCTGGCCTACTTCGGAGCCAAGGCGTTCTTCAACAAGGTCCCAGTAGCCAAGCATGTCGCGATGCTGGTTGCCGCTCCGGTCCTCGGACTGGCCATGATCGTGGTCGCCCCGATCGTCGGCGCCGGTGCCCTCGGATACTACGGATCCAAGGCGCTTGCCAGAAACTAACAACAGCCAAGCAGGTCAGAAAAATGCCGGGTCGCTCCCGGCTTTTTCTATTGGTGAAGATGGAATGATGTTCCGGCGAAACCTAACCAGGCAAACGCCCCAACTCATCCCTTTACGCAGACAACCTGTTTCAATGTGTGCAACGGATCGACCAGATCCGCCTGATTCGCCATGACCGTATCGATATCCTTGTAGGCGCCGGGAATCTCATCGACCACGCCTTTGTCCTTGCGGCAGATCACGCCTTCGGTTTGACGCACCAGATCCGCAGCTGAGAATTGCTTTTCTGCAGCAGTGCGGCTCATCCTGCGACCCGCACCGTGCGCGCAGGAGTTGAAACTCTCCGGATTCCCCTTGCCACGCACAATGTAGCTGCGTGCCCCCATGCTGCCCGGGATGATGCCCAGGTCACCCTCGCGTGCCCGGATTGCGCCTTTGCGCGTGACCCAGACGTTGGCGCCGTAGTGGCGCTCGACTGCGACGTAGTTGTGATGGCAATTCACGACTTCACTGGTGACATCGAACGCCGGCAGATGGCGTTTCAGCCCGGCCAAAACCAGTTCGACCATCTCGCGCCGGTTTTGCATCGCATATTCCTGCGCCCAGGTGACTGCTTCGACGTAATCAGCAAAGTGCTTGCTGCCTTCCGGAAAATAGGCGAGGTCGCGGTCGGGCAGGTGAATCATCTGGCGTGCCATGTCCTGGCGGGCCAACTCAATGAAATAGGTGGCCATGGCATTGCCGATGCCGCGGCTGCCTGAGTGCAACATCACCCAGACTTGGTTGGATTCGTCGAGGCAGACCTCGATGAAATGGTTCCCTCCGCCCAGAGTTCCCATCTGGTTTGCCCATTTGGAGAACTTGCCGAAGGACTTCAGCAATTTGGGATGTTTCTTTGTCATGACGTCCAGCCGGGCTTCGAACGGCCTGGCGGCATCGACCAGAACGCGGTCATCCTTGTGTTGTTCTCGACCCACCGGAACATCCCGGGAAATCTGATCGAATACTTTGCGCAGCGACTTCTCGTCAAGATCGTTGCCTGTGATCGATAGTCGGCAAGCCACCATGCCGCAGCCGATATCGACGCCCACGGCGGCAGGAATGATGGCTTTGTGCGTGGCGATCACCGAACCAATCGTTGCACCGATCCCGAGATGGACATCCGGCATGGCCGCGACGTGGTGATGAATGAACGGCAGGCTGGCAATGTTTGTCAGTTGCTGCTTCGATTTCTCATCGGCATCGTCAGTCCAGATTTTGATTGGGACGCGCTGTGTGGTCAGAACTTCCTTGATCGGCATGTTCTACTCTGACTCTCGAGTTTCGCTGTCAAGCATCCGTTCGCATTCCACCATGAGGGATCGGCCAATCTCGGATTGATAATTCGGATCAAGCGATTCCATCATTTCATGGGCAGTGAGTAGCCCAACTTCTCGGGACAAGGTTTCTGCAATCTGCCTGGCCAACTGATCACTGAGGCTGGAAAGATGTCTTCGTTCTTCCGCCGGCATACTCCGCTTCGATCGGGACAGCCACTCACTCGCCAGAGTGGCACCTTGGGCTTTTGTCATCCATTTCTCGTGCTCGTAGTAAATAGATAGTCGCTCGGCGACGAGCGCAAAGATCAATGCAATGCTCGTCCCGCGATCTGTCGCAGGCTCGTTAGGGATCTTCTGACGGGAGCTAATTTCAACGGGCATGGAATATCTTAGCCTACTCGGCATCAATTACTCTTCCACTTTCCCTCGTCTTGCTTTTGTCGTTGAAGTTCGCGCCTTGCTGTCCAGCCGTTTCAAGACGGACGACCGGGTGGGTTTGGTTGGGCGGCGTCTTTTGGGCAGTGTGGCAACGCTGGCCACTAATTCGTGCAAACGCGCTATGGCTTCAATACGGTTCTTGTCGAGACTGCGAAATTCCTGCGCTTTGATGACCACCACACCTTCCTTGCTGATGCGCTGATCGCTGAGCTTCAGCAACCGCTCCCGAATTGCTTCGGACAGTGATGAGGTGGTGATGTCAAAACGCAGATGCACGGCATTGGAGACCTTGTTGACGTTTTGCCCGCCGGCTCCCTGGGCACGGATCGCAGTGATTTCAACTTCTTCTGGCGGAATAATGAAGCGGGGATGCATTGGGGTCGCTCAACCGAGGGCGGAATGAAGTGCTATTGTAGGGTTTTCCTGGAAAGATTCTTCCACATGAAGATTTGGGTCGATGCCGACGCCTGTCCTGCCGTCGTCAAAGATATTCTCTATCGTGCAGCAGATCGGTCCCAGGTGCCTTTAACGCTGATCGCCAACCAGATGCTACATGTGCCTCCATCGCCTTGGATCAGGGCGCTGCAGGTGCCGTCGGGGTTTGATGTCGCGGACCAGCGGATTGCCCAAGAAGTCGTGGCGGGTGACCTCGTGATCACCGCCGATGTGCCACTGGCCGCCCAGGTGATTGAGATCGGCGTTTTTGTCCTCGATCCACGCGGCGATCTGCTTGATGCAAGCAATATTCAGGAGAGGCTGACCATGCGCAACTTCATGGAGGGACTACGCAGCGGTGGCATAGAGACTGGCGGACCCGCGGCCTATTCTGTGGCTGACCGGCAGACATTTGCCAACCAACTCGATCGCCTTCTTCGAAGGCTTGTCAGTCGCTAAGATTGCCGCCTCTGGCTAGAAGCACGTTTGAAACAAACGCGTGGAGCAGTCGCCTTAGTGAGACCCGTAGGCAGCAGCCATCATCTTCTCGGTTCTCTTGCGCTGTGCCTCTTCGACCGTCAAACCGATCAGGGACTCCGGCGGAAGATTCACATCCCAATGTTGCTGGAATAGGACAAGGGCCTCACCGGTATCAAGGTGGGCGTGATAGAACTTTTCTTCATAGGAGGGCGCATTGGCCCGGGCGACGAGTTCGACGGACTGGATAATCATGGAAGTGGATTTCTAGGAAAAGGGTTGACTCTATTTACGTCAAAGTATCAGCTCGACTTCAATAACCAAAGCGTCGAATTGGCTGGTTTTTATTATTCTATTCTGCGGAATAAGCCGCGTGACCGGCGATCGGCTAACCAGTTGAATGATATAGGCACGTGATATGGCCAAAATGTGGCGGCGCATCCTGGGCTAAAGTGGCAATTCTGTTTGCGCTGAAATATCAAACAGTTCAGTGTCACCGGCGGCAGACAGCGCACTGGCCCAGACTCCGAGCAAACGAAACTTTTTGTCCAGAGGGACGCGGCGAAGACATTCTCCGGCTGCTTGGCGAATGACTGTGGGGTCATCTGTTGCCACGGGCAAGCTGGAGTCCCGCGTCACCGTCTGAAAATCGTCGTAGCGCAATTTAATCCCGATGGTGCGGCCTCGATAGCCTTTCCGTTTCAGGTCATTGGCCACATTGGAACATAGCTCGGTGAAGATGACCGACAACGAAGCCTTGTCATGACGTGGATGCAAATCTTTTTCGAAGGTGGTTTCCCGGCTGATCGATTTGGGTTCTGAGTGTGTCGTCACCGGACTTTCATCAATGCCGTTCGCCGCATCTAAAAGCCATAGCGCGTAAGTGAGCCCGAAGTTGCTTTGTAGCAGGTCAGGTTCAGCTTTAGCCAGTTCTCCAATGGTTTCAATGCCGATGGCCTTGAGTTTGGCGGTCGCCTTCGGTCCAATGCCATTGATCTTTTTCACCGGCAGTGGCCAGATACGATTTGGAATTTCCCCCTTGCTCAGGATTGTGATGCCGTCTGGCTTGTCGAGGTCTGAACAGATTTTTGAGAGCAGCTTGTTTGGGGTAATACCAATCGAACAGGTCAAACCTGTTGCGGTCCGGACTGCCTCTTTGAGTTTGTGCGCAAGCGTCAGTGAGTCATCAGGAAGCTGTGTCAGATCGATATAGATCTCATCGATCCCGCGATCTTCGATCTCCGGGGCGATGGTCGCCACTGCCGCCTTGAACAATCGCGAGTAATGGCGGTACGCATCAAAATCAACCGGCAGGAGGTAGGCATCCGGAGCCAGCCTTGCCGCCTTCATGGTCCCCATTCCGGAAAACACGCCCAGCGCCCGGGCTTCGTAGGTCGATGTGGTAATGACACCCCGGCCCACATAATCGCGCAAGCGTGCAAAACGGCGACTGCCATCAGCTTCGACGACAGGTTGCTGGGAACGACGCCCGCCAATGACGACAGGTTGACCACGCAGCTCTGGATAACGCAGCAGATCGACTGACGCGTAAAACGCGTCCATATCAAGATGGGCGATGCGGCGGGGTGCTCCTTCCATGTTGGCAGGACAGTACTATGTTTTTGTCCTTAATGGATCAAGCAGGGGCCGAAGGCCGTTGTGATCCATCTCTTGCATCAAGGACAACAGACGCCCAATTTCCCCTTTGGGGAAACCCTCACGGGCAAACCAGTTGAGATAATTTCCCGGCAAATCGGCAATCAATCGTCCTTTGTGCTTGCCGAAGGGCATGGTGCGCGTCACCAGCAATAGCAAATCTTCGGATTGCATTCGAATCGATCAGGAGTCTGACATGGCGTGACTGAATGGATGCCGCTTATGATTCAACAGGCTCGTTCAATGAAGCTGCGGCGGTTTAACGCCATATCGTTCATCCATTCTCCGCACAAATTCGGCTTTGCCTGGGGCTGACAGGTTCATCAGCGTGTCCAAGATTTCGGAATCTGGTGCCCAGTCGTTCTCGGCAAGGTTTTCGAAAATGTGGTCCAGCAGGTCTGTTTCTCTAATTGGCATATCATCGTCCATGAAAGCGATGACCGACATCCTGCCGGAATATTGTTAGCCCGTAGTCGAAGGGGAAAATAGGAATTCACCGTTTATTCTGTATCCAAGATGAAAGCAGTCGATTGGCAATCCTGTTCAATGACTGGTCTTTTCGCGGAAATGTGCCGCTGTTTGCTCATCTCTTCCCACCCAAAAGAAATGAGCAGGCCAGCGGCGTGCCTGTCAGCTGCTTCGCATCAATACCGACAAAGCCAACCCAGCGTCGAGCGGCGGCAGCCCTACAACATCCGAATTGTTAAAGAAACGCGTATCGCCCACACGGGCAGCACTACGCCCCTCCACACGGAAGGATTTATCAAGCCGGTGATTGATCGTGAGAAGCCCTTGCGATGCTGATCACTATTTGTCCAGTGACGTCGTTTGAACGATGCCGGAAAACTCACGCAGGATGTCGGGGTGGTTTTGCGATAAAAAGCGGATCACAACCTCGTTATCTAGCAACTTGGTCAAGTAACCCTTGGCAAGCACCAGATTGAGAACGTCCTGACCATAGGACTGCTCGACCAATTTGAACTGCCCCTCGAGGTTTGCCATTTCGCGCTCCATCTTTGCCATTTGATCGGCCGTGACACCCTTTAACCTCTTTGGCACACCTTCATTCACCAGCATGTTGCTGGGTGTTGCAGCCAGCAGTGCTTGGGCATAAGACACCGTGATGTTGTTGGTGGCCACCATGAGTTCAACGCACTCCACCTGCCGGGTCGGTTTCATCTTGCGCAGTACGGGGCTCAAATTGGCCGAGAAATGCTTGTCCCTGAGTAGTCGTACTGCCTCTGCACAGATGCCGTCCAGCAGGTTGATTTTCTTGGTGATGTGCTCAATGTCCAGTTCCAGCGATTTCGCCAGGCGTTCCGGCGTGACGCCACGCTCCACGGCGCGACGGATCATGAAATGTTCCTGAATCGTCGATAGACGATTGATTCGGTTGTTGTAGGTATAACTCTCATCATCCTTGGCGATCAGGCACAGGGCACTGCTGAACCCCAATTCCTGAAGCGCGAACATTCGGATATGCCCATCCAACAACAGGTGCAAGCCAGTGGCCTTATCTACTTTTGCGATGGTCAGGGGTTCAATCAGGCCGATGGCATCGATGGAAGCAACGATCTGCTTGAACTTCCTGGAATGCTTAAGCCCGTCGGGCGGTTTACGTGATGGCAGCAGTTTTTCAAATGCAACCGTAATTGGGTCAGGAACAAAGCCAAGGCGCATTGGGGTCATGCGGCGTTCCCTCCAGCCCAGACCCGTTCGGCAATGTGCTTCGGCAACGTTTCCAGCCCTTCGGCACGCAGCAAATTGGTGAAATTTTCGTCAGCGAGGAGATGGCGCATCGCTTCGACCACGAACAGCAGTCGCTGCTGTGCATATTCCGCTTTCTTGACCATGAGCTTCTGGCGCTCGACCTCCTTTTGATAGGTACGGACAAGGCTTGAAGTGGTGACATCCGGAACTATCCGAGGCACCCCGCGGGCAATGGTCCGCCCCAGAGATCTTCGTTTTTCAATGACCTTGCGCGCCTGAATCAGATGATTCCCACGCAATTGTCCGTTCTCATACGCCTCCTGCAGAGCCGCTTGGATATCCTTATCGTTGCTGCCGGCGCCTGCAATGGTCAAGGCGGCATGCAGGGGGATACGTCCTGTTTCAACCGCAATCAGCAGACGCTCTTCACCATTCTTGAGCAGCTGCAAAATGCCATAGACGTAATCCTCGCTCAGTCCTGTTTTCAGCGCGATCGCTCTTTTGTCGTAACCCTGGTCACGCAACTTCTCAATACCCGCCAGCAGTTCCAGCGTGCGTCCCTGGCGGCGCGCAATGTTTTCCGCCAGGCTCATGATGAAGGCGTCCTCATCACTGACATCGACGACCATGGCTGGAATCGTGGTTTCGCCCAGCGATTTGAATGCATTCAGCCTGCCTTCGCCGCAAATCAGCATGAACTTTTCATTGCCATCCGCGTCGGTTCGCGGTGTCACGGTGATCGGTTTCTTCAGGCCGATATTCCTGATGTTGCCCACGATATCCGCGAACACCTTTCCATTGCGGTCACGCGAGTTGAGTATCTCGATCTTGTCGATCGGAATCATTTGCAAGTTGCTGGATGGGAGTTCTTTCTTCATGCGGCTCTCCTGACCCGTTTGCGTTCGGCCATGCCATAGAGGAACTCCAGGCTGTCGAACCGGTAACTCTCAAACTCGATCCCGTTGTGTTCAGCCAAGCTGATGCGTGGCTGAACAAAATCCAGCTGCGGCAGGAGGTAGTAATCGAGAGCGGATTGGTTGGAATGGTCTAGTCTCACTGCCACCGTGATATCGGGACACAGGCTGGTGTCAAACCTCACTTTCCAGCGATGGCTGCCGGTATCGTGGGTGTGGCAACGCGCGAGTACCAGGGACACCGTAAATTCCTGATTGACGTGTAGGATGTCTGTGGCTGGATCCCGAATGACGCCGCCACCTATGGCGGCAATCTGTGTCTCGGTTCTGGCGATGATCTCAGGGTGCAGTTGACGAAGGAAGCGATTGATCTCGAGGTAGCGGTAGTCGCGATCAGGGGTGAATCCCACTATCTGATAGGCGCGGATCAGGCTGCCGAAACGATGGGCATAGACGGCGGCTGATGGCATTCCTTCCGTCTCGTCGATGACCAGCCCCGAAAGAATGCCTCGATTACGATAAAGATTACGTAACCGTTCGATCAGCTCCTCATCGGTGTAGCGCCGCGATCGCTCTCGCAGGATACCCTGCACGGTGTAAAACATATCGGACTGGACGATGGGTTTGAAGGCTCCTTCCTTCTTGATCCACATGTCTGGGGTATTCACGACGCGTGTTTTCTTGAGCTTGAAGGAGACACGGTTGTAGACGTTGTTGCCAATGTACTTTTCGTTAGTCAGCACCTCATTGACGGTTGCGCGTGTCCACTCGCGGTCGAGATCAGTGCGCACCTTCATGGTGTTCAGCCGGCCGGCAATCTCGGATTCGGTGAGGCCATCCTCAATGAACCAGTGATAAATCTGATTGACGATGCGAACCTCGTCATCGGGGCCTGGTCTCAAGATGACGCGATCAGTCTGCAGGCTCTTGTGTTCGCCACGGGTCAGTTCACTCTTGACGTCCCCATGCTGGTCGATCAGGGTTCGACGAAGACCATATCCTGCCGGGCCGCCCTGGCGGTAGCCCAATTCGATCAAGCGACATTGGCCGGCGAACACCTTGACGGATAGTTCGCGACTATATTCACCCGCCATTGCCCGCTTGACGCCTTTAACAATAGTTGAAACCGGCGAGCCGTCGTTCTCGAATTGTTCGGCACAGTAGGCGACCTGGATGCCGGCACGGCGACAGATATATTCGTAATAGGCGCTCTCGTCGGCGTCCTGAAAACGCCCCCAGCGGCTGATGTCATAAACCAGGATGATCTGGAAGTCGGCTGCACCTTCCGTGACATCCTTGATCAGCTGTTGCAGAGCGGGACGACCGTCAATGCGCAAACCGCTCTTTCCTTCGTCGGCGTAGGTCTTGATGATTTCAATGCCTCGCCTGGCTGCGTACTCGCGAATCTTGGTAGCCTGGTTCTCGGTTGAATACTGCTGGTGCTCGGTGGACATTCGCACGTACTCGACGGCGCGGAAGATCGACTTCTGGGTGGATGTGCTGTCATTTTTGTCGTCAATTCCCATGCCGCAAAGCCGTCCTGTCCAAGTTCAAATTGAAGATCCCGGCTTCACGCAAGATGATGCGCCATCCGATCATGCACAGTCGGTGACTGGATGGCGCGGGACATCAATATGGCTGTGTCGAGAACATTTCGCGCGAAACCTTATCAGCAACGGGCTTCGTGGTCGATAACGGCTTCATTTACAATCACCGCGCGAAATTCGTGGATGTCAGCTACCGCCTGAAATAATGGTGATTTCAACGATCCACGAGGCTTCACTTACAATTCCGTCGGCCAGGATCGGTTTGAGCCTGTATCGCCCTGATGGCAAAGGAGAAGATGGGGCTGACGCTGCCTCATTTACAATCACCGTGGCGCGGCGCTTTTGATTGCGCGCGGCCTGCAGCTTCCGATTGGCATCGGCATACGCAGGGTTGCGGTTGCGGTAGTTGCTCATGTATTTTGCGTTCTTACCAGCCCGGTCTTTGTTGTTTCTGGAGTTGCTCACGGAGACCTGTTTGGTCTGCCGCCTCAGGTTTTGCTCATTCCGGCGACGCTCGCGCTGACATTCTTTCGCGGAGCAGTAAGTTTGGTTGCGTGCTTGGGGGCGTGGCTCGAATTTTTTACCGCAGGCTGCGCAATGCTTGATAGTCATGACGTTCTCCATATGATGAAAAATATGGAACGTGCGTGACCACGCCAGCCGATAGCGAATATCTCGGCATCGGATACCTCGATGGCTTACCTGATTTGTTGGCGCTAATAGATCATGTCAGTCATGCAATGTCATCTATGCCTGGTTGGGCGTACCGCGGCACGCCCGTTCCGATGCATCGGCAGATGTGAATGCGACCGATGTGATCAACACCATAGCCTAGCTCACTTACTTTTACTGACAACCGAATTTATTGACTGAAGTAGTGTCAGCGAAATTGACTACCGTGCGTTCATAAGCGATGGACTTCGAAATTACACTGAGAGGGAGATTGCCATGATGTAGTTACCAATAACTGGAGCTATATCATGGCACGTACGTTTCGCCGCCAGCGGGAGCGTCACGAGTATTACTGGGTGCTACACGATTGGGAGTCTCGACTTCCTTACGGCCACTGGGTACAACTCGACCCGCGATCTAAGGCAGGACGCAAGGCAATTGCAAGGTTTCATTCCGACAAGATGGTCACCATGGGAGGGTCTGCCCCTCGCTGGTACCGCAAGGTGTCTGATCACCAGATTCGCACTGGCAATGATCGCATGCTGCGGCGTTGGCTGGCTGACCCCGAATTCGACCCGGTGTTTCGAACTTGGCACAATCACGAGGCGAACTGGAGTTGGTGGTGATCGCGAGTTAGCGCTGGACTACCGTTTCCGGGAGTTGCCGCGTCCCTTGGTCGGGTTAGTCACGGTGGGTTAGGTTCGCAAAATTCCATTCGTCAGTTGCTCTTGTTGCTTGCCAACTAAACTCCTCCCCAGACTTTACGCCGCTTAATGCTTCATTAACGCTTATGCCATCACAATTATTCAGATGTGATGTAAAAGCCGCATAGGCAGCGTAGACATCGGCACGTGCCTCAGCGTCCTTGTTCCAAATTTCTTCATCAACGACAAAGTAAACAACTATGGAATAAGGCTGTCCATCATCGAGTTCCTTTTCAGGCTCATCGAGCGCAATTCTGACCTCTGCAATTTCATTCCGTAACGGTTCGAGAGCTGCTTCCAGTGCGTCTTCTGCTGATCTCAATCGTGAAACAAACGCTTCAGGCCAAGCTGGTCTTGAATAGCGCAAAGCAAACCACGCCATTATCCGTCTCGCCGCAACACTGCTTAAGCGCCGATGTTCATCTGGAAAAAGATTGACAAATAGATTGCGGGGTACCAGAAATCTATTCTTTACCGCGTGAGCAGTAAGAAAGACCGCTTCGTGAGTTTCGCGGTTTGGCCTGAAATCTAGAATGCGAGTTGATCGCATATCTTTGAACTGGGTACGCAGTTTCTTAATTGGGCTACAGAGCAAAACTTCGACAAATGGCTCTGCTTCCAGATGCTTTGCGACAACATCGCATGTCTGCGAGACCACGATAAGCCAATCGTCTATATGTACTGAAACAGAATCCCCGCCGCCATTGCTCAAGAGCGATTCAAGCTCTTGTGTGGCTGCATGCGGGACCACAGATCCAGTGCGCCACCCGCATTTTGCAAGTGCATCACCAAGGGATACCGCGACTCCTGGTGTCATTTACTCATCAGAGGGAAGTGACCTAGCTGATGGGCGTCGTTTGTAACCAGCCTCAGCCATGCGCTGTCCCAGCGATTTGGCTCTGAATTGGAGCCTCTCAGCGAGATTCTTGAGCGCATTTGCAATCCTCAATTCATCTACTTTTGCTTCACTAAGTAATTGCAAAATGGTCACTCCGTTATCTATTGGCTCGTGGCTAACGGAGCTCAAAGGCACTGTCGTTAGGGTGCTCCAGAGGTTAGCTACACGTTCGATAGCAGTCAGTCGATCTCGATTGATTTCTTGAAGTACAATTTCCTTTGAAACGTCGAGCCAGTTATAGAGACTTTGCCGAGTAATTCCGAGTGATTTTGCCAGCTCAAGATTGGGTAGCCCCAGGGTCGCCTGAAGATTGGATAAACGATCTACCCGCAATTTTGCCGATGCACTAAACGTTGCCTTCTTAATTTTTTGAGGCTTCTGAAGCCAAATCTTCGTCGCCTCAGACCATCGTGCCCAGCTTCGCTCAGCTAATGGCGTCTGATCATGGATGAGCTGACCAGCGGGTTCCATTTCCATAGATACCGCAGCTCCGCTCGTTGGATAGTCAATATCGACTAATACCACTGTTCCGATTATTCCGGTGGCAGCAACCCCAAGCATGTTCATTGAGAATGAAGATGTTTTGCCTGGATAAACGGAAGATTGTGCCTGATACTGTCGAATCATTTGACGAGACTCGACAGCTTCGATGAGCGAGCTTGGTCGATGCATATACATGGCGGCGAGTTTACGATGGTTCTCAGGCGTCATGATTGTGCCGGTCATATCCACTCCGTTTCGGCTGTAGGTGACAGAACAGTTTTGAACGTCTTCGACACCAGTTTCTGCATCTCGGTATAAATGCTAGCCAGGCCAGCGGCGTCAAAAACTTTTTGGATTTCCTTGACGCAGTCCGTATCGATAAAGCCGATCAGCAAAGAATCTTTCACGCGATTTTCAGCTTCCAACATTACTTTCGGCTTGGCCAAAGGTATCGAGTTAAACTCAGGGGGAAGTAGCATCCCATGAGGAGTTGGAGCTGCAGTCCGCAAGTTCACCACGCAGTCACCAAACTCGAATCCGGTCGCCCACATTGATCCAGTTGTCTGTGCCCCTTCAGGTAGTACTCCGCGCAAGCCAGGCTGAAGATAGTCCTCTGGCCGATGATCGCCACTCGGTATTATTAGATCAATATAGCGAAGTCCCGCGCGCTCTACAAATGCGCCGAGCTTTACGACACCGATTGTGTCGAGAACATCTGCCCACCTACCCAGAAACTCTCCTGAGTGTGCGTAACTTGTCGAATGAATCGAAATCGCCCGAGTTCCAAGTTGAACTCCGCAACTCTGATCCGCAGATAGCAAGCGCCAAACTGGTTGCGCAGAGGGCTTGTTGCCATCGATCACGATTTCCTGCCCCTCAATCGTGCGCGGATAAGCATTTCTCAATCGATCTTGGATGCTTGGGATTGCATTAGCGATTGAATAATGCGGGGATATGACCAACTCTGCAACAACGTAAGCAAGCGGGGGATTGTGCCACGAACCAAGTGTCACGGCGGTCATTGTGTCTCCTCTCTATTCGGCATTTGACAAAGCAAGCATGTCTACGATCATCCGAGCTATAACTTTACACATAATTTGACACTATAGGTGGAATTCCGTTTCCGGCCCACGCAAATAAAAGCCCGAATTTCGGTCATGATCGTGGTTTGCAAACCCTCAGCACAAGTAAGAAGTTCATAAATCATCAACGAGGTCTTGTTAAGCGAAATAATATTGGTATATAATCCCTATATACGAAATCGAACATGGGAGTTACCGATGGCTATGCAAACGCAAGATACAATCGCCAGCCTGCTGTTAAAGAATATACCTCGTGAGATAGTAATGGGCATTGAGGAAGCCCTTTTTGCCGGGGCACAACGTGCCTATGCTGCCGCACGAGGAATGGACGATGGACACCTTCCGCACGTCGTTGGTCAGTTGCGGCACTTCCACATGAACGAGTCGTTTCATCGGGCGCTTACTGTCAGCGAGGCATCGCCTTCGCCAATTCGAGGAAACGGGATCGTAATCGGGCGCACCGGCGTATTTACACTTGCACGATTCAATATTCCCGATGGTTTTTGGATTAACGGACGGCGAAGCTGTACTCGCAGGCAGATGTCGGTGGCAAATAAGGCAATCGAGCCTTTAGTGCAGCCAGAGCTATTCGAGGATTATGTCCCTCCTTCAGTGGCTGTTGCGTTCTTTGTGGCCAGCTTTTCAAGATCGCTACACATCAAACCCGAGGTACCCGTCTCAATCCAAATCGCGGTCCCAGACCGCTATATGCGGGGGTGGCTTTTCAGAGAGCAGATGGATACTTTCTTGCAGCGGTATGAACAGAAACCTGCAGCCCAAGACGACCTTGCGATGCCGAAGCTGAAGAAAAACATCGGTAAGCAGGGCAAGGACGGAACCTCACAATGAGTCGCGGCGGCATCCAAGGCTTTCAGAAGGAGCGCCTAGTACAGATCCTAGCAGCGCGCCGGCTGAGCCAAGTGCAATTGGCTTCCTTGGTCGGCGTGTCGCCAGCGACGGTGAGCAAATGGCGTGCTGGCACCCAGGCTCCTGAGCGCGATGCTCTTGATCGACTGGCGGGAGTCGTTAACGTCACGCCAGAATGGTTCACCAGGTTACCGACAACGAAGGTATCGCTGCCCCTATTTCGTAGCAACGCGTCGGCGCACGTTGCTGCCCGAGCTATGCTCGAAGCTCGGCTTGAATGGGCTCAGGATATCGCTGTTGCTCTGGCAGAGTTCGTGGACTATCCGATTTTGAAGCTGCCTAGTCGCAACTTTGTCGATCCGGAAGAGATCACGCATGAGGAGATTGAACTGGCAGCATGCGAATGCCGAGACTTGTGGCGCCTCGGCCGTGGTGCTGTGCAGGATCTTGCTCTTGCGGTCGAAGGGGCTGGCATCATCCTGATTCGTGAGGAAACAGGCATTGCGCAAATCGAAGGACTGTCAGCATGGAGCGAAGCACTTGGGCGGCCACTAATATTGTTGTCGGCCGATAAAGACAATGGCTATCGCAGTCGATTTGACCTAGCACATGAACTCGGCCATCTGGTGCTCCATCGGTCGATTCAGCGTCCCACGGAACGTGATCGCCATAAACAATTGGAACTACAAGCCCATCGTTTTGCGGGGGCTTTCTTGTTGCCAGCTGAGACCTTTGCAGCCGAGGTTCGCGCGCCCGCAACGCTGGACGATATGCTATTGTTGAAGCGGCGATGGGGTGCCTCGGTAGGTGCGATCATGATGAGGCTCCGTGCGTTAAAAATTTTGGACGAGGATGGAGCATTGGCGCTGTTCAAGCGGCGTTCGGCGCGGTGGGGGGCCAAGGCCGAACCGGGCGATGGAGATCGCCCGCCAGAACGGCCACGGTTACTCCGACGGACTATTGATCTATTAGTTGATGAAAATGTAATGCCACTTGACGCGATTCCCCGGCATATCGGGTTGGCAGCATTTGACATAGAAATGTTGGCTGGGCTTCCTGAGGGTTACTTCCAAGGTAAGGCAAATGTCGTGCAGCTAGCACGGTTACGCACCTCAGTACCACCAGATGCCGAGGAGCGAATGAACCAAAGCGGCACGGTATTGCAGTTTCGAAGCCCCCCTAAGACTTGAACCACGAAAGGAAATTGATATGTCAAAAAACACTAAGCAAACCTCCGCTCGCATCGCTAGTTTGGCGGCAGAAACCCTGCACGATAATCAATCTTCGAAAGTGGCCAAGAGCCTTGCAGCGTCTGCTCTCGCACAATGCAATGGCGGCAAGCAGACTGGTGCGCAAATGGAGGATTTGGCATCGAGAGTGCTTGCAAGCGAACATTATGCAGAAGAGACGAAAGAGTTTGCCGCTTCAGTTTTGTCGCAAGCAAATAATCTTACTGTGTCACTAAAAACAATGTATTGTATGCACTTCTTCGTCCTGTTTGGGAGGAGTGATGAGTGCAAGTCAGCGATTTGAGGAATACATGACGCACTTGGCGGATGGACTTGGGCATATGGATCGGCACGCGGGACTGAAAGGTTACTGCACCGGACTGATGCTGCCCTTGTCGCGCAAGAGTGTGGAGCCGATGGCGGCGCGAGTGGATCCGTTGCATGCCAGCGCCAAGCATCAATCGTTGCACCATTTTGTGGCTAAGGCTGAGTGGTCCGACGAGAAACTGTTGCAACGGGTGAGCCAGTGGGTCGTTCCGAAGATGGACTTCTCTGAAGGAGGATTCTGGATCATTGACGACACCGGTTTTCCGAAGCAAGGAAGGCATTCGGTGGGCGTGGCGCGACAGTACTGCGGAATGCTGGGCAAGCAGGACAGCTGCCAAGTTGCGGTCAGTATCTCCCTGGCCACGGCGCAAGCCAGCGTACCGGTGGCGTACCGGCTGTATTTGCCCAAGGAGTGGGCGCAGGATTCCGAGCGGCGCCAGAAGACCGGGGTTCCTACCGAGGTGAAGTTCGCCACCAAGACCGAGATTGCCGTGCAGCAATTGGAAACCTTGTTGGCCGAGGGTGCCCCGAAGTACTGCGTACTGGCCGACGCTGCCTATGGGGTGAATCAGGCGTTTCGTCAGCGGCTCACCGATATGGGCTTGCCCTACGTCGTTGGTATTACCTCCGCGGTTGTCGTGTGGCCACCTGGTCTCGAACCTTTGCCACCGAAGCCCTACGGTGGCATGGGACGCCCGCCTGTGATACCGCGCAGGACTCGGACTCGTCAGCCTGTTTCCGTCAAAGACCTGGCCCACGCACTGCCGGCCAGTGCTTTCCAAAGCATTAGTTGGCGCCAAGGAACAAATGAAACGCTCAGTGGGCGTTTCGCCGCTGTTCGGGTACGTCACGCGGGCGGAAACATCGGCAAAGCCCGTCTGCAATCTGAACAGTGGTTGCTGATTGAATGGCCTGCTGGCGACGCCGATCCGCTCAAGTACTACCTGTCGACGCTGCCCGAGGATATTGCCCTGAACGACTTGGTGGCCCAAGCGCATATGAGATGGCGCATAGAGCGTGACTACCAGGACTTGAAACAGGAGCTGGGGTTGGGACACTATGAGGGGAGAGGTTGGCGCGGATTCCATCACCATGCGACGCTGAGTATTGCCGCTTACGGATTTCTGGTCACCGAACGTCTCACCGCCGACAAGCCAGCCGGCGCTAAAAAAAACTTTGTCGTCCGCAAAGTTCCTGCGCTTCCCGCGGATTACATCCCTCGTGGCAGCCCAGCGCGCGCAGCGGCATGTGTCAGACTCAATCACCACGATTCGTTACCAGCTCAGCTTTCAATTGATAATCCGCCTCGGTCAATGCCCTTGCTGCGGGCGGCAAAACGTAAGACAACATTTGTGACACAGTAAGAATAAGGAACGCTAAATTTAGTCGGCGACGGATAAAGGAAGTGCCTTGAAGGTTGCACTAAAAGAGATTCACGGACCCTGGGACCAAGGATGGGTGCTAGACAAACACATGCTCAGCAGTACGTTCGTAGGAGACGATGCATACGGGCATCCGCGCTTTAATAATGTCCGCACAGAGGTGGGTGAAGCGACTTACCAACTCAAGTACCGTCAGGATTGGAGCCAAGTCGAGCCACTAGCGCAGGCGTTAGCTGAATATGTTTTTCCAAAACTTAAGAGTGTTGGCTTCATCGTCCCGATGCCAGCGACGACAGTTCGCCAGCGTCAGCCGGTCACCGAGGTTGCTAAAGCGATTGGTGTCATAATGAAGATACCAGTTTTTCTAGACCTTCTGCGCAAGGCCAAGAATGGTAAGTCGCTTAAGGACATGAATTCAAAAGACGAAAAGATGGAAGCCATTGGTGACAGCTTCAGTGTCAATGATGAAATTGAGACAGACGGGCAGTGGAATGCTGTTATTGTTGACGACCTGTTTCACACAGGAGCATCGATGGAAGCTGCATGCAAAGTGTTGCGTGCTTACCCGAAGATCAAGAAAATTTATGTAGCAGCTCTAACGTGGAGATAGGCAGATGACGACAGTTTTCATCGCTGGCTCTATGAATATTAAGCACCTTGACTCCAAGGTGAAGGAGCGTATTGACAACATCGTGGCTTCGGAATTTGAGGTTGTAGTCGGTGACGCCGACGGTGCAGATACCTCGATTCAACAGCATTTATTAAGTCTTGGCCGCGCGAAAACGATAGTCTATTGCAGCGGAGCGAACCCGCGAAACAACTTGGGCAAGTGGCCTGTTCGAGCTGTTGAGACAAAACATGCCGCAGGATCACGAGCATTTTTCACAGCGAAGGATCTGGTCATGGCCGAGGTTGCTGACTTTGGCCTAATGATTTGGGACACGAAGAGCACTGGAACGCTCAGTAACGTCATTGAACTGCTGACGCGCAAAAAGAAATCTGTAGTCTTCGTAAACAAGGAAAAGGTTTTTAAGACAATTGGCAGTGTAGATCAACTCGAAGATTTAGTCGGGTGCATGTCTGTCCATGCTAGAAGCAAGGCCGACGAAAAGATCCGGTTGTTTAACCGTATTATTTCTCTTAAGCACGAACAGTCAGAACTGTTTGCGTAGGCCCCATCGTACAAGGCAAATTCAGTTAATTAATCGCGGAATAGGGTGCCCATCGTAATCTACGGACAGACGTGCCATGATTTGCTATCATAACCGCAGTGCTTGTTGATGCCGGGTCACCTCTACACCACCAATAATTTCAAGAGCCTGCCAGTAATCGCCCGCTCTTTTGCTTTGCCGGTGTGGGGAAAATGTGGGGGAACATAACGACATTTCCACCATTTCCTCCACCGCCTACAGAACCAGTACAACTCTCGATCCTTGCCGCCGCTACCGATAAATGCTCGGTGGCAAACTTGGCGTAACGATCCACCATCTGACGCGACTTCCAGCCCCCCAGGTCTTTCAACTCGTCGCAGGACGTTCCCGCCTGCCGATGCCAAGAGGCCCAAGTGTGCCGGAGATCATGAAAGCGCAAATCCGTAAAGCCCGCCTTCTTGACCGCCGCCCGCCAAATCTTGTCGCTGACCTGCCAGCGGATTGGCTTGCCCCTGAAGATGAAGCAGAACTGAGGATGTTTCCCCTGCTGCGCCTTCAGAACAACTATCGCGTCTCTGTTCAGCGGTACGCCTCGCGGCGTTCCATTCTTGGTCTGATTGAGCCAGGCGGTATGCCTTGCCAAATCGACCCGCTCCCATTCCAGTCCGGTAATCTCGCGAGCGCGGCAACCTGTCGCCAGTGCAAACTTTACTAACGCCGCCAGATGGTCAGGACAAACTGCAATGAGCTTGTCTGCCTCCTCACGGGTCAGCCACCGATCCCGCTCGACTTCCCCGCCCAACATACGGACTTTCGGAAAACTGTCGATCCACTGCCACTCATCACGAGCCATCCGAAGAAGGCATCGCACGGTAGCGAGATAACGATTCACCGTTGCCGGCTTGTTGCCTTTGCTTAACTCCCCCTGAACAATCGACCATATCCGGTCGCCATCGATCTGATCCAGCGTTAGCTGTCCAAGATAAGGGTCAAGCATGCGACAAATCCGGCGTACATCCTCAATGCTGCGCAGGTTCGTCTTAACTGCTAGATACCGAACCACGGCCTCCTGCCACGTTCGCTTTGGCTTGATCCCGAGGAAGGCCGACTGAAACGCCTCATGCCTGAGTTTGGCTAGATACGCTTCGGCTTGCTGCCTATCCTCGGTCTTAGTGCTTCCGCGTACGCGCTGACCGTTTGGGAGGACTGCATCAATCCACCAATACCGAGATCTTGGTCTTCGGTAGATTCCTGCTTCTTGAGCCATAGGGATTTCTCCTTTCCGGCCCGCCCTCGCTGCTTATATTCTTCCAGCCATGCATCCAAGTCAAGCTTGTCATAGAGACAACGTCGCCCCAGCTTGATGACGGGGATATCCAGCTCGGAAAGCAACGTGACCCCGATGCCCAGGTAAGCCGCTGCCAGCTCCTTGGAGAGGCAACGGGGCGCAGGTAAGGGCAGGCCATTGTCTTCCATGTCAGACACCACCCCTGGAGGCTCTCCGGTATTCCCGTTCCTGGCGCGCTATTTCATCCTGTTCCAGTTTTGCAGGAAGACTCGGATTATTGAGAATGGTATTGAACTGACGCGTCTTTATCGCTAGTCGTTCTGCAATGTAAGCGTCAAACGACAACCCCAGCCCGTTCGCTTTCTCGTTGAGATGGTTGTACACCGCCGTCATCAAGGCTTCTTGCGCCTGGTAGAGATCGGCAATCCCCTCCCGCGCCATGAAGGCGATAAACACACTTTCAGCATGCGGCAGCAACCAGTTATCCCCCGGCACCCGGGAAGGCGTATAGGAACGCGTCAGAGGGCCACCATCGGTTTCCCAGTCGATGGAGGACAGGTAGCCCCATAACGGATGCACCGGCCAGCGTGAGCGGGTTTTATCTTCTTGTGAGGGTAGAGTCAGGCGCAGCCATTCGGTGGTGGCATAACTCCATAGCCCATTCAGGTGGTTGAGCACTTGGGGTAGCCCGGATAGGCCAAACTGATTCAACAATTCCCGGCGCAACTGGATTTCCAACCGCCAGACTGGAGTGACACCATCCCAGCCGGATTCCCGCCAAAGTTCGAGCAGGTAATGTGTGCCGATCTTTTCGGCATGCAGCAGCTTGAAATAGAGCCGGGCGGAAATGATGCCGCCTTTGCCTACCACCCACCCGGTAAAGATGCCTTTCTCGGAATAGCTGTCGACATCGGATGCGCGCGTTACCCAGGCTTGCCGATCCCACTCCATGCATTCCGACGAAGCGAAGTCGACGAACAGATCGATGCGGCTGACCTTGGGCGAATCAGTGCCGTCTATCAGTTCATTCACCAACGCACAAAAAGACTCTTCAGCATTGGCCGGGCCAACATGAGCAAGGTAGCCGCTGCTGATCTTGACGTAGGCGCAAGGCAACATGCTGCTGCGGGATATCTGAATACGGAAGGCGCCGTCTTCCAGGACATAAGCGAAGCCTCTCGGGGCTTTGTCTTTTACCTCGAAGATGTGATCCCCGATCTGGTATTGGGCTTGTGCCTGCTCATGGGTTTCAGAAGACTGGGCGATTTTCTTGAGGTTCTTTAACCGGGTATCGACTTCAGGGAAAATAATCCCGGGATAGGTCAGATACAGGCTGTCGACACCCCAACGCAAAGGCTGAAAGTAATCAAGATTGCATTTATGGGACGCAGTGTTACTAGGCGGTGCGTCCCGACCCGCCCCCGTCCGTCCGGTGCGCGCTGCGCGTGCATCCGGGCGGGCGGGGGCAAGTTCATTTAGCGACTCTGGTTTAATTGACTTGCCAGAAGACTGGCTCTTCTTGGTTTGCATAAAGTTCTCCGTTTTTCGGCGGGCATGCCTGTATGGCTACCCCGCAACGGATAAGAACTTTATGCATGACGCTATCTCTAGCCGACCACGTGAAAAAGATTTTTAGGTGGTTGCCACGATGCCCCGTTTCTGAAACTCCCTGTATTCCCGCAAACGGTTTGACAGATGCTTGACACTTTGGATGCGGTTTTCATAGCCACCAACACCAGCCTCATCACACATCTCCAATATTTCACGATGGGGCATGGACTCCAATAGTCCCGCCTGATCGATCAGCGAAAACGCTAACCAGAGAGATTTGTGCCTGATCTTTCCCCTATAGGGAGGTGCAGCCAAACGATATGAAAGCGCGTCGTAAAAGTCAGTCCCCGCCTCATGCTGTGCCCGTGAATATCGTTCTATAAAATAGGGATCAACGGTCAAGATTCGTTTATCAATTTGAACTGCCTTGACGTAGGCCTCATCGTTCCCCGCCTTGGACTGAGCCACTAAGGATGTCAGCTTCTCTCCATGAACCATGATTGACATGAGTTGGAAGAATGACGGAAAAAAGTACCCATAAAAATGCTGACTAACTCGTATGGCTTCTTTCTGTTCCTCGGGACTTAACGAAAGGAATCTTTGCCGGGCCGCATCTTGTTGCGCTTTGGTCTTTGGAATCTCAATCTTTTCTATTGCGTCATCAAACCCAACACATAATTCGGTAATAAATTCGCCTCGCTCGTCAGGTGACGCCGCATTAAGCTCAGCGTCCAGTTCCTTGATTTCTTCATCGGTAAGGAATCCGCGTAATAGCATGCCCCAAATCGCATTTTCACTTGCGTATAGCAGTGGATAATTTTCAAGTTTTAAGTTCTTGATGACGTCCGAGAAAAAAGGGGGAAATCGAAAATACCCTTTCTCGTTTTCAATCTGATTCAATAACCATTCTGCATCGGGAATACCTGAACGGAGGGCATCAAGAACTGTATCCTTCGAGATGACAGGCGTGGCAGTGCAAATCTTGGCACTGAGTGTGGATTGCGGAAGCGAATTCATGCAAGCCATGATAACGTTTGCCATTCGCTTCAGCTACAAGAAACACCGTCGGTGGGCTGGCAGGGGCGAAACCACATTTACCCACACACCGGCCCAAATACAGGGGCCTACGTATGGATAACTGTACACCCTATACTGACATGCCATCAACATAACACAATTGGATGGGGTTTTCTAATCGACACCAATCGTTCTAGGTCCTTAATTGCAAACCCAATCAACAATAGGATTAGCGAATAGAATCAAAGTTCAACATCACAGGTGACACCGAAATGAATTATGGCAATTAACTCCCTCCTCTCCAGCGAATCCTTGGATTTTGCGAGGCGGCATTTGACATCGTACTACGACACTGACTTTTTCCCGAAGCCACTGGAGTTTGCTTGCATTTGGTACAAGTGGGACTCACTGAAAGAGGCGATTAAGAATGGACTGCACTTGCCAGTCGGAACCCCAGTCTCAATTCCGTGGAAGAAGTCTCGTGGTGGTTATAGGGTCGTGCACCAAATGGACCCTATCGATGCAATCTGCTACACCGCTGCAGTACGCTCTGTTGCGGTAGAGATCGAGAAAGCTCGACAGCCCAAAGCAAGTCATATCGCTTGTTCGTACCGAATCAGGCCAGACCATGCTGGATTCTTTGTGGCCGGGTCAGGATTCTCCGATTACAGGGATCGCTGTGAGGAACTTGCATCAAAATTCATCTATGTCTTAAAGACTGACATTTCGGACTTCTACAATCAGATTTACATCCATCGACTAAACAATGCCATTTCCCAATCAACGGGGACGGATGCAGGCAAGAAGGTCGAGGCGTTCTTAATGAGGCTTTACCCATCCACGAATTCTCAGGGTATTCCCGTAGGGCCAGCCGCGAGTATCATTTTAAGTGAAGCAGCTCTGATAGATGTTGATCAGTTCATTTCCGGCAACGGGCTAACTCATGTCAGATATGTCGATGATATTCGTATCTTTGGGAATTCGGCTCGGGACCTTGACTTGTTTTTGCAGGATTTAACCCACTACCTTCACGAAACGCATCGACTTGGACTCGTTGGAGACAAGACACGAATCATGAAGTCAGCTGCCTTCATGAGGGAAGAACTAATAAATCAGTACCAACTAGAAAAGCTAGAGATATTGGAAGAAATAGAAGTTGTTAACCCCTACACAATGGAAGTCAGCGATATCAAATATGAGCTTGTCGAGAATGCGGGAGAACGATTACTCAACGCACTTGAGCGCTCTGCAAAGTTTGAGCACCTGGACCTCGGTGTCGCGCGAGCAATTATTCGACGAGCAAGAGCTAACAAGTTGCCGGAGCTTGCTCCATACTTATTGAATAACCTGGAACGATTCAAGCCGGTAATCAATGACGTTGTACTGTACATTGAAGCGGTCTTCAGCGAATCCACGTCCAGCGTAATTATATCGCCGCTAATCGACCTGGCACGGGGAGGCGACTTACGTGATTCGAGTGTAAAAGAATGGTTCGCGTGGTTCATTAGTAATCACCATGCTCTGCTAAAGTATCAAGACCTTAGGTTTATAGTGGGGTCTACAGGGCGTCTCTCATATGCTGCCCGAGCCGCAGTCCAGAGCAATAACACAGCGTGGGTGCGCACTATGAAAGACAAGCTCCTTAATCTTGGTCCTTGGGATCGACGCGCGGTTATTTTCGCTGCTCAACTGCTTTCCGGCGACGAGAAGAGACACTGGCTCGGGGCTTTACCAAACCGATCACTTTCATTGTTAGAGCAATGGATGATTGATTGGGTGCTCCATGACACACCCAATGTAGAAGCACTTCCTCCACCAGAAATTCCTTCTAATGAAAAATGGAGCGATCTCGGCGATTTTGCTGACGATCTCCCCTTCTAGTTTTATGTGCGAGGCATGGAAGGCAAAAGTTTGTGAAGACAACACTACAAGGTACGTGAGAATGTATCCATATAGTTCAATGTTCGAACTTGAAGTAATTGCCTTTCTTCGGCGAGTATTGGCGAGTGAGGGCGGGTCAACACATTGATTAAACAGTGAATATCCAAAATTCATAATCCGTAGGTCGGTGGTTCAAGTCCACTCATCACCACCAGTATTCATACGGCTTCCAGAGATGGAGGCCGTTTTTGATTCCTCTGGCGTGACGTAAACGTGACAAGCTGCACCACGTTGCCTACGAACCAATGAGAACCGTCTTTCGCGCCGCGCTGCGCAAGAGCGGCTGGCAGAGCTAGGCTCTTGCAGCTTTCGTCGTGATCAGCGGCAGGGCTTTTTCGGCCGCTTTGCGCACGCCTTCAATGGCTATAGAGGACAGCACATTGACCCGCAATGCTTGCTGGTATGCCTGAGCGTTTTTCAGGTGGGGGTTACTGGCAATGAGAGATTTCTTTGGCATAGGGGGAGTATGGAGGCTACGCTATATGGCGGCAAGCGCGAACGTAGAAACGGATCAGACTCACGATGTCTTGAGCGTGCGCTTGCGTTCCGCCGTGTAGTGCCACCAAGGATGGGGCGGATCGCCGGCCATGAAGCGGGTGGCGGCGATGAAGGTGTCGAGCAGGCAGGGATCGTGGCGGATTCCGGTCCGGAGGCATAGATTCTGGTAGAGCACATAGGGATCCTGGCCGACCAGATCGGTCGGAACCTGAATGCCCAATTGTCGGAGATCACCCGCTATCGAATGCCCCACATTCGGTATGGACTCAAGCGTGAAGGCTTCGGCCGCATGTTTTGCTTTGTTGCCCATTACCCCTCCCGTTATCAGGAAAGTTTCGCATGGATGCCGTGACGACATTGAACACACTTTACACCGCTCCCAGAAAGACTCGTGTGAATATTGTCTCGCGTAGAATGGCAATATGACCTCTCGCCTCCAGCTGTTGATCGACCTCCTGCATGCCCCTGGCGATATTGCACTGGCAACGCATTCCCTTGTAGTGGCCGGATTTCCATTCGTCACATCGATTGCATTTGCAACCGACGAGCACCATCGTCCGCTGATGCTGATTTCGCGTTTGGCGGAACATACCAAAAACCTGATTGCTGATTCGCGGGCGAGTCTCCTGGTTGCAAGAGAGCTTGGAGAGGGAGAGATCGCACGCGCATCACTGATCGGGAATGTTGTCGAGGTCGAACTGCCTCCCTTGATGGTTGCGCGGTACTTGCGTTTCCATCCTGAGGCGGAGCGATTTCTGCAACTGGGAGATTTCTGTTTTTTCCGGGTTGATCCTGTGCGCATCAGAGTGGTTGGGGGATTTGCCCAGGCGGGATGGCTGGATGGCAAACAGTTGCTGGATGCACCGCACATTCCCCTTGAAGACGAGGTCAAGCGGATTGAGGAGGCAAGGCCTAAACTCCCGAGAGGAATTGTGCTGCTGGGTATCGATGCCTACGGAGTGGATTACAGAGCCGATGCCATAAGGCAGCGCGAGGAGTTCAAAGCCGGACCAGTCCTTGCCGATGCGGCAAGTTCGGCTCTCACAAGAGTGCTCAAGAATCTTTGATTGCGCGCAGGCTTGGTTTGGTGAGCCCAGGCAAACTCGATAGCCGTTGTCATCGAGGAAACCGGCGCTGCGGCAGTTCCAGCCCCGCACCACCAACATCGCGATTACGTCGCCAATGCCTGCGCGCGCGCGCATATGGGGCATCCTATTTCGTTGCAGAGCAGCATTGCTATTGCTTGCAAATTTTCCAGTTCGGCAGCATGATTTTTCGGCCGGGTTGATATTTGCGGAGAAGACAGCAAGGGGCTGGATACTCTCTGCCTTGCCCGTCAGACTTGCGTTGGCTTGTTCTTGGAAATGCATGCTAACTATGGGGGGCGGAACATGAGCGTAGCGGAAGACATTGGTTTCTTTGGCAAGTTACCCAAGGCGCTGCCGGGATTGGCGCTGCTGGTTGGCACCATGGTGGTGATCCGGTTCTGGATCGAACCTTGGATGGGCAATGCGGTCATCCTCGACCAGAAGGGCTGGCTCATCAAGGTTACCCATCTCAATTACATTTTGCTCGGCATCATCATGGGACTGCTCTACCGCAACGTGCTGTTCGGCGGAAAGCTGCCCGATGTGTTCGCGGATGGCTTCAAGCTTTCCCGTCTCTTCATCAAGACCGGAATCATCCTGCTCGGCTCGCTCTACACCGTGCAGGCCATCATCAAACTGGGCTCGATGGCGATTTTCCTGATCGGTGGTTTCGTCGTGCTGAGCATCGTCATGGTGCTCTGGCTGGGCAAGTTGCTCGGCATGGACCGTTCGATGACTGGAGTAATGGCGAATGCCTGCTCGATCTGCGGCGTTTCCGCCGCCGTTGCCACGGCGCCGGCAGTCGAGGCCAAGGCAACCCATGTCGCCTACGCCATCGCGACCATCCTTGGCTTCGGTATCCTGACGATGTTTATCAGTCCCTTCATCGGTCATGCCCTGGGGCTCAATGACTTGCAATACGGCGCCTGGGTTGGCACCGGCATCCTGAATTCCGGCCAGGTGCTGGCAGCCTGTCTCGCCTTTAACCCGAACGTCGCGCCGGGCACGGCCGTGTCGGTCGGCGAGATCTGGAACATCATGCGCGTCATCTCGATTCCCTTCGCTGTATTTGCCGTGACGGTCTGGTACTGGGCCGGCAAGGAGCAGCCCGAGGGTACAAAGAAATCGCTTTCGACTTTGCTGCTGGAGAAGTTCCCGGTGTTTGTCCTGGGTTTCCTGGGCATGGTGTTGCTGACCAGTATCGGCGCCTTTGGCGATGCCGGCATCAAGGGTGGGCCGCCAGCCTCGGCCACCATCAAGATGATTCGTGACTGGATGCAGTGGATATTCGGCATCGGCCTGGTGGGGATGGGCGGCTATATCGACTTCAAGGAACTGGCCCAGGCCGGCGGCAAGCCGCTCAAGGTGGGCCTGCTGGTCGGCGCAACAAAGTACGTGCTCGCACTGATCGTCGTCATGATCATCCGCGACCACCTCGTTGAAATCTAAGCGGAGGGAAGAACCATGGCGGAAGACAAAATCGGCAGCGAAACCGTTGCCAGTGCGGCAAAGGGCAAGATGACACTGTTTCGCGATGATCGCCAGGAAGATATTGGCGCGATCGTCTTTTCTGCACTGCTGGTTGCGATCATCGTACTCCTGACGATGAAATGAGCCAGGGCGGCATCGCCGTCGCAGTTGACGGCTCGCAAGCCAGCGATGGTGCACTCGACTACGCACTGGGACTCGCACGCACGGAGGGCCGGTCGGTGACCGGCGTCTTCGTGCTGGATACCGGGTGGGCGGACTTTATCGGCAATGACTGGCAGTCAGCTGCCGGAGCGCGCCAGGGCTTCCTCGATTACATTCGCGGACAGTTGGAAGTCCAGGCAGAAGCAGCGCGCGCGCAGTTCGCGGGAGCGGCGGCGGATGTGCCGAACGCCAGTTTCTCGGTGATTCCCGGCGATCCGCTGGAGGCGCTGGTCAGCATAATGGCGGCCGGAGAGGCGGATGTTCTGGTTGCCGGCGCGCAGGTGTTCCAGGTTTGCGGCAGGCCCAGCTTGAAACGGCTGGCGCGTAATCTGGTTAAACGGGTCAAGCAGCAGGTGGTGATTATCTAGACCCTGCGAGAGCGAGGCCCATGTCATTACCCGCTGACAACATCCTGGTAATACAGGTTCTGCGGATGACTGGCCTGGGCGAAGAAAAACCAGCGCTCGGCGACCAGTCCGGAATATTGCACGATGAAGGCGAGAATCAGCACGACCGGCGTTGCGGCTGACACACCGGTTGCCAAGAGCAGCGCCGGTACGACGAATGCCCCCGCCAGGAAGAACCACTTCACGGCGCGCAGCGCGGGACGCCGGACATGATGAAAGAATTCGCGGGTGTTGAACGAGCCGCCCATGAATCCCATTGCGGTCTGGCGGATTCTTGGATGTTTGACGCCAATCGCGGTCTGCAATGATGACTTCGGCTGCAGGCGCGCGTTGCGCGAAAGCGCAGCGATGCGGCTGGCCAGTCCCAGTAGCGTGATAATGACCGACCAGCCGGCGAAAAACCCCACCAGAGCCGGCGCGGCAAAAGCCGAGAACGCGGCGGCCAGCGTGAACCCCGACGCGCCGCCCAGCAGAATGTAGTTGATCACCGTCAGCGGCGTATGCCATTCGCGCAGAAAGCGCAGGCACGCGTAGATCATGCCGGTGCACACGAACAGGGCGAAGGCCAGCAGCCAGGCCAGACTGCCCAGCAATACCGAGACATCGATCGGCAAGCCGCTCGGCAGCGTCACCAGAACCAGCTTCCAGTCAAGCAGGTGCACCATGCCATAGAGCAACACCATCCCCATGAATGCCGGCAGCACGATCACCTCGCGCGACAACCAGGAAGTGCGCCATTGCGTCGCCGTGCGCCAGGCCCGTTCAGGCCGGCCGAGATGGAAGAAGGAGGCGATCAATCCGCCGCCCATGAAGAGCAGCGTGATCAAGCTGCCATAGGCGTAGAAGCGCTGTCCGTCCTGATCCGGCAGCAAGCCGAACAAGGCATAGGTGTGCGCGGTGAATAGTGCGAGGAACAGCCCCTGGCCGACGCCGATCAGGGTGGTGAGGAAGATTACCGAAAATGCCGGATGCATTATTCTGGCTACCAGGAAGTCACGTCGTCGAGCGACGGTTCCGCTTTGCCGGGCTGGGGCTGCTGCCGGTCGATCTTGAGCGGGTTGTCGGCGCGCTCGAGTTCGTCGGCATGGATATGCACCGAGGTTTTGCGCCGTGGCAGGTAGTGATTGGCGGGATGAGTGCTCCACTCCGGCATGAGCTGATAGCCGCCGTTATCGCGTATCGCCACGGAAACCTCCGATTCGGAGTCGTGAATGTCGCCGAACAGGCGCGCGCTGGTCGGGCAAGCCTTGACGCAGGCCGGCTTGCGGTCGACTTCAGGCAGCGACAGATCGTAGATGCGGTCAACACAGAGGGTGCATTTCTTCATGACCTTCTGTTTTTCGTCAAACTCGCGCACGCCGTAGGGACAGGCCCAGGAGCAATACTTGCAGCCGATGCACTTGTCGTAGTCGACGAGGACGATGCCGTCTTCCTTGCGTTTGTAGGAGGCTCCCGTCGGGCATACCGGCACGCAGGGAGGATCCTCGCAATGCAGGCAGGACTTAGGAAAGTGCACCGTCTCCGTGCGCGGGAAGGTGCCGACCTCGAAAGTTTGCACCCGGTTGAAAAAGGTGCCCGTCGGATCGGCGGCGTAGGGATTCTGGTCAGCCAACGCCCCCGCCGCGCCGGAAGTGTTCCACTCCTTGCAACTGGTGACGCAGGCGTGGCAGCCGACGCAGACGTTGAGGTCGATGACCAACGCGAGCTGGGTCATGGCGAGCGTTCCAACGTGTCGAGCCGGGTCATGGCGAGCGTTCCAACATGTCGAGCTGGGTCATTTCTTGCCACCGGCGAAAAACGCCAGCCAGTCCGGCCGTTCCGCCATGCCCGGGTAGGCGGGCAACGCATCAAATTGCGGTGACGACTGTTCCAGCTCATCCGGCCCGGCCTTGCTGATGCGCACGCGCACGTCATACCAGGCCGCCTGGCCGGTGACCGGATCGGAATTGGAGATCAATCGGCCTGCCCCGTTACCCGGCAGCTCTTCGGAGATCAGGTGATTGAGCAGGAAACCCTGCTGCGCCTCGTTGGCATCCGGCGTCAGGTTCCAGGCGCCGGCGGCCTTGCCGATGGCATTCCAGGTCCATACCGTGCCCGGCTCGACGGCTTCCGAATGGCGTGCCATGCAGCGCACCTTGCCCCACTGCGATTCAACCCAGATCCAGTCGCCATCCGCAATACCGTTGCGCCGCGCCGTGTCGGCGTTCACGTAGAGGTGGTTGTAGGTGTGGATTTGCCGCAGCCAGGCATTTTGCGCATCCCATGAGTGGTACATCGCCATCGGCCTCTGGGTGATTGCGGCAAGCGGATACTTCTGCCGATCCGTGGCCTGGCCTTCAAGCGTCTCATAGTAAAAAGGCAGCGGGTCGAAGTAGGTCACGAGGCGCTGCCGCAGATGCTGCGGCGGTTTGCGCGTAATCCCTTTGCCTTGCGCGGCGCTGCGGAATTTCTGCAGCACCTCGGAATACAGATGGATCAGTATCGGTTCGGCATAGCGGGTGATGCGCATGCGCTGCGACCATTCGAGATAGCCCTGGTTCCAGTTGCGCATGTACTGGTAACTCTTGGGCAGTTCGTGGTGATACATGCAGTTGTTCTTGGCGTACATCTCCCACTGGTTGGGATTGGGCTCGCCGCGCATGAATTTCTCGCCGCCCTGGCCGCGCCAGCCGGAGAGGAAACCGATGCCGGAACCGGGTTCGGTTTCATAATTGACGATGAAGTCGGGATAGTCGCGGTACTTGCGGCTCCCTTCCTTGGTCACGAATACCGGCAGCTTCAGTCGTGTGCCCAGCTCGATCAGCACTTCCTGAAACGGCTTGCATTCGCCGGTCGGAGGCAGCACCGGAATGCGCACCGAATCGACCGGCCCGTCGAACTCCGAAATTGGCCGGTCGAGCATCGACATCACGTCGTGGCGCTCGAGGTAAGTGGTATCGGGCAGGATCAGGTCGGCGAAAGCCGTCATCTCCGACTGGAACGCGTCGGCGACGACGATGAAGGGAATCTTGTATTCGCCGGCGTTGGGTCCCTCTGTATCCTTGTCGTTGAGCATCTTGCGCACTTCGACCGTGTTCATGGTCGAGTTCCAGGCCATGTTGGCCATGAAGATCATCAGGGTGTCGATGCGGTAGGGATCGCCGCGCCAGGCATTGGTGATGACGTTGTGCATGAGGCCATGCACCGACAGCGGATATTCCCAGGAGAAGGCCTTGTCGATGCGCACCGGCGTGCCGTCCTCGTGTATGAACAAGTCATCCGGATCGGAGGGCCAACCCAGCGCCATGCCGTCGAGCGGCGTGTCGGGTTTCACGGCCAGCGGGCTCGTCGGCGTGCGCGCGCAAGGCGGGATCGGTCGCGGAAATGGCGCCTTGTGGCGGAAGCCGCCGGGGCGGTCGATGGTGCCGAGCAGGCTCATGAGGATCGCCAGGGCGCGGATGCTGTGGAAGCCGTTGGAATGGGCGGCCAGACCGCGCATGGCATGAAAGGCGACCGGATTGCCGGTGACGGTGTCGTGCTCCACGCCCCAGCTATCGGTCCAACTGATCGGCAACTCGATTTTCTGATCGCGGGCGGTGACGCCCATTTCATGGGCGAGGCGGCGGATGGTCGCGGCCGGAATCCCGGTGATCTGCTCGGCCCAGTCCGGGGTGTAATCCCGCACCCTGTCCTGCAGCAGTTGGAAGGCCGGCTTGACCCTGGTGCCGTCGGACAGCGTGAACTCGCCGAGCAGGAATGGATCGGCACCCGGCGCGTGGGTCAGCACCGGACGGTTGGTCTGGCGATCCCACCACAGCTTGTTTTGCGGGTCGTAACAGGCTTCTTCCGCGGGCACCTCGGTGCGCACGAACATGCCGAATTCGTCGTTGGCCTCGTCCTGATTCACCAACTGGCCGGCATTGCTGTAGCGCACCAGGAAATCCCGGTCATACAGTCCCTGGGCGAGGATTTCATGGATGATGGCCAGCAGCAGGGCGCCATCAGTTCCCGGACGGATCGGCACCCACTCGTCGGCGATGGCCGAATAGCCGGTGCGTACCGGATTGATCGAGACGAAGCGGCCGCCGTCGCGCTTGAACTTGGCGATGGCGATTTTGAGCGGGTTCGAATGATGGTCTTCCGCCGTGCCGATCATCACGAAGAGCTTGGCGCGATCCAGGTCGGGTCCGCCAAACTCCCAGAAGGAGCCGCCGATGGTATAGATCATGCCGGCGGCCATATTTACCGAACAGAAGCCGCCATGGGCCGCATAGTTGGGCGTGCCGAACTGGCGCGCAAACAGGCCGGTGAGCGCCTGCATCTGGTCGCGGCCGGTGAACAGCGCGAACTTCTTCGGATCAGTGCTGCGGATTTTTGCGAGCCGCTCCGTCAGAGTGGCAAAGGCCTCTTCCCAACTGATCGCCTCGAACTCGCCGCTGCCGCGTTCCGCGCCAGGCTTGCGCCGCAGTGGCTGGGTCAGCCGCGCCGGCGAATACTGCTTCATGATGCCTGATGAGCCCTTGGCGCAGATCACGCCCTGGTTGAGCGGGTGGTCCGGGTTGCCGTCGATGTAGCGCACCTCGCCGTCGCGCAAATGCACGCGGATGCCGCAACGGCAAGCGCACATGTAGCACGTGGTGTTCTTGATTTCCTGCAGAGGAGGGGACATAAGCTTTACGGGAAGGGCCGATTGCTACGTTTCTACTTCAATATTTGACAATAATAAGGTTGGCCTCACAAGGCGAACCTTTTTATTGACCTATAAGCATCCTGATTGGGCGCATCCCTGACCACGAAGATCCAGCCACGAACAACTCGATTAATGGATAAACCCCGCTTATCCGTTGAATCGGATTTTAAGCTACCGCAGACCGCAAACCTGGGTAGGATATGCACGTTTCCGCATTACCCTCGCGCATTGCCATTGAGTTCCCGGATTTGAAAATGGTAGGACAGTACAGCTTCACGAAAATCATGGAATCGCCCGAAGCCATCCGCAAGGCCTTGGTGGCTGCCGCTGGGAGCAGCGAGCCTTAGGGAAAAATCTTGAGCCAATATCTGACTCTTTCGCGTGCGGCCAGGCTAGTCGGAATAACGCGCGGGATACTGCAAAAGCGGATACGCGAAGGGGAATTGCCGTCGCAGGACGGCATGATATCCACGGACGACCTGGCACGCCTTTATCCTGATGTCGATCCAGTCGAGAGCGGCGATTTTGAGCGCGTTGTCAGGATCAAGGAGGAAGCCTTCGGCAGGCGCGTCCATGAGCGCATGCTGCCGAGTTCCGAAGTGCTGGCGCAGCGCCTGTTCGCGCAAGGGCAGGAACTTGCGGATTTGCGGCGCCACCTGAAGCACTATCACGATCTGGTGATCAATCTGCAAAACCATTTGCACGATTTGTCGGCATCCGATCAAACGCAGGCGCTGCTGCTCAAGCAGCTTGATCAATTTTTGGAAGACGGACTGGCGGAAGTCCTCGGAAGAAGCGATGCGAATGATAACCTTGCAATTTTGGATGATGTGCTCAAGATCATGTCCGCTCATGTCATCGTGCGCCCCAGTGGCCATGAATTCTTCGTCGAGGGGCACGACTCCCTGCTCAAGGCGGGTGTGCGCGCCGGGCTGATGCTCAATTACGGCTGCGGTAACGGCAACTGCGGCCTGTGCAAGGCGCGCGTGGTGTCGGGCGAAGTGCGCCAGGTGCAACCATGCGATTACGTTTTGTCAGAATCCGAAAAGCAGCAGGGCTACACCTTGCTATGCTCTCACACCGCGGTCAGCGACGTGGTGCTGGAGACGCTTGAGGCGAGTGGTCCCGCCGACATCCCCGAGCAACGCATCGTGGCGCAGGTCAAGAGCATCGCACCGGTTTCCGGACAGGCCAGCGACACCTTGTTGCTGCACCTGCAGACCCCGCGCAGCAATCGCTTGCGCTTTCTTGCCGGACAGAGCCTCACCCTAGGATTGGCTGGGAGCCAGGGTGATTTCAGCGCCACTTATCCGGTAGCGAGTTGCCCCTGCGATGATCGCAACCTGCTGTTTCACATCCATCGGGACGCGGGCGACAGTTTCGCGCAACGCTTGTTCTCGGGCGCAGTCAGAAGCGGCGAGGCAATTTCGCTCTGGGGCCCCTGGGGGGATTTCGTGCTGCGCCAGACCGCAAGCCATGCAGCCAGCCAGCCGCTGCTGTTCCTTGCATGCGACGACGGCTTTGCACCGGTGAAAAGCCTGATCGAGCATGCAACGGCGATTGAAGCCACCGATTCGATCACCCTGTACTGGATGGCGACGCGGCCGGACGGGCATTATCTCGCCAACCAGTGTCGCGCCTGGGCCGAAGCGCTCGACGAGTTTCGCTATGTGCCGCTTTTTGCCGACGATATTGCAAGTTGCGGCCGGCAAATGGTCCAGGCCGTCTGTACCGATCATTCGACTGCGGGTAGCGGCGGTGATCTGGCCGCCTGTGACGTGTACCTTGCCGGGCCCGGAGACTTCGTTGATGCGGTCAAAAGGGAATTCTCGGTGCTCGGGGTGCCGTTGTCGCGGCTTTGCGCCATGGTGGTTTGATCGTCTGCCCGCCAGATTTATTCGTTCCCATGGATGCCACACGGCCATCGGCCATTGTCTCGATTCCCGTTGTGTCGGAACTTGCCGGGAGTTGCACCGGTGCCGAGCCGTTTGCCCTGATGGTTCTTGGCGACAGCATGCTGCCCGAGTTCGAGGAGGGCGATGTGGTCGTCATCGAACCCGGTGGAGTGGCCGGCGACGGCAGCTTCGTTCTGGCCTTCCACAATGACGAATGGATTTTTCGCCAACTGGTCAGGAGCGCAGCACGTTGGTTGTTGCGTCCTCTCAATCCAAGTTACGCCGAGCAGGAGATTGCGGATCTTGAGCCGGTGCGCGGCGTCATCATCCAGAAGAGCAAACCCGGTCGCCGTCGCGCCATGAAGCGCTACGTCTAATAACTGCCGTGTCAATCGCACCTGTCATGAAGCCGCAAGCACCGCTGCTCGCAGCGGTGCAGCGCAATTGTCACATCACAGACGCCCGTCATGCGCGCAACATGACGATGTGCAATTACCTTCTGGCAATGCGCGAATACTACCGTTGGGAGCATGCCCTGCCGTTTGCCGAGTCGCCACCCCGCTCCGAATTGGGACGCTGGCTGGCGCTGCGCGAGTCCCTGTGGGACGATCTCGATGACAGCGGTGCCGACTATGAAGCGCTGCCGATCGGGACGCAACGGCTCGATCCCTTTGATGTCGACGCGATCAACCGGTTGCTGTGTGCGCAAGGCATGGTGTATGGCGCCGGCCTTGGCCGCTTTCACAAGCCGCACTTTTTTCTCGGTCAACTGCTGCGCCGCGAAAGACGTGGCGCGGTCGATGTCCTTGTTTCCGGCCGTGAGTATGCGCGCGACCTCAACGCTGTGCCGGCGGCCCTGCAGAGAAGCACCGTCTACCTGCGGCAGGACGCGCTGCAGCGTTGGCTGTGGGAAAGAACCGAGGAATGGAGCCTGCGCCAACGCCATGGCGCAATTGAGGCCACCCTGGCCAGCTATCGCTATGCCGACGATCCGGCGCAGGCAATCGAGCGCATGGCCATTGCGGAAACCGAGACCCTGGTCCTGCATGAACTCGGCGAGCATGCCGCCGGGCTGTCCCTCGGACCCGTTTGGGAAAACATGCTGGATGAATTGACCGATCGGCGCGCCGAAGTGTTGGCACGGGCGGTGCGAGATAACCTGGCCGACTGTCTGATGACCTTGCCTGAGTTACTGGAGCGGAATGCTCAGGCCTCGCTGCATTTCTGGTTTGCCAATTTCGACGGCATGCGACAGAAGATTTTCCCTCGCCTGGCCAACGCCTATGAGGTGTGGACCAGCAGCGGCGACGCGGCCATGCTGCGGGCTGCGCTGCGAGCGGGGCAGGGCCATTGGCAGCAGCAGGCGGCGCGCCTGCTCAGCCTCTATCGCGTCCATGGCAGCAAGGCTGAAGCCATGCTGGCGGCGCTGACCGAAGACCTCGACAACCTGGCGCTTTGACATGCCGGGCCAAGGCCGCCCCGAATTAACATTTGCTAATATGCTGGCTGCGCCCTTCCAATATTGATTTCGATGAGCAAATCTTTCTCCAATACCGTGTGGCTTCGGTTTGCGCCGTTCTTGCGTTGGTGGCCGTCGGTCAATGCGCGCTCGCTGCGCTCTGACCTGGTTGCCGGCCTGGTCGGTGCTCTGATTGTCCTGCCGCAGGGCGTGGCCTTTGCCACCCTGGCCGGCATGCCGCCTGCATATGGCCTGTATGCGGCGATGGTGCCGGCAGTGGTCGCCGCATTCTGGGGTTCCTCCTGGCATCTGGTTTCCGGCCCGACCAATGCGATATCGCTGGTGGTGTTCGCCACCATGAGCCACCTCGCGGAACCGGGCAGCGAACACTACATCAGCCTGGTGCTGACCCTGGCCTTCATGGTCGGCGTGATGCAACTGGTCATGGGCATGGTGAATCTCGGCACGCTGGTCAACTTCATTTCGCATACGGTGGTGATCGGCTTTACCGCCGGTGCCGCGGTGCTGATCATTGCCAGCCAGATCAGAAATTTCTTTGGCTTGCCGATTCCGCGAGGGGTTTCTTTCATCGAGACGCTGCATCAGTTCATCCTGCTCGCCGGCCAGGTTCAGCCGTGGGTCGTAGTGGTGGGTTTGGTCACGCTGGCCTCGGGCATGATCGTCAGGCACTGGTGGCCGCGGTTTCCTTACATGATCGTGGCCCTGCTGGCCGGCAGCATCTGTGCCTATGTCCTCAACCGGTGGCTGGGACAGGAAAACACCGGCATCAGGACCATCGGCGCTCTGCCAGCGGCGCTGCCTTCCCTGTCCATCCCCGAATTCAAGCTGGATACGCTGCGCCACTTGGTTGGCACCGCCGTGGCTGTCACCGTGCTGGGATTGACCGAAGCCGTCTCGATCGCCCGCTCGATCGCCACCAAGTCCGGCCAGCGCATCGACGGCAATCAGGAATTCATCGGCCAGGGCCTGTCCAACATCATCGGCAGTTTCTTCTCCGCTTACCCGTCCTCCGGCTCTTTCAACCGCTCCGGTGTGAATTACGAGGCCGGTGCCGTCACGCCACTGGCGGCGGTCTTCTCGGCCCCTGCATTGATCTTAATCGTGCTGGCGGTGGCGCCGCTCGTGGCCTACCTGCCGACTGCAGCGATGGCCGGAATTCTGTTTCTGGTCGCTTGGGGCCTGATCGATTTTCATCATATCGCGGCGATTGCCCGTGCCAGCCGCGCCGAGGCCGCGGTACTCGGCGTGACCTTCGTCGCCACCCTGGTGATGCATCTGGAATTCGCCATCCTGGTCGGCATCGTTCTGTCATTGCTGTTTTACCTGAACCGTACTTCACGGCCGAAGATTCACTCGCTGCTGCCCGACCTCAATGATTATTTCCTGAGGATGACCGAACGCCTGCCGGGACAGGCGGAATGTCCCCAGGTGAAAGCCATCAGGATCGACGGCTCGTTCTACTTCGGCGCGGTCAACCACATCGACGAGTATTTCCACGAAATCGCCGAAAGGCATCCCGGCCAGAAGCACCTTCTGCTGGACGGGAAAGGCATCAACTTCATCGACGTTGCAGGTGCCGATTTGCTCGCCCACGAGGCCGAGCGGCGCCGCAAAGCGGGCGGCGGCATGTACTTCTTCGGTCTGCGCGAGACGCCGTTGAAGATGCTGGGCAAGGCCGCGTTCTCGGAACGGCTCGGCGCCATGGTCAATTTCCCCAGTACCTCGATGGCAACTTCCGCCCTGGTGCCAACCCTCGACCCGGCGATCTGCGCCACCTGCAAGGCGCGGGTTTTCAGCGAATGCAGCGCCATGCCCGGCGCGGAGAACAAAGGCGCGACCTGATGAGGAGAATCGTTTCAATCACGGTTTCTCTGATGCTGGTGTTGTGCGCCGGCTCCAGCATGGCGATCAAACCCCAGGAACTCCAGTTGATCAGGCAAAGCACGGAACGCGGCAGCACCGCTGCGCAGGTCCTGATGTTCTTGTGGACGATTACGCCAACTAGCTCAGCTCAGCCGCGCGGAAGGAAGGCCAGATTCATCGACTCAGTCGAACCGCTTGATCGGCAGCGGTCGCAGCGGGCTGGCGATCGCATCCTGTCCGCTCGCTGCGGCGGTGTGATGGATCGCTGCGAGAGCTGCGTCATCAGTACTGTATAGATTCTCGGCACCGATGTGCTCGAGCAGGCCGGTGGCCCGCATGACATCCACCACCTGCTTCTTCAGTCCGGAAAACACCACGCTGATGCCGTTGTCGCGCAGGCGTTCGACGACATGACGCATGACCTCTTCTCCTGAGGCATCCAGCTCATTGATGCCGTTGCCGACCACCAGCAGGTGGTGCGCCCGGGGATTGGCGGCGACGGCTTCTAGGATCGCATCCTCGAAGAAGGACACGTTGGCGAAGTAGAGTCTGCCGTCGAAGCGCACCGCAGTGACAATGTCGGACGCGGGAAGGTTGTGCACCCTGGCATCGCGCAGCGTGCCATCGGGATGCCGTCCGAGGATGGCCACGCGCGGCGTCATGGTGCGCAGCAGGTACAGCACGATTGCCAAACCCGTACCGATCAGAATGCCGGTATCGAGATGCGGCGCAACCGCCAGGGTGACGACAAAAGTGACGGCGGCGGCGATGCCGTCATGCCGGCTCGCCTGCCAAGCATGTTTGATGGCACTGAAATTGATCAGGCCGATTACCGCCATGATGATCACGGCCGCCAGCACGGCCTGCGGCAAATGGTAGAGCAGGGGAGTCAGGAACAGCAGTGTCAGCAACACGAACACCCCGGTGAACACCGACGACATGCCGGTCAGGGCGCCTGCGTTGAGGTTCACCGCAGAGCGCGAAAAGGAGCCGGATACCGGATAGGACTGGCTGAAGGCGCCGACCAGGTTGGCGAGCCCCTGGCCGATCAGCTCCTGATTCGGATCGATTCTCTGCTTGGTCTTGGCGGACATCGCCTTGGCTATCGAGATCGCCTCCATAAAGCCTACCAGGGAAATGACCAGGGCAGACGACAGTAGACTGGTCAGCATCTCCAGGGAGAACTGCGGCAGGGAAAGTGCGGGCAGCCCTTCCGGCACCTTGCCGACGACTTCGCCACCGCCGCTCAGGCGCAGCGTTCCCTTGCTGGCACGCACGATGTGCCAATGCTGCCCCGTGCTTGGCGTGTCCGCTGGCAACTTGCCTTCCGGATACAGTCTGCTGCCTTGACCATCCGGGGCGACGATTCGCTCGAAGACGAAGCTGCGGATGGCGCGATTGCGCCGGCGGTTCTCATTCTCGCGATCCTTGAGCTGGACGCGCAGCAACTCGATTTCGTAATTCAGCGTGACTGCGGCGTGGGAGAGTTCGCCACGCTCCTTGCGCAACTGTTTGAGCTCGGCGGCTTTTATGGCCAGCTGCAGATTGATTTCGGCGATGCGATCCTCAATGCGAACAAATTCCGTCAGCAGGGCGCGTGCTTCCGGCTCCATGATTTCTTCGACCCTGGCGGTGGCTGTTCGCTCAAAGCCGATCTGCCAGGAAACAATCGTGGTCAGCACCACGGCGATCAGCACGCCCGGCAGCCGCGGGGCTGCTTTGCGGATCAGCACGATGATGGCGATTGCTGTGCTGCCCATGGCCAGCGTCGGCCAGTGGGTCTCGCTGACCTGCTGCGCGACACCCCAGATATCCAGGACAAAGTGCTCGGAACGACCGATCGGCACCCCGATCAGTTTGTTGAGCTGCGACAGGGCAATGATGATTGCCGCCGCATTGGTGAAGCCGACAATCACCGGATGTGAAAGAAAATTCACCACGACACCGAGCCGGAATGCCCCCAGGATGAGTTGAAGCGCGCCAACCATCAGGGTCAGCGCAATGGCGAGCATGACAAACTGCTCCGACCCTGGGGCAGCCAAGGGCGTCAGGCTCGACGCCGTGAGCAACGATGCCACTGCGACCGGTCCGGTGGCGAGCTGGTTCGATGATCCCCACAGTGCCCCGATCATCACCGGAAGGAAGGCCGCATACAGGCCAAAGTAAGCCGGCATGCCCGCCAGTTGGGCGTAGGCCATGGACTGCGGCACGATTACCAGCGCGACGGTCAGGCCGGCAATGAAATCGGCGCGCAGGGTCGTGCCGGAATACGGCAGCCAGCGCAGGAAAGGCAGGAAACGCCGCAGCATGGGTTCAGCTTATTCTGGCGTGGCGCCCACGGTGAAGGACAGGTTCGCCAGATCAGCCAGTATCCAGGTGGCTGCGTCGGCGCCCAATCCGGCGACCGTGCCGGGATTGACCAACCAGGTTAGTGTACCTTTCAGGTTGGACTGCTGAGTAACTTGCGCCACGTGACTGTGACCGCAACAGACCAGATCGTAGTCGCCGGTGCAGGCCATGGCACGGCCGTAATGCGGATAGTGCGTGACGAAAATGCGGCGCCCGCCCAGCAGCAAGTCGGCGTCCTGCCCGTAATAATGCAGTTGTCCATCCGAGTCGCAGGCGTAGCGGGCAATCGCCACAGGATCGCCAAGATTGTTGCCATGCACCGCATGAATCACCAAGCCCAGCTTCATGGTGGCCTTGAGCGTGTTGGTACCGATCAGGTCGCCGCAATGGATCACCGCCTCGGCGCCGAGACGCTGGGCTTCGGCCACGGCCGCGGCCAGCATCGGGCCGCGGTCGTGGCTGTCGGAAACTATGCAGATCTTCATTTTGGCGGAGAGGAAAATCGCGGGGACCGGAAGGGGCGGATTTTGACATGATAGAAACCTGACAGGATAGACATCAGCCAACATCACTTTTTATGAGCGAATAAAAACATTTGAGCCGGCGTTCAACTGCCGGCCAACTCCGAACGCTAGAATCGTAGCTGGCATTTTCGCAAGTTCACACCCGGAGAACCGATGTGACTGTTCCCACAGCAACCAGCCCGCTCATACTTGTCGTCGGCGGAGGCATCAGCGGCATGACTGCCGCGCTTGAGGCCGCCGAATGCGGCCAGCAGGTGCTGCTGATCGATAAAGCCCCCACCTTGGGTGGACGCACTGCACAGCTCTACCGCTACTTTCCCAAGATGTGCCACCCGAGCTGCGGCCTTGAGATCAATCTCAAGCGTCTCAAGGGCAACCCCAAGCTGCGCGTGATGGCCATGACCGAGCTCGTCGCCGTCACGGGGCGGAGAGGCGATTACCGCGTCACGCTGAAGGTCAGGCCGCGCTATGTCAACGAGAACTGCACCGCCTGCGGCAAGTGTGCGGAAGCAGTGAGCAGCGAGATTCCGGACCCCTTCAATTACGGCCTGTCCAAGGTCAAGGCGGCCTATTTGCCGCATCTGATGGCCTACCCGCAGCGCTACGTGATCGATGCCTCCATCGCCAATACCGCCGAGGGCGAAAAGGCCAAGGCAGCCTGCCCGGTAGGCGCAGTCGACCTGGGCATGCAGGAGGAGACGCTGGAACTGACCGTCGGCGCCATCGTCTGGGCGACCGGTTGGCGGCCCTACGACGCCAACAAGATCCAGCCCTACGGCTACGACCGCTACCAGAATGTCATCACCAGCGTCGAGTTCGAACGCCTGGCCGATCCGCGCGGTCCGACAGGGGGCCAACTGCTGCGTCCCTCCGACGGCAAACCGGCAAAGAACATCGCCTTCATCCAGTGCGCCGGATCGCGCGACGAGAACTATCTGCGCCACTGTTCGCGCATCTGCTGCATGGCCACCCTGAAACAGACGCAATACGTCCGGGAGGCCGGCGGCGACGGCAGATCGACGGTTTATTACATCGACATCCGCGCCATCGACCGCTTCGAGGATTTTTATCAGATGGTGCAGGCCGATGCGACGGTGTCCTTCGTCAAGTCGAAGGTGGCACGCATCGCCCTCAACGAGGTCAACGGCAACCCGATCCTGCATGGTGTCGACACCGAAGGCTATCACCGCTATGCCACCGAGCACGACCTCGTGGTCCTCGCCGTCGGCATGGAACCGGAGATCACCGGCCTGTTGGGCAACGGGCTTGCTGCCGCGATTGTCCTCGACTCGTCCAACTTCATCGAAGGCTGTGCCGGAGCAAGCGCCGATGCCGGCATGTTTGCCGCCGGCGCCGCGGCCAGCCCGCTCGATGTCAATCGTTCGGTGCAAAGCGCCACGGCGGCCAGCCTGAAAGCCATCCAGGTGGTGCACAAAACCGTTTCAACGGAGGTAGCCTGATCATGGCCGACAACAAATTCGCGGCCTACATCTGTGCCGGTTGCGGCATCGGCGACACGCTCGACATTGCCGCCCTGGAGAAAATCGCCCAGAAGGAATGCAAGATGGCCGCGGTCAAGAGCCATCCCTTCCTCTGCAACCAGGAAGGCGTGCAGATCATCAAGAACGACATCGCCAACGAGGGCGTCACCCACCTGTGCATCGCCGCTTGCTCGCGCCGTGCCAAGACCGAGGCCTTCGCCTTTGCCGATGCCTGCGTGAGCCGCGCCAACCTGCGCGAAGGCGTGCTGTGGGTGGTCGCCGCGGGTGCCGAACATGACGAGGTGCGCCAGGAGATGGCCGAGGACTATCTGCGCATGGGCTGCGCCGAAGTCAAGAAAATGAAGCAGCCTGCGGGCAATCCCGACAAGGCGATCAATAGGACCATCCTGGTGGTCGGGGGCGGCATGACCGGGATGACTGCCGCAATCGAGGCAGCGGAGGCCGGCTACGCGGTGCTGATCGTGGAAAAGAGCGCGGCGCTTGGCGGCTTTGCGCGCCAGTTGTGGAAACGTGTGCCTTTCGCTGCGCCTTATGCCGAGGCGCAACCCACCGGTGCCGATGAACTGGCGGCGCGTGTGTCGGGTCATGCCCGCATCAAGCTGCATCTGAATTCGACCCTCGCCGAAACGGCCGGGGCACCTGGCCGCTTCCAGGTGAAGATCGCCCAGGAGTCGGGCAGCGTGACCGAGGTGGTGGTCGGCGCGATCATCCAGGCGACAGGCTTTTCTGCATACGACATCAACAAGCTGCCGCAACTGGGCGGTGGCCAGGCCAACGTGGTAGACCAGGCCGGTCTCGAAAGCCTGGCGCGCAACGCTGCTTTGGCCGGCGGAGTGATCAAGCGTGCCGACGGCAAGGAAGTTAACCGCGTGGTGTTCGTGCAGTGCGCCGGGCAGCGTGACGCCAGCGGCCAGCATCTCAGCTACTGCTCCGGTCACTGTTGCGCCACCAGCATCAAGCAGGCAACCTACTTCAAGGACGCCAATCCACTGGTGGACACCGTGGTCATCTATCAGGATCTGCGCGTGCCGGGCATGGGCGAAGACTTCTACCGCAGCGCCCAGGACAAGGGGGTCGTGTTCACCAAGGGCACCGTGTCCAAAGTTTCTGGCGGCGGCTCGTGCAGCGTGACCTTCAAGGACCTGATCCTCGACGAGGAAGCCACGCTGGTCGCCGACCTGGTGGTACTGGCCACCGGCCAGGTACCCAACGCCGGCACCGACATGGAGCTTTGGAACCAAGTATCGACGGACGCCGATAACGGCGATGAAGCGGCCAAGACCCGGCAGCAGGAACTGCGCGCTGCCTCGGTGCTCAAGCTGGCCTACCGCCAGGGTCCGGACATGCCGCAGTTCAAGCACGGTTTTGCCGATTCGCACTTCATCTGCTTTCCCTACGAGACGCGCCGCACCGGCATCTATGCCGCCGGGCCGACACGCCGGCCGATGGATCTTGACCAGGCCATGACCGACGCCACGGGCGCTGCGCTGAAGGCCATCCAGGCAGTCGAGAACGCCGCCGCCGGTCGCGCCGCACATCCGCGCGTCGGCGACCTGTCCTATCCGATCGTGCGGCTCGAGGGTTGTACCCAATGCAAACGCTGCACGGTGGAGTGTCCTTTCGGAGCCATCGACGAGGACGAGCGCCGTTTTCCGCAATTCAACGAACAGCGCTGTCGTCGTTGCGGTACCTGCATGGGCGCCTGCCCGGTGCGCGTCATCTCTTTCGAGAATTATTCCTGCGACACCGTCGGCATGCAGATCAAGGCGGTCAATATTCCCGACGAGTTCGAGGAGAAGCCGCGCATCCTGATCCTGGCCTGCGAGAACGACGCCTATCCGGCACTCGACATGGCCGGTCTGCAGCGCCTGACTTATTCGGCCTATGTACGCGCCATTCCGATCCGCTGCCTCGGCTCGGTCAACACGGTCTGGATCACCGACGCCCTCAGTTCGGGTTATGACGGCGTGATGATGATGGGCTGCAAGAAGGGCGACGACTACCAGTGCCATTTTGTCAAGGGCTCGGAGATGGCCTATTACCGGCTGAGCAAGATCGAAGACACCATGAAGCAGATGAGCCTCGAGCCGGAGCGCGTGCAGTCGCACGAGATCGCCATCACCGACAATGCCCGCGTCGCCCGACTGATCGATGACTACGTGGCGCAAATCAAGGAAATCGGCTTGTCCCCGATGAAGGGATTCGGTTAATCATGACGACCAACACCACCGCCGCTTACCAGAACAGCTTCCTGCGCGAAGTCGAGGCCCACGTCGAGGAGGGCGCCTGGGTGAAGATGTGCATGCAGTGCGGCGTCTGCGCCGGCTCATGTCCTTTCGGCCCGCATTGGGAGCACTCGCCGCAGAAGATCTTCATGATGATCCGCGCCGGCAAGCGTGAGGAAGTGCTTCGGTCCGATTCGATGTGGATGTGCACCTCATGCTACAACTGCCTCGTGCGTTGCCCACGCAAGCTGCCCATCACGCACATCATGCACGGCCTGGCACACTATGCGCACCGCCTCGGTCTGGCGCCCAAAGGCCAGCCGACGCGCGAATCGGCGCGCTTGTTCTGGAACAACTGCATCAAGCACGGCCGCATCAACGAACTCAAGTTTACGCTGGCCCTGTATTTCAAGGACGGCTTGGCGCAGGGCATCAAGAACGCCCTGGCCATGCAAGGTATCGGCTTGGCCATGCTCAAGGCAAAACGCCTGAATCCCTTTGCCATCTTCGGCGGACACCAGTGCAAGGATAAATCCGGCATCCAAAAGATCGTCGCCAAGGCACGGGAACTTGAAGCAAAAAGGCAGGAGCAAGCAGCATGAACAAGAATACCACCCATCCCCCGTCCCCTGCCCCGCGGGCAGGGGTGACGGTTGTTCGCCGCTACGCGGCTCCATCTGTACATTTGCCGCCTCCTTGGGACGGCCCGGCGGAGGCAGCATGAAAGAATACGCGTTCTACCCCGGCTGTTCATCGCAGAAGGGCGACTCGGCCGACAACTTCCTGCGTTCGATCGATGTCGTGTGCAAGAAGCTGGATATCAAGCTGAACGAAATCCCCGACTGGAACTGCTGCGGTGCATCCATCGCCTACGGCGAAGGCGGCGAATTGCCGCGACTGGCCCTTGGCGCACGCAACCTGGCGCTGACCGAGGAGAAACTGCCGGGACAGGACATGGTCTCGGTCTGCCCCGCCTGCTGGCTGGCAAACCGCGAGACTGTCGAACGCCTGCACCAGCAGCCGCAACTGCATACCGACGTCAACCTCGCCCTGGCCGAGGCCGGACTCAACTACAAGGGCACTGCCAAACCGCGCCACTTCATCGAAGTATTGGTCGAGGACATCGGCTGGGAGAGTATGAAAGCACCCGTGGTCAAGTCCCTTGAGGGCATCAAGATTGCCGGCTATGTCGGCTGCCAGACCAACCGCCCTTTCGGCATGATGGGCGAGTCTTTTGAAAATCCAGTCTATCTCGACAACATGATCAACATGGTCGGCGCCGAAGCCGTGCCCTACGATCAGAAGGTGACCTGCTGCGGCGGCGCGCTGGCTTTCTCGGAACCGGACAAGGCGCAGAAACAGATTCGCGACATCGTCGAGTCGGCCTACGATCACGGCGCCGAAATGATCGTCACGCCCTGCCAGTTGTGCCAGGCCAATGTCGAGGTGTACCAGTCGGAAATCAACAAGAAGCAGGGCACCCAATTCAACATGCCGGTGGTCTACTACACCCAGTTGATGAGTGTGGCCTACGGCGGATCAGCCAAGGATGCCGGCCTGGACGGACAGGTCATTAAGGCAGCAAAGCTGGAGAGCATTGCAATGAAATAGCTACCCGGAATCGCCTGCAGAGAAGTGAAAATTTCTGCATGGCGCAGCATTTGTGGTAACGTAAATTACGGCGCAATAAAAAACAAACCACGCGCCGGCAGGAGGAGAGGCCCATGTCCGAGTCGGACCAGATTTGCATCGTCGCGCTATCCGAAAGGTGTCTGCAACCGCATGGTTGCAGCGCTCGCCCCGGTCCGGGCCTTCAGCGGCAATTTCCCATCGAGCACTTTCCCGTGGTTGCCCTGCATTATTTCGTGCCGAACTCTGCGCAGTGCATCGGGTCGCTGCGCCGGCTATGGAAACGATCAATCAATGGTAGTGATTGGGTAGCGGCAGCACGCAGCAAATTGCAGTCATGAGCAGCATCGAGTCAAGCAATACAGAGGTTACTTTCCAATGTGAAGAGAGGAGATCGGTAATGAGACTACAAATCGCTGGGGTGGCTCTCGCCATCGGATTAAGCTTTTCCGCGGCGACGCAGGCCGGCGCGGTTTCCGGCAGCATGCTGGGCAATACTTGCGCAGGCTGTCATGGGATCAACGGTGCGAGTGCGGCCGAGACCATGCCGATTATCGGCGGTCAAGGCAAGGGCTACCTTGAGACCGCCATGAAGAACTACCGTGACGGCAGCCGCGCCTCCACCATCATGGGACGGATTGCCAAGGGCTACAACGACGAGCAAATTTCCGCCATGTCCGCCTTCTTCGCCAAGCAGCCGTGGGTTTCTGCAGCACAACCAACCGACGCCAAACTGGCTAAGCAGGGAGAAAAACTCTATGCCAAGAGTTGCAAGATGTGCCACGCCAATAACGGCACCAAAGCGGCTGAGGATGGGCCGCCGCGTCTGGCCGGCCAGTGGACGACTTCTCTGCGGCTTTATCTGGACTGCGTCAATGATGCCAAGTGTGCCAACAAGCATCCGATGAGGGAACAATTGTTCGGAAAAGCTTCCAAAGCCGATATCGACGCATTGTTGCAATTTTTCGCCAGCAAGAAATAGGAAGGGAGCACTGTCATGACAAATTCGAACAGAAGAAATTTCATCAAGAGCGTGAGCGGCGTCTCTCTGGCTGCGGCCATGGGCATGGGGATCAGCCTGCGTGCAGGTGCGGCGGTCAAAGCCAAGATCGTTGTGGTCGGCGGCGGTTATGGCGGCGTCATCGCGGCTAAATACCTCAAGATGGCGGAACCGGGACTGGAGGTGGTGTTGATCGAGCAAAACAAGCGCTACGTTTCCTGCCCTTTGAGCAACGAAGTGTTGGCTGGCCTGGGGAACATCGAGCATCTGACCTTCGGCTATGAGGGCTTGGCCCGGCGCGGCATCACCGTGGTTCATGACACCGTCGAAGCCATCGACCCGCAGGCCAGAAAGGTGATGATCAGCGGCGGCAAGAGCTTCGATTACGACCGGGTCATTGTTTCTCCGGGTGTGGATTTCAAGTGGGGCGCGATCAAGGGCTATGACGAGGAAGCCAGCCAGACCATTCCCCATGCATGGAAAGCCGGGCCGCAGACCACGCTGCTGGCAAACCAGATCAAGGACATGAAGGACGGCGGCGTGGTCATCATCACCGTTCCGGACAACCCCTTCCGCTGCCCCCCCGGACCCTATGAGCGTGCGGCGCTGATCGCCCACTACCTCAAGCAGAACAAGCCGCGCTCCAAGATCATCCTGCTCGACGCCAAGGACAAGTTCTCCAAGCAGGGGCTGTTCCTGCAAGGCTGGACGCAACATTATGGCGACATCATCAGCGAAAGCAGCAAAGAGAAGTATGGCAGCATGATCGAGTGGGTGCCGGCCTCCAAGGGCGGCGAGATTGACGCCATCAACGCGGCCACGCGCACGGCAATGTCCGTGGTCGGCAAGGAGTTCAAGGCCGATGTGCTGAATGTCATCCCGCCGCAACATGCCGGCAAGATCGCCCACACCACAGGGCTGGTGAACCCCAAGGGCTGGTGTCCGGTCGACTTCAAGACTTTCGAGTCGACCATGCACAAGAATGTCCATGTCATCGGCGATGCCTGCGTCGGCGGCGCCATGCCGAAGTCAGGATACGCCGCCAACTCCCAGGCCAAAGTCGCCGTAGCGGCGATCATCGCCTCGCTGCGCGGAGTAGACCCGGACGAACCGGCCTACCTCAACGCCTGTTACAGCCTGATTACGCCCGAGCATGGCATTTCGGTGACGGCCATCTACCAGGTGAAAGATGGGCAACTGGTTGAAGTGCCCAATTCGGGCGGCGTCTCGCCGATTGATGTTTCTCCGGCATTCCGCAAGATCGAGGTTGCCCATGCCAAGAGCTGGCTGAAAAATATCACTACGGAAATGTTTGGCTAAGTTAACCAGCGCCGCCCGTCTGCGCAAGCAGCTTGGCGGCGCTGTGCTCAATGAGGAGAGTTGTGTCATGAAACTGATGAAACCCCTGACTACCGCCCTGTTGCTTGGAACGGTGGCTGTTTCAATCACCGCGCAAGCCGCCGATGCCAAGCGTGGCCGCGTTTACTACCGGATGGTCTGCACGGTTTGCCACATGGAAAAACTCGGCGGTCCCATCTCCCCCAACACCAAGACCAAGGCGGATTGGACGGCCTATCTGCAGACCGACAAGCACGCCAAAGGCAAGGACACCGTCAAGCACTACTTCAGCAAGGAATACCGCGCCAGCATCAAGGCCAAAAACCAGGCGGCCGCCAAGTACGCCGAAGTTCCTGACGCCGAACTGATGGAGGACGTCAAGGCATTCGTGACTGGGGGTGCCATGGATAGCGACACGCCGACCAGTTGCGACTAACAAAGGATAGGTTATGAGTGCGGATGCGGGTGCCTGCTGGATCGAGGGTCTCAAACGGGACTATCACGAAATATTTGTCGAGGAGTGGTCTCCTTATCTGGGCGCCGTTCTGATGATTCTGATCATCATCGGCCTCATGGTCAGCGGTCTGTTTTGGGGTATTTACGGCGGCCTCAAGCTTTGGGGCGACTATTTCAACAACCTGATCGGCATCGGCCCCCTCATCGGCGTGCCGCAGAAACTGGAAACCCTGTTGATGCACCGGATGTCCCTGATGAACATAACCCTGGTTCTGGGCGCCTTCTGCGCCGCTTTGCTGTCGCGCCAGTTTCAGATTAACCGGCCACCCAAACTGGAATACGTTTGGGCAACCGTGGGGGGCTGCCTGATGGGTCTCGGCGCGACAATGGCCGGCGGTTGCACCAGTGGCGGCTTCTTCACCCCGGTGCTGCATTCCTCTCCCGCAGGCTGGATGATGTGGGCCGGACTGATCGTCGGCGCCATCATCGGCCTGAAAGCCCTGCTTTGGACTCTCGATCACATCGAGTGGGGCATGCAGGCGCCGCCCACGCTGCAACCGCCGGCCGCCCTGCTTTCCGCCTATCCGCTGCTGGGACTGGGCTTGATCGTGGCGATTCTGTATTGGGCAACGGATTGGTACATTTCGGGCAATGATCGGCTCGAAGTTCGGGGCGTGCTGATCTTGGCCGGGTTTGCCCTGGGCTTCATCATGCACCGTTCGCGACTGTGTTTCGCACGCTGTTTCCGCGAGCCTTTCATGACCGCAGAAGGCCACATGACCAAGGCCATCATCCTTGGCTTGGCGATTGGCCTGCCGATTGCCTCGCTGCTGATCGAGAAGAAACTCATCGACCCCTATCTCGGTATTCCCCCGACTTTCTGGATAGGTTCCCTGCTGGGCGGGTTGATATTCGGTATCGGCATGATCTTCGCCGGCGGCTGCGCCTCCGGTTCCTTGTGGCGCATGGGCGAGGGCCATCTCAAGCTGTGGGTGGCGGCATTCTTCTTTGCCGTGTCCGGTTCCATTTCCAACGCCTTGCTCAAGAAATCCGGCCTGATGGTGCAGGAGGTGATGATCGATGAGACCGTCTCGACCCAAATGGGTATCCAGGCGTATTTCCCGTTGATGCTGGGCAATTGGGGCTGGGCACTGCTGGTCGGGCTTGCCGCCCTGCTGGCCTGGTACATTCTGGTGAGCTACAACGAATGCACCGAGAAATTCACAGTGCTGTGAGCGGCATCGAATCTCTCTCGCCAAATCTGGACGTTTGAGTGTATTTAGCAGGGGGTGCAACAGGGCTGTGTTATGTCCCGCTGCCCTCTACTAATTACCTGGGCTGTGGGTTAGTCGAATCCCTCATCTGCTGCCGAGGTTGGTCCTTCCTCCTCGCGCAGCAGGCGTGCCGCGGCTTCGCGCTCTTCCTCCGAACGCTTGGCCTTGAGTTGTTCCCGGCGTGCCTGCGCCGCTTCCTCCTTGAGCGGGAGGGTCTGTTCGCCGAACAGCACCTGCTTGAGGAAGCGGAACGCGAATTGCAGCAGGACGACATCGTCCTTGAAGCTTTCTTTCTCTTCGGGCGGCAAGTCGAAAACACTTGTGAAGGACTCGCTGCCGACAAATTCGCGAAACACGTCGATGTCGTAGCAGGCCATGAAGAACAACTGGCGGCTGCGCAGCGATGGCTTGCCGATGCTCGGACCGGAAGATTTTTTCTTCAGCACCAGTTGGCGCCAGCCGCGCGCCAGGTCGTCATACTCGGGCAACCCTTGCTGCTTGCGGTAGTCGTCGATAGACATCTTGACCGGCTCGGCATGGCCGTGGCAGTGCTCCTCTTTGACGAGGGCGTAGGAATCCTTGTCAACACTCTCGTCCTGCTTGCGCATCGACAGCAAGGCAACCGGGTAATAGCGGCAGGCCGTGGGCCGGTCGGCGTAAACGCTGCAGCCCTCCGGCGTCATGAAGCGGCAGGCGGTGCCGCCGTCCACCGGCCGGAACTTGACGCTGGCGATATCGTCCTTGTCCATCTCATAGGGAACGGTGTAGTCGCGCAAGAACTCGGTGGACGTCAGACCCAGGCGCCGCTTCAGCCTCACTACATCGTAGGGAGTCAGGGAAATATCGATGTTGGAACAGCAGGCGTTCCAGCAATCGATGCCCTTGCGGCACTGGAACTGGATGACGTGATTGCCCTCGACCAGGGAAGGAACGACTGGGCTTTGCGGAAAAGGAATAGCGGAATTGGACATGTCGATCTTGTCTCGGAAAAAAATTGGGCGCCCGCAGGCGCCCAATCATTACACCATAAAACCTCAGTGCGCGGCAGCCTTGAACAGTTTCGACTTGTCCACCAGGTCGATATGCTTGCGCTTGAAGCAGGTCCACTCGTGGGTCTTCTTGTCGTAGATCGAATTCACGAAGACATGCCAGTTCTTCTCATCGACGAAGTTCTTGTCGGTGCGATAGTAGAAGCCCGGGTAACGCGACTCCTCGCGGAACTGGATATGCTTCATGTGCGCCTCGGCGGTGATGATGCGGTGGTAGTTTTCCCAGGCGCGCAGCAGTTCGTGCAAGTCCTTGGCGCGCATCTTCATCGAGTCTTCCTTGAGCAAATCAAGTTTCTCTCCAGCCACCGCCAGCATCTTGTCGTTGGTGTTGTAGTAGGTCGCGCAGCCGGCCACATACTCATCCATGATTTTCTGCAAGCGCATCTGCAGCATCTTGGGGGTGATGTAGTTGGGATTGACGTCTATGGCGGTGCTGTAGTTCTTGTGCTCCAGGAAGGTCCGCACCGGCTTGTAGATTTCTTCCGCAAGCTGCGCTGCGGGAGTATCCAGCTCGAGCTTGAGGTCCTTGTTGTCGAGGGCATACTTGACCATCGCCTTGGCCGCCAGGCGGCCTTCGGCATGCGAGCCGGAAGAGAACTTGTGGCCGGAGGCGCCGACGCCGTCGCCGGCGGTGAACAGGCCCTTGACCGTGGTCATCGAGCGATAGCCCCAGTTCCAGCCGCGCGGCAGATGCGCCGGCACGCCGTCGAGTTCACCATCGGCAGCGGTGGGTGCGCCGAGATCCTCGGGACCGGAGACCCAGATGCCGCAGCAACCCGAATGCGAACCGAGCAGGTAGGGCTCGGTTGGCATCAGCTCGGACATCTTCTTCTCCGGCTCGATGTTCTCGCCGACCCAGATGCCGCACTGGCCGACGCACATGTCGAGGAAGTCCTCCCAGGCTTCGGCTTCGAGATGCTTGACCTCCTTCGGCGTCAGGGTCTCGCGCAGTGTGGCGAGCGCCGTGACCGTATCCATGTAGATCGGCCCGCGGCCTTCGCGCATCTCGTGCAGCATGAGGTGGTTGCGCAGGCAGGAAGCCGGCACGGCAGCCTGTCCATAGGGCGGGTAATCGTTGAGCATTTCCTTGTTCTTGACCATGTAGTCCTCGCCGTAGGCGTTGGTGGCCTTGGCCTTGAACAGCAGGAACCAGGCGCCGACCGGGCCGTAGCCGTCCTTGAAGCGGGCCGGCACGAAGCGGTTCTCCATCATGGTCATCTCGGCGCCGGCCTCGGCGGCCATGGCGTAAGTGCTGCCGGCATTCCATACCGGATACCAGGCACGTCCGGCGCCTTCGCCGACCGAGCGCGGCCGGAACAGATTGACGCAGCCGCCGGCAGCGAGCAATACCGCCTTGGCTTTGTAGATATGTATCGTATTGTCGCGTACCGAGAAGCCGACCGCGCCGGCGATGCGCGATGGATCATTTTTGTCATTGACCAGCTTGACGATGAAGATCCGTTCTTCGATGCGGGCAAGGCCCAGCGCCTTCTTGGCGGCTTCGGCGACGATCCACTTGTAGGACTCGCCGTTGATCATGATCTGCCATTTGCCGGAGCGCACCGGCTTGGCGCCGTCCTTCAGCGCCGGCATGCCTTCGCGTTGAGCCTCGGCGCCGTCATGACGCACGCCGTCGGCGTCGGTTTTCCAGATCGGCAGGCCCCATTCCTCGAACAGGTGCACCGAGTCGTCGACAACGCGGCCAAGATCATAGGTCAGGTCGTCGCGGGTAATGCCCATCAGGTCATTGGAGACCATGCGCGCATAATCGGCGGGATCGAGATCCGGGCCGATGTAGGTGTTGATCGCCGAGAGGCCCTGGGCGACTGCGCCAGAGCGATCCATCGCTGCCTTGTCGACCAGCTTGATTTTCAATTCTGTGCCGGTTTCTGCCTTGACTGCATCGGCCCAGCGCATCACCTCGTAGGCGGCGCCGCAAGAAGCCATGCCGCCACCGATCAGGAGAATGTCGAGTTCTTCCTCGACGATTGCGGGATTGTCGAAAGTACCTTGAGCCATTTCATTTACTCCTAAAGAATTCTTACTTGACGCGGATCAGTTCTTCTGATTTTCCGGTGCGGTAGCCATTCATCACGTTGCCGGTGAACAAGCCCGGAGTCTTGAGTTCGCCCATCTTCGGCATGGGTTTGCCGCCAAACGGATCAATCGAGCCTTCCGAGGTCGTGCGGATCGGAAACTTGAAGCGCTTCATCGTGCCGTTCCTGAACTTGATGGTCCACATGATGCTGTCGGAACCGCGCATGGGCTGGACCGAGCCGCCCAGCGGCACGATGTCGGCATAGTGGCGAACTTCGATGGCATTCTGCGGGCAGATCTTGACGCAGGAATAGCATTCCCAGCACTGCTCGGGCTCCTGGTTGTAGGCCTTCATTGCATGGCCGGTTTCGGAACCGTCCTTATCCAGTTTCATCAGGTCGTGGGGGCAGATGTACATGCAGGCGGTCTTGTCCTGGCCCTTGCAACCGTCGCATTTTTCAGTGCGTACATAGGTTGGCATTGCTATTACTCCTTTAGTGAAAATTACAAAACGGCAAAACGAAATCGTCAGCGCGCCGAATGGCCGGACAATTTGACCTCAACCTTCTCGTGCTCGGCCAGCCCGGCGTAATAAGCGCGCAGTATTTCGAGTACTTCCGGACGGCTGAACTCCGCCGGAACCTCGTCGCCTTCAGAAAGCAGCTTGCGCAATTTGGTGCCGGACAGGAGCAGGCGCTGTGCTTCGCCGTGCGGGCAGGTGCGGGCCGAAGCCATGCCGCCGCATTGGTAGCACCAGAAAGTCCAGTCGATCTTGAGCGGCTGGGTTTCGAGCGAGTTCTTCGGTATTTGCTCGAAAATATGGTGAGCGTCGAAAGGTCCGTAATAGCTTCCCACACCGGCATGATCGCGGCCGACGATCAGATGCGAGCAGCCGTAGTTCTGGCGAAACAGCGCATGCAGCAGCGCTTCGCGCGGGCCGGCATAGCGCATGTCGAGCGGATAGCCGGCCTGCAGCACGGTCTTCTGCACAAAATATTTCTCGGTGAGGGCGGCGATCGCCGCGCTGCGGACATCGGCGGGAATGTCGCCGGGCTTGAGGTTGCCCAGCAGCGAATGAATCATCACGCCGTCGCAGACTTCGATCGCCACTTTGGCCAGGTATTCGTGCGAGCGGTGCATCGGGTTGCGCGTCTGAAACGCCGCGACCTTGCTCCAGCCATAGGATTCGAAAACAGCCCTGGTTTGCGCAGGGGTCATGAACAGCGCGCCGTATCTTTCCGGGAATCCGCCCTGCGACAGCACCTTGAGCGGGCCGGCGAGATTGACCGTGCCTTGCTCCATTACCATCTTGACCCCGGGATGATCGAGATCCGTCGTTTTGAACACCATCATGCATTCGTGCGACTTGTCGATGGCATATTTCTCGGTGACCTTCAGCGTGGCGAGAATGCTCTGGTCATCAGGGTCGAGCAGCGCCACTTCACCACCCACCGGGATGGCATCGGCGCTGCGGGTGTCGGTGGACAGCGTAATCGGGATCGGCCAGAACAGTCCGTTGGCCATTTTCATGCCGTCGCATACGCCCTGCCAGTCGGCATGCGTCATAAAGCCATCGAGCGGGGTGAAGCCGCCGATGCCGAGCATGATGATGTCACCCTTTTCGCGCGAGCTGACCGCGATTTTCGGCAGGGAAGCCGCGCGTTTCAATTCGGCGGCAAGCTGTGCGCCTTCCAGGAGCAGCGACTTGAGACTGCCGCCGCCGTAAGGGTTCACCAATGCCATCGAATTCTCCCCGAAGAATTTGTATTTTGATTTTGTACTTGCGCATAGACTAACACCGTTGAATTTGACTCGAAAACGGAGTTTTTAATGAGTGAATAAGTTCTTCCAATTTAGCTTGCCTGGGTTTGCCGCCTAGGACGCTTCAATGTTGGTTAGAATGAAAGAAAGCAGTCAACATAAGGAGGGGACCGAGTGGCTGATGCTGTTGGGCGTCGAACGGCGCGATCGTGCGTGGGGTGCTCGGCACCTCTTTCGATCGATTGGTGTTGCTGATGCCCGAGACAAAAATTTTCTCAGCGACACTGCCGGACGGTTCCACGGCAGATCCGGCATTCCTGCCAACCCTCGAGTCACTGTTGCGCGCGATTGCCGACTACACCAACGCCTTGGCGGCGACAGTTCGTTGGCGCGAGCCGCTGCGCCAGGAGTTGCGCCTGATTGCCAGCGTCGGCGTACCCGCCTCCCTATGGCAACACAAGCGCCGCGTTGACTTGTCTTGCGGCGGCTGCGGCACGACCCTGGCGGAAAATGTGGCCCGTGTCGAAGCGACGCAATGCGCCTGCTGTGAAATGATCGTACCGGCGGGGAGCGCCGCTACCCTCAATCGGCTGACTGTCCCTTTGCGCGACTACAAAGAATCTTGCGGCGTGCTCAGTCTCTTCTTTCCCTCCTCGACGAAAGTGCCTACGGAGTTGTCGGCGCTGCTGACCTCCTTCAGCGAACTGATCGGCCTGACCCTGGCCAACGCCCATCGTCTCGAGGAAAAATTGCGCGTCACCTTGCAGGAGGAGCGGCGCATTCTCGCCAACGAAATACATGACGCCCTGGCGCAGAACATCGCCTGCATGCGCATGCGCACGCCGTTGTTGCGTGATGCCATAGACCGGCACGACGCTCAGCGTGCCGCAAGCTACCTGAGCGAACTGGATGCCTCGCTGGCGGTGGCACATGCGCGGGTGCGTGAATTGATCACCCATTTCCGCAGCAACATGCAGCCGCATGGTCTGCTTGCCGCCTTGCGTGAAACGATCACCGAACTGCAGGGACTCAACGGTGTCGAACTGCGCCTGGAAGAGCCGACGGCGGAACCCGCCCTCTCGGTGGACCAGTCGCTGCAGGTCCTGCACATCGCGCGCGAAGCGCTGGTCAATATCGTCAAGCATGCCAAGGCGCGGCACGGCTGTCTGCGTCTCGACCGCGACAAGAGCGCCTGTTATCTCACGATCGAGGATGACGGCGTCGGCATCGGCGAGCCCTGCGGCGAGAATTCCCGTTACGGCCATTTCGGACTCAATATCATGCGCGAGCGCGCCCATCTGCTCGGCGGCGAATTGTGCATCGAGCCCGGCAGCAATCGCGGTACCCGCATCCGGCTTTCCTTTCCCCATGAGTAAGCCGATACGCATTTTCCTCATCGACGACCATGGTCTCTGCCGGCGTGGGCTGGCAGAGTTGCTCGAGCATCATGCGGGCATGCAGGTGCTGGGCACCACGGGCGATCCCGACGAAGCGGAAATCCTGCTCAAGCAGCAGCGGCCCGACCTGCTCATACTGGATTTGCGCATGCCGCTGATGGAAGGCCTGGACCTGCTTGAGAGGTTGCGCGCTGCCGGGTGCGCGCCGCCGACCATCATCCTGACCATGAGCGACAGCGAGATCGATCTGGCCAACGCGTTGCGTGCCGAGGTGAGAGGCTATTTGCTGAAGGACATGGATCCCGAGGCGGTGATCAACTCCATCCGCCGCGCAGCGCTCGGGGAATTGGTGATTGCCCCGGCCATGTCCTCAAAGCTTGCGCATTTGCTCCAGCCGCCTCCGCCCCAGCCGGAGGCGCGCGCGGGACAAATCAAGCTTACCGAGCGGGAACGGGAAATTCTGCATCACCTGGCCTGCGGCAAGAGCAACAAGGCCATCGCCCGGGAGCTCGACATCAGCCATGACACGGTCAAGCTCCACGTGCGCCACATCCTTTCCAAACTCAACGTCACCTCGCGCGTCGAGGCAGCGGTTTTCGCCATCGAACATGGCGCCAAGTACGGCGTCGAGCCACCGCCCAAAACATTGCAGGAACGCTAACCCCTGCGCGTTGCGCAGCAACGGGCAAGATCAGTTTCCCGCCTGGCGGGGGCAAGCCGGAATGAAGCTAGAATGCGTTTTGCCTTTCCGCATATTTGTTCTTCACCAGAGAGGAGCGTTCCATGTTCGATCCCATCACACTGCCTTTCGGCACCAAAATGTTGTTCAATACGGTCAAGCTCAAGCCTGGGGTCACCTTTGAGGAAGTTGAGCTGGCCGTCGGCGAGATGTGCAATGTCGTCAAGGAAACTTACGGCGGAGAGAAGGGCGGGTTCATTGCCGGACAGGTGTTTAAATTCTCCGGGTTTGTTTCTGCAGAGGGCTCTCTCAATGCTTCGCGCAGCGAGGACGATCACTATGTCATCGTGACGTATTGGCGCTCATTCGAGGAGCACGAAAAATCGCACGCCGATGCCATTTTTTCGGCCAAGTTCGAAGCCTTGGCGAAGATGTGTTCCGATACCAAGGAACTGGGCTATGACATGCTGTGGCAAGGAGCTCCCGAAGGAAACTAGCGCTACGGCGCTTCCGTGTGGAACCAGTTCAGGCGCTGGCGCAGGCTGACCACGTGGCCGACGATGATCAGGGTCGGCCCCTTGAGCTTGGCGCGCACGGCGGCATCGGGTAATGCGCCGAGCGAAGCGGCGATGACGCGCTGCGCTTGCAGCGTTGCCTGCTCGACCACCGCCGCCGGCGTGTCAGCCGGCAGCCCGTGTTCGATGAGCTTGGCACAGAGCTCCGGCAGACCCAGCAGGCCCATGTAAATGACAACGGTCTGACGCGGCCGGGTCAACGCGGCCCAATCGAGATCGGCGCTGCCATCCTTGAGATGGCCGGTGACGAAGATGCAGGCCTGGGAATGGTCGCGGTGGGTGAGGGGAATCCCGGCATAGGCCGCAGCACCCAGGGCGGCAGTGATGCCCGGTACCACCTGGAAAGGAACGCCTTCCTGCATCAGGGTTTCGATCTCCTCCCCACCGCGTCCGAAGATGAAAGGATCGCCTCCCTTCAGGCGCAGCACGCTGCGGCCTTGTTGCGCATACTTTACCAGCAGCTTGTTGATTTCTTCCTGACGCAGCGTGTGGCGATTACGCTGCTTGCCGACATAGATACGCTCGGCACCGGACGGCAGCAATTCCATCACTTCAGCGCTGACCAGGTTGTCGTAAAGCACCACGTCCGCACTCTGGATCAGGCGATAGGCGCGCAAGGTCAGCAGGTCGGGTTCACCGGGACCGGTGCCGACCAGATACACCTGTCCCGTTTGGGAAACGTGTCCGGATTGCGGCTGGCTTGCTGTCAGTTTTGGCATATACGCTGTTGGGGAGTCTGCTGCGCCTTGCAGGCGCGGACATGAGCGACGAAGCGCGCCACCCAGTTGCAGGCTGCTGTGCTGCGCAGATGAGTGTAACTCGCCAGCAGGTTCTTGTGCACGATACCGTCCCGGGCTCCGTCTATGCCGTGCCCGCGCTCCATGCGGTAGGCATAACGAGTGTCGGCGCCGAGGCCCTCGATGCTGGAGTAATGAAACTCGTGTGCCGGCAGCGATCCCTTGTCGTCCAGCCAGGGATGTGCAGCGGTGGCGGCGAGACGCACATAGCCGCGTCCTACGGGCTTGGCGTGCATCACCACGTCACCCTCGATGCTGCCGACCATGCGCCGGCAGCGCCCCTTCCAGGTGATGCTGCGCGCCAGGTACATCAGGCCGCCGCATTCGGCGTAGGCGGGCAGGCCCGCACCGATGGCGGCACCGATTTCGGCGCGCAGGCTGGCGTTGGCTTCCAGTTCATCAAGAAAGCTTTCAGGAAAGCCGCCGCCGATGAACAGGCCGTCGGCGTCAGGCAAATGTGCATCGCGCAGGGTGTCGAAGGGAATGAGTTCGGCGCCGGCGGCAGCAAAGGCGTCGAGGTCGTCGGCGTAATAGAAACCGAAGGCGGCATCGCGGGCAATGGCGATGCGTACCGGCTGCTTGGCAGACGGTTTGGTTGGCAACGGGGTTGGCAAAATTGTTGCCGTCTGCGTCAGCGACAGCAGGCGATCCAGATCGACCTGGGCTGCGATTCTCGTCCCGATCGCCGCGATGCGCTGAGCCGCCTGGCTGCTCTCGTTGGCGGGGATCAAACCGAGATGGCGCTCGCACAATGCCAGTTGCTGATCTTCCTGTATGGCGCCAAGCACCGCAACATCGGTGTAGTGCTCGATGACGGCGCGCAGCTTGGCTTCGTGGCGGCTGCCGCCGAGGCGGTTGAGGATCACGCCGGCGATTTTCAAATCGCGATCGAATGCCTGGTAGCCAAGAATCAGCGGGGCGATGCCGCGTGTCATGCCGCGCGCATCGAGCACCAGCACCACGGGAAGATCGAGCAGGCGCGCCAGTGCCGCATTGCTGTTGGCGCCGTGCAGGTCCAGTCCATCATAGAGCCCCTTGTTGCCTTCGACCAGACAGACATCGGCGGCATGTCCATAGCGCGCAAACTGGGCTGTCAGCTCCTTCTCTTGCGCCAGGTGGAAATCAAGGTTGCGGCAGGTGCGCCCGGCGGCTTCACTCAGCCACAACGGATCGATGTAATCGGGTCCCTTCTTGAACGGCTGCACGTCAAGGTCGCTGGCGCGCAGTGCCGCGCAGAGCCCGATGCTGACGGTGGTCTTGCCCGAGGACTTGTGCGCCGCGGAGAGGAGGAAGCGATGCACCGGGAAACTACCTTGGATGCTGAGCGGGATCGCGGCTGGCGTCCCCCAAGGGGACTTCCTGCGGGGCGTCCCCCAAGGGGACTTCCTGCGGGGCGTCGTCGAGGCGCTCAGGCAGGATGCGCAGGACGCGCAGCGCCACTACCATCAGCAGCGCGGCGATAGCCAGTCCACTGAATGCCAGCAGGATTTCCCAAAGGCCGGGCGAGTACTGCTGAATCACGCCATCGGCGAAGCTCGATGTCGCGCTATAGCCAGGGAAAAGATCCATGGGCCAGGCCTGGCCGCCGATGATGGTGACATACATCTGGCACAGGCCGCCGAAGACGATCGCCATGCAGGCCGCCAGGATGCGGCAGCGGGTGACTCCGGGCGCCAGGAGGAATGCCAGCGGCAGAACACCGCCGATCAGCACTTGACCAAGCCAGAAGCTCTGGGTGATGCTGCCGCCGTCCACCAGGATGAACGCCTCCACGGCGTGGTTGCGCGTGAAGTAGAGATTGGTCAGATGGTGAGCGGCGCAGAAATACAGGGAAGCGGCAACGAAGGTCGCAGTGAGGTTTTTCAAGCGGCGCAGCACTTCGTCACCCAGCGGCCGCGCTTCGATACGACAGGCGATCATCAGCACGATCAGGTAGATGGCGGTGCCGTAAGCCAGCGAATAGGCGATGAACATCGGCGCCATGATGGCGGACTGGTAAGCTTCGCGCGCGATCAGAAAACCGAAGATGGAGCCGGTACCGGTGGTCAGCACCAGGCGCCAGATGAAAGCAGCGGTGCCGACCGCCGATGAATACTTGTTGAAGCGCTTCTCCAGCATCATCCAGAGGTATACGCCGACCACGGCGTAAAAGCCGGTATACAGGAAGATATTCCAGGCGAAGATGGACTTGAAGTTGTACTGGGTGGCAGCGACGATCATGCGATCGGAACGACCCAAATCAAGCACCAGCACCGCCAGGCCGCCGGCCAGCAGGCACAGCGACACCAGTCCGGAGAGCGGCGCCAGCGGCTTGTAGATAGTCTTGCCGAAAACCGAGGCGGTGGAAGCGACATTCAGCGCACCCGAGGCGGCGACGATGAGGAATACCGCGAAGACGTGCGGCAGTCCCCAGACAATCCGGTTGTCCATGCCGGTGATGACATGACCATGATGTTCCATGACCACATGCGCCACCAGTCCGGCGGCGACGAACACACCGGCAAGCAGGAACAGCGTCCAGAATGCGCTCCTGTTGCCAAGTTCCCGATAGGCGATATGGGTAGCCATTTATATCCCCTGGTAACGAACGGCGGGGTTGAGGCGCAGGTCGGCACGCACCTGCGAACTTGCCACGCTGGCGATGCGCAAGGCAATGTCGCTGGTCGGGTCGTTGAGGTCGCCAAACAGCATGGCGCCGCCGCCGCTGTCCTGGCAGGCCTGGACGCAGGCCGGTTGCTGGCCTTTGTCCACGCGGTGCACGCAGAGTGTGCAGCCTTCGACGCAACCCTGGCCGCGCGGCACTTCGGGGTTTTGCGCATGCAGCGGTTCGTGCACGAAGGAGCGTGCCTGATAGGGGCAGGCCATGATGCAATAGCGGCAGCCGATGCAAATATGGCGGTCGACCAGGACAATGCCATCGGCGCGCTGCATTGAGGCGCCGGTCGGGCAGACATCGACGCACGGCGGTTTGGCGCAGTGCTGGCACATCATGGGCAAAGACACCTCGCGTCCGGTGACCTTGTCCTTGAGGTCGATCTTGCGCAGCCATTGCGAATTCTGACTGGGACGGCCGGAGCCCGGTTCCACGGCATTCTCTTTGGCACAGGCCTTGGCGCAGGCCTGACATTCGCTCTTGCAGCGCCTGCTGTCGATGAGCAGGCCCCAGCGCACCTTGCTCGATGCCAACTCCCCTGCCGGCCGGGCCTGGGCGATTTCGATCAGACCTATCCCCGGGGCGATGGCCAGGACGCCGGTGGCGGCCGCGATACCGACGCCGGTCCCCAGAAAGGCGCGACGACCGCTGTCGGGTCCTGCACCGACAGACATCCCTGTGTCAGACCCTCGTTTACTCATGGCCTGGCTCCCGCTGTTTTCATGGCCTTGGGCTGGTGGCATTCGAAGCAGTCGAGTTTGATGGCGACGTAGCTGTGGCAACCCTCGCAGAAATTCTCCTTGCCGCCGAGCACGGAGCCGCTGTCCTTGCTGGCATGGCACTCGATGCAAGCATTGAGGCTGTATTTGGCGCCGCGCTCTCCTTGGCGCAGAGTCCTGTCGCGCTGATGCTTGAGCATGTCCATGTGGCTGCGCCGCATGACATCCGCCGGTGCAACACATTGCCCCGGATTAGCGATGGCGACCGCCGGCTTCGGCACTTCCGCCGCGGCCGGCGGGGCCAGAAAGGCCAGCAACAGAACCAAGCAGTACAGCAGTCGTTGTATCAAGGCACTCCCCTCAACGCGCGCGTTATTGCTATTCGCCCAGACCCATCTGGATGTAGCCGGTGGGGCAGACCTCGGCGCAGATGTGGCAGCCGACACAGCGGGCGTAATCGGTATACACGTAGCGGCCAGTGGTGGCTTCTTTCTTCGGCACTTTCTTGACCGCCAGTTGCGGGCAATACACGACGCAGTTGTCGCACTCGAAGCACATGCCGCAACTCATGCAGCGCTTGGCTTCAGCCTGTGCATCGGCTTCGGCGAGCGTCTCCAGGCGCTCCTGGAAATTACCCAGAGCCGCCTTGGCATCGAGGGTGACGATCTTGCGCTTGAGGCGCGGCGTGTAAGAGAAGTGGCCGAGGAAAAGTTTGTCCTGGGGGATGACATAGCGGTCGGAGCGATTCTCGAAGTTGTGCACGCCGCCCAGACTGTCGCTGCCGCGAGTCGCCCCTTTGATCGGCTTGATTTCCAGGCCACGTTCGATCATTTTGCGTTGCAGGTCGAAGGCGTGTACGTCGATCTTCGGCCGCTTCTCCATCTCTTCGCCGGCGAGAAAACGGTCCAGACCGTCGGCAGCGATGGAGCCATGGCCGATGGCGCTGGTGAGCAGGTGCGGGCGGATCAGGTCGCCGCCGGCGAAGACACCTGGTTTGCCGGCGATTTGATAATTCTTGTCGGCACTGACCGCGCCTTTGCCGTTGTCGAATTCTTCGAGGCCGCTGAAATCCACTGCCTGGCCGATGGCGGAAACGATCAGGTCGGCCGGAATGTCCCGTTCGGAGCCTTCGACAATCTTGATCTCCAGCTTGGGCCCGATGAACTTGGCTTCACACTGGGCGACGCGCAGCGCCATGGCGCGGCCATCGGCGCCCCTGACCAGGCCGACCGGCGCCAGGCCGCCGAGGATGGCGATGCCTTCGGCCAGAGCCTGCTCGATTTCATGCTTGTTGGCCTGCATCTTGTCGATGGCGAATACCGAGGTCAGGGTCACTTCCGCGCCCTGCTTGGCGGAGATGGCAGCAACATCGTGGGCCATGCGGCCGGCGATGGCGCCCTCGATGTCGGTCGGCTTGGCATTCTCAATATGCCCGAGACGCCGCGCCACCGTGGCAACGTCGATCGAAGTGTCGCCGCCGCCGACCACCACGACGCGGCGCCCGACGTACTGCATGCGGCCGTCATTGAAGGCCTGCAGGAAGGCCGTGGCCGTGACCACGTTGGGGGCCGTCGCATCGGGAATGGGCAAGGCGCGTCCGGCCTGGGCGCCCAGGCCGAGAAACACCGCGTCGAATTCCTTGCGCAAATCCTCCATCTTGAAATCGGTGCCGACGCGGCATTTCAGCCGCGCGCTAACGCCAAGGTCGAGGATGCGCTGGATTTCCGCATCAAGCACCTCGCGCGGCGTGCGGAAACCGGGAATGCCATAGCGCATCATGCCGCCGAGGAATTCATGCTCATCGAAGATGGTCACGGCATGTCCTTTGCGCGCCAGTTGGTAGGCGCAGGAGAGGCCGGCGGGACCGCCGCCGATGATGGCGACCTTCTTGCCAGTGCTTTTCCCCGGCTTGGGGAAGGCCAGCTTGTTGGCGATGGCGTACTGGCCAAGGAAATGCTCGACCGAGTTGATGCCGACATGGTCTTCGACGGCGTTGCGGTTGCAGCCGGATTCGCAGGGCGCCGGACAGACACGACCCATGATCGCCGGGAAGGGGTTGGCTTCGGTCAGGCGGCGCCAGGCGTACTCCTGCCAGGGCATGGTCGGCTTGCCGTCAGCGCCCAGCGGTGGCTTCTCGGTGCCGCGCACGATGGCGAGGTAGCCGCGGATGTCCTCCCCCGAAGGGCAACTTCCCTGGCAGGGCGGCGCCGACTGGGTGTAGGTCGGACATTTGTATGAGGCCCCCGCCTTGAAAATCACATCCTGCCAGCGCTTGACCTGGGTCACGCCCGGTTGGTAGCGGCGGAAATTCAGCTTGGTGGGATCATCGTTGGTGGTTACCGACATGTTTGTCTCCGAATTATTTATCGCCCAGCTTGATCGCTGTGCTGACCAATTGATGCACGCCGCCGACCATGCTCATCTTGAAGCCGTAATAGGGAAGAACCTTGGTGAATTGCGCCTTGCAGATGGCGCAGATGGTCGCCATGAAGTTGACGCCGCGTTCGTCGGCCGCCTGGCGCAAACTTTCCATGCGCGGCAACGCGCCCTTGATGCGCAAGTCGAGCAGGTCGTCGGTCAACAAGCCGCCGCCGCCGCCGCAGCAGAAGGTCTGCTCATGCGTGGTGCCGGGCGCCATTTCCACATAATGGTTGGCACAGGCGCGGATGATGGCGCGCGGGATCTCGAACTGGCCGCCCGGGCTGTCGCCCATGCGCGAGGCGCGCGCGACGTTGCAGGAATCGTGAAAAGTGATGACGCGGTGGTCGTTGGCCGCCTTGTCAAAGGAAATTGCGCCCTGCCGGATCAGGTCCCAGGTGAACTCGCAGATATGCATCGGTTGCCGATAGCGCTGATCGAGCTGGCTCTGCAACTGGATCGCGAAGGGATCCTTGGCGCCGGCGCCGATGCCGGTCAGGGTGTTCCAGAATTGGTAGGCGACGCGCCAGGCGTGGCCGCACTCGCCGACCACGATGCGCTTGACGCCGAGTTCCAGCGCTGCTTCGCGCACGCGCAGGGCGATTTTGCGCAGATGCTCATAGTTGCCGATGAACATGCCGAAGTTGCCGGCTTCGGAAGCCTTGGAGGCCAGCGTCCAGGAGATGCCGGCCGCATGAAAGACCTTGCCGTAGCCGATCAGGCTCTCGATGTGCGGCTCGGCGAAAAAGTCGGCCGATGGCGTCACTAGCAGCACTTCGGCGCCTTTGACGTCGAGCGGGTAGCGCACGTCGATGCCGGTGTCTTCCTTGATATCCTCTTCCAGGCCTTCCAGCGTATTCGCCAGCGCCGGACCGGGCAGGCCGAGGTTGTTGCCGATCTTGTGCACCTTGGCGATGATCTCGTTCGAGTACTTCTGGCCGTAGCCGACGCTATCGAGAATCTCGCGCGCCGCCATGGTGACTTCGGCGGTGTCGATGCCGTAAGGGCAGAACACCGAGCAGCGGCGGCATTCAGAACACTGGTGGTAGTAGCTGTACCACTCGTCGAGAACTTCCTTGGTCAATTCGCGCGCGCCGACCAGGCCGGGAAAAAGCTTGCCGGCGAGGGTGAAGTGACGCCGGTAGACGCTGCGCATCAGGTCCTGGCGTGCCACGGGCATGTTCTTCGGATCGCCGCTGGCGAGGAAATACTGGCACTTGTCGGAGCAGGCGCCGCAATGCACGCAGGCGTCCATGAACACCTTGAGCGAGCGGTAGCGCCCGAGCAGGTCGCCCATCTTGGCTAGGGCCTTGGGTTGCCAGTCATCGACCAGATGACCGGGAAAGCCGACCTCCTCCTGCACCTTGTCGTTGGCGACATAGGGTTTGACGCCATCCATCGCTCCTGGCTGCAGCGCCGGTATGCACGGGTATTCGCGCAGCGCAGGTGCGGTGATGGGAGCCTTGATTTCGGTTTCGGCCATGGCGTGAGGCCCTCAGACCTTGCTTTCCAGTTTGGCAGCCCAGGCAGAAAGATGCCTTGCCTCGCGCGGATGATCCGCCTGATTGCGAGTGGGCGAGAAAAATACGCCGGGTGCATGCAGCAGCTTGCTGAAGGGAAACACCAGCAGCAGCGCTGCGACCAGCAGCAGATGGATATACAGGCCGAGGTCGGCCGGCAGGGGCTGCAGGTCAAAACGCAGCAGGCCGAGGAAGAACATCTTCACTGCGACGACGTCGGTGTGATTGACGAACTTCAGACCCAGTCCCGAGGCGGCAATGCCGATCAGCAGGGCCAGCATCAAGTGATCCGAGGGCGTCGAGATATAGCGGATGCGTTCGACGAACAGACGCCGCACCCAGAGACCGATCAGCCCGGCCAGCATGGCGAAGCCGGCATACAGGCCGAAGGGCTGGATGAGGGTGACGCCGGTCCACACCGGCTCGGTGAAATAACGCAAGTGGCGCAGCAGCGCCAGCGCCAGGCCGACATGGAACAGCATGGCCAGACCCCATAACCAGAGGCTGGCCCTGAACAGGCTCTCAAACAGCGCAACCTCGCGTGTCATGCGCCAGACCACGCCGCCGCCCGTGGTGGGCGCCGGCGTCGTGACGATGGGCAGGGGCGCCGGCGTGCGTGCGTAGTCGGCGATTTTTCTGGCGAGACCGACCAGCAGCACGGCCGTAGCGAGGTAGAACAAAATTGCAAAGAAGATGCTCATGATCGTTCCCTATTGCGGCTTAGGAACATAGATTCCGGAATGGAATCGGGTTGAGGGCGCGAAGACAAGGAATGCCGCGACAGTGCCCCAGGCACGGCGAGGCGCGGCAGACGCAGTCGACAAAGCCATCGACCCGATTACGCACCGGGATCAGACGCAGCCGGTGGGCTTGGGTAGCCCGGCGATCTTGCAGGCTTGCTTGGCGGGGCCGTAAGGAAACAGTTCATAGAGATACTGGCTGTTGCCCTTGTCCGGTCCCAGTTTCTTGCCGATGGCCTTGGTCAGCACGCGCACCGCCGGGGCGATCTGGAATTCGGTGTAGTACTCGCGCAGGAAGTTGATCACTTCCCAGTGGTTCGGGCTCAGTTCGACGTTTTCCTGTTGCGCGAGGAATTGCGCGGTGTCCTCGGTCCAGTCGGACAGATTGACCAGGTATCCTTCTTCGTCGGTCTCAAGACTCTTGCCGTTGATATCGATGTTTCCCATAGTGTTCTCCTGTAAAAATTTGTGTTCAAAGCCAAGATTGGCAAGTGTGCTCGGCGGCGAGATCGACGAAGCCGCCATAATCGACAGCAGTGACAGCGGCGATCAAACGATCTGCCATGCCACGTGCTTCCAGATCCGGACGCAGCACGTAAAGTTTTAGCCTAGACTGGGCTTGCTCCAGTTTGGCGGCGGCCGGATGTCCGGTAGTGGCGGCATACACGGCGTCCTCGATGAGCAGCACTGCGGCGCCATCCGTTGCCACGCCCAGGCAGGCGTCCAGGCAATTCTTTTCCTGCGGCGATTTATTGACGATATGCAGCATGCTTTTCTCCGTTGTCTGCGCCCTAAAAACTCAGTACCACATCCATCCCATCCATCAGCATTCCCAACTCCCGGCGCGAAAGCACGGTGACGTCGACCAGCAGGTCGGCCTCGGTCAGGCCCCTGGCCTCCATGGCCTCGCGCTCGACATAGAGTTTCTCGATGTCGTAGCCGTCGAGGGCGCGGTAGGTCGGCGAGAAGTTCTTGGTTTCGATGCCTTTGGTTTGCTGCCCCTTTTTCAACTGGTACACGCCGTCATCGAGAAACGCCAGACTGACGTCCTGGTCGAAAGCCGCTGAAATCAGCACCACCTCCAGAGATTCGAGGGCATAGATGGTTCCGTAGGGCGCCTTGCGATTGACGAACATGAATTTCTTGACTACGCCTTCCATGATTTTCTCTCGCCCTTTTCAGTCGCCAAAAGTCACGACGCGATCGGCCTCGATGCCGGTCTCGACCAGTTGTCCCAGGCCGGAAATGCGAAAGCCGGCCGCCAGGTTCTCTTCCTTGATGCCGCGCCGCAGCGCCGCAGCCACGCAGACCACCAGGTCGATGCCGTGCTCCTCGGCCAACTGCGTCCAGCGCTTGACGATGTTGCGGTCGTCCTGCGGCGGCTCGGTCAGGCGCGACGCATTGTTCACGCCGTCGTGATAGAAGAAGACGCGATGGATCTCGTGTCCTTTTTCCAGCGCCGCCTTGCAGAACAGGTAAGCGCTGTCTGCGGACTGGTGCTGGTAGGGGCCTTCGTTAACCAGTATGCCGAACTTCATTCCGGATCACCCGCTTGGTCTAGAAACGAATATGGGTGGAGGCGTTCAAATTGGCACGAGCGCCTTTCCAATCGTCGATCAGGTACTTGGTGAACGGCAGCTCGGTCTTCTCGAAGAAGCGCGGCCAGCCGATGCGGTCGATCCAGTCGGCGATGCGCTCCCAGGGGCGCGCGTCGTTCTTGTACACGCGCAGGATGCGCTTCACGACTTCGGCGACTTCCGGCCAGCGCGGCGCATTGTTGGGCAGGCCGGCGGCGACCATTTTCATGAACTGCGGCTTGCTGCGGGCGTTGGCGTTCTTGCCGCCGACCCAGATGGCGATCTTGGAATGTTCTGGATCGTTGATCTGCATCGGCGGACAGGGCGGATAGCAGGCGCCGCAGCAGACGCACTTGATCTCGTCGACCTCCAGCGAAGGCTTGCCATTGACCATGGCCGGGCGGATCGCGGCCACCGGGCAGCGCGCCACCACGGTCGGGCGCTCGCAGACGTTGGCCACCAGCTCGTGGTTGATCACCGGCGGCTTGGTGTGCTGCACGATGATGGCGATGTCGGCCTGGCCGCCGCAGTTGATCTCGCAGCAGGAGGTGGACAAATGCACGCGGTTGGGCATTTCCTCGCGGATGAATTCCTCATGCAGTTCGTCCATCAGCGCCTTGACCACGCCCGAGGCATCGGTGCCTGGAATATCGCAATGCAGCCAGCCCTGGGTATGAGCAATCATCGAAATCGAATTGCCGGTACCGCCGACCGGGAAGCCGTGCCTGCCCAGTTCAGCGATCAGCGGCACCACCTTGGCTTCGTTGCTGACCATGAATTCGATGTTGGAGCGGATGGTGAAGCGCACACGACCTTCGGCAAACTGGTCGGCGATATCGCAGAGCTTGCGGATGGTGAAGACATCCATCTGCCGTTGTGTTCCGGCACGCACCGTCCACACTTCGTCGCCGCTATGCGAGACATGGTGCAGCACGCCGGGACGCGGTCGGTCATGGTACTTCCAGTTGCCGTAGTTCTTCGCCAGCTTCGGATGCAGGTAGGGGATGTGATCGGGTACTCCGGATTCGATTGCGCGGCGGATTTGAGCTTGAGCCATGTCTGTTGTCTCCGATGAGTGTTCAGGCCGCAGCCTTCTTGGCGTTGATCTTGGCAACTTCCTCGTCCCATCCGTCCATGCGGACATAGGGGTTGGTGCGGGGTGCCGACACCATCGCGGGATCGACATCGAGATCGAGGCCCTCGAGGAAATTGACCAGGCCGATGCGCTCGATCATTTCGCCGGTACGCTCGTGCTCCAGGGCATTCTCGGCGAAGAAGTCGATGATGCTCTTCCCCAGTTCAACCAGCTTGTCATAGTCCTCGTCGGTCTTTAGCCTGAAGAAGGGCACCACCACGGTGCCCATCAAGTCGCCGATCTTCAGGGTGCGTTTGCCGCCGACCAGGATGGTGGCACCCTTGTCGGTGCCGGTCGCCAAGGCGCCGGTCATGACATTGATGCAATGCATGCAGCGCACGCAATCCTTGTTCTCGATTTCGAGCGCCTGGCTATCGCTGACGGCGACGCTGGAGATGCTGGCGCCCTTTCCTACCTTGGCCTTGTCCTTGAGCTGGATGGCCTTGGTCGGGCAGCGGGCGATGACGTCATTGACCAGCTCGGTGACGCCGTGCTTGGCGAACCATTTTCGGGCCAGCGCCTCGTCGGTGCGGATGTTGTCGCGCCAGGTGCCGATGATGGCCATGTCGGAACGCTGAATCGAATTCATGCAGTCGTTGGGGCAGCCTGAGAACTTGAACTTGAACTTGTAGGGCAGGGCGGGACGGTGCAGATCATCGAGCGTCGAGTTGACCACGGAGCGCAGGGCGCGGGCCTCGTCATAGCAAGACTGCTCGCAGCGCGCGGCACCAACGCAGGACATGCTGGTGCGCACGGATGGACCGGCGCCGCCCATGTCGAAGCCCATTTCGTTGATTTCGTCGAAGGCCTTCTGCACGTTTTCAGAAGTGCAGCCCTGGAACATGATGTCCCCGGACTGGCCGTGAAAAGCGATCAGGCCGGTGCCGTGTTTCTCCCAGATGTCGCAGAACTGGCGCAGCGTCTTGGTGTCGTAGTGCATGCCTCCCGGCGGCATGATGCGTAGCGTATGGAGTTCCGCGGCATCAGGAAAGACCGGTTCGTTTTTTTCGTTCTTGATTTCCGAAAAGCGCGGGATGACGCCACCGCCGTAGCCGATGACGCCGACGGTGCCGCCTTTCCAGTAGCCCTTGCGCGTCTTGTAGGAATGCTCCAGATGGCCGAGCAGATCGACGACGTAATCTTTGTCCTTGGCCAGGCGCTTCAAGCCCGTGACGAAGCTGGGCCACGGACCGCTCTCGAGCTGGTCGAGATTGGGCGTCGGATGGAATTTCTTGGCCATTAATTGCCTCCTCGTTCGTGTGTTCGAATATCAGATTTGGCGCATGCTAGGTGGCATCGCGGTGCACAAACCATCCCCCGTGCGAGTATGCCTACCTACCCTGATGGAGTATGCCGCGCCACTCCCACACGGGAATGAGAGTCTCTGGCAAGATGAGATAGTCTTGCCGCATAGGAGGAGTCAGTGGACAACCAGATCACGCCGATCGACAAGTTCGTCCTGCCCATAGGCAGACAGGAGATCGAACTGCAGCGCATCGTTTACGAATCCGGCGGCATGCCGCTGCTGCGGGTTCGGATACGCGAGGGTAAACGCTTCACTGTCTTCGATATGGACCCGGAGAGTGCCGCACGCTGGGGCCAAGCCATGCTGGCGTGGGTGAAAGGGGAACGTGCGTGAGAACTGTCGGGGAAATCGCAGACCTCGTCTTTCCGCTCGCAGGCCATGAGCTGAGGGCGGATTACGCGTTGCCCTTGTGGCTCTCGTTACGTACCTTGCTGCCCTGGCTGGAGCATGAAGATGCTCTCGGGATACTGCCGATCAAGGGCGCCAGCCTCAGTGCGGGCCGCCTGATTCTCAACCAACGCGCGCAACTGACGCTGCGCCTGCCGCAATCGCGACTGGCGGGTGCCGCGGCATTGGCGGGAGCCACGCTGGATATCGATGCCGGCCTGCGCCTGGGCGTACCCAGCCAGCGCGCCCTGCGGCCCTTGCCCGCGCAGTACTCGCCCATGGTCGTCCTGGACTGCGCCAGCGAAACGGAGTTTCTTGCCCGCTGCGAGCGCCGGTTGAGTGCGCTGGCGATACGCGCCAACATCGTCTGCGGCAAGGTCCAGATACGCCAGGGCGAGACCGCGCTGATGCATGGCTACAGCTTGATGCTGCACGGCCTGTCGGCCGAACATGCGCTGCTGCTGCAGCAGGCGGGCATGGGCGAGGGACGCAGGCTCGGCTGCGGCATTTTTGTGCCGCACCGGACAGCACATGCCGTCGGCACCGCTTAACCTTTAGAAAGGGATCTTATGACAAATGAAAATCCTGTGGCAATCCTGGACTTTTGCGGAATGGCCTGCCCGGCGCCCCTGGTGGGCGCCAAGCGAGTGATCGATGATATCGACCCTGGCCAGACCCTGGTGCTGATTTCCGATTGTCCTGGCACCGCCGACGATCTTGCGGCCTGGGCCAAGGTGACGGGGAATGCGCTGGTGCATACGGAACAAGGCGATGGCGGCAAGACCCGGTTCACGCTGCGCAAGGGCGGCGGCCCCAAGCAGCAGGTCAACCTGACGCTGGATATACGCGGTGTCAGTTGTCCCGGGCCGATACTTGAAGCGAAAAAGCTCCTCGACACCATGCAGCCAGGCGAAATCCTGCTGCTCATCAGCAACTGCCCGGGCACGCCCGGCGACGTGCGCGCCTGGGCCAAGGGGGGCAGCATCAATCTTGTTGCCGCGGTCGACAGCGGCCGGGGCGGCCACGAGTTCTATCTGAAGAAAAACTGAAAGGAGAGAGAACATGGGCTATGTCATAGGCGGTGTGGAAAAAGACACCGATGCAGAGGGCTATTTGCTGGAACCGGATTTCAGTGCGGAAGCCGTGCGCGTCATCGCCGAGGCGGAAGGTGTCGAGCTTTCCGATGACCACTGGAAGGTGATTGCCTTCATGCGCGACAAGTATCGCGACGACGGGCATACGCCAAACTTCCGCAACATGTTGAAGGAGGTGGCCGAGAATGTCCTTCCGGGTTGCGACAGCAAGGCGCTCTATGATTTGTTCCCGACCGGACCGGCCAAGCAGGCCTGCAAGATCGGCGGGCTGCCGCAGCCTTACGGCAAGGGCGGGTATTGATGGGGTTCAGCGCCAGTCCGATGCGGACCTTGAAAGTCGGCGAGCGTGAAATAGCCACCGACAAGGAAGGCTACATCTGCAATCTCGACGACTGGTCAGAGGACTTCGTGCTGGCCCTGGCGGCTCTGGAAGGATTGGCCCTGACTGCGGAGCACTGGCAGGTCATCCATTTCCTGCGCGACTATTACCACGAACGCCGCGTCCAGCCCCAGGTACGCGTGATGATCAAGCACTTCGCCGAAAAGTGGGGAACGGAAAAGGGTAACAACATCTATCTGCATGACCTGTTTCCCCGAGGCGGCCCGCAGAAGCAAGGCAACCGCCTGGCCGGGCTGCTGCGTACCAAGGGCGAGCATTGATGGCGATACGCGTCAGGAGTCGCTTTCACGCCCGCGGCAAGGCGCGCAGTCCGGCGACCCTGGCCAGCGTCATCGCCATGCTCGCCTGGAAAATCGCGGTCGAATCAATCAAGCGCATGCGAACGGCGCAGTTCGATATTGATTTGGGACTATCCTATTTCGACTACGTCTGCGAACAGATGGCTTTCCTTGCCCATGTCGCCGACCGCATCGCCTACCGTCTGGTCGATGCCGACCAGCGCGCTGCTTTCACGCGCGCGCTGGCGCTGCGGCTTGCCGACGTGGTGGAAGACAACGCGGAAATGCTGCTGATGCCCACGGCAACCGGCGCTTGCCGCCAGCACTTTCTGGAAGTTTTTAACCATGCGGGGAGCGATTACGCCGATTTCAGCTACGGTTCTGCTGGACCTGACTTTGGCTTCCGCCGTTGCTTTGCCGATCGTTTGCGCGGTGCGGTGCCGGAAAAGGACCATCTGTGGATCACCGACCAAGTGATGGAAATCGAAGTACCCGAAGCCGTGGCACTGCTGGAAAAGACCCTTCCCAGCCTGTTCGTTCCAGCCGATGAAACTGAAGGCCGGCCCCGGCGCGAGCGGCTCAGCGGCGATTGAGCGTCTGGGTCTGATGCCCTCGCCATTCGCGCTTGAGTGCAAGAGCGATTATGCGGTCTGGCGTGCCGCCAAGCTCGCCGCGGCTGCGACCCGGCTCGACGAACTGCTGGTGGAAATCAACGACCCGCGCCGGCTTAGCGCCAGCGAACGGGAAGCACTGGCAGTACGCCTGCGCCGCGCCAACATGGCGCTCTATGCCAGCAACACGGCCGGCCAGGCCGACAGCGAAATCCCGCGCCACCTGGGCTTCCAGTTCGGCCTGCGCAATCTGGATCGGCACTACCTCGCCGATGACGACGGCATCGCCGCGCTGACCGTGGCGAACGGCGGGACACACGCTGAGTTCATTCCGTATACAAACCGCACCATCAATTGGCACAGCGACGGTTATTACAATACGCCCGAACACACCATTCGCGGTCTCCTGCTGCACTGTGTCCGGCCGGCGCAAAGCGGTGGGGCGAACCGGCTGCTCGACCACGAAATCGCCTACATTCTGCTGCGTGACGCTGATCCCGAATATATCCGCGCACTCTCGGCTGCCGATGCAATGACCATCCCGGCGCGCGGCGAGGCCGCCGGCGCAGGACGCGCAGCGCAGAGCGGCCCGGTCTTCAGCGTCGATGCCCAAGGTCATCTGCACATGCGCTACACGGCGCGCAAGCTCAGCATAGAATGGAAGAATGACGCCGCGACGCAGGCAGCCGTGGCGGCGCTGGAGCAAGTTCTAGCGCACGATACGGCGTGGACGCTCCACGGCCGCCTCGAGGCCGGCATGGGATTGATCTGCAACAATGTGCTGCACGACCGGTCTGCCTTTGTGGATGACCCGGCGGCACCGCGGCTGCTCTATCGCGCGCGCTATTACGAACGCGTCAGCGCTTAGCCGGCGCCAGCGTGATGCGGCTGCCTTTTCAGATGGCTCCGGCGGTTTGCTGCTTCAGCTTGTCCGCGGCAAAGTCGACGAAGGTTGTCACCAGTTTCGAACGAAATTTGTCCTTGGGATACACCATCGACAACGTGCGCACCAGCCGCGGCTTCAGGGGAATCACGACGAGGTCGCCCAGCCGCTGCGAACTGACCACCGATGTGCGCGAGGCCACTGAATAGCCGATGCCGGTTTTGACCACGGCATTCAGGGCTACCGGACTGCCCAACTCCATCACCACGTTCAGCTGTTCGATGCTGCTGCCATTCTTGTGCAGATAGTCGTCGGTGAATTCGCGCGTGCCAGATCCCTCTTCACGCGAGACAAAGGGTTGGTCCGGCAAGTTTTCCACGGGAACTTCCTTGAGACGGGCAAAAGGAAATTGCGGGTTGCATATGACTACCAACTCATCCTCGCAGCAAACCTCGGTCTGCAGGTTGGGATGGCGGGAAGGCGATTCGATGAATCCGATGTCGAGCGCGTGGTCGATGACGCGCTTTTCAATGGCTTCCGAGTTGGCCACCACCATGCGCGGATGTACGCCCATGTAGCGCGACTTGAATTCACCGAGGATCGCGGGCAGCATGAACTCGGCGATGGTCATCGAAGCGCCAACCAGCAGCGGTCCGACGATATCTCCGGTCATTTCGGCCAGCCGTACCTCCATTTCCGCAGAAAGACCCAAAATCTTCTCGGCAAATGCGAATACCATCTCGCCGGCAGGCGTCAGGGTGAGACGGCCATGGCCACGGTCGAACAGGCGGGTATCAAAATGTTCCTCCAGTTGCTTGATCTGGAAGGTCACCGCCGGCTGGGTCATGAACAGCAATTCCCCGGCCTTGGTGAAAGACGACTGTTTGGCAACGGCATGAAATACCTGCAACCTGCGATCTGCCATGTGTTCTCCTCAGCGAATCCGTTTACTGCAATAATTTGGTATTCAAACATAAATCACATTTATACGCATCTGGCGCAAGCATTAAATGGCCAGGCCTGCCTCCAAGCCTGATCGACTTCGTGCAAAGGCCAAGTGAAGCGATATTGCTCAAGCCGGTCTCTCGTCACATGCCCCCCATTAACCAAGGTTATTCGGCAATAAAAACAAAAAACTCGCTTTAAATGTAAAACTTGTTCAATATTCAACAATTGGGCATAACGAATAGTTTTTTGCTACAACAACTTTGGCCCGATCGAAAAAGGAGAAACTATGGGAGCAACCCCCGAAATCGCGAACATCGATGAGCTTATCCAGCGTCGTATCGACGAGATACTGCCGCAGAAAATCGAACAGGCCTTGCAGGCGCGCGAGGCGAGCCATACCCCATCAATGACCATCATCGCCACCAAGGGAACGCTTGACTGGGCCTATCCACCTTTTATCCTGGCGTCGACGGCGGCCGCTCTGGGGTGGGATGTAAAAATATTCTTCACCTTCTACGGCCTGAATCTGCTGAAGAAGGATATTTCGGATTTGAAGGTGAGTCCGCTGGGGAATCCCGGCATGCCCATGAAAATGCCTTTCGGGCCCGACTGGTTCAAGAGTATCAACTGGAACATTCCCAATCTCGTCCAGGCCGGCATTCCGGGCTTCGAGTCGGTGGCGACCCTGTTGATGCAGCAGACCATCCGGAACAACGGCGTGGCCAGCATCGCGGAGTTGCGCGCGCTGTCCCAGGAGGCCGATGTCAAGTTCATTGCCTGCCAAATGACTGTCGAGCTGTTCGGTTTCAAGCATGACGATTTCATTGATGGGCTTGACTTCGCAGGTGCTGCAACATTTTTGCCGGAGGCGCAAAAGGCTGATGTCAGCCTATTCATGTAATCGAAGCTGCTGTCCGGAATTGAACAAACCATAACAAAGGGGAGACATCATGAATTTGAAACAGCTATTGCCGGCGTTGCTGATGACCGGCTTTGCGGTGCCGGCGCTTGCCACAGACGGATACATATCCCACGGCTACGGCATGACAGCCAAGGGTATGGCGGGTGTCGCAACCGCCATGACCAAGGATTCCTTTGGCGGCGCCAACAATCCTGCCAGCATGGTCTGGGTTGGGGACAGGCTGGATGTCGGGATGGACTTCTTCTCGCCCCATCGTCACGCGGAACGGAGCGGCAGCATGGCGGGGATCGACGGTTACGCGCAAAGCGGAAAAACCATGTTCTTGATTCCTGAATTCGGCTACAACAAGCTGCTGAACCGGGACATGGCCGTCGGCGTCAGCGTCTACGGCCACGGCGGCATGAATACCACCTATCAGGGCGGACAACTGGCAGGGGGCGCGGGCACGGTATGCAATTCCTTCAATCCAGGCGTGCCGCGCTACAACTTGCTCTGCGGCAACGGCGAACTGAGCCAGAACCTCATCCAGCTGGTGGTGGCGCCGACTTTTTCAATGAAGGCCAACCCGAACAATTCCTTCGGTGCCGCGCTGCTCATCGGCTATCAGAAATTCGCCGCCCGCGGCCTGGACGGGTTTTACGGCTTTACGCCCGCACCTTTCACGCCTTTGGCGTCGAACAACAGCCTGACCAACCGCGGCTATGATTCATCGCATGGTTACGGGGTGCGCGTGGGCTGGCAGGGCGTGGTCTCGGACAGCATCACGCTGGGGGCATCCATAGCGACCAAAATGCAAATGAGCAGGTTCGACAAGTACCGGGACCTGTTTGCCGGACGAGGGAATTTCGACATACCCGCGAACCTGAGCCTGGGCATAGCCTACAAGGCAACGCCAAGCATCACGCTGGCGGCAGATTTCAAGCGCATCGATTACTCGGGGATCAAATCGGTGGGCAATCCCAGCACGAATAACAGTGCCTGGCCCGGTTCAGCCAATCCGCCGACGCCTCCCGGCACGGTAGGCTCGCTTGGTTGCAGCAGCTGCCGCGGCTTTGGCTGGGAGAGTGTGAATGTCATCAAGCTGGGTGCGGAGTATCAATACAACCCCAGCCTGACCCTGAGAATGGGCTACGATCGCACAGACAACCCGATCCAGTCGCGTGACGTGACCTTCAACATCATTGCGCCCGGTATCGTGCAGGATCATCTGACCGCAGGCTTCACCTACAGCCTGAGCAAGAATTCCGAACTGACCATGGCTTACATGCACGCTTTCAAGAATTCCATGACCGCTCCAAGCCTGTTTAACAACTGGGTGACCACCACACCTGGAGTACCCGGCGGCATGGGCATCGCCGGAAACGAAAAAATCAGCCTTTACGAAGACTCGATCGGCATCGCCTATGGACTGAAGTTTTAGGCAGCCGTCGATTTGATCCGCTGGCGCATCAGCAACGTTACAATTGAAGCGCAACGATACTTTGGATACTTTGATTAATTCTGTGCAAGAGGAGGATGAAGATGGACTTTGACAAGGATCTCGATGCGCGCGGACTGAATTGTCCGCTGCCGATTCTGCGGGCAAAAAAGGCATTGGCGGAAATGACCGGGGGCCAGGTGCTGCGCGTCCTGTCGACCGATCCAGGTTCGGTAAAGGACTTTGCCGCTTTCGCCAAGCAGACCGGCAACGAGCTGCTCTCCAGCGGAGAAAACAACAAGGAGTTCGAGTTTTATCTCAAGCGCAAATAGCGGACAGTGCGAAGCGTCGGGCTGTCCATCAGCCCGGCTGCACCGCCTTGAGAATCAACGGCACTAGGGATTCAGGAAGTTTCAATTGTCCGGAAAGTGCGAAGGCGTGTCCACGCTCGGACATTTTCTTCCAGGTCTTGCGGATGATGTCGAGCCACTTCGCTTCGCTGTATTCGGTTTTTTGCGAGGCGAAACCGAGCATGTAGTGTTCGATGAAAACCAAGTCGACAACGTCTTCCATCATTTGCGTCTCCGGATTTACCTTGAGGCCGCGTTTCCCGACAATGGTCTTGACGCGCGTGATCATCTCGTCGGCATAGCCGGCTTCCTGCATCAGCCGGCCCGCCGTCTCGGCGTGAAACTTGTATAGCGTGGTGCGCCAGCGTTGGTAACCCTCGGGCGTCATCGGATAGTCCTTGCGTGGAATTTTCCAGCGCTGGATATGCTGGGCACGGCAGGCAAGACGAACCGCATCGGACGCTTCCGGTGCGAAGCGTTGCAGCATTTCACTCATGCGTTCGGCATAAAGAAGTTCCTTGGGCCAGGCACGGCCATCAGCGGTTTCCTGGTTTGGGTCCTCGCTGTTGGCGGCGTCGAACAACTGGATGGCGCGCCCGAAGCATTGTTGATCGGATGTCATTGCCACAGATCCCCATGAAAGAGGCCAAATTATAGTTGAACACCGATCAGTTTCGCCTGCGATTTTCCATAAGGCGCAGAATCAGCGGCGTCAGGATCAACTGCAGCGCCAGCGGCATCTTGCCGCCCGGAACAACAAGAATATTCGGCCGTGACATGAACGAGTCATGGATCATGGTCAGCAAATACGGGAAATCGATTCCTTTCGGTTTTGCGAAGCGGATCACGACAAACGACTCGTCGAGCGAAGGTATGTCACGCGCAATGAATGGGTTCGATGTATCCACCGTCGGCACGCGCTGGAAGTTGATGTGTGTCTGCGAGAACTGCGGTGCAATGTAATTCACGTAATCGGGCATGCGGCGCAGGATGGTATCGACCACGGCCTCGGTTGAATAGCCGCGTGCGCTTTTATCGCGGTGCAATTTCTGTATCCACTCCAGATTGATGATGGGAACGACGCCGACCAGCAGGTCAGCATGACGCGCGACATTGACCTTGTCGGTGATGACGGCTCCGTGCAGTCCCTCATAGAACAGCAGATCGGTATCTCCGGGAATTTCTTCCCAGGGCGTGAATGTGCCATCTTCCTGGCCGAATGGCGTTGCTTCTTCCGCATTGTGCAAATATTTCCTGGCCTTGCCGGTGCCGGTCTCGCCGTAATTCCGGAATAGCGCCTCCAGTTCCGGCAGCAGATTGGCTTCCGGGCCGAAGTGGCTGAAATGGTGGTTGCCGCCCTGCGCGGCTTCGGCCATGGCTATTTTCATCGCCTTGCGATCGTAGCGGTGGAAAGAATCGCCTTCAATGACGGCGGCATTGATTTCCTCCCGGCGAAAGATGTGTTCGAACGTCTTGGTCACCGAACTGGTGCCGGCACCGGATGAGCCGGTAATGGCGACGATGGGATGCTTGACCGACATGGAATCTCCTTCCGAGCAAAGGCGCTCAGTTGCGGAACAGCGAGCGTGTGGCAAACAGCGGCGATCTGTCTTCTTCCCGCTCATTGCCGCCGACGTATTCGTGGTGATAGCGGTTGATCCGTTCAACCTCCCTTTTTGAGCCGAACACGAAGGGAACTCTCTGGTGCAAGGATTCGGGAAGCACGCTCATGATCCGGTTGTGTCCGGTCGATGCGCCACCACCAGCCTGCTCGATGATGAAGGAAATCGGATTGGCTTCGTACATCAGGCGCAAACGTCCGGGTTGCTTGGGATTCTTGCTGTCCCTGGGGTACATGAAAACCCCGCCGCGGATCAGAATGCGGTAGGCTTCCGCGACCAGGGAGGCGATCCAGCGCATGTTGAAATCCTTGCTGCGCGGCCCGCTTTTGCCGGCCAGGCATTCTTCCACGTAGCGTTGCACCGGCGGTTCCCAGAAGCGTTCGTTGGAAGCGTTGATGGCAAACTCCTGCGTCTCTTCCGGGATGCGCAGCAAAGGGTGGGTGAGGATGAATTCTCCGATGCCATGGTCGAGGGTGAAGCCATTGACGCCTTGACCCGTGGTCAGGATCAACATGGTCTGCGGCCCGTAGAGGGCAAACCCGGCACATACCTGTTCGGTTCCCGGCTGCAGAAAATCCTCCAGACTCGCCGCTGCGCCGGGGCGCGGACTTTTCAGAACCGAGAATATGGTTCCGACGGCAATGTTGACATCGATGTTGGATGAACCATCGAGCGGATCGAAGAGCAACAGGTAGCGTCCGCGGGGGAAGGCGTCGGGTATCGCGATAATGTCTTCCTGCTCCTCGGAGGCCATGCCGGCCAGGTGGCCGGCCCACTGGTTGCCATGGCGCATGGCGCTGTCGGCGATCAGGTCGAGCTGCTTTTGCTCTTCGCCCTGGACGTTTTGGCCGCCGGCGCTGCCTAGTGTTCCTGCCAGAGCGCCCCTGCCGATATTGTTGGCGATCACCTTGCAGGCCGTGGCAATGTCGTTGAGCAGACCGGAGAAGTCGCCTGTCGCCTTGCCGCAACTCCGCTGCGACTCGATGATGAACTGGGTCAGGGTAATGCGTTGATCAGGCATAGTGGTTTTGTCTCCAGGGCATGCTACCGCAGATTGAGTCGAGTGCGCCAATTCGGGAAAAGTTGGTCGGCATCTTGGGGAAACGACTCAAACGCTCGCGCGAATTCGTGGTGCGATTGCGCATAATCGATTGGATCAGCGCCGCTGCGCCAGCATTCGTAGGCCTGGCGCAACGATTTTGCTCCGGCGGCTGCCCCATCAAGGTGGCCGTAGGCGCCGCCTCCGGCAGTGAGAATGACATTGCCGTGGCCGAGGTTGTGGAAGAATCCCGGGATGCGCAGCGCATTCATCCCGCCCGAAATGATCGGCGTCGTCGATTTGATGCCCAGCCAATCCTGGTGGTAATAGGGGCCGTCAGCGCTGTCGCGTTCGATCATGTAGGCGATGCTGCGGTCATCCTTTGCGCCTTCCATCTTGCCATAGCCCATGGTGCCGGTGTGAATGCCCGAGGCGCCGGAGAGCCGCGCCATCTTGCAATGCACGAAGGCGCTGTAGCCGCGCTTCGACTGGGCGCTGGTGACGGCACCGTGTCCGGCGCGATGGTAGTGCAGGAATTGCTGCGGGAAGTAGCGCCGGGCGAGGGTCACCGCGGTGGGTCCGGCAACGTAGCCATCGACCAGAAAGGCAACGTGGCTAGCGTTTTCGGCAAAGGTTTCAAGTATGTATTCGCCCCTGGCGATCATCTCGAACGGATCATCGGCGGTGATGTTCGCCGAGAACAGTTTGGCAGCCCCTGTGGCGTCCTGGGCGCGACGCATGGAATCGGCAACCAAGGTCATGGTGCGGCGCAGGGGCGCGAACACTTGGTTGCCCTGCGGCTCGTCGTTCTTGATGAAGTCGCCTCCCAGCCAGAAGTCGTAAGCGGCTGAGGCGAAGGGTTCGGGCTGCAGGCCGAGCTTGGGCTTGATGATGGTGCCGACAATCAAGCCGCCGTCGACCACGGGCCGGCCTAAGACGCGCCACAGGTCGGCGATGCCGGAGGCAGGGCCATCGAACAGCTGCAGCAGCTTCGGCGGCACATAGAAGTCGTGCATCTTGGCGTATTCGACGTCGCCCATGCCCTGGTTGTTGCCGATGGTCAGGGTCAGGAAAGATGCCAGCATGGCGCGCCCGTCAATGATATTGCGGTCGAACAGGTCAATCGGATAGGCGATTTTCATCAGTTCGCGCGCTTCATCGATTTCATACACCAGGGCATCGACCGAGCGCGTGAAGTCATCGGTGGTGGACACCTCGACATTGGTGCCGGTCGATGATTCCGCGGCGAAATGCGCGGCGGTGGCCAGATAGCCGTGACCCGCCTTGGGTTTCATGATGTAGGCGCACAGTACGTGGCCGCCGGCGCGGATCAGCTCGGCTTCGTTGAGGTTGAGGTTGGCGTAGCGGTGTGACTGGTCCATGAGTGTTCCCCTGAGTACGAAATTCTCTTGATCAAATTCATGGACCGTACTTTAGTCAATTCATACCATAAGAGATAGTCACAAATATTTATCATTATGATAAGCTCTACTTATGAAAAATATCAGCCTGCGCCAGCTCAAGATCTTCGAGGCCGTCGCGCGTCATCTTTCCTTTTCGCGTGCCGCCGCCGAGCTGCATCTGTCACAGCCGGCAGTGTCGATGCAGGTCCGGGCGCTCGAGGAGGATGCTGGTTTGCGGCTCACCGAACAGGTGGGCAAGAGGATCTTCACCACCGATGCTGGAGCCGAACTGGCGCGCCACGCCCGGCTGATTGCCCAGCAGCTGGCTGCCGCTGAAGACGCCTTGGCGGCGATTCGGGGACTCGCCAGCGGTCATCTGAGCGTTGGCGTGGTGAGTACCGCAAAATATTTCGCGCCGCGCCTGCTCGCGCAATTTCGCGCCCGGCATCCGGGCATCGCGTTGCAGTTGAATGTGAATAATCGTCAAGCGATCGTGCGCCAGCTTGGCGATAATGAGATAGATCTGGCCATCATGGGTACACCTCCGCTGGAGCTGGAGACTGCCGCGGATACTTTCGCCATCAATCCGCTGGTCTTCATTGCGGCGCCGGATCATGCTTTGGCGCGGAAGCGCAGACTTGCGCCAGCCGACATAGCCGGGGAAACCTTCCTGGTCAGGGAAGCTGGTTCGGGAACGCGCGGCGCCATGGAACGCTACTTTATCGAGCAGGATTTGGCGCCGGCACACCGGTTTGAAATGAGCAGCAATGAAACCATCAAACAGGCCGTGATGGCCGGCATGGGTATCAGTTTCATATCGGAGCACACCATCCGTCTCGAACTGGACGTCGGCTTGCTGGTTCGTCTGCCGGTAGTCGGCACGCCTCTGATGCGCCGGTGGCATGTTGTGCGCTTGGCTAGGAAACCCTTGTCCCCCCTGGCGGAGGCATTCAAGAACTTCTTATGCCATGAAGCCGCAACACTGATGAAGGCCAATCAGGGGGCCAACAGCTCGAGGCGCCCTAGCACCCCAGAAGCAACTTCGGGCACTAGCACCCCAGAAACAACTTCGGGCACTAGCATTGCTCCCAGGGCAGTTGCTCGAAGCGCCAACCTGAAGTCTTCCCGCGTTGGTGATGATCATCAAGTTCGCCCTCGAAACCGTGCAGAACGTTGTAAACCTCGGTGAATCCGGCGTGTTCCAGTGCCGCCCCGGCATCACGGGAGCGATTGCCGCTGCGACAGATCAAAACGACTGGCCGGTCTACACTGGCCGCCTTTTTGACATGGGCGACGAAATGGGGGTTGATTTCCCAATCGGGACCGTCGTTCCAGGGGACCATCATGGCCCCCACGGGATGACCGACAAAAAGAAACTCCATCTCGCTCCTGACATCGATGAACAAGGCGAGTGGGTTTTCTTGGAGAAATTTGTGGGTCTCCAACGGCGTTAAATGTTTCATCTTCTTTCCCCTTAGCCGGGAAGCCGCATCGGATCATCGCAATGCTCTATTGCGTTGAATCGGATGCGGCCATTTTTCAACGGTCTGGAATTGTACCGATCAATTCCAGATATGTGCGCCAGATATGTGCGCGGACGTGAATTCATCACTGCACGAGCGCATAGTCGGCCATCGCGCCGATCACTTCCGGAACTTCTCCAACCGGTTCCGCCAGGCTGATGTTCAGCTGCGCATGCCGCTCCATTGCTGCCGCCGCCAGTAGCGGCAGATCTTTTTTGATGTGTACGCCGGCAGCCATGAATATCGGCACGATGACGATCTGCCGGATTCCCCGGTTCACCAAGATGTCTATCGCTTCATCCAGAGTCGGTCGCATCAGTTCGAGGAAGCCCATTTCGACACAGGCCGCAGGCTGGCGTTTAAGAATGGCATCGCGAATGCGAACGAACGGCGCCGCCCACTCGGGATTGCGGGCGCCATGGCCGAGCAAGACAATACCTTTCATGGTTGCCGGTGTGTATTGCGGCAATCAGTTACATGCTGCGTTGCAGCCGGGGAACATCCCCATCGCACAGACCCGGTTGCATTAAACACAGCCTGTTGGCTTGGGCATACCGGCATAGCGGGCACCCTGCTTGGCCGGGCCATAAGGAAAGAGTTCGAACAGATGTTTCTTGTCGGCATATTGCTTGCCCAGTTGATCGCCGATGAATTTCTGCATGATACGCAGGTTCGGGGCGATGCCATTTTCCGAATAGTAGTCGCGGATCCAGCGCAATACTTTCCAATGTTCCTCAGTCAGCGTCAGATGATCATTGTCGGCAAGTTGATCCGCCAACTCCTCCGACCAATCTTCGAGATTGGCCAGATATCCTTCCGCATCGGTATCAATCTGCCTGCCTTTGATGTTCAGCATATCAGCCCTCTATCTATTGAAATTGGAATTCGAATCGCTTAGCCGGGAATAGTTGATATTTTTAGTCAACAAATATCTGTTGTCAAGAACGCAAATGACAGAATGCGGATGCAGAGCATATTTTAAGATTTAATAATCAATGATTAATCCGAATCTCTATATCATTATTTTATAATATATTGACGTATGTCAATAAAATCCGCCGCGACGCACCTATGCTGATAAAGCATTGCTGAACCGGCCAGGGAAAAGTGATTCGTTCCCGCTTCCAACAGGGCATCCAGAACACCGCAAGTAGCAGGCCGCCAAATCACCCAACAGCGAACTGCGCAGAACACTTACATCGATTCGATCACTGAGAGTTGAAATCCATGCCCGAAAATCGATCCTGGAGCGCAGGTTTGCGCGAAGACTACCAGCGTTTGCTGGTTGAACCCTGGTCACCCTATCTCGGCGTAATGGTGCTTGTGCTTCTGATCGCGCTGCTGATGGTGAGGGGAACTTTCTGGGGCGTCTTCGGAGGTCTCCGCCTGTGGGGCGATTGGTTCAATAACGCCATCGGTCTCGGCCCTTTGCTGAACATCAAGGCCAATCTGGAATCCCCGTTGTTGCATCGCATGTCCTTGATGAACATCATGCTGATCCTTGGCGCATGCTCGGCAGCGTTATGTTCGGGGCAATTCGGCATCTTTCGTGCCCCCAAGCTGGAATATCTCTGGGGCGGACTAGGCGGCACGCTGATGGGGATAGGCGCCACATTGGCCGGCGGATGCACAACCGGGGGGTTCTTTACGCCGGCGATGAATTCTTCTCCCGCCGGCTGGGTCATGGCTGCAGGTCTGATGATAGGTGCGATTACGGGATTGAAGTTGCTGATGTGGACACTGGATCACTTTTCTTGGGGTACCCGGTCGCCTCCAGCTGTCAACCTGCCTCTGCAAAGGAGCTTCCCTTTCATCGGCTTGCTTCTGGCCGCGGCAGTCGGCGGCTGGATGTTCGTCTGGTTTCGCAGCGACAATGAGCAGATAACCACGCGCGCCATCCTGGTCGGCATCGGCTTCTGCATGGGCTTCGTGATGCATCGTTCGCGCCTCTGTTTCGCACGCGCGTTCCGCGAGCCATTCATGACGGGTGAGGGTGAAATGACCAAGGCCGTCATCCTCGCGTTGGCTGTTGGCATCCCAATTGCCGCCATCATCCTGCAGAAGAAATTGGCTGATCCCTACGATGTCATTCCCGCCACATTCTGGCTGGGCTCGCTGGTAGGCGGTGCGATTTTCGGTATCGGCATGGTGTTTGCCGGCGGTTGCGCCTCCGGCGCCCTCTGGCGTGCCGGAGAGGGGCATATCAAACTCTGGCTGGCCGTGTTCTTCTTCGCCTGGGGCGGTTCGACATTCTCCGGCATCCTTTCGCACTGGGATGTGATGGCGCGCGAGAGCGGCGCCGACAACATCGAGTTCACCAAAGTGGGCATCCAGGTCTATCTGCCAGACCTGCTCGGCGGTCACGCAGCGGCGTTTTCCCTCGGGTTTGGCGTCCTTCTGATTTGGTACATCTGGCTGCGCTACAATGAATCAACAGAAAGCTTTATTGTTGTTTGAAGGACGTTGATCGCCGAATGCTTTGCCCTGGACGACAAGATCAAGGGTGGAACGCCGAAGAATACAAGTCCTTTGATCGAGCCCGCGGCGGACAATGCGCCCAGGCGACCGGCACGGTAACCCGGTGGGTTGTCGAATTGCTTTAGGTGAGGAGTATCCCTGGTCGGGGGCGCATATGTCGTCACGTCATGTTCAGGTGGTGATTGTCACTCCAGCATCTGCAGAAGCCAACAATGGCAACTGGCGCACCGCAGAACGCTGGAGGCGCTTCTTGGCGCCGCTCTACCCGACGCGTCTGGTCAAAACCTGGCCGGATTTCGTTGCTGCGTCGGATACCCTGATGATCGCCTTGCATGCGCGGCGTTCGGCCAGCTCGATTGCGGCCTGGCGCGCGCATCACGGTACAGCACCTCTCGCGGTCGTCCTGACCGGAACCGATCTGTATCGCGATATTCGCACCGACCCCGCGGCACAGGATGCGCTGATGGATGCCGATGCGTTGGTCGTTTTGCAGGATCGCGCTCCGCTGGCCCTGCCGCCGGAACAGCGCGGCAAGACCAGAGTGATATTCCAGTCTGCAACACGGCGCGCGCTTCCGGCCAAGACCTCCCGCCACCTGAAAGCCGTGATGGTGGGTCACTTGAGAGAGGAGAAATCACCGGCGACGTTGTACGCTGCGGCGCGAATGCTTGCGCCCGACGCCGGCATCTGCATCGATCAAGTGGGCGGGCCGCAGAATCAGGCCCTTGCGGACGAGGCCACGGCGCTCATGGCGGCTTGCCCGCGCTACCGCTGGCTGGGCAACAGGCCGCACGCGGAAACCCGGCGACGCATCCAGCACGCGCATGTGTTGGTCCACTGCAGTCGAATCGAAGGCGGTGCGCAGGTGATCATCGAGGCGGCCATGAGTGGCACGCCGGTGCTTGCCTCGCGTATCGACGGCAATGTCGGCCTCCTCGGCGAGGACTACGGCGGATATTTCGAGTGGGGCGATGCGGAACAACTGGTGCGCCTGCTGCGCGATTGCCGGGAAACGCAAGACAGTCCCGGCGGACTGCTGCACAGGCTGGCGCGGCAGGTCGCGACAAGAACTCACCTGTTTCTTCCCCGTACGGAAAGACAAGCCGTCAGACACCTTGTTGCCGACCTGTTGCGTTTGTCCGCCTGACTTACCTTGAGAATTGCACAGCATGAGTATCAGCATCGATTTTTTCGAAACCCAGTTTCGCAAGCAGGTCAGCTCAGGCGAAATGGCGCTCAATCCGTTCGAAACCCTCGCCTTGCCTTATCTGCAGGGGCGGCTACTGGATTTCGGCTGCGGCCTGGGCAACCTGGCGCTCGCGGCAGCGCGCCGCGGCTGCTCGGTGCTTGCGCTTGACGCGGCGCCCACGGCGATCCGCCATCTGACCGAGGTTTCCCTCAAGGAAGGCCTGATGCTCAAGGCTGCCTTGGCGGATTTGCGCACCTATCGGTTTGTCGAAGATTTCGATGCAGTCGTCTCGATCGGTCTGCTGATGTTCTTCGATTGCGCCACCGCAAGGCACCAACTGGAACAACTCCAGGCCAGCGTTCGCCCTGGCGGAATCGCCGCCATCAATGTCCTGATCCAGGGCACCAGCTATCTCGACATGTTTGATCCCGCTTCCTGCTGCCTGTTTGCGGCAGACGAAATGCGGGCGCGTTTTGTCGGGTGGGAGATACTCTGCGAAAAGTTTGATGACTTTCCGGCACCGGGCGAGACGATCAAATCGTTCGTCACTTTCATCGCGCGGAAGCCGAAAAATGAGACGAATGAAACTGCTCAAGAATCTCCTTGAGCGATCGGACGTGTCGGATCAGCACACCACTCGCTCCAGGAACCGGGATAGAGGCGGGAGCCCTGCAGGCCGGCGGTTTCCATAGCCAACAGGTTGTGACATGCAGTGACGCCAGAGCCGCAGGTCTGTACCACGGAGCCCGGATCACGTCCGTTCAGTATGGCGGAGTAGTCAGTTGACAGTTCTGCGGCAGGCTTGAAATAAATGCCGTTTTCATCAAGGTTGTCGGCAAAGAAGCGGTTGATAGCACCCGGGATGTGGCCACCCACCGGATCGAGTGTTTCCTTTGCGCCGCTGAAGCGGTCCGGATCGCGGGCGTCGAGCAGAAGCATCCGGGCTGAATCCAGATTGGCGAGAACATCTTCGGCATTAAGCGGCCGGTCCCCGGGCCGCATCTGAAAATCTGCCGCTGCCGGCACGGGCGCTTCCTGTGACAAGGGCAGCTTGGCCATTTTCCATGCAGCAAGACCGCCGTTCAGAACCGCCACGCGAAAGTGGCCCATCCAACGCAGCATCCACCAGAGGCGGGCTGCAAAAATGCCGCCCTCGTTGTCGTACGCAACTACTTGGGTATCGGCGCACACGCCATAGCGCGACAAGGTTGCGGCGAATACTTTTCGTTCGGGCAGCGGGTGGCGACCGTTACTTCCATTCGTCGTCCCAGAAAGATCGCGATCCAAATGCAGAAACTGGGCGCCGGGAATATGGCCGCGTGCGTAGGCCTGGGTTCCATAGTCCGGGTTGCGCAGATCGTGGCGGCAGTCGAAGACGCGCAGATTCCTGTCTTCGAGACAGGCGCTCAGTTGCGCCACGCTGAGCAATGTCGTGCTCATGCAGATTTCAAGCGGGCATCTGCGCTGATGATCGGTGCCAAATCCGTATTGATCCCAGCGTGAAGGCCGTTTCTAAAGCCGATTGAACTGGCCGCTACGATCCCGATTGATCGCGAAAGTCACGAGTTCAGTGCGGGGGACGCCACAAGTTCCGGAGCGAATGTCGGCAAATTGCGCTCGATGATGTCCAGCGTCAATCGACCGATGTATTCGCTGGAAGGATCGAGCGACTCCACCGCCTCGAGATAGGCGCGCCCGATCAGCTTGCCCAATGGCTTCGGGTTGTAGAGGAGTTTCTTGATCGTGAATGGATTCAGTGTCAGCGGGTTGTAATTCGGCGGCAGGTAGCCGCGTTCGATCAGCAGCTTTTCCACCGGCGTGCCGGGCTGGATGCCGATGAAGAAAATGAACGGCAAGACCTGATCGCGCCCGAAAAGCCCATAAATCTCCTTGATCTTGTCGATGGTCCGGCGCAGCGTCTCCATAGTCTCGCCGGGGGCATTCAGCGGGATGTAAAGCTTCACCTTCTGCTTGTCGTGGCCCTGCGCCTTGAGCATGCGGAAGGCTTCCATCTGCTGCTCTAGGGAATAGCCGAGGGTCAGGTGGTCGATCACTTCCTGCGAGCCGGTAAATGACAGATCCACACTGCACATGCCCGTGGCCAGCATCTTCTGCGCAATCGACGGGGTCAGGTAATTCAGTCGCAGGTAGCCGGACCAGCTGACCCGGGTCTGCCGCGCCAGCATCTCGTCCAACACGTGTTCGACATGCTCCATGCTGCGTCGCGTGGAACAGAACTGGGCGTCGGTGAACCAGATGTGTTTGACGCCATAGCGCTGGTTAAGCACTTCGATTTCCTTGCCGATTTCCGCCGGATCCCGATAACGCTGCTGCGCGCCCTCGATCTTGTTGTAGAGGCAGAAGTGGCACTGGAAGGGGCAGCCGCGCTTGGTGTGCACCCCGATGTCGTCGCCGAGGTACTCGCGGAATGAAGGAAAGATGGATTCCACATAGGGGAAGTCCACGGCTGTCAGCTGACGCAGATCGAAATCCTCGCTGCGTATCCGGTGCGTCACCGTGCCCGACTTGTCCTTGTAGAAATATTCACCTTTGGGGTTTGTCAAACCATCGACGATGGACAGCATGGCGTCCTCGCCTTCGCCGATGACCACGACAGTATCGTTGGGGCACTTGGTTACGACGTGTTTGCCGAATATCGAAACCGCTGTGCCGCCCACGACGATGCGCGCCTCCGGCAGCAAGCGACGGACCATCTTCATGTAGCCGAAATTGCGCAGGCGACTGAGCACATAGTCTCCGATGATGCGCACCGCATCCTTGACCGACTTGAGGCGGTCCCAAAGATGAGGCGAGTGGTCGAATTTCATCACCACGTCAAGCGCGTCGTCCTCGGGATGCGGACCGAAGGATTGCATATTGCGCCAGGAAAAAGCGACCAGATCCGGTTGCAGTTCCTGGAGTTTGTTGCGCAATACGCGCTTGCGCTGGCCTGGCGCAACCAGTGCCAAGTCGAGCAGGTGCTGGGCGATGTTCGGACGTTGCTTGTGGATGTAATCGGCGACGTAAATCACGCCGCCAGGATAAATCTTCCAGCAGGGCAAGCGTACATACAGGATGGATTTGGTGCCGGGGTTGTCAGCAAGCATATTTCGGATGAGCCTTCCTACGGTAAACGGCTTGGGCAGCATTTTACCTTATGCATAGGCAGCTTCCTGGGTTCCGGGCTGACGCAGATCAAATAGGGATGCTTGGCAGGTCATATTCGGCTGTGTCGGCTATGTCTTGCGATGGTCAAAAACTCTCTGGGCCTTGCCTTCCGCCTTGGGAATTGATCCTGCTGCAACGAGTCTTATCCGCGGACGAACCAGCACTTCGTCGCGCACAAGATGGGTGATCTGTTTCTGCAGGCGCTCGAGAAACGCCAGGTCGCCCTTGAACCATTCTTTTTTCACTTCGACTTCAACAATCATTTCGTCCTGGTCAGCGATTGTTTCCAGAAGGATGCGATAGTCCTCGCCGACCTCCGGCAGCTTCATCAGTATCCCTTCAATCTGCATGGGAAAAACATTGCAGCCCTTGATGATGAACATGTCGTCGGAACGTCCGGAGATCCGGTCAATGCGGCGGTGGGTGCGCCCGCAGGGGCATGCGCCGGGCAGAAAGCGCGTCAGATCGCGCGTGCGGTAGCGCACGACAGGCATGGCTTGCCGGTCGAGGGTGGTCATCACCAACTCGCCGATTTGGCCATCGGCGACCGGCTGCAGGGTTTCGGGGTCGATAATCTCGACAAGGTAGGCGTCTTCCCAGATATGCAAGCCATTTTGTTCCGCGCATTCGAAGGCGACGCCAGGACCGTTCATCTCGGAAAGGCCAAACGAATTGTAGGCTTTGACGCCAAACATGGCTTCAATTCGCAGCCGATGCTCCTCGGTGTGCGGCTCGGCGCCAATCACCAGCGTGTGCAGCTGCGTGTCTTTGCGGGGATCGAGCCCTTCTTCCTGGAAGACATCGAACAAACGTCCCAGGTAGCTGGGAATGACGTGCGCGACGGTCGTTCCGAAATCGCGCATCAGCTTGATCTGACGCAGGCTGTTTCCCGCTCCGGCGGGGATGCTCAGGCAACCCAGCTTCTCCACGCCATACTGGAATCCGAGTCCGCCGGTAAATAATCCGTAGCCGCAGATATTCTGAAATACATCGGTGTCGCGCACGCCTGCGGCAAACAGGGAACGCGCCATCAGATTCGTCCAGCTGTCGAGATCGTGCTTGTTGTGATACACAACCGTGGGATTTCCCGTTGTGCCGCTCGAACTGTGCAAACGGACAACCTCCTTCTTGTCCGCCGCAAGGAAGCCCCAGGGAAAGTCTTGCCGCATCTGTTCCTTGGTAGTGAAGGGGAGGGCATGAACCTGCTCGATCGACGCCATCCCTGATTGAACGTAGCGGCCGATTTCCGGGATTCTTCCGTAGTGGGGAGAATTTGCGGCTTGGCGCAGTGTCTGCTGCAATCGCTCAAGCTGGAGTCTCTCCAGGTTTTTCCGGTCAATGGTTTCTAACTCTTTTTCCCAATACATGATCTGGCAATTATAAATAGCGGGAGCAGACTATAGCGTCCTGCGTCGAAATGCTTGGGAGGATAAAGCCGGCAGGGATGTCACTCCGGTATACAATCTACAATCCGCCAGCAAGAAAAGCCTTTGTAGTATCTTGAACCCCGACAATTGATACCGGCCGCAACATGTGGCCTGTTATCCCGCGCGATGAGACAGCCCGCTCAATTCGGTATGCTTGGAAAGCTGCTTGCAGCAGTTGGAGGAACAATCATTTTTGTTCTTGGGCTGATGTTTTCCCTCGTGTTATTGGCGGTCCTTGCAACACTTGGTCTTCTGGCCTGGGGTTACTTCCTTTGGAAAACCAGAAAAATACGAAAACAGATGTCAGAGGTTCAACAGGGCGGGCAAGTCATCGAAGGTGAGGCGATTCTTGTTGAAGAGCGTGTGAATCAGCAAGATATCCTGCCGCACGAAACTTCAAGCAAGGAGCCTTGAAGCAGCGTTTCATGGGATCACACCGGGGAGGCTGGCTGCGGAAAATGTGATGCCCATTCGGGTGAATCGCGCAAGGCGGCGGCGTATTTTCCCTCGGTGCGCATGATGCGTTCCACAGCGAAATTCTGCTGCGCCAGCGCCATGCCGCGATCGAAAATTTCGCGATAACGGCAGATGCGTCCATCGCGCAGTTCGATGCAGCTGATGCCGTCGAAGCCGACGCGCCGACCCAGCGCAGCGGGATGCAGGGAATCGAAGCTGAAACGATAGCTGGCATAGCCCAGGTTGCCGGAACAGACCGGCTGGAAAAATTCCCAGCGGAAATGATTCGCGCCGGCGTGGAAGTGTTCGAGCATTTCCTGCAGGCCGCGATGCCCTTGCTTGCGGCCGTAGAAGTAGTCCTCGTATATGGCATCCGGGGTGAAACAGTCAACGAATGCTTCGGCATTGTGGTTTTCGACGGCATGCGCGAGTTGCTGCAGCAGGTGGGGAAAATCCATGACGCTTATTCCTCAGGGGTTCGGGCGGAAGTGCCGATCATATCAGGGAGGCTTATGCTCCCGAAGTGTGGGCTATCGCCAGGCTGACCCCCGTGCAGAGGGATAACACCATGACAAAGATCTTTTCGCCCAGGGTCGCATCGCGATTGCTGCTGAAACTGATGCGCAGGGCCACGTAGGAAAGGATCACGCTATTGACAAAGATCACGCCGATGAAACCCAGCAACTGGCGCAGAAAAACGCCCAGGCTGGCGGCTTTGATGAGCAGACCCAGCGACAGCAGGGCCATGCAGACGCCCGCTATGGAAACCATGATGGGCAACGCCCGATCAGAAAGGCTGGTGCTGGGAGTCATGTAAGATTTTTCGCAACATAATTGCGGCGCGATGCAATGAAAATGATAGCAGCTTGAGCGTGCAAGAGAAAACCCAATTACTCGGGCAATTGTTCGGAACAGCGGAAATCCGAAGCTGAGAAACCCGAACTTGGTCATTGCCAATGGGCCATTGGTCGAGATCAGGGAGTATTCAGGCTTATTTTCCGGCAAGCAGATCAGGCAACAGGAGTATGCTCAAATACGTATTCGCCCTTATCGGATTGAACCAGATTACACCATGCCCGTACCCAGAGACGCCTACACGACAACCACCTCGCTCTACTTGCCCGAGGCGTATTGCCTTGACGAGAAGGCGTTGTTTCGTGACATCGATGCGGCCATGAATCAGCTGCGCGGCGAAAACTTGCGCATGGCCTTGCGACATCTTTACATGAAATGGGGCGACTATTGTGACGAGGGTTGCGAGGAATTCGCCACCGACATGATGGCGCTGGCGGATGCCCGAAGAATGCCTTCCATCCGCAAGCCTTCCCGGCAACGCGCCCATCCGGCCACGGCCAGCACCGAACCTGCAAGGCAAGCTGCGTTGTTCTAATGCCCACTTGACTGTTGTGGTTTTCAGCTACAGTCTTTCCCGGGCTTCCGGCGTCCTTTCTTTCGCGGCAAGCTGAATTCCTTGGGGCAGGTATTTGCTGATGCGCCTTGCGGCACATATTCAATGAAACTTGATTAAGGTCAAACGAGAATGGTTCTCATTTGGTAGAATGCTCCACATGAAATCAAAAAACCATCTGCTCAGCGAGCTTATTCCCGGACAGGAAGCCCTGATTTCCGCCGTCCATGCCGATGAAGCCCTGCATCACCGGCTGGCCGCCCTGGGTTTCCGCATTGGCAACCGCATACAACTGATGCGCCGCGGCCGCTGGGCGGGTCCGTTGCATGTCCGCCTTGGCGCCACCGATGTGATGCTGCGCCAAACCGAAGCCGACTTGATCAGCGTTTCTCCGCAGTGAAGCGCATCGCCCTGTTGGGCATGCCCAATACGGGCAAGTCGACCTTGTTCAACCGTCTGACCGGTTCATCCGCGCGCGTTGCCAACTGGGCCGGCGTCACGGTGGACCTGTCCAGCGCCAAAATCCTGCTCGGCGGGCATATCGCCGAAATGGTCGATCTGCCCGGCATCTACGATCTGCATGGGTTTTCCGACGACGAGAAAGTCGTCCGGCATCTGCTCGAAGGGCATCCGATCGACCTGCTTGCCATCGTCGTCAATGCCACGCAGATCGAACGCCAGTTGCCGCTGGTCCTGCAGGTCCGTTCGCTCGGCCTGCCGGCGGTGCTGCTGCTCAACATGGCGGACGAGGCCAAGCGCAACGGCGTGGAAGTCGACTGTGCGCGGCTCGCGGCGCACCTGGGCATGCCCGTGGTGTTGCTGTCCGCCAAGTATGGTCTCGGCCAGGTCGAGGCGATGCGCGTTCTGGCACAGGCGCTGGCCGACGCCAGCGATGTCGGCCCGGCACGACGCGCCCAGCTGCAGGCCGTGCTTTCCGACGACGTGCGCATCGAGCAGGAAACCGCGGCGATGATGGCCGAGGCGGTGACCTTGCCGCTGCAATTGCCCGAGCAGGTTTCCGATCGCATCGACCGTCTTGCCCTGCATCCCTGGCTGGGCCTGCCGCTGTTCTTCTTGGCCATGCTGCTGCTGTTTCAGGCGGTGTTCTGGATCGGCGGCCCCTTGCAGCAGGGTTTGACCTGGCTCTTCGATCAGCTGCGGCAACTCGCCCTGGAACCCGTGGCGGCGCAATTGCCCGATTTTTTCCATGGCCTGCTGCTCGACGGCGTGTATGCCGGCTTCGTCACCGTGGCGGCGTTCGTGCCGCTGATTGTGCTGTTCTTCTTTTTCATGGCGCTGGTCGAGGACAGCGGCTACCTGGCGCGCGCCGCGTTTCTCACCGACGCGCTGATGGCCAAGTTGGGCCTTGACGGACGCAGTTTCGTGATGGTCCTGATGGGCTTCGGCTGCAACGTGCCGGCGGTGATGGGCACGCGCATGATGCGCGCACGTCCGCTGCGCCTGCTTTCCATGCTGGTGATTCCGCTGTCGCTGTGCTCGGCGCGGCTGCAGGTGTTTCTGTTCATCGTCTCGGCCATTTTTGCGCCGATGCAGGCGCCCTGGGTGATCTTCGGCTTTTATCTCGCGAGCTTTCTGACCATGATCGTCACGGCCTTGCTGTTCCGCGGTCGTTTCAAGAGCAGCGAACCCTTCGTCGTCGAACTGCCGCCCTGGCGGGTGCCGACCCTGCGCCAGGTGGCGATGCGCGGCTGGCTTGAAGTCAGGCACTTTCTCTCCCGTGCGACGCGCTTCATCGTGCTCGGCGTGATCGCCATCTGGCTGCTGACCAATCTGCCCCTGGGCGCAGCGCCGGGGAGCACCGACACCTTGGCCGGACAACTCGGCACCCTGTTCGTGCCGGTGCTGGCGCCGATCGGCATCGACGAAAAACTTGCGATAGCGCTGATGTTCGGCTTTGTCGCCAAGGAAGTGATGATCGGCGCCTTTGCCGTGATCTACGGCATGTCGGGCGATGCCTTGTCGCAGGAATTCGCGCGCAGCATGGATTGGGTTCAGGCCGTCAGCTTCATGCTGTTCACCCTGATCTACACGCCCTGCATTTCCACCATTGCCACCATCAAGACCGAATCCAAGAGCGCCGCCTTCGCCACCCTGGCGGTGCTCTGGCCGCTGGCCCTGGCGTGGCTGACGAGTTTCGTCTTTTACCAGGGCATGCGGCAAATTCTGGCCTAAGTTGCCTAAGCGGGCTGAACGACGCCGCCCATGCACAGGTACTTGATTTCGAGAAAATCCTCGATGCCGTATTTCGAGCCTTCGCGTCCCAGGCCGGATGACTTCATGCCGCCAAATGGCGCCACCTCGTTGGAGATGATGCCGGTGTTGATGCCGACGATGCCGTACTCCAGCGCCTCCGACACGCGCCAGATGCGGGCCATGTTGTTGGCATAGAAGTAGGCGGCCAGGCCGAACTCGGTGTCGTTGGCCATGCGGATCGCCTCCTGCTCGTCCTTGAAGCGGAACAGCGGCGCCACCGGGCCGAAGATTTCCTCGCGCGCCATGCGCATCTGCGGCGTCACGTCGGCGACGATGGTGGGTTCGAAGAAGGTGTGGCCGAGCGCATGGCGTTTGCCGCCGCAGACGATCCGCGCGCCCTTGGCGGTGGCGTCACTGATGAGCTCCTCGACCTTGGCCACGGCGGCGGCATCGATCAGCGGTCCCTGGGTCACGCCTTCTTCCATGCCGTTGCCGACCTTGAGCGCCGCCACCGCGCGACCGAGCTTCTCGGCGAAGGCTTCGTACACGCCGTCCTGCACCAGCAGGCGATTGGCGCAGACACAGGTCTGCCCGGCATTGCGGTACTTGGAGAGAATCGCGCCCTGCACCGCGGCATCCAGATCGGCATCGTCGAAGACGATGAAGGGCGCGTTGCCACCGAGCTCCATTGAGAGCTTCTTCACGGTCGGCGCACATTGCAGCATCAGTTCGACGCCGATCTCGGTGGAGCCGGTGAAGGTGAGCTTGCGCACGATCGGGTTGCCGGTCATTTCGCCGCCGATCGCCGCCGCCGATCCGGTGACCACCGAGAAAACACCCCTGGGCACGCCGGCGCGTTCGGCCAGCACCGCCAGCGCCAGGGCGGAATAGGGCGTCTGCTTGGCCGGCTTGAGGATCATGGCGCAGCCCGAGGCCAGTGCCGGACCGGCCTTGCGCGTGATCATCGCGGCGGGAAAATTCCATGGCGTGATCGCGGCGCAGACCCCGATCGGCTCCTTGGTGACGACGATGCGCTTGTCGGCCTGCGGCGCGGGGATCACATCGCCATAGATGCGCTTGCCTTCCTCGGCGAACCACTCGATGAAGGATGCAGCGTAGGCGATTTCGCCGCGCGCCTCGGCGAGCGGCTTGCCCTGCTCGCGCGTCATCAGCACCGCCAGATCCTCCTGGTTGGCCATGATGAGTTCGAACCACTTGCGCAGGATGCGCGAGCGCTCGCCGGCTGTCCGGGCGCGCCAGGCCTTCTGCGCCTTTTGCGCGGCTTCGATGGCGCGTCGGGTCTCGATGGCGCCCATGTTGGGGATGGTGCCGATCTGGTTATCGGTCGCCGGGTCATTCACGGCGATGGTCTGCTTGCTGTCGGCGTCGCACCAGGCGCCGTCGACGTAGCCTTGCTGGCGAAACAGCGTGGAATCGGTGAGCTTGAGCATGTTCAATCCTCTGATCGATGTAAGCGATAAATGTGAGCGATAAGCGCGAATTATGCGCGGTAGAATCGAGCCATGGAATACATCTGGGCATTCGCGGCGGGCGCCGCCATCACTGCCGTGCCGCTGGGCTGGCTGCTGGCTACCCTGCGCGAGAGGATCAAGGCGCGCGAGGCGGAATTGATCACCCTGCTGGAGCAGGAGCGGCGCAGCGCCAGCGAAAAACTCGCGGTGCTGGAGGAGTCGCGCCTGTCCCTGGCCGAGGCTTTCAAGGCGCTCTCCGCCGACGCGCTGGCGCGCAACAACCAGTCCTTCCTCGAACTGGCCCGCTCCACGCTGGAGAAATACCAGGTGAGCGCCGTCGGCGAACTGGAGAAGCGCCAGCAGGCCATCGGCGAACTCGTGGCGCCGGTCAGGACCACGCTGGAGAAATTCGAGCAGCAGATTCAGTCGGTGGAAAAATCCCGCATCGACGCCTATGCCACCCTGACCGAGCAGGTCAAGGCACTGGCCGAATCGCAAGGGCAGCTCAGGAGCGAGACGGCCAATCTGGTCAAGGCGTTGCGCGCGCCGCAGACGCGCGGGCGCTGGGGCGAACTGCAATTGAAGCGCGTGGTCGAGATGGCCGGCATGCTCGACCATTGCGACTTTCGCGAACAGGAAAGCGTCGGCACCGAAGACGGCCAGTTGCGTCCGGACATGGTGGTGCGCCTGCCGGGCGGCAAGAACATCGTGGTCGATGCCAAGGCGCCGCTGGCGGCCTACCTGGATGCGCTCGAAGCGTCCGACGAGGTGGTACGCAAGCGCCTGCTGCTCGACCATGCGCGCCAGGTGCGCGACCACCTTGCCAAGCTGGGCCGCAAGTCCTACTGGGAGCAGTTCCAGCCCTCGCCGGATTTCGTCGTGCTGTTCCTGCCCGGCGAAACTTTCTACAGCGCGGCGCTCGAAGCCGATCCCAGCCTGATCGAAGCCGGCGTCGAGCAGAAAGTCATTCTCGCCACGCCGACCACCCTGATCGCGCTGTTGCGCGCGGTCGCCTACGGCTGGAAACAGGAAGCGCTGACCGAGAACGCGCAGCAGATCAGCGCACTGGGCAAGGAATTGTTCGAGCGCATCTGCGTGCTGGCCGACCACTGGAGCGACATGGGCAAGCACCTCGGCAACGCGGTGGGCGCCTACAACAAATCGGTGGTCTCGCTCGAATCGCGCGTGCTGGTGTCGGCGCGCAAATTCCGCGACCTCAAGGCGACCACGGAGGCCAAGGAACTGCGCGACCTGACGCCGGTGGACAGCACGCCGCGCGCATTGCAGGCGGCGGAAATGCAGGAGCCAAAGAAGAATTAATTTTTTGCCGGCTGTCCACGCAAGGATTCTTCCGCATTCAATTGGACTGGCTCGTGCTATGAGCCAGTCGGTATGGAGAATGCAAGCCTCCATGTCGAAGGAGGATTCCATCATGTTCCGTACCATCATTTCCCGCTTGCCCAGCGATCCCGACGCCCTGGTGTTCTGGCTTGTCAGCACGCTCAGCGCAATGTTCATGCTGATGACGCCAGCGCCGCTTTAACATAGGCGCAATGTCCGATATCGATCTCAATTTTGAGGACTCCAGGATCGCCCTGGCGGCGCTTGCCGCCGATGCGGTGGTGCTGTGCGCCTCGCAGCGCCTGGCGCGCAACCTGCGCCGCGATCATGACCGGCTGCAACTGGCGCGCGGGCTGACGCGCTGGCAGCCGCTGCAGGCGCTTGCGCCCGCGCAGTGGCTGGCGACGGTGGTGCAGCAGGCGCTGCTGGCGGGCGAGATCGCCGTCGCTGCCGCACCGCGCCTAATGCTGAGTGAATTGCAGGAGCGCATCCTCTGGGATCGCGCCATCGAGGCGACGGTGTCGAATGCGCCGGAGGAGGCGCTGTTCGACCGCGAGGGCCTGGCGCGCGCGGCGGCCGAGGCCAACGCGCTGATGTCGGCCTGGGACATCCGCATTCCTCTGGCGCTTGCCGAACAATGCGAGGAAACCCGCCAGTTCCTGCGCTGGCGCGAGGAATTCCAGCGCCTTTGCGGCGCGGGCGGATGGCTCGAAGCCGCGCGCTATTTCGAGTGGCAGATCGACTGCATCGGCGCCGGCGCCGGTCGCTTGCCCGGACAACTGGTGCTGGCCGGTTTCGACCGCTACAACCGGCAGGAGACCCGGTTGGCGCGCGTACTGATGCAGCGCGGCGTCGCCGTGCTGGAACTGGAACAGGGTTTGCCGGCTTCGGCGCAAGCGGGCGTCGTGGCGCTGCCCGACCGCGCCGCCGAATGCCGCGCGGCAGCGGCCTGGGCGCGGCAGCGGCTGGCGCTTGACCCGACGGCCCGGCTCGGCATCGTGGTGCCGGAGCTGGGCGCCTTGCGCGAGACGCTGGCGACCGTCCTCGACGACGCCCTCGATCCCGCCGCGGCCAGCCCGGCGCTGGCCGAAATACCGCGGCGCTACAACTTCTCGCTGGGCCTGCCGCTGGCGCGCCAGGCTTGCGTCGCGGTCGCCCTGCAACTGCTCGGGCTGGCCGCCCAGCCTCGGCGCATTGTTCAGGAAGAATTCAGCGCACTGCTGCGCCAGCCGTATTGGTCCGCCGATCTCGGCGAGGCCGACAGCCGCGCCCGCCTCGATGGGCGGATGCGCGAACAGCTCTTGCCGACCTTGTCGCTCGAGCGCATTGTCAAATTTGCCGAAAAGTGCGCGGCGCAAGGCTTGCCCCTCACCCGCCTGACCGGCCATCTGCAAGCTTTTCAGGCATGCCTCGCCGCGCAGCCACCGCGCCAGACACCTTCCACCTGGGCGCAGGTTTTCGCGCAACTGCTGGAGGCGGCCGGCTGGCCGGGCGAGCGCCCGCTGTCGAGCCACGAATACCAGGCGTGCCATGCCTTTGCCGAGACGCTTGCCAGCCTGGCGCAACTCGATGCCGTGCTCGGCCGCGTGAGCCTGGCCGAGGCCAGCCGGCGCTTCGCCCAGCTCTGCCGCGAACGCATCTTCCAGCCGGCGACCCAAGGCGACCCGCCGGTGCAGGTAATGGGCCTGCTCGAAATCGCCGACACGCCGCTCGATGCGCTCTGGGTGATGGGCATGAACGACCACTTGTGGCCGCCTCCCGCACGTCCTAATCCTCTATTGCCTGCCGAGCTGCAGCGTCGCGCCGGCGCGCCCGGCGCTTCGGCCGGCATCCAGGGCGAGTTTGCCGATGTCATTCAGCGGCGGCTGCTGCGCAGCGCCCCGCAAGTACGCTTCTCCTGGGCTCGCAGCGAGGCGGGGCGGGAACTGCGGCCCAGCCCACTGATCACCGCGCTGCCGCCTGCTGCCGGCATCGAATCCAGCTCGCCCGGCCTGATCGAAACTCTGGCCGGCAGCGCCGCGCTGGAGCGCATCGAAGATGCGCAGGCGCCGCCGGTCGCGGCAAGCGAAGTCCTGCGCGGGGGCACGGGCCTGCTGCGCGCCCAGGCGATCTGCCCGGCCTGGGCTTTCTACCGCTACCGCCTCGGCGCCAGGGCGCTTGAAACGCCGGTCGACGGCCTCGATGCGGCAGCGCGCGGCACCTTGTTGCACGCCGTGCTGCAAGGCTTCTGGCAGGGTCGCGGATCGCGCGACCTGCAGGCAATGGATCCGGCTGCGCGGCAGGAGGCGCTGGCGCTGGCCATCGATCAGGCCTTGCTGGCTTTCAATGCGACCCTGGAGCAGGCCCTGACGCCACGCTTTCTGGCCCTGGAAAGGGAGCGCCTGCTGCGCCTCGTGGATGCCTGGCTGGAAGTCGAAATGCAGCGAACGCCACCCTTCCGCGTCGTGGCCTGCGAAGAAACATGCGAAGTGGCCATCGAAGGCATTGCCGTGCAGTTGGTGGTGGATCGCATCGATGAACTCGACGACGGCCGCCGCGTGATCCTCGACTACAAGACCGGCCGAGCCATCAGCCAGGCAAGTTGGGGCGAGGCGCGCATCCGCGAACCGCAACTGCCGATCTACGCGGCGCTGGCATACCCCAAGGGCATTTCCTCCGGGGCGCTGCATGACCAGCCGCTGGCGGCGGTGGCTTTCGCTAAGGTGCGGCTGGACGACAGCGGCTTCATCGGCATCGCCGCCGAGGCCGGACTATTGCCCAAAGTCGCCGCTATCGATGAGCCCGCAGCGCGCAAGATGTTTCCGCAACAGCAGCACTGGGATGTTTTGCTCGCCCACTGGAAGGACAGCATCGCTGCGATTGCGCGCGAGATCAAGGACGGCGAAGCGGCGGTGCGCTTCAGCGACGAGCAGGATCTGGCCTACTGCGAAGTGCTACCGCTGCTGCGCCTGGCCGAACGTCGCGCGCAGATGGAACATGAATAGCCAGGCACAACTGCTCGAAGAAGACCGCCGCAGCCGCGAGCGCGCGCTGGAGCTCGGCTCCTTCATCGTCGAGGCCCCCGCCGGAGCGGGCAAGACCGAGCTGCTGACGCAGCGCTATCTGCGCCTGCTGGCGGTGGTGGCCGAACCCGAAGAGATTGTCGCCATCACCTTCACCAACAAGGCTGCCGCCGAGATGCGCAACCGCATCCTGGTCAGTCTGGAGCGTGCTGCCGCCGGCGAACAGCCGCAGGCCGCGCATCAGCGCATCACCTACGCGCTGGCGCAGCAGGCGCTGGCCGCTGGTACGGAGCGCGGCTGGCAACTGATCGCACAGCCGGCGCGACTGCGCATCCTGACCATTGATGCCTTGTGCGCCAGCCTCGCCCGGCAACTGCCGTTCCTGTCGCGCTTCGGCGTGCAGCCGAAAATCGGCGACGATCCCAAGCGCCACTACGAGGAAGCGGCACGCCGCACCATCGCCCTGCTGGATGAAGCGGGTGCCGTCGGCGAAGTTGTCGCCGAGGCACTGCGCCACCTCGACAACGATGCCCAGCATCTGGCCAAGCTGCTGACCAGCATGCTGGCGCGGCGCGACCAGTGGCTGCGCCACACCGTCGCCCATGGCACCCGCGAACGCTCCGCGGAATCCGCACGCGGCCTGGGCCTGCTGGTGCAGCGCGACCTGGAGCGCGCCGTGGCCTGCCTCGATGCCGGACTGCAAAGCCGCCTGATGCCGGCGGCGCGCTTCGCGGCAGCGCATGTCGACGGCGAGACACCCCTCGCACGGCTCGCCGACTGGAATGCACCGCTGCCGGCGATCCCCGAGGCCTTGCCGCAGTGGCGTGCCCTGTGCGACCTGCTGCTGACCGGCAAAGGCACGCTGCGCAAGAAATTCACGGTGAATGAAGGCCTGCCCCCCGGCAAGGAATCGGCAGTGCACAAGCAGGCGCTGCTGGACTGCCTGGCCGGCCTGTCCCAGGAGCAGGCAGACGCCATCGCCCGCATCCGCAAGTTGCCCGACCCGCGCTACAGCGAGGAGGAAGGGCGCACCGTGGCGGCCCTGGCGGTCTTGCTGAAGCTGGCGGCGGCCCAACTGTGGACGGTGTTCAACGAGCAGGGCGAGGCCGATTTCGTCGAAGTGGCGCAACGCGCCCTGCTGGCGCTGGGCGACGAGGACACGCCGAGCGACCTGGCGCTGCAGCTCGATTACCGCATCCAGCATCTGCTGGTCGATGAATTCCAGGACACCAGCCCGACCCAGGTGCAGTTGCTGCAACGGCTCACCGCCGGCTGGCAGGAAGGCGACGGACGCACCCTGTTCGCCGTCGGCGACCCGATGCAATCGATCTATCGTTTCCGCAAGGCCGATGTCGGCCTGTTCCTGCGCGCCGCCGACACAGGCATCGGCCGCATCCGCCTGCAGCGCCTGCGCCTGTGCCGCAACAACCGTTCCGGCGCGGCGCTGGTCGACTGGGTCAACCACAGTTTCGCCGGCATCTTCCCGGCGCAGGACAGCGTCACCAGCGGCGCCATCCAGTATCGGCCCTTCGTCGCCACGCGCGAGCAGACTGGCGCGAATGCGGGCGTCCAGGTCCATGCCATCGTCTTCGACCGCGAAACGTCCGCGGAAGATGCTGGGCTGCACGAGGCGCAACGCATCCTCGAGATCATCGCGCATGAACGCGCGCAGGACCCAGCCGGAAAAATTGCCGTGCTGGTGCGCGCCCGAAACCACCTCGATGCCCTGGTGGCGCTGATCCGCCGCGAGCAGCCGGAGCTGCGCTTTGCCGCGGTCGAGATCGAAGGTCTCGCCGCGCGCCAGACGGTGCAGGACCTGCTGGCGCTGACGCGCGCCCTGCTGCATCGCGCCGACCGGGTGAACTGGCTGGCCATCCTGCGTGCACCCTGGTGCGGTCTGAAGCTGGCCGACCTGCACGCGCTGGCAGCCGACGACCAGATGGCGACGCTGTGGCAGTTGATCGGCGACGCAGAACGCCTGCAGCGTCTTTCCGCCGACGGCCGGCAGCGCCTTGCCCATCTGCGCGGAGTGCTGGCCGAAGCTTTCGCCCAGCAGGGGCGGGCGCGCCTGCGCCGCTGGCTCGAGGGCGTCTGGCTCCAACTGGGCGGCGCGGCCTGTTTGCAAGGGCCGGCTGAAATCGCCGATGCCCAGGCCTATTTCGACTTGCTCGACGAACTCGAGGCCGCCGGACGTTTCCGCCTCGACCGGCTTGAACAGGACGTGGCGGCGCTCTACGCCGCGCCGGATGCGCAGGCCGACGGCACACTGCAATTCATGACCATCCACAAGGCCAAGGGCCTCGAGTTCGACTGCGTGATCCTGCCGGGACTGCAGCGCAAAGGGCGCAGCGATGAGCACGAACTGATGCTGTGGGAGGAAGTGGCGCTGGAAGGCCTGAGCGAACAACTGGTCGCCGCGCCGCTCAGGAAGCGCTCATTTGGCAACAGCGGTAGCAACCACGGTAGCGCCGGCAACGACTCAGCGCCGACGCCTTACGACTACCTGCGCCTGCTCGAACAGGAACGCTCCGCCAACGAGGCCGCGCGCGTGCTCTACGTCGCCGCCACGCGGGCGATCCGCAGCCTGCATCTGGTCGGCGTGGCGAAAACCAATGATGACGGCGAGCCGGTCCGGCCCTCCGGAACCTTTCTCGGCCTGCTCTGGGACAGCGTTGCCGGCGATTTTGCCGCTGCCGCGGCGGGCGGGAATCTGGCCGTGGCCGCAGAAAGGGCGGCGGATCGGCAAAGCCGCTTCGTGCCCAAGCTGGTGCGGGTCAGCGCACCCGCCGTGGCGGAAATTCTGCAGCAGGCAGCGCCACCGCAGCCGCCGGACGCGGCGCTGGCGCAGGCCGGCGCCGCCCAGGCGCATGGCGGGGAAACCGCCGACCCGCTCGCCGCCAGCGTCGGCACCCTGGTGCATGCCTACCTGGAGATGATCGCCCGCAGCGGCACCGCGGAATGGAGCCAGCAGCGCCTCGACGCCCTGCAGCCGGCCATGGCGCTGTGGCTGACCCAGCGCGGCCACAGCGGCGCGGTGGCGAAGCAGGGCGCGGCGCAGGCCGCCGCGATCGTGCAAGCCACGCTGGCCAGCGCTGCCGGCCGCTGGGTGCTGCAGCCGCGCCCGGACAGCGCCGCGGAGCTGGCCGTGGCCAGGCTCGCCGGCGAACGCGGCCGCGAGAATGTCGCCACCCACATCGTCGATCGCTGCTTCGTCGAGGACGGCCAGCGCTGGATCATCGACTACAAGACAACGCAACTCGACGATGCGGATGCCGCGCTGCCCGGCCACGCCGAACGCTACCGCGCCCAGCTCGAGCGCTATGCGCGCCTGTTCGAGGAGGAGGGGCTGCCGCAGCGGCTGGCGATTTTCTACGCCGCGCACGGCCGGCTGGTCGAACTGGCGGATTTGCCCGCCATGGCGGAAGGCGGTATTCTGAATACATAGGCTGTTGGCATGAGCGTCGCGAACGACAGCGCTGCCAACACATCAGGGGGAGTTCGCCGAATGGACGTATGGATTGATCCGCAAGCCCGCGCGGCGACCCAGGGTCACAACGGCCCGGGCGTGGCCGCGGCTGCAGTCACGAAAAAACTCGCCGCCGGCGCAGCGGGCACCCGGCGTCTGCTGGCACGTTTCGGTGCCGCGCTGGTCTGCGTGCGCTATCGCGGGGCAGCAGCAGGCACCCGGCGTTACACCACGGTCGAACTGGTGGTCGACGAACGTCCCGGCAAGCCAGACTTTTCCCTGGTGCGAATCGACTATCGAGAGAGCACGTTGCGGCAGCAAGTCAAGGCAGCAGGCGGCGTATGGGATGCCCGGAAAAAACTCTGGCACCTGCCCCGAACCGCTGTCCGCCATCTAGGACTGAAGGACCGGGTTGTCGCGGATAATGGCCAGATACGGAAAACAGGACATGCCTAGAAATGGATATTTATTTCCAGCATTGGCCACAAATGGCCAGCTATAGCCATTTGTGGCAGATGTCTACTTTAAGTTAGGTTCCTTCTATGACCGACAATTTGCCATCCACATCGAGAATTTCCCGCGCTGCGTTGGGCATAGTCAAAGCTATCGGGCCATTCGTACTATCGCAAAGCGCAAAAGCATCAGAAGCGTTCGCGCAACATCAAATGCGCTTGGCGCAAGTTGAGGCGTGCAAAGAGCTAATGCTCGCGGAAGTCCGAACCCTAACCGATGTTCGCCGGAAGCTGCTCGAGAAATACTATGAAACGTCCGAAGAAGAACGATTCAGAATCAAGCGCGATGTCGGAGATCTTGACAAGGAAATCCGCCGCCTTGGCGTGTATCAAAAGGCGCTCGAATACCTTCCGAAAGAATCAGAAGGTCAGCCGGCCGAAACGGCGCCTGACAAGCCTCAAGGCGAAATTTCATCATCTTGGCAAGACCGCTTCGACGAGTTGGCCCGTCTTCAGAATGAAGCCTGGCGTCAGGAACTCCTCTCACGCGCTATGGCACGTGAAGCCCAGAATCCTGGCAGCATCAGCCCGCGGGCGCTTTGGTTTATCGGAACCGTTGACGACCACATCTTCCACGCATTTGCATCGCTGATTGACGTCTGCTCAGTTGTCCTGGGGCGATACATGATTCCAAATCACCAAGGGTATTACGAACGCTTCATTCCCAACTGTGCGTTGGGCGATAGTTACCGACTTGGTAACGTTACGTTCCTACTTAACGATCTTGGCTTGATGGGAGATTTGCTCACTTCACAGAAGCAAATTCCAGAGAACGGCATGTTTCAGGTCGCATGTGGCAGCAAGTATTACATCCTCAAGACGAAACAGCGACTTTCAGTCAGCGGAATTATTCTTACGCCATTGGGAGACTCAATTGCGTCACTGTATGACCCCAAAGAAAACGCCCTCGGTCTCGAAATCTTCGATGCTTGGGTTAAGAGCATTGGCCCCGAGATTGCTGAGGTTCAACAAGGAACCTAACACTGCGCTCAACCTCGCTCCTTTCAGTCGCTGGACGCTGCGCGATAAAGCCGCGCCGCGCCTGTTAGCTCTACGTGTGCGCCGAGCATGGCGCGTTACTTCATAGGTGAAAGTCCTATGGCCAGGTATTGCAGAGCCGAAGGCAAGGAGAAGGGCAAGGGCGTCGCCGCGAGGCGGGGTCTGAAGGAAGCCCAATCCGAAGCTGCGGGGCGATGAACAAGAACCAGATATGAGGCGTGATGCATCCGGGGCGAGCGGGCACGTGACCGCGAAGCCCTCCATCTGCGGTAGCTGGGGTGCATTTTGTAAATCTGGCGTCTATGCAGTGAAGGTAACGAGTCTTACCCCGGGAGGCCTCTCCGGCGCTTTGGAGGATCGAAGCTGGGCACTTGGAAACGGGTGCTGAATACCGTGGAGGAGTCAGCAGAGGGCGTATTAGGTCGGAGGCAGGCAACGCTAGTGAGGCACTGCAATGTCGAAAGACGCAGCTCCAGATATGCATGAGCCGCAAAGCTGAACACTGAAGGCCCGAACGGTTCCCCCGCAAGGGGATTGAAAGAGAGGAGAAGTCGCTTGCCAAGGAACAGCGGTATTGCATTCGGCGAGTCCATGGGGCGCAAGCCCGGTGGCTGGAATGAATCCAAAGTTGGCGCGGCCGGAAGAGACGCTCCGGTTGGCGTGCAGAGGCGGTATGCTCTACACATTGACCTAATCTGCCGAACCGCCGGATACGTGACCCGTACGTCCGGTGGTGTGGGAGGGGGAAGCCGTGAGGCTTCTCCCTATCCCGATTATGCAATGAGGAGACATCATGGGGTTGCTTGACGGCTTTGAAAAACTCATCAACGAGCACGGCTCTGCTGCCATCCTCAAGGAACGCATCGCGCTGGCGAACGATAAGTACGCCGCGTTGGAGCAAAAGTTGTCGGCATCTGAACTCCGAATCAAAGAGCTTGAGTCTGAGAATCATGGTCTTCGCACTAATCTTGAGAAGGCAGAAATCGAGATACAGCAACTCAAAGAACTTTCCGAAAATGCTCATGGCCAAAGGCTCCCAGAGATAAGAGAAAAACTCCTTGTACTTCTTGCAACGTCCGTCCAATACGCACCAACAGTTGCGGCTGAATTTGAGGTTCACGAGCAAGTTGTCTTGCACCACTTTGAGGAACTGGAAAAATTAAGCATGGCAGAGGGCTGGAGGGTTAGTGGCTATGACACTGAATGGCATCTTCAGCCGGAAGGTCGTAGCTATTTGGTTCGTCATGGCTTGCTTGCATAACTCGGCAGTCAACCGGACGCCGAATAGGCAGGGGTGCTGTTTCATTTCGGTTCTCCCGCGGCGCCGGTTACCTCTACGTTATACCTCTCTATGACATCCCCTCCTAAATCCATTACTGTCTGCTGCCCGAACTGCCATCTCTATTACGAGGACTGGTGGCGACCATCTATTAACTACTCCCTCGATCACTTTGACGATGACTATCTCGAATCCGCGTCGTCGTCCACTTGCCCACGCTGTTCAACAAAGTTACGTTTGGGTACGCTTGAAAATACTGGCGATGAATTGCTCTTCAATGAGCCGTCTTGGGAGCCAGCCACGTCCCTCGACTATGTACAGTATTACGACATTGAAGGTTACCTGTTCAACGTCGTATCGACTCGCTACGCGCGAGACAAGGCTCTCACGGCGTTCGATTTCTTTAGCATCGTGGTGTGGAAAGCCAATCGTGCTAAGTCAATAGTAGCAAGGCGACTTCTGGCACACGGCGGTGGCCAAGAAAACTTGGAAGTTGCAGTAGCTTCGCTAATGGCCGCTATCTCTGGTGCGAAGGAACCGAGGGAGAGACTGTCAGTCCTCATCAAAGACTGGGGATTTCGATTACCGATGGCATCTGCAATCCTGACCGTTCTCTACCCGGAAGACTTCACTGTCTACGATGTTCGCGCCTGTGATGAACTCGGAGGCTTTAAAGATGCGAATGCAGCCGATTTTCAGACCCTCTGGGAGCGGTATTCCGCATACATCACAGCGGTGCGAAACTCTGCACCAGAATATCCAAGGCTTCGAGACAAGGATCGTTATCTCTGGGGCAAGTCGTCCGCATCGCAGCTTAAAGCCGATATCCTGGCCTCCTTCCGACGCGAGGTCCCGGATGCCGAGGCATAACCCTGCGGTCCACACGGACGCTGCGCGATAAAGGCGCGCAGCGCCGGTGACTTCTACGTGTGCGCCGAGCATGGCGCGTTACTTCATAGGTGAAAGTCCTATGGCCAGGTATTGCAGAGCCGAAGGCAAGGAGAAGGGCAAGGGCGTCGCCGTGAGGCGGGGTCTGAAGGAAGCCCAATCCGAAACTGCGGGACGATGAACAAGAATCGGATATGAGGCGTGATGCATCCGGGACGAGCGGGCACGTGACCGTGAAGTCCTCCATCTGCGGTAGTTGGGATGCATTTTGTCCCACGGGGATTTCCTTCGGTCATAAATCCGGCGTCTATGCAGGGAAGGTATCTCTGGAAACAATGGGGGTCGGCCGGCTATCGGGAACTGCGCAAGCGCGGTGTCACTGTCCGCGAAGCATGGAACACCAGCAAGTCGGCGCATGGCCCGTGGCGGCTGTCGAAGACACCGGCATTGGCACTCGCGCTA
>JACRAR010000029.1 GCA_016234745.1 Betaproteobacteria bacterium | reverse complement strand
CGTGCAACAGCCCGTACCCAAATATCGCCGTGATCACCAGCGTCACCCCCAGCGATATCCACGCGTTCCTCACCGTCAACCGCGCTATCTTGTGCCTCAACGGCTCCTTCTTGTCCTTAGCTTCCAATGCCTTCCCCCTGTGACCTGTCCCGAGAGTCTTGAGCAGCAAGACAGGTATCGTTTTCTAAGTATGCCCAGCCTTGTTATTTTCTCGGTGGTGCCGTCACCGCTGTTCCCGCGGCTTTACCTTCCGAAAAATCGCACTGTAAATTCGCTCAGCGCAAGATGGACTTATCCAAAATTTCCCATGAAAGATACATCACAATACAAAAAAACAACTTTTCTAACCCCACCCTTAAGGGTGGTAATCGGGTGGCCGGGTAGGCATTCCCAATATGCTACTCCGGCTGGCACTCCGACGTATGTTATGGGCGGCAGCGCAAAGGCGTCTATGGGCGCAATTCCCTATCCGCATAAGCAAGATGCCTAGTGCAGTGCAACAAGCCGTTGTCGGGTAAATCATCGTGCGTGTCTGTCTCAATCAATCAGCAGAACAACATTACCCACCGTTTTGCCGCTTTCGACCGCCTCATGCGCATCAATCACCCGCTCGAGCGGCAATCTGGCCGCGATGTTGTGAATCAGCTGGTTCTTTTCCAGCATTTGATTCACTCCAGCCACCGCCGCCGCACGCTGGCCGGCATCCAGCGTATAGACCAGGAAGAATTCGACGCAAATGCTGTTAAGCAGGCTGAAAATCGCCGGGATCGGCGCTTCCAGGCCGCTGGTGCCGTAGGCCACCACCCTGCCCCGGTGGGCCAGGACGCCGGGCAGCAATTTGGCATTCACCGCGATATCGAGTTCCAGCACCCGGTTGACGCCGCGTCCCTGGGTAAATTCCTTGACGCGCGCCGCAACGTCTTCGGTCTTGTAATTGATCACGCAATCGGCGCCTGCCGCTTGGGCCAGTTCGGCTTTCTCGGCGGAACTTACCGTGGTCACGACTTTGGCGCCTTGCGCCTTGGCCATCTGGATGGCGTAGTGGGATACCGCGCCGGCGCCGCCGCTGACCAGGACCGTTTGGCCTTGCACCGGTCCGTCCATGGTCACGGCATGATAGGCAGTCAGCGCCGGGATGCCGAGGCAGGCGCCGGCATCAAAGCCGATGTGCCCGGGCAACGGCACGGCCTGCTCCGCCGGCAGCGCGACATATTCCGCCGCTGAACCGAATGGGCGCTGCCACTGCGCGTTCCAGATCCAGACCCGTTCGCCGACGCGCGTCTGCGCCACGCCCGCACCCACTGCGTCGATTTCACCGGCGCCGTCGCTGTGCGGGATGACGCGCGGAAAGGCCATTTTCATGATGCGACCGGCGCGGCTTTTGACATCCGACGGATTGACCCCGGAAGTGCGCAAGCGCACACGGACCTGACCTTCTGCCGGCGTCACCGTATCGACCTGGCCTACTTTCAGGACATCCCGCGCCGCGCCATTGGCTTCATAAAATGCTGCACGCATAGTCGGTTCCTTAAACGCTCAACGCCGTGTTCAGATACGGCATGATTCGGTCATATTCATTTGCCAAGAATGTTGATGCAGGCGACGGCTTCTTCGATGCCGCAAATCCCGCCGCCGTTCTCGGCCAGGGCGATGCGCGCACCGGCGACCTGGCGTGCGCCCGCCTCGCCGCGCAACTGGGTGGTCAGCTCGAAGATCTGACCCAGTCCGGTGGCGCCGATCGGATGCCCCTTCGACTCCAGCCCGCCCGAAGGATTGATCGGAATGCGGCCACCCAGGGTGGTCTCGCCGCGTTCCGCAGTGACGCCGCCCATGCCCATCTCGCACAGACCGAGCACCTCGGACTGGACGATTTCGCCGATGGCAGTGGCATCATGCACTTCGGCCACCGAAACGTCCTTGGGACCGATACCCGCCAGTTCATAGGCTCTTTGCGAACCCAGGCGCACCGCATGCCGGTCGAGAGCCGTGGCGGGACGGTCGCTGCCGGTCTGCATGACCGCAGCCAACACCTTGACGGCACGCTGCCGGTTGCCTGAAAGGCGGCGCAAGCCGGCCTCGTTGCACACAATCGCGGCGGCTGCGCCATCGGTGACCGGCGCACACATGAGCAGGGTCATCGGGTAGGTGATCGGCGGCGAAGCCAGCACTTCCTCGATCGTGAAGGCCTTCTGATATTGCGACAGGGGGTTATGCACCGAATGCCCGTGATTCTTTGCCGCCACCGCCGCGAACTGGCGCTGCGTGGTGCCGAACTCGCGGATATGCTGGCGGCCCATCGCGGCATAGACATCCATGAAAACGCTGTAGGGCTTGGGCGAGGTGCTGCCCACCGGCGGCGTCACCCCGCTGCCCATCTGCAGCAAATCATTCTTGATTTTCTCGACGTCATGCACGTCCCAGGCGCTGTCGAACGCGGCGAACATCAATGCCTTGTCTTCCGAGAGCATCTTTTCGGCGCCAATCGCCAGAGCGATATCCGCCGCCCCCGAGCGCACATACATCACCGCCAGGTGAAAAGCGGTACTGGCGCTGGCACAGGCGTTCTCGACATTGACCACGGGAATTTTCTGGATGCCCATGGCGCGCAAGGCGATTTCACCGCGCACCATGTGCTGTCCTTCAAAATGCCCCTGGGTGCAGTTCGAGAAGAAAGCCGCCTGCAACTGGGACTTGTCGCAACCGGCGTCGGCGAGCGCCTGCTCGACGGCCTGCCGGGTCAGATCCTTGATCGATTTGTCGAGATGCTTGCCGAACGTGGTCATCCCCACGCCGGCAACGAAAGCTTGCTCACTCATGCTGAGATCCTCGTTGACTTGACGGTGAAGCCCGCCTCAAACACTCTTTGCATCCCAGTTCAGATAGCCCTCTTCGACCAGAACGCCCATCAGGTTGCGCGCACCGACCAGTGCGGTCGGCGCGCAGAAGCCGACGGCCTTGAGCTGTCCGAGCAGCGCACGCCGCGCCGCTTCGGCGGCAATCACACCGGTCTGGATATAGGGACTGTTGCCGCGCAGGATCACCGAAACCGAATTGGTGTTGCCGCGTGCGTAGCAGGACAGCACCGAGCGGTTCTCGTCCGGGTTTTCCCGGGGCGGTTCGACCTGGGTCATGGCATTGCCCCAGTTGTTGGTCCAGGCTTCCTGCTCTTCACTGCTGAGGTGCTTCGCTTCGACTTCGAATTTCTGCAATATGCCGAGGATGGCCTTCATCGCTTCCTGGTTGCGGAACGCCACGAGCACCTTGCAGTTGCGGACGCGCGGATCATCCTCATACCAGAGCGGCTCGCCGCCGCCGCTCCAGGGCAGCGCCAGAAAAGGCTGGTGTTCGCCGGGCACATTCACCGGGTAAGCCGTGGCGGCAGGCCACTCGACCAGCTTGTTGTTCTGCTTGTAATACTGCGCCTTGGTGCACATGCGCATGAACGACAGGGTAGACGCCACGCTGACTTGCGAGTCGGCAAAATAAACCAGTTCCAGCGTATCGATGCCGGGCGTCTCCAGGGCGACTTCCGCCGCCAGGTTGCCTTCCGCCCACATGTAGGAATTGGCCGGAACCAGCGCCAGTTTCTTGGCGGCAAATTTCTTGCCGAATTCCTTCTTCAGCAACATCATCCAGTCGACCTCGCCGGTCGTATCGAAATAATGACAACCCGAATCCAGGCAGGCTTCGACCACCGGGCGCCCCAATTGCATGAAAGGCCCCGAGACATTGATGACCACTGTCTTGCCGGCGAATAGTTTGGCGAAGGCCTTGCGTTCATGGGCAACCTCCACGCAACTGTAATCATGTCCCTTGAGCTCAGGCACCTTGGCCATCTCTTTCTCGAGACGCTTCTGGTTGCGGCCGGCAGCGATGAAAGGTATGCCACGCTGCGCCAGTTTCCAGGCAATCAGTTTGCCGGTGTAACCGCTCGCCCCATACACTACGACTTGATAGTTCTGACTCATGGTGATCCTTTCCGGTTTTTCGTTAATGGATTATGCGCGGTAGACATTCGCCGCATCTGGCGCAAAGGCTTCGAACAGGAAACGCTCCAGTGGTTTCTCCGAGGCTGTCTTGGGAATTTCGTCGACTACTTGCAAATAACTTGGAACAAAATTGGCTTCGAGTTTCTGTCGACACCAGGCAAACAATGCCGCAGGATCAAGCCGTGCACCCTTCTCCAGCACGATGGCCGCCACCACATCTTTTTCTCCGGGCGATCCCGACGCTGCCGGTACACCATACACAAAAACATCAGTCACCGACGGATTCTCGGCAATGGCTTTCTCGACAAAGGCGGTATTGACGAAATCGCCGTTGTGGCGAATTCCCCCGCCGACCCGGTAATCAAAATACATCCAGCCCTCATTGTCGAAGTGGCCGATGTCGCCCATGCGCAGCCAGCCGCCGCGGGTTTTCTTGGCCGATGCTTCGGGGTTCTTGAAATAATCAACGACCGGCGGCGTTCCATCCACGGGCTGGAAAATAATTTCGCCATGCTCGAACGGCGCCACATCGCGCTCGGCCTCATCGACGATGCGCACCTTGACGCTGGGTGGCGGCTTGCCGATGCTGCCAACCGGACCAACGCCAATCGGATTGATGGTGAGCCCGCCTTCGACTGCGCCATAGAATTCCATGACCTGCAGATTGAAGCGCTTCTCGAAATCCTTCCAGATCGCCGCCGGCATGCCGGCGCTGACTACAAAGCGCACCGGATTGTCGGCATCGTCGGGACGCACCGGCTCGCTGTAGATGGCCGTGGTCATGCCGCCGAGCAGGTTGAACACGGTGCAGCCGTATTTTCGACTGATATCCCAAAGGCGTGATTTGGTGAATTTGCGGCTGAACACCTCGCGCATGCCCAGCCTGAGCCCGGACGCCAGGGTCACAAGTTGGGCATTGCCGTGCGTCAAGGAAAGTCCGGTGTAGGGACGATCCTCACGCTTGAAGCCGAGCACAGGCGCCCAACTGCCGACCGTGCCCCAGCGGACGTAGCGGACCACCACGCCTTTCGGATCGCCGGTGGTGCCCGAGGTGTACATGATTTCCATCGGGTCGTTGGCGTCCGTCACCTGGATGGCCACTTCCGGAACGGGGCCGCTCAGGACATCGGCGAAGCTGCGCAGACGCCTCCCCGCAGTCTCCTGCGCGATCGACCGGCCGCTGCTCAGCACCCAGATCCATTCCAGTTTGGGCAACCGCCCGAGCAGTTCGACCACCGCACCCAGGCTGTAGTCGCCGCACACGATGCCGCGGCATTCGGCATGGCGCAGCAAGTATTCGAGCTTGTCTCCCTTGGTGCGCGGGTCGATCGGCACGAAGACCGTGCCGACGATCGAGGAGCCGACCATGGTGTCGATGAACTCGGGATGGTTCTGCAGCAGCAGGCCGAAACTGTCACCCTTGTTCATGCCCTCCGCGATCAGTCCCTTGGCCACGCGGCAGCCGTTGTCCCAGAGATCCCGATACGTCCGTATTTCATCCGGTCCGTCCGGGTTCTCGAAAGTCACCACATCGCGATCAGGCTCTTCAAGAACCTTGGCCGCGATCTGGTGAGCCAGGATAAATTCAGCGTGATTCATCGAGTTTGTTTCCCTATGAGAGTCAAGCCACGACTCACAGCTTGTCTTGATCGATCAGGTGGTAGCCGCCCTTGATGGAAAGAATCTCATTGCAGCCGTCCTCGATCATCGAGGAGCGCGCATCGCGCATCAGCTTCTCGACCGGATATTCGCGCGTCACGCCGTTGCCGCCGAAGATCTGCACGGCATCGCTGGCAACCTCGAAAGCCGCCTGGGTGCAGGTCACCTTGGAGGTCATCGCGGCATGCAGACATATTTGCGGCGAAGACAGGTTGTAATGCACCACCCGATGGGTCAGGGCGCGGCACATCTCGGTCTTGCGGAACATGTGGAACAGGCGCTGCGCCACCGACTGATGCCGAATGATCGGCACACCGCCCTGCTTGCGCTCGTGAGCGTAATCCACTGCCATCTCGAATGCGGCGCGCGCCACCCCGGTAAATATGGCCCCCATCAGACCGTTCGCCATGGTATGAATTGCGTAAACTGCGTCATGATAAGTATCGGGTCCGGCAAGAATATTTTTCTTGCTCAGTTTGACATTGTCGAAAAATAGCTCGCCCTGGTTCAAGGCACGCTGTCCCATTTTGTCAAGCGGCTTGCCGCGCGAGATGCCTTTGGTATCCATCGGGAAAATCAACGTGCACCCGTTCTTGGT
>JACRAR010000028.1 GCA_016234745.1 Betaproteobacteria bacterium | reverse complement strand
GAACTGCGCGAATACTACGACCCGCTCGACGGCACCCTGCTGGAGATCGAGGCGGTGCCGCCGGGCTACCCGATCGTGCATTCCTTCCAGCCCGACCTCGAGGCCTTCTACGCCCACTGGCTCAAGCGGCCGCTGCATTGACCATGGTAGCGCTAGCGGAGGAACTGTTCTCCCTCAAGGGCCGGGTGGCCTTCGTTTCCGGGGCATCCAGCGGACTCGGCCTGCATCTGGCCGGAACGCTGGCCCGGGCTGGCGCCAGCGTCGTCCTGGCGGCGCGGCGCGTCGACAAAGTCAGTGCCGCGGCGGCGGAGCTCACGGCGCAAGGCCACCGCGCGCATGCCGTAGCACTCGACGTGACCCGTTCTGAGACCATCCCCGCAGCATTTGATGCTGCCGAGGAAGCGTGTGGCAAGCCGGTCGATGTGCTGCTGAACAATGCCGGCATCGTATACGCCAGCAAGTTCCTGCAGCAGGAGGAAGCCGAAGTCTCGCGCATCCTCGACACCAACTTCAAGGGCGCTTTCCTGGTGGCGCAGGAAACTGCGCGGCGCATGGCCAAGATCAAGCAGGGCTCGATCATCAACGTCGCATCTACGGCAGGCTTGCGTGCTGCAGGGATGATGTCGAGTTATGCAGCCGCCAAGGCGGGGCTGATCCACCTCACCAAGATCATGGCGCTGGAGCTTGCCGGCAGAGGGATACGGGTCAATGTGATCTGTCCGGGCAATTTCGAGACCGACATGCATGACCTGTTCGTATCGTCAGGGATGGACAAGACCGTGCTGGAGAGAATTCCGCAGCGGCGTTTCGGCAAGCCGCAAGATCTGGATGGTGTGACCCTGCTGCTGGCATCCGATGCCGGGCGTTACATGACCGGCGCCGTGATCGCTGTCGATGGCGGCCAATCCCTAAGCTGGATGTAGACCAAGGCAATTTCCCCAAGCATCAATTAACGACCGGAAAGTTCCCCATGAAAGAAGCAGTGATCGTCTCGACCGCACGCACGCCGATCGGCCGCGCGTTCCGCGGTTCGCTCAACAACACCAAGTCGCCCACACTGATGGGACATGCCATTCGGCATGCCGTGCAACGCTCCGGCGTCGCGGCCGGGGAAATCGATGATGTGGTTATCGGTACCGTCCTGACTGCGGGAACGGGGGGCATGAACCTGGCGCGCTATGCCGCCCTGGCGGCGGGACTGCCAGTCACTGTCGGGGCGCAAACCATCGACCGGCAATGCTCGTCCGGCCTGATGGCGATAGCCACGGCCGCCAAGCAGATCATGGTCGACGGCATGGAAGTCGTTGTCGCCGGCGGCCAGGACAACATCTCGGCGGTGCAGAATCGCTACATGGAATGGTGGCACCAGGAGCGCGATCCGAACGTCATGGTCCACGCCGAGCACGCCTACATGCCGATGCTGCTCACGGCCGAGAACGTCGCCAAGAAATATCGCATCAGCCGTGAGGCGCAGGATGCCTATGCCCTCTCTTCGCAACAGCGCACCGCCAAGGCGCAGAGCGAGGGACGTTTCGATCTCGAGCTGGCGCCCATCGCCACGACGATGGCGGTGACCAGCAAGGAAACCAAGGAGACTACCTACCGCGAGGTCACGCTGGCGAAGGATGAAGGCAATCGACCCGAGACCAGCCCCGAGTCGCTCGCCGGACTGCAGCCGGTGATCGAGGGCGGCAGCATCACCGCCGGCAATGCCAGCCAGCTTTCCGATGGCGCTGCCGCCTGCGTCCTCATGGACGCACAGCTGGCCGAGCGGCGCGGATTGCAGCCGCTGGGAATTTATCGCGGCATGGCGGTGAGCGGCACGGTGCCCGAGGAAATGGGCATCGGGCCAATCTATGCCGTGCCCAAACTGCTCAAGCTGCATGGCCTGACGGTCGACGCCATCGGCCTCTGGGAACTGAACGAAGCCTTCGCCTGCCAGGCGCTGTATTGCCGCGACAAGCTCGGCATCGATCCGGACAAATACAACGTCAATGGCGGCGGAATCTCGATCGGCCATCCCTATGGCATGACCGGCGCCCGGCTGGTCGGCCATGCGCTGATCGAAGGACGGCGGCGCGGCGTGCGCTATGTCGTGATCACCATGTGCGTCGGCGGCGGCATGGGTGCGGCAGGCCTGTTCGAGGTTTGCTGAGCGTCCGTGGCAGCGCCAGTTTCGCTGCATTACAATACTGTTTATTCCAAAAATATCCGAGGAGAAAAAATGAACTCAATCGCCAATAGCTCAATTGCCAATAGATTTGTCGCCGGCATTGCTGCTGTCCTGCTGTCCTGCCTGGCGCTGCCGCTCCAGGCGCAAACCGCCGAGATCAAGACCGAATACCTGATGACTTACCAGGCGCCGCTCGATCCGCCGATCGCGGTTGACGGCACGCTGATGGTGGTGAATGTGCCTGCGGGTGGCTGGGTCAAAGGCCCCAAGATCAGCGGCAAGTTCGTTCCGCCCGGCGCCGACTGGCTGCGCATCATGCCCTCCGGCGCGATGCGCCTCGACGTGCGCGCGATGATCCAGACCGACGATAACGCCTACATCTACCTGACCTACAACGGCATCATGCAGCACAGCAAGGAAAGCGCCGAGCGCATGGCCAAGGGCGAGGTGATGATGGGCAAGGATGTGCCGTATTTCCTTTCCGCGCCGACTTTTCAGACCTCCTCCGAAAAATACGCCTGGCTCAACGGCGTCCAGGCCGTCAACAAGATGGTCGAACTCAAGCTGGGCCCGGGAGGCTATGTGCGCTACGACGTCTTTATCGTGCGCTAAATAGTTGAAGTGCGTGCTGGCACCCTGACGCCGAGGCTGGACAAGACGCGAATACCCAGCCGGAAGTCCGATCAGCCGGAGTCCCTCAAGGAAGCGCTCGCCGAACATGCGTTGATGTTCGACAACGCCATTGTCGGCATCGGCATGGTCCATGAACGCGTCATCATCCGTTGCAACCGCCGCTTTGAGGAGATTTTTGGCTACGGTCCGGGCGAACTGAACAACCAGAACGTCCGCATTCTTTATCCCTCGGACGAGGAGTACGAGCGCAGGGGCAACATCGGCTATGAGCACATGCGCACCCACGGCTCGTATTCCGACGAGCGCGTGATGCGGCGCAAGAGTGGCGAAACCTTTTGGTGCAATGCCGACCTCAAGCCGCTCGATCCGGACAATCCAAGGCGCCGCGCCGTCGTCATCTTCCAGGATATCAGCAAGCGCAAGGCCGACGAGGCGGCCCTGCTGCACGCTCGTGAACAGCTCGAGCATCTGGTCGAGGAAAGAACGCGCGAGTTGCGCCAAGCCAACGACGCGTTGCGCGCGGAAATCAGCCTGCGCCAGAAAACCGAGGAAGAGTTGCTGGCGAGCCGCGAGAAGTACCGGGTGTTGTTCGAGACATTTCCGATTGGCATTTCGATCACCGACGATCACGGCAAGGTGACCGAGATCAATCAGGCGCTGGGCCGGAGCAGTTCCCGCTCCCTGCAGGCCGCTTTGCTGGGCGGCGGCAAGATACCCTCCATGGAACTGACGCATGCCGACGGTTCCCCGGTGAGTTACGAGCAGCTGCCGAGCGTCAGGGCGCTCGAGGAGCAACGCGTGGTGGCCGATGTCGAGCTCGGCGTGCGCTCGAGCAGCGGGCGGGTACGCTGGTTCAGCGTGACTGCGGCGCCGATTCCGGTCAAGGGACACGGCGTGGTAATTGCGCATGTTGAAATCACCGAACGCAAGCGCATGGACGAACTCGACCGGCAGCGCCGCGCCGAACTTGCCCATGTTTCCAGGTTGAATGTCATGGGCGAAATGGCGGCAACACTTGCGCACGAACTGGGCCAGCCGTTGAGCGGCACGCTGAATTACCTGCATGGCTGCCAGTTGCGGCTGGCATCGGAGGAGTACGACCCGGCGTTGTTTCATTCTGCCGTCACCCAGGCCATTCTGCATGCCGAGCAGGCTTCCGCCATCGTCAAGCACATGCGTCAATTCGTGCGGCGCGCCGAACCGGAAACCGTGGCCACGGATCTGAATGCGCTGATCATGGAGATGGTCAGTTTTGTGGATTCGGAACGGCGCCAGCATCGCGTCGCCATGCAGATGTCCTTGAGCGAGGACCTGCCGGAAGTGCGCAGCGATCCTCTCGAGATCAAGCAGGTCATGCTCAATCTGCTCAAGAATGGCATTGAAGCCATGCAAAAGACTACAGAACCGGAGCGCCAGCTGGAAGTCACCACCAAGTGGGACCAGCGCCGCTGGATCGAAGTCAGCGTGGCCGATCGCGGATCCGGCGTTTCCAAGAAAGAGCTGGCGAAAATCTTCAATCCGTTTTTCACCACCAAGCAGGATGGCCTTGGTCTCGGCCTGGCGATCTGCCGTTCCATCGTGGAAGCCCATGGCGGCCGTCTGACCGCCGCCAGCAATGGCTACGGCGGTACGACCTTCCGTTTCACGCTCCCTGTGGAGAAGTAACGATGCCAAGCGCAGCCGAACAAACGGTCTTCATTGTCGACGATGAAAGCGTCTTGCGCGAATCGCTGCGGTTTCTTCTGGAATCGATTCGACTGCGCATCGAAACCTTCGATTCGGCCGAGGCCTTCCTCAGCAGCTATACGCCTGACCGCGCCGGCTGCCTGGTTCTCGATGTGCGCATGCCGGGCATCAGCGGCCCGGAACTGATGGACCTGTTGAACCGCAGCGGCGCCACGATCCCGATCATCTTCCTGTCGGCGCATGGCGATGTGCCATTGACCGTGCGTGCGATGAAGGGCGGCGCTTTCGATTTCCTGCAGAAGCCTTACAACAACCAGGAGTTCCTCGATCGCGTGCGCCAGGCCCTGGCGCTGGACTTGAGCAACCGCAGCCAGCGCAAGCGGCTGGATGATTACTCGACCAAGCTCGCCACGTTAACCCTGCGCGAGCGGCAAATCCTGGAGCGCGTGGTCGACGGCCAGAGCAACAAGCTCATTGCGCGCGAGCTGGGCATCAGCTACAAGACGGTCGAGGCGCATCGCAGCCGCCTGATGCGCAAGATGGGCGCCGCCTCGTTTGCCGAGTTGCTGCAGCAGGTGCTGAAGCATGCCCAATCCGCCTGAGTGTTGCGGCAATGCTTTCTGAGCGGTCCCATTAGCGTGAAACAACAATAATGAGCGCTGGGCGATATATTGAGCGAAGCGAGGAAACCAATCGCCTCCCCCGCGAGGGGGGCGAAGGCGGGGTTTCGCAAAGCACCGCTTTGCGCCGCCGCAGCCGGCCGGCTGTGCAAAGCTGGCCGTGGGGCGATGGGAGGGGGCGGGTCTTTATGCCGCTTTTCGCGTGTTTCATCATCAGGGGGTGGCTTTTGCTGCCATAAGCGTTAGGGTCAACCCTACACTCTTGTGGTGCGCGTCCTAATAGCGCTTCCGGTTGCGGGCGTAAATAATCATTGCAGATTTGCAATGCATTGCGTTCTTACGACTGAAATACGCCCTCATCCTGTCTTGTCCGCACTTTCCCAAGAGCCAGTTCCGCGCCGCCATGAATCATGCGATCAGCAATCCGATGAACGGCATCCACGGCATGGCGAGCATGCTCCAGCAACGTTTCCACGGCAGCCACGTCCTGGTAGTCGATGATGAGCATGACGATCTGGTAGTTGAAAAAACGCTGCTCGAAAGCGCGTCGCTGGAAGTTGACACGGCAGGAGACGGTTCCAGCGCCATGGCCAAGGCGTGCAACCACAACTACGCCGCAGTCCTGATCCACGTTCAGATGTCAGACGTTGATGGGCTTGAGGCAACGCGACAAATCAGGACGGTTCCGGGCTACCAGCATGTTCCGATCATTGCTCTGACCGCCACTGCCTTTGCCGAAGACAAGGCGCGTTGTTACGAGGCGGGACTTAACGATATCGTGGTCAAGCCGTTCGCTCCCGATGCGCTATTTGACACGCTCTTCAGGTGGCTGAGCCAAAAGCAGGGCGACTATTCGATCAAACTCGCCACCTTGACGCTGCGCGAGCGGCAAATCCTGGAATGCGTAGTCGATGGACAGAGCAACAAAACCATTGCGCGCGAACTCGGCATCAGCCACAAGACGGTCGAAACCCATCGCAGTCACATGATGCGCAAGATGGGCGCCGCCTCGCTTGCCGAGTTGCAGCAGCAGGTTCTGAAGCATGCCCAATCCGCCCGATTTCTTGGTGCACCGCATCCAGAGGGTTAACCCTACATCGCTGTGGTGCGCATCCTAATTGTGCTGCTGGTAATGCGCCGGAATAATCGTTACAAATAACGAATCCCCCAAGCAGGGATTTTTTCAACTTTCCGGCACATAGTCGGTGCTCATTACAGATAGGTCCACTACCATGGCAATGTTAGTCAGCATTGATAATGGCGGCACGCTTACCGATGCCTGCGTGATTTACGGCTCGAAAGTGTTTCACGCCAAGACACTCACCACTCCCCACGACCTGACGAAATGCTTTGTCGAGGTTTTGCGCGAAGCTTCGCGCAAGATCTACGGCGAAGCCAAGCTCGCCACCTTGCTTGAAGAAGTCGACTACATCCGCTATTCGACGACGCAGGGCACGAATGCCGTGGTGCAGCGAGCCGGCCCGCGTCTTGGCCTGGTCATCGCCAAGGGCAGCGATGCCAAGGCGCTGATCCGCAACGAAGACGAGAAGGAATTGTTCGAAGCCATCGTCGGCGATCGCATCGGCAGCGTCGACCTGGCGCTTGAGGGAGAAGCCTTCGAAACCAGCATCACCCGGGCGATCAACGATCTCATCTCGCGCGGCACCAACCGCATCGTGGTGAGCCTGGGCGGCGAGAACCTGGTGGCCGACGAAGCGCGCACCAAACGCGTGACCCTGCTGCGCTATCCGCGCCATCTGCTCGGTGCCGTGCCCATCCTGTATTCGCATCAACTATCGGATGATCACGATTCGGCCCGCCGCACCTGGAGCAGCCTGCTGAATTCCTTCCTGCATCCGGCGATGGAACGTTTTCTCTACAACGCCGAGAACGTCCTGCGCGAGCATCGCACCAAGAATCCGCTGCTGATTTTCGGCAACGACGGCACTTCTTCGCGCGTGGCCAAATGCATCGCGCTCAAGACCTGGGGTTCCGGTCCGCGCGGCGGCATGGAGGGCACCAAGGCCATTGCCCTGCATTACGGCCGCAAGGCTGTCGTGGCGATGGATATCGGCGGCACGACCACCGACATTGGCCTGGTCGAGAATGCGACGATCAAGGAGCGCCGCTGGGGACAGTTGGAATCGATCGGCATTTCCTTCCCGCTGAGCGATGTCGAAAGCTTCGGCGCCGGCGGCAGCTCAGTGTTCCGCGTCGAAAAGGGCCAGATCGTGATCGGCCCGGAGAGCGTCGGCAGCACGCCGGGACCGGCCTGCTTCGGCCGCGGCGGCCGTCAGGCGACGATCACCGATGCTTACCTGCTATTAGGTGTGCTCGACGCCGATTCCTACTTCGGCGGCAATCTCAAGCTCGATGCAGCGCGCGCCCAGGCGGCGATCGAGGAGAACGTCGCCAAGCCGCTGGGCTTGAGCCTGGCGGATGCACTCAAGCAAATGGAGAGCGCTTACGAGTCGCGTATCGCCGGTGCGATCAAGCCCCACTTGAAGGACGCCGCCGGCACGACCCTGTTGGCCTTCGGCGGTGCCGGTCCGATTTCGGCCTGCGGTGTTGCCGAGCAACTCGGTATCGGAGAAATCATCGTGCCGCGTCTGGCGGCGGTCTTCAGTGCTTTCGGCATCGGCTTCAGCGACATCGCCCACGTCTATGACAGCGCGTTGACGGAGGTCTCCAGCAAGGGCCTGGAAAACGCCCTGGGCGGTTTGATGACGCGGGTGCGACGCGACATGTTCGCGGAAGGCTTCGAGATCAGCGAGTGCAGCGTCGAGCACGCCATCAACTTTACGCGCAAGGGTGTCGAGGCAACTCATCGTCTCAATGATGAAAAAGTGTTGCCGGCAGGTATCGAAGCCGGCGACCATCCGCGCGCAGAAGTTCGCGCCACCAAGCGCATCCCGCATTTCTCGATGAAGCCGCTCGAAGGCGGCCAGCAGAGTGCAGCCAAGCCGAGCGGCAAGCGCGGCGAACTGCAACTGTATCGTCTCGAGGACATGCAGGCGGGTGATGGCGGTGTCGGACCGGCGATCATCGAGGAAGAATATTTCACCTGCCAGGTGCCGAAGAACTGGCAATTTGCCATCAACAACAACCACGACATCGTGCTGCAGCGTCAGGGCGCTGGCAGCGTTGCCGGGAACGGGAGCAAGAAAAAATGAAAGTGCCGATGACGGAATATCTGGAAATCGACCTCGACAGCGAACAGTGGCATTGCCGGGTTTGCTCGCACAAACTTGGGTCGGCGCGCAACTCCTACAAGGAAGGCCTGCTGGTGCATGCCCGTGATCCGCGCGAGATCCACAAGCCGATCCTGGATACCGCCTATGAGTTCACCTTTGCGCCGGACCCGAAGTGGATGCAGATCGTCGAGTACTACTGCCCGGAATGCGGCACCATGATGGAAGTCGAATATCTGCCGCCGGGCCATCCGCCCCTGCACGATCTTGAATTCGATATCGACGCACTGAAGAAGCAGTGGGCGAATCGGCCGCCGATCGATCTGACCAAGATCGCCGGACCCGAACCAGCCGGCGTCGATTACCACGCCCATTCGCACGGCGGCCGTGCCCACACGCATGCCCACACCAAGAGCGGAGATCGCTGAAATGAAAAGAGTCGCCGTTGATATTGGAGGTACGTTCACCGATTGTTTCATGGTGTGGGATGAGCACTACATCGAATCCAAGGCGCTGACCACGCATCACAACCTCGCCCTGGGTTTCCGCGAGGCCTTGCAGGCCGGTTGCGCCAAGCTCAACCTGGAAATGCTGGATGTGCTGTCCCAGGTCGATTCGGTACGCTATGCCACCACGCTCGGCACCAATGCGCTGATTCAGCGCAAGGGGCCGAAAGTAGCCTTGCTGGTGACCGCCGGATTCGAGAGTTCCGTGCCGCTGTCGCGTGGCCGCGGTTATGGTGAAGGTCTCGACTCGCGTTCCCAGCAGGACTTGCCGGGCGCCTGCCGCCCGGATGCGCTGGTGCCGATCCCGATGATTGCCGGCGTACGCCAGCGCATGGACGCGGTCGGCAACATCCTGATGGAACTGGACGAGGACGATCTGCGCGAAAAAATTCGCGACCTGGTCGATCGCGGCGCCCAGTCTTTCGTGGTTTCACTGATCAATTCCGTGGTGAATCCGGTGCACGAGCGGCGCGTTCAGGAAGTCTTGCTGGAAGAATATCCGGAGCATCTGCTCGGCGCCATGCCGATCGTCATGGCGCACAAGGTGGCAGGTCGCAAGGGCGAGTATGTGCGTACCTCCTCGGCCATCATCGATGCCTTCCTGCATGATGTGATGTACCACGGACTCTCATCGCTGGAACTCAACCTGCGCGAGTCCAGCTACAAGAAGCCGATGTTGGTGATCCACAATTCCGGCGGCATGGCGCAGCTGAATTCGACGGATGCCCTGCAGACCATCCATTCCGGTCCGGTGGCGGGCGTCAGTGCCTCCGAGCACCTGGCGCGGGAAGCCGAACTGGGCAATGTCATCTGTACCGACATGGGCGGCACCAGCTTCGACATCGGCCTCGTCGTCGAAGGTGGCGTCAAGCACTATGACTTCAACCCGGTGATCGAGCGCTGGATGGTTTCGGTGCCGATGATCCATCTGGTGACCCTGGGCGCCGGCGGCGGTTCGATCGTGCGCTACGACCGCATGTACGGCACGGTCCAGGTCGGCCCGACCAGCGCCGGCTCCGATCCCGGCCCGGCTTGCTATGACCGCGGCGGTCTGAAGCCGACCGTGACCGATGCCGATCTGCTGTTGGGCTACCTGTCTGCCGACAACTACGCTGCCGGCGCGATCAAGCTCAAGACGGCACGCGCCAAGCAGGTGCTCGAAGAAGAAATTTGCGACGTGCTCGACTGCTCGGTGCAGGAGGCGGCGCTCATGGTGAAGCGGCGCGTTGACGCCAATATGGCCAATGGCATTTCCACCGAACTGCGTGCGCACGGCTATGATCCGCGCAGCTTTACGCTGCTCGCCTATGGTGGCAACGGTCCGCTGCATGGTTGCGGCATCGCCAATCAGCTCGGCATCGACCGTATCCTGGTGCCGCCGTTCTGCTCGGTGTTCTCCGCTGTCGGCGCCGGCAACATGCACCAGTTGCACATCCATGAGCGCTCCCTGTTCATGTGGATCTTCGACAGCAATTCGCGCAAGCTCTACAACGATTACCCGGCATTCAACAAAATCGTCGAGGAACTTGAAGAAGCCGGCCGCCTCGATCTGCTGCGCCAGGGCATGAAGCGCGAAGACATTCGGCATCACCTGGAACTTGACCTGCGCTACGGCAATCAGCTGGCCCAGACCACCGTGGTCGCCCCGAAAATGCGTCTGGAAAGAATGGACGACGTCATGGCGATCATCAACCAGTTCTCGGTCGACTACGGCAACCGTTTCGGCAAGGGCAGCGAGGCGCCGGAAGCGGGTATCCGCATCAACACCATCCGCGTGCAGAGCTTTGTCGAACTGGAGACGGTGAATCTGAGCAACATCATTCCCTCCGGTACGGTCAAGTCTTCGCCCAAGCCGACCGGGTCGCGCAAGTGCTATTTCGTCGGCCACGACAAACCGCTGGAAACCCAGACCTACGATCATGCCAGCCTACCCGTGGGTGCTGAAGTCAAGGGACCGGCCGTCATCGTTTCGGCGACCACGACTTATCTGGTCGAGCCAGGTTGGCGTGTCGAAATCGGCGAGCACGGCGCGGCGTGGTTCCTGCGCGATGGCGCCGAGATGCCGAAGCTGGGCAAGAAATCCAAGGCCGCAAAGGTCTAATGGCCTAGGCCAACTGAACGGAGAAGAATCATGGGCAAAATGGAAAATTCGGAAGTGGCAGATCGCGAAAAAATGTTGATCGACCAGTTCCTGGAAGACAACGTGCTGTTCCTCGGGCCGGATCCCGAGATCATGCTGGAGCATGACATCTCGCCGCGCAGCGAGATGGAAGAGGTGGCGCTGACTAAATATGTCGATCCGGCGGCGCAAGCCTTGATTCGCGACCGCCTGCAGGCTGGCGCGAATGAATCCTTTGAAATGCTGGAGCAGATGGGTGCGGCGCCTGGCGCCAAGTGGGGCGACCTGATCACCGGCGTATTTACTGCCAGCGGCGACCTCAGCGTGTGCAGTGCCGGTGGTGTTTTGATCTTCGCCTCGCTGGTGCATCACCCGGTCAAGTTCATCAACAAGTACTGGAAAAACGACCCGACCGTCGGCATCCGCAAGGGTGATGGTTTCATCCACAACGATGCGCGCTACGGCAATATTCACAACACCGACCAGAGCCTGATCCTGCCGGTGTTCTATGAGGGCAAGCTGGTTGCCTGGGCCGGTGCCACGGTGCATGAAGGCGAGAATGGCGCGATCGAACCGGGCGGCATGCCTTCTGCGGCGGAGTCGGTTTACGAAGAAGGGCTCAAGATGTCGCCCTTCAAGGTGGTCGAGAACTATGAGCTGAAGAAGGACCTCGTCACCTTCCTGCAGAACTCGACGCGTGAGCCGAAACTGCAGTTCGAGGACATGAAGACCAAGTTGTTTGCCTGCCGTCGCATGGAAGAGCGGGTGCTGGCGACGATCGAGGAATTCGGTCTGGATGCTTTCATCGCATCGATGCGCAAAGGTCTGGAAGATTGCAAGGTCGAGGTGGCGCGGCGCGTCTCCGAGTGGCCGGAGGGAACCGTGCGTTCCATGGTGATCGCCGACTCGACCCTGCGCGAAAACGTTATGGTCAAAATCAACCTTGAACTGCGCAAGGAAGGCGACTCGCTCATCTGCGACTTCCGCGGCTCCAGTCCGGAGTTTGCCAATCGTTGCAACAACACCCTTTTGGCTTCCCTGAAAGGCATGCTGGCGCAGCTCTTCCTGGTATTCGTCTGGCCCGATTTGCCGCGCAATCAGGCGGTGTTTGCGCCGATCAAGGTGATCGTCGACCCGAAGTCGACCTTGTGTTCTTCTTATCACACGCCCAATGCCCAGAGCATGATGACCTTCTTCCCGGCCTTCACGGCGACGCAATTGGCGGTGGCGAAATTCATGTATAGCTGCCCGGAAAAGTTTTCGAAATTGATCGCACCCTGGCACAACATGATCCGCACCTTTATCTGGGGCGGCATTACCCAGCACAACGAAATGGTCGGCAATCTCTGCGCGGACCTCAACGGCATGGGCGGCGGTGCACGCTCCGACCGCGACGGTGAGCATGCCATCGCCCCGATTTTCGCGCCCATGGCCGATCTTGGCGAGCAGGAACTGAACGAAGAGGAAGTTCCTTTCGTGCAGATCGTCAGCAAGAAACTGATGATGGACAACCAGGCTTTCGGCAAGTATCGCGGTGGCCAGGGTTACGAAATGATCGCATCGAGCCTGGGCAGCCCGCTGTGGGGCTTCATGACGTGCTGCATCGGCTCGAAGATGAGCAGTGTGCCCGGACTCTTCGGCGGCTACGGCGCGCCGGCCTACCCGCTGTGCAAGGTCAAGGGCGTCGATGTGTTCGAGGTGATGAAGACCGATCCGCGCAAGTTCGAGTTCTCTATCGTCGACATCATGAACAAGCGGCCGTTCGCAGGCGCCAGCTATACCACGCACCATACCGGCATGCAGTTCGAGATAGCCAAGCGCGGTGAGCTCTACATGATCACGCAGGGTGCGGGTGGCGGTTATGGCGATGTGCTGGAGCGCGATCCCAATCTGGTCATTGCGGATCTGGAGCAGAAACTGATTTCCCACGAAACAGCCCGCGAGTTGTATTGCATCGTCTACAACCCGGATACCTTGCTGCTGGATCGCGATGCCACGGAAAAGGCGCGCGCGGCAGAGCGCATGTCGCGCAAGAAACGCGGCGTGCCGTTCAAGGATTTCGTGAAGAAGTGGAGCACCCAGGAGCCGCCTGCGGACCTGCCCTTCTACGGTTCATGGGGCCGCGATCGTTCGGTGATTTATGCCGGACCGTATGGCGGGGTGCCGCGCCGTGCCATGAGCGCCGACGCGATTGAAGCGATTTACATGCCGAACCCGCGCGATGTGCGCATTGCCCAGCTTGAGCAGCGCATCAAGGAACTGGAGCAATCAAAGAATGCCTGATCTGAATACCTGCCTGGAGCATAGGGCATGAACGTGGGCCAGCTTCTGGTCCGTTCCGGCATGGCCTATGCCGAGCGGCCAGCCCTCTATCTGGGCGAGCAGCTGGTCTGCGATTATCGCGGCCTGGCGCACCGTGCCGGCTGCATCGGGAGTTCACTGTTGGGTCGGCATGGCCTCAAGCGCGGCGATCGCGTCGCGATGTTCATGACCAACAACCCGGAGTACCTTGAAGTGCTCTACGGCAGCTGGTATGCCGGGTTGGCGGTGGTGCCGATCAACGCCAAGCTGCACGCCAAGGAGGCCGAATTCATCCTGCGCGATTCGGGTGCCTCCCTGCTGTTCGTCTCCGCCGATCTGGCCGACACTCTGGCACCGCTACTGGCGGACATCAAGGAATTGCGCGTGGTGATCACGCCGGGCACGCCGGCTTATGCAAAGCTCTATCAGAGCGAGCCTCTGGCGGCTGCCGCGTCCTGCGACAACGATACGCTGGCATGGCTGTTCTATACCTCTGGAACGACGGGACGTCCCAAGGGCGTGATGATTTCGCACGGCAATTTGCTCACCATGATTTCCTGCATGTGCGCCGACATCGATCTGCCTTCGCCCTTGGATAGCGTGGTGTATGCCGCGCCGATTTCCCATGCATCCGGCATGCTGCAGTTTCCCCACATGATTGCAGGCTCGAGCCATACCGTGCCGGTATCGGGCGGCTTCGATCCGGCCGAACTGGTCGAACTCTCCAAGGTGCGTCGTCCGCTGTCGCTGTTCGCCGCGCCCACCATGGTCAAGCGCCTGGTCGATCATATCGAGGCGACCGGCGCCGATCCGAGCGGTTTCAAGACCATCCTCTACGGCGGCGGGCCGATGTATCTGGAGGATATCCGTGATGCCCTGCGCGTGATGGGCAACCGCTTTGTGCAAATCTATGGCCAGGGTGAAAGCCCGATGACCATCACCGTGCTCAGCCGCTATCACTTCACCAATGTCGATCATCCGCGCTACGAGTCGCGCCTGGCATCGGTCGGCGTGGCGCAGACCCTGGTCGAAGTGCGCGTCGCCGACAGCAACGGGGTTTCACTGGCGAATGGCGAAGTCGGCGAAGTGCTGGTGCGCGGTCCCAGCGTCATGCTCGGCTACTGGAACAATCCCGAAGCCACCGCCAACACCATCCGCGATGGCTGGCTCTACACCGGCGACATGGGCTGCATGGACGACGACGGTTTCCTGACGCTCAAGGACCGTTCCAAAGACATGATCATTAGCGGCGGTTCGAACATCTATCCGCGCGAGGTCGAGGAAGTTTTGCTGCTGCATCCGGCAGTTGAGGAAGTTTCGGTGATCGGGCGCAAGCATCCGGAGTGGGGAGAGGAAGTCATCGCCTTCGTCGTCACCGAGGCGGGCAAGCCGATCGATTCGGCCGAGCTCGACGACCTGTGCCTGAAGAATATCGCCCGCTTCAAGCGACCCAAGCATTACCGCTTCATTAAGGCGCTGCCGAAAAGCAATTACGGCAAGGTGCTCAAGACGGAATTGCGCTTGTGGCTGGCCGCTGAAAACGCACCCGAGGCGAACAAGGCGCCGCGTTAGGCGGCGCTCGTCACAGCATGGGAAATTTCCTCGATCTCGATACAGGAGCGCAGCGGCCGCTTTGGCTCGATTCCACCGACTACAGCGCGCGGCTTTTCGAAGGCGGGCAAGCGCCCTGGCTCGACGTGGCCAATTTCCTCGCCTGGCAGCGCAAGGCGCAAGGCCTGGTGCGCTCGGACGTGATTGCCTTGCCGGCTGAGCCGGTGATCGCGGCATTGCTCGCGAACAATGCCGAGTTGAGGTCCGCTATGGCGGCAAAGACCCGGGTGCTTTTCCCTCTCAAGACCCTGCTGGCCGATTCCATGCTGCGCGATCACCTCATTGAAATGTTGCGGGGGCTGCGCGCCTGCTTCTCCAATGCGCCGCTGGCTCTGGCGATACCGTCGCCACGCAGGTGGATTGCCCGCAGCTATGCCCAGGCGTTTGGCGCCGACGCCGGGTGCGATGCCGGCGCTGACGAATACGATTCGGCTTCGATGTACGTCGCCGATTTTCTGCGTGTCTTCAGCGAGTCCAATCTTGACATCGTGCTGCTCGACGAAACGGATGGCAATGAGCCGGCGTCTTCCGCTGAGATCGAATGGTACCGGCCGGTCCTGAATATCGCCACGCATTACCGGTGGATGATGGGTCTGCGGCTGCCGCGCGCCGAGACTTCGCCGGGAACGGTGGACGGTGTCGGTTTCTACATCGCACCGCGCGGCTTGGATATAACCACCGGCATATCGACGCCGGTGGAATTCTGGACGGGCAGTTCGGCGCCACCCTGCCTGCCGGGGCAGTTCCGTTTCGCAACAATTCCGGTTGATGCAAATCCAGAGTCCGTTCTCGATCGGATCGCGTTTCTACGCCAATAACAGGGGGAAGGCATTGGAAGCTAAGGACAAGAAGGAGCCGTTGAGGCACAAGATAGCGCGGTTGACGGTGAGGAACGCGTGGATATCGCTGGGGGTGACGCTGGTGATCACGGCGATATTTGGGTACGGGCTGTTGCACG
>JACRAR010000027.1 GCA_016234745.1 Betaproteobacteria bacterium | reverse complement strand
TGAACTTCCCCCGAATTCATGGACACCGGCTTAAGCAACTTTGCTCATCGCCTCGAACTCGGCCGGTGAACGGTAGCCGAGGGTCGAGTGTCGACGTTGCCGATTGTAGAACACTTCGATCCAGTGAAAGACGTCCTGCTTGGCTTCCTCACGCGTGAGGTAACGCCGGTGATAGACGCGTTCGACTTTAAGCGTGCGGAAGAAGCTCTCGACGACGGCGTTATCCCAGCAGTTGCCCTTGCGGCTCATGCTGCAGGCGACGCCGGCATCGGCGAGAAGTCGCTGGTAGTCGAGGCTGGCGTACTGCACGCCGCGATCGGAATGATGCAGCAGTCCTCTGCCGGGCTTTCGTCGCCACAGCGCCATCGTCAGCGCCTCGGCGGCGAGATCGGCGGTGAGGCGCGAGCCCATCGCCCAGCCGATGACGGCACGCGAGTAGAGATCGAGCACGACGGCGAGGTAGAGCCAGCCTTCCTCGGTCCAGAGGTAGGTGATGTCGCCCGCCCAGACACGGTTTGGCGCACTCACGGCAAACTGCCGATCAAGCGCATTCGCGGCGACCGGCAACGAATGCTTCGAGTCAGTGGTCGCGCGCCATTTCCTGACGGTCTTCGCCCGGATCCCGCTCTCGCGCATCAAACGCGCGATGCGATTCTCACCGACCGCGTGACCGGCCTCGCGCAGGTCGCGGTGGATGCGGGGGCTGCCGTACGTGCGATCCGAGCGGGCGTGGAAGGCGCGGATGTGGACGAGCAATCCCCGGTTGGCCACGGCGCGTTCGCTCTCGGGCCGGGTGGCCCAGGCGTAGAAGCCGGAGGCCGAGACCTTAAGCGCACGACACATCAGGCGCACGGGGAAGCGGTCGGCGTGGTCCTTGATCGCCCGGTATCTCATTTGCGTTCCCTCGCGAAGTACGCCGCCGCAGATTTTAAAAAATCGCGCTCCTTCCTCACCGTTTCGAGCTCCCGGCGCAGCCGCGCGAACTCCTCGGCATCGGCCTTGAGGGTCGTCCGCGTCGTCCCGAGACTCCGTGCCTTGTGCTCCTCGCCCCGCCAGCGATACAGCAGGTTGGCTGAAATGCCGAGCTCGCGGGCGACCTGGGCTACCGGTTTGCCCGACTCACGCACCAGGTGCACGGCCTCGGTCTTGAACTCCTCGGTATACTGCTTACGTTGTTTGGCTTCTGACATCTGGTCCTCCGATTTCGGTATTGTCCACCTTAACGAGGTGTCCACGAAATCGGGGGAGGTTCAAGACGTATCAGAAATCAATACGGGTGACTTCGCTACGACTTCCAATGTTGTCGAATCCCCCATCTGCATCTGTGTCGGCAGGTTGCATTGGTTCAACAATTCGTCGAGGTTATCAAATGGTGCTTCAGCCGCTTTTAACTCCCAATCAAGCGCACGCGAATCGGTAACGCTCGTAATCAGGTTATGCCTGGAAGTTCCGCTGATACGCAAACTTGGAAGCCGCGGCCCTTCCGAAACAAAGGGGTGGTGAATTGGCGAGAATGATGTAGAGAGATTCCCATCGACCTGAATTGAAAGGCTTGCAGCGCCATCAATAGTCAATATCTCCCCATTTCTCGCTTTCTCAAGGAATGATTTAATGTCGGTTGGTGTGGCGCTAGATACAAAGCGTGCTGCAATAAGATGTTCCGTCTCGAATCTGAAGGTTGTATCGCTAACTCCGGCATGGGTGGGTTCCAACAGAACGCGACCAAATAGTAGACGCAGGCCCTGAGCGGTTTTCAGTCCAACATAGGAAATAACAGCGCATTGGTATGCGCCCTCCCACATTGAAAGCAGCGATTCGAAGTGTGAAAACTGCTGTTCCTGATAACTATCCATGGCATGCAACCAAATCCGCTGAAAAAGCTGTCTTCAAGATTGACTGGCGGAGGCGTTCTGCGCGCGTGTAGTTAGCATCAACCTGAGCCTCCACCTCGCGAACAAGAGAGAGACGGCGGTCGATTTCAGCGATGATGCTGTGTTGCTCGGCGAGAGGCGGGAAAGGTATGGCAGTCGCCTTTATGTGGCTGAGATTCAGGTTTGGCTGCACTCCACCCGACGAAAGACGTCGGATATCATCGTAGTTCTTCAAAAAGAACAGCTTCGTGAATTCGCGTGCTCGTTCAGAAAGCCCTTCCATCACGATAGCCGCGCAGGCTTGATTCGTTGCGGCATCGATCAGAAGTTCCGAGACTTTCCCGCGCGTTTTACCTTCGCCGTACATCGCGACAAGAAGAGTATGCGCTGGAAAAACTTTCGCGTTTGTCTCCTCAACCGCCAGGTCAGTTATGTACTCGTTTGCCGCTGAAACAAATTCTTCGTTGAGTGCGCCGCTTGTAACCCACGGTATTTTCCCGCCCTCGTAATAATCACGTCTCGATCTAAGCGGCGTTGCACCGGTTCCAACATCGCCCAATTGCTCTACGCTCGCCCATACCCACCCCTCTGGCAATTCGGGCAGGTTGGTGGCGTCCGGCGCGGCGGGTTCTTTGTATTTGCCCTTGCCTTTCCACTGGCTGCGGCGGGTTTCGAGGATGCGTTGCAGAAGTTGGGCGCCGGTTTCGTAGCCGCGGCCATCGCGGCGGGCGGCCGCTTCCGGCATCCTGCCTCCCGCGGCATTTGCACGTCCCTGTGCG
>JACRAR010000024.1 GCA_016234745.1 Betaproteobacteria bacterium | reverse complement strand
GGTATCGGGGAGGCCGCCGGAGAACGGGTTGCACGTGGACGTTGCGGCGGGAGCGATCGTGGTGTCGAACCAGGCGGGACGGCAGGAGATCGGGACGGGGCAATTTGGATTTGTGAAGAGCCCGACGACGCCGCCGGTGGTAGTGCCGCCGCAACAGGGGATCCAGGTGACGATGCCGGCGAACATCAGCCAGAACAGCGGGGCGGGGCGGGGTGTGGGCAAGGGCAAGGAAAGCGAGTGCGTCGCCCAGTAATTTCGCTTCTTCTGAGCCAAATCAAGGGAATTCGTCAAGTTTTTGATTACCCTGATTGCAGGGACGAAGAAAATCAATATTCTTCGCGAATCCGGAGGGGCCAGGTCGGCACGACCAATCATGCATAAACTGTTCTGGCTGCTAATGCTGCTGTCCTTGTTTGCTCACGCACAAGAACAGACCGAACGCTTCGACATCAAGCGCTTTACCATATCTGGGAACAGCCTGTTGCCTGCGGCTGAACTCGATCAATTGGTAGCGCCTTTCGTCGGAACGAAGCGCGAATATGGCGACATCCAGCGTGCACTGGAAGCCTTGGAGCTTGCCTACCGGCAGCGCGGTTTCTCCGCAGTGCAGGTCTCCGTGCCCGAACAGGAGTTGACGGAAGGCGTGATCAAGCTGCAAGTGGCGGAATCCGTCATCGACAAGCTGACGATCAATACCGAAAACAAATATTTCGATGCGGCCAACCTGCGGGCCGGGTTGCCGGCGCTCAAGGAAGGCACAACGCCGAATACCCTTGATTTGTCGAGCCAGATCGCGCTCAACAATGAAAATCCAGCCAAACAGGTGGAAGTGATACTTGGCGTCAGCGAGAAGGAAGGCATGGTGGATGCCAAGATCAATGTCGCCGAGGCAAACCCTGTAAGGTATTCGGTTGGGCTGGACAATACCGGCAATTCGCAGACCGGGGATCACCGGATCAGCTTCTCGGTCCAGCATGCCAACCTTTTCAACCTCGACCATGTCCTGACGGCGTCGTACATGACCTCTCCGGAGAAATTCGAGCAGATCAAGATCGGCAGTCTGAGTTACCGCCTGCCTTTCTATGCGTATGGCGGCGCCATGGATTTCATTTATGCCAAATCCAATGTCGACGCCGGCACGACGGCCACAACGGCCGGCCCCTTGTCATTTACCGGCAAGGGGGATGTGTTGAGCTTCAAATACACTCATACACTTCCCCGCAGGGGCACCTACAGTTCCAAGCTGATTTTCGGCCTCGATTACAAGAAATACGATAACGATTGCTCACTGGGAAGTTTCGGAGCGCTGGGTTGCGGCTCCGCGGCGGCCAGCGTCACCTTGCGCCCCGTTTCCCTGACCTATAGCGGATTGAAAGTCGGCCCGGGTCAGGCAACCGATTACAGCCTATCGCTGGTGAAAAATATTCCGGGTGGATCCAAGGGCAATGATGCGGCATTCGCAGCGGTGCGTCCCAGTCCGCTTGGCGAAGCCGGTCCCAGAGCAGATTACAAGGTATTGCGCCTTTCCCTGACGCACTTGCGGATATTCCAAGGCGATTGGCAAATTCGCGCTGCGTTGAACGCCCAGTATACCGACCAGCCTTTGTTGGCGCAGGAGCAATTCGGACTCGCCGGCAGTACCGCGGTGCGCGGATTCACGGAGCGCGAAGTTGCCCGCGACCAGGGAATCTACACCAACCTGGAGGCCTACACACCGGAACTCGCCAACCTCTTGGGATTGCCCCAGTCCAGCCTGCGTGCACTGGCGTTCATCGATGCAGCCAGCGGACACAACTATTTGCTGGCCGGAGAGAATCAGCCGAATCAGGATCATCTCGCCAGCGTCGGCCTAGGCCTGCGTTTTGGTCTTGGCAAGACTGCCGCAGCCAAGCTGGACATCGCCCGGGTGACTCTGCCGAACGGCACTCAAGATCGCGGAAATATCCGCGCGCATTTCAACCTGAGCATCTCCTTCTGAGGAGCTGACCATGGGACGTTATCTCCGGTACATCCTGCATAGCCTGCTTGCGCTGCATCTGGGTTTGGCTTGCAGTCTGTCCCATTCCAACCCGGTGGCTCCAGTGGTTGCATCAGGTTCTGCCAGCATGTTGCAGAATGGCAACCAGCTTCTGATCATCAATTCGGCCAATGCCATCATCAACTGGAAAAGTTTTTCCATCGCCCCCAATGAAACCACGCGTTTCTTTCAGCCAAGCGCCAGCAGCAGCGTCCTGAACCAGGTCCTGGGCAGTGATCCCTCGCAGATACTTGGCCAGCTGCAATCGAACGGCAAAGTGTTTCTGGTCAATCCGGCCGGGGTGGTCGTAGGACGCGGAGCACGCATCGACGTGGGCGGATTTGTCGCCAGCGCGCTGTACCTGAACAACGCCGATTTCCTGGCAGGCAAATACAATTTTCAGGCAAACCCGAATGCAGGTACCGTCTCGAACCAAGGCAGTATCACAACGCCGGCAGGCGGCCAGGTTTATCTCATCGCGCCCCAGGTCAGCAACAGCGGCATCATCACCGCACCCCACGGAGAAGTGATACTCGCTGCCGGAAAAACCGTGCAACTGGTGGATACCGGCATGCCCGGCGTCAGGGTCGAGATCACCGGGGATACGCAGCAAGCCACCAATCTCGGCACCATCCTGAGCGATGCAGGGCGGGTTGGCCTGATTGGCGCGCTGGTCAAGAATGCCGGCACCGTCAATGTTTCCTCGGTCGTGAATGAAGGCGGCAGGATTTTCCTGAGGGCGGTCAAGAAGATCGAGCAGTACGGACAGTTGCTGGCTTCAGGGATCAAGGAGGGAGTAATAGACGCACAGGTCGGCGGCGTGCCGGTCAGTGTGCCTACCCGCGTTTCAAGAGCAATTGTTTGTGACGCCAATGGCCAAAATTGTTTTGATGACTCAACCACCACTACCACCACTGTCACCACAGTAGGAACCGCCACGACGACGACCGACACGGCCACGGCAACAACGGTTACCACGGTTGGAACTGCGACGACGACAACTGACACGGCCACGGCAACCACAGTAACGACGGTAGGCACTGCGACCACTACCACGCTGGCGACTACCTCGACAACGGTTACAACCGTTGGGACCGCGACGACGACGACCGATACATTCACGGCAACCACAGTCACTACGGTGGGAACAGGACCGACGACTACCAGCACATTCACGGCGACCACCGTCACCACGGTAGGTACTGCAACTACCACCACGCTGGCGACGACTGCGACAACAACCACGGCGACGACAGTCACCACGGTGGGTACGGCGACCACCACCACGTTTGCGACGGCGGTAACCATCGCCCAGTGCTCGGCCAATCCCTCCTTGGCCGGCTGTGATTCCTTGTGCGCCGCGAGTCCCGGGGCCTGCACGACTGCAACGACAACCACGGCGACGACGGTAACGACGGTGGGTACGGCGACCACCACCACGTTCGCGACTGCGGTGACCATTGCGCAGTGTTCGGCCAATCCTACCTTATCTGGATGCAGCGTTTTGTGCGCCGCGAGTCCGGGAGCCTGCACGACTGCGACGACGACCACTGCGACGACGGTGACCACGGTGGGTACGGCGACGACCACCACATTTGCGACTGCAGTGACTGTCGAGCAATGCAAAGCCAATCCCTCTGCCCCGGGTTGTGCCGCACTGTGCGGGACATGCACCTTCACGCCCGTGGTCACGATTGCCGAATGCGCTGCCAATCCGGCCCTGCAGGGCTGTACAACTCTCTGCGCAGCCAGTCCGGGAGCCTGCACTACCACCAACACCACAGTGACGACAGTTTTTGGCACGACCACCACCACCCTGGCGGGTACGGCGGTGACGATAGCCCAATGTTCTGCCAATCCAAGCCTGGCAGGTTGCACGAGTCTATGCGCAGCCTCCCCTGGAGCATGTACGACCGGAGGCACAACAGTTACCATTGCTCAATGCAGTGCTGACCCAACCCTTCCGGGTTGTACGACTTTATGCGCAGCCTCCCCTGGTGCATGTACGACCGGAGGGACGGCAGTCACGATAGCCCAATGCAGTGCCAATCCAAGCTTGGCGGGCTGTGCGACTTTGTGCGCGGCGAGTCCCGGCGCCTGCACGACGGGTGGCACCGT
>JACRAR010000025.1 GCA_016234745.1 Betaproteobacteria bacterium | reverse complement strand
CTGCTCATCACCGACCTCAACATGCCCGGCATGAATGGCATCGAGTTCATCAAGGAAGTGCGCAAGCTGCCCAGCTACAAGTTCATGCCGATCCTCTTCCTCACCACCGAATCGCAGCAGGCCAAGCGTGCCGAAGCCAAGGCAGCCGGGGCTTCGGGCTGGCTGGTCAAGCCTGCCACCGCCGACGAACTGCTCGACACCATCAAGCTGGTAGTGCGCTAGACCATGGATTTCATGATTCTCCTGCGCCGCCAGTTCCTGATATTTTCAGTGGTGGCCATTGGTGCTGCGGCGCTGGCCTACTTTGGCCACAGCTTCTGGCACGGAACCATCTTGCCCTGGCTGGGCTGGGATCCTGCCCTGGGCGAAGCAGTGGGCACGCTTCTCCTGGTTGCGTTGCTCTTCATAGCACAGCGCATGATTTCGATTGCCTTCTATCGCGACTGGCTGTTCGGCCTCAACATGCAGCAGACGGACTATCTGAAGACCAACCAGAACCTGGTCACCGCCGCCGACCAGGTCTCCCAGGAACTGCGCCAGGTAGGCACTTACAACAACGTGGTGCGCGGCCAGCTCGACACAGTCGTCAAAGAAACCGAAAAAGCCGCTTTCGACATCGCCAGCCGCTTGCAGTCCATCGACGATGTGGTGACCCAGCTCAAATCCTTTGTCGATACCTCCAGCCAGGAATCGAGCCAGATGCTGACGCAATCCGAAGCCCGCATCGAACGCAACCGCGAGCTCATTTCGACGCTCGACCAATACATCAAGGAGCGCATCGCCACAACCGAACAGGATCGCCTGAATGTCGAACAGGTGGTCAAGGAAGCCCAGTCGCTTGGCTCCCTGGTCCAGCTGATCCGCAGCATTTCCAACCAGACCAACTTACTGGCGCTGAATGCCGCCATTGAAGCGGCACGCGCGGGCGAAGTCGGCCGCGGTTTCGCCGTGGTCGCCGACGAAGTGCGCAAGCTGTCGGGTGCCACCGATCAGGCCGTGACCCAGATCAACGCGGGCATCCAGAAAGTCGCCAAGTCGATCGCAGAGCACTTCAAGGACAAGATGGTGGGCGACCATATCGAAGGCGAACGCGCGGCGTTGCAGAGCTTTTCCGCGCAACTCGACGATCTCGGCAAGAGCTACCAGGAAGTCACCGATCACGAAGCTCATGTGGTGGCACAAATCCATACCTCAAGCCAGGCACTCGCCGAAATGTTCATGGATGCGCTGGCCAGCGTGCAGTTCCAGGATGTCACCCGGCAGCAAATCGAACAAGTCCTGAGCGCCTTGTCCCGCCTCGACAGCCATGCCAACCTGCTGGCCGACCGGCTCAAGCAGTCGGAAGATCCGCATTTTGAATTCCAGCCGCTGTCGCAGCATCTGGACCAGATCTACAGCGGCTATGTCATGTCCTCGCAGCGTGATTCGCACCAAGCCTCCCTGGGCAATGCCGCGGCGAGCACCGACGAGGGCAGACCCAAGATCGAATTATTCTGAAACGAGCCTGAGCAAGGAGCATAACGACATGAACGCTTCCGCAAGCAGTCCCGCCGGTCGATTGACGCTTGAACAGGATATGACCATCTACCATGCCGAAGCCCTCAAGGCCGAACTCATGGGCAATGTCGAACAGAACCAGGTCATCGAACTGGATCTTTCACGCGTCGCCGAAATCGACACCTCCGGCATCCAGTTGCTGATGCTGGCCAAGCGCGAATGCCAGAAGCAGGAGAAGACCCTGCGCATCGTCGCCCACAGTCCGCGGGTCCATGAACTGATGGACTTTTTCAATATCGCCGGCTTCTTCGGCGATCCCCTGGTGATCCCCGCCCGCGATTCGGCCTGAACGCCAGCCGGCAATTCAGAACACCAACAAACACAGAGAGCACAACATGGAAGAAATCCTCAGCGTCTTCATCCAGGAAGCCCGCGAGCAGTTGACCGAGATGGAGAACGGCCTGCTGCGCATGGAACAGAACGATCATGACCCGGAAACCCTGAACGCCATCTTCCGCGCCGCCCACACCATCAAGGGCGGCTCGGGGGTGGTCGAACTGGGCATGATCGAAAAATTCACCCACGTCGTCGAAAACGCCCTGGACAAGCTGCGCAACAATGAAATCAGCGTCAGCAGCGCCCTCGTCAGCACCCTCCTCAACTGCTGCGATCATCTCAACGCCCTGCTCGACATCGCCAGCAACGACCAGCGCGAAGCCGACCCGGACACCCAGGCCAAGGGAGACGCACTCGCCAACGAGCTGCGCGGCTTTCTCGGCGGTGCGGTCGCTCCCAGCACGGCGAAACCGCTAGCCGAAACTGCGGCGGAGGTGGAAACCGAAGGCGGCGGCAAGACCATGAACGACTGCTGGCACATCTCCGTGCGCTTCGGCCGCGATGTGCTGCGCAACGGCATGGACCCGGAATCGATCCTGCGCTACCTGCTCTCGCTGGGCGAGATCGTGCATATCACCACGCTCGCCGATGCCCTGCCCGGTGCCGCGGACATGGACCCGGAATCCTGCTACCTCGGCTTCGAAATCAATTTCCGCAGCCACGCCGACAAGGCCGCTATCGACAAAGTTTTCGATTTCGTGCGCGATGGCTGCGATCTCCACATCCTGCCGCCCTTCAGCAAGGTCAGCGACTATCTCGACCTGATCGCCCACCTGCCCGAGGAAACCATGCGGCTGGGCGAAATCCTGGTCAAGAGCGGCGCGCTGACCCAGGAAGAACTCGACGCAGGACTGGCGTGCCAGCAAGCCGGCGCCGCCGCCGCAGCCAAGGCTGAAGACGGCCCCCCGCCGCCGCAACTCGGCGAAATCCTGGTCGACCGCCACGTGGTCCAGCCGGAAATCGTCGAAGCCGCGGTTGCCAAGCAAAAACAGGTCACCGAAAAGAAAGCCGAGGAAGCCCGGCTGATCCGTGTCCATGCCGACAAGCTCGACCATCTCATCGACCTGGTCGGCGAACTGGTGATCGCCGGCGCCAGCGCCAACCTGCTGGCGCAGAAAAGCGGCCAGACCGTGCTGGTCGAGGCCACCTCGGTGCTCTCGCGGCTGGTCGAGAGCATCCGCGACTCGGCCTTGCAACTGCGCATGGTGCAGATCGGCGAAACCTTCAACCGCTTCAACCGCGTGGTGCGCGACACCGCCAAGGAACTCGGCAAGGAAATCGACCTCGTCATCACCGGCGCCGAAACCGAGCTCGACAAATCGGTGGTCGAGAAGATCGGCGATCCGCTCATGCACCTGGTGCGCAACGCCATGGACCACGGCCTCGAGCCGACCGCCGTGCGCATCGCCAAGGGCAAGCCGCCGGCGGGTCGCGTCGAGCTCAATGCCTTCCACGATTCGGGCAGCATCGTCATCGAAGTGGTCGACGACGGCGCCGGCCTGCCCAAGGAAAAAATTCGCGCCAAGGCCATCGAGAAGGGACTGATCTCGGAAACCCAAACCCTTTCCGACCAGGAGATCGCCAACCTGATTTTCGAAGCCGGCTTTTCCACCGCCGAAAAAGTCACCAACCTCTCCGGCCGCGGCGTCGGCATGGACGTGGTCAGAAGAAACATCCAGGCGTTGCGCGGCACCGTCGAAGTTCATTCCGAAGAGAACATCGGCTCGCGCTTCATCATCCGCCTGCCTTTGACGCTGGCCATCATCGACGGCTTCCTCGTCGGCGTTGAAAAGTCCTCATTCGTGATTCCGCTGGAAATGGTGGTGGAATGCATGGAACTGCAGGAAAGCTCGGTCGACCGCAACTACCTCAACCTGCGCGGAGAGGTCTTGCCTTTCGTGCGCCTGCGCGAACTGTTCGAAGTCGCCAGCGAAAAACCCGGCCGCGAAAACGTGGTGGTGGTCAAGGCCGGCGGACGCAAGGCCGGGATCGTCGTGGATGTGCTGCAGGGCGAGTTCCAGACCGTGATCAAGCCGCTCGGCGGACTCTTCCGCCACCTGCGCGGCATCTCCGGTTCCACCATCCTCGGCAGCGGCGATGTCGCCCTGATCCTCGATGTCCAGGCGCTGGCAAACCTTGCCGCCGGTGCAGAAGAACACGCGCTCGCCGCCACCGGCACGCGCAACTGATTTGTTTTTTATTGAAAGGAAATTTTCATGTTGAACAATCTGAAAATCGGCATCCGTTTAGGTATTGGCTTCGCATTAACCTTGATCCTGCTCATTGTCATCTCCGTGGTGAGCTACACCCGGATCGCGGCACTCAATGTTGAAATCGAGGACATGGTCAACGACAAGTTCCCCAAGACCGTGCAGGCCACCGAAATCATCGATGCGCTGCAAACCATCGCCCGCCAGTTGCGCAACGGCTACATCTACACGGGCGAACAACAGCAGAGGGCGCTGGATTCGATTCCCGAGCAGCGCAAAATCATTTCCGACCGCATCGAGAAGCTGGAAAAGACCATCACCAGTGAAAAAGGCAAGGAAATCCTCAAGAAGATGATCGCCGCCCGAGGTGCCTATGTCGCCGACCAGGACAAGTTCCTCGCTCTGCTCAAGGAGGACAAGAAGACGGAGATTGTCCATCTCATGCAGAATGAACTCAGGAAGTCCCAGGCCGATTACACCAAATCGATCAACGATCTGATCGACTTCCAGACCGATCTCATGAATCAGGCCGGCAAGCACGCCGACGAGATGGCCGGTGCCGCGGAAAAACTGGTGATAATTCTGTCCGCCGTTGCCGTGGTCCTGACCATTGCCTTCGCCTTCCTCATCACGCGCAGCATCACCAAACCGGTGGGCGAAGCCCTTGGCGTCACCCAACGCCTGGCGGAAGGCGATCTGACGGTGCGCATCGAGAGCGCCAGCAAGGATGAAATCGGCCACATGCTCTCGGCACAGCAGGGCCTGATCGAGAAGCTTAACCAGATCATCGGCGAAGTGAACACCGCCTCCGAAGCCCTCAACAACGCCGCCGGCCAGGTGTCGCAAACCGCCCAGTCGTTGTCGCAGAGTTCCAGCGAGCAAGCTGCCTCGGTCGAGGAAACCACCGCTTCCATTGAACAGATGACCGCCAGCATCAACCAGAACACCGAGAACGCCAAGGTCACCGACGGCATGGCAAGCAAGTCCGCCACCGAAGCCGCCGAGGGCGGCACGGCCGTCAAGAACACGGTCGAGGCCATGAAGCAGATCGCCGGCAAGATCGGCATCATCGACGACATCGCCTACCAGACCAACCTGCTGGCCCTGAATGCCGCCATCGAAGCGGCCCGCGCCGGCGAACACGGCAAGGGCTTCGCGGTGGTTGCGGCCGAAGTCAGAAAGCTGGCCGAGCGCAGCCAGGTGGCGGCCCAGGAGATCGGACAGTTGGCCAGTTCCAGCGTGGGCATGGCGGAACAGGCGGGCAAGCTGCTCGACACCATGGTGCCCTCGATTCGCAAGACTTCCGACCTGGTCCAGGAGATTGCCGCGGCCAGCCAGGAACAGTCGGCGGGGGTGGGACAAATCAACGGGGCGATGGGGCAGCTCAACAAGGCGACCCAACAGAATGCTTCAGCTTCGGAAGAACTCGCCGCCACCGCCGAGGAGATGGGCGGCCAGTCGTCCCAGCTCACCTCGCTGATGTCTTTCTTCAGGCTTGAACAGGAGCACGGTGCGGTCTCCGCCGCCCGGCCCGCTCCGCGCGCACAGGCCGCAGCCGCGCGCGGCAAGCCGGCACCGGCCGCCAAGCCCAGGGCCAGCGCGCCGGTCAACGAGCAAGATTTCGAACGCTTCTGAGCCGGGGATCCAGCCATGGGAACCCAAGTTCAAACCCAAGCTGCGCAGCAGGCGCAGCGTTCGCTTACCGCCGCCCGCCACCTGGCAGCGGCAGGCGAGGCGCATCAATACCTGACCTTCACGCTGTCGGGCGAGATGTATGCAGTCGGCATCCTCAACGTCAAGGAGATCATCGAATACGGCAATCTCACCGAAATCCCCATGATGCCGGCCTTCATCCGCGGCGTGATCAACCTGCGCGGCGCGGTGGTGCCGGTGGTCGAT
>JACRAR010000026.1 GCA_016234745.1 Betaproteobacteria bacterium | reverse complement strand
GATCCTCTTCAAGCTGCACCTGTTCATCGGCCTGACGATCTTCCTGATCTTCCCCTTCACGCGCCTGGTGCATATCTGGAGCGGCTTCGCGGCCATCGGCTACCTGACGCGCGCCTATCAGCTGGTGCGCGCGCGCTGATTCTTTCTCGGATTAGTTAATAGTTAACGTCCACGATTTTCAGGAGCTTCCGCATTTGAGCGCAGGGTTTCGCTACCCTGCGCTCTTTCTGTTTTGTTCAAGATCAGATCGCGCCACACGAACCATTCCAGAAAAGAGCGCAGGCATATGAACGCAAGCTTTTCGGTAGGCCAAACATTGATCGATATATTCGCGAGTACTTTTTGGCATCGGCACCCGGGCACGAGTTATATCGCTGATCAAAGAGGCTCCGCGTAAGATTAGCTGGCGACCGCGTTCAATTTCGTGGAGAAGTTCCAGATTTGCATTAGCGTCAATTTCAGGCATGAATGCCTGAATCCGCTCGAGCGAAACCACAAACTCCGCCCAAACATCAAATATTTCCGGATCGGTGGCCAAGGTCTCTGCCTTCGTCTTGGCTTGTACGCACAGATCCAAAACCAGCGGCACTGCGGCTGCAAATGATGACAGTTCTCCGATCTCCGAAACGATCGTAGCGCAAAGTTTGTCTATATCGCGCATGGTTTGAGCGATCTTGATATAGCGGCTCTCGAAGAAGTCGGCGATTGGGATGGAGAATGCCTTGAACGGCTCACCCCAGAGTTCGTCTATACCTTCTTCGCCACTACGGTGCATAACCAGCTTGCCGAGCGTCAAAGATTCCTTGAGGCATTGGCCGCACTCGCGCATCAATTGGTTGTCGGGCTGAATGTCAACACCAAGCGCCTGTATTTCCACCAGCTTGGTGAAAATTGCGGTTGCCCGGTTGAAGAGCGCTCCCGCCAGCATCGCTCCCTTAACCCGGCGTTTTGCCGGATCGGCTTCTTCTGCGTAGGCTGCCCTGGCTTCGTCAAGCCGCACACCGGGGATATTCAGGCCATATTCCGTGTGGTTGAACAACCGGCGTGTCAGGGCCTCAATCAGCAATTTCTTTGTTTGCAGCGTATCGGCGGGCACCGAATATGCCTTTATCCAATAGCCATAGTAATAAACGCGAACGTGTCCATCGATTTCGCGTTTTTCCCCCAAAGGAATAATGTTGTTGTCAGTATCCATGAGTAACGAGTGTCAATGGAAAAGGCGCTGATCCCTCAGGCACCGCCGCATAACTGAGCAAGTTCCGCCATCAGTGTATCTGCGCCGCAACTTTGGCGCAGGGATTGGAGCGGAATCGTTCTGGTCACCTGACCGAGATCGATCACCACCACGGTCTGACCAAGATGTTCGACATCCTGCAAGTCGTGAGTAATCAGGATCAGAGGAACGGCGAAGCGCTGTTGAATTTCTGCGAGTTCTTCGCGCATGCGCTGGCGCAGACGAAAGTCGAGCGCGGCAAAGGGCTCATCCATCAGCAATAGTTGCGGCTGGGTAACCAGTGCGCGTGCCAATGCCACACGCTGGCGTTGTCCACCGGAAAGCGTTTCCGGTCTCGCCTCGGCAAGATGATGCAATCCCATGAGCTTCAGCATATCGACAACTTGTGCACGCTCAATCTCCGACAAGCGCCATTTGCCGATATGTTTCAGCCCGTACGCCACGTTATCCCATAGCGTCAGATGCGGAAACAATGCGTAATCCTGAAACACGTAACCGACGCGGCGCTCACGTGCCGGCAGATCGATATGGCGCGAGGAATCGAACAAGGTGCGTTCCCCCACCACGATGCGTCCCTGTCGCGGCCTGAGCAGACCGGCGATGGCCTGGAGCGTGGCGCTCTTGCCGGCGCCCGACTGGCCGAACACGACGATGCGGTCTTCATCGGAAGAGAACGCCACATTCAGATCAAACCGTCGCTTGCGGCTTTCCAGGGTCAGGGTGAGGTCTACGTCCAGGCGCATTTCAATACCTGACCTGCAAGAGACGCCCCGAGCCCAGCAGGACACCGACGCAGAGCAGAGAGATGATGCCCACCAGGAAAATGGCGTAGTCCTCCTGTCCGGCCTGAACTGCGTCGTAAATGGCAATCGAGAGCGTCTGGGTTTTGCCGGGCAGGTTCCCCGCGATCATGAGGGTGGCGCCGAATTCGCCCATGGCCCGGGCGAAAGTGAGCATCAGGCCCGCCACAATCCCGCGCGAGGCAACCGGCAGGGTGACGCGAAAAAATAATTCGATTTCACCTGAGCCAAGCAGGCGTGCCGCATGTTCATAACTTGAGGAGACTTCCTCGAATGCTGCTCGCGCCGCCTTGTAAACCAACGGCAACGCCACCAGCGTGGCAGCGATCACCGCGCCCTGCCAGGTGAACATCAGGCTCACCCCGAAAACGTTTTCGAGCCAGCTTCCCAGCGGTCCGTTGCGGCCTACGACCACGATCAGGTAATAGCCCAGCACGGTCGGCGGCAACACCAAGGGCAGCATCAGCATGGCATCGATCCAGTCACGCAACCAATTGCGGCTGCAGGCCACCCAACGCGCCAGGGGGATGCCGACCAGCGCGGCCACCAGCGTGGCCAGGCTGGCCACCTTGAGCGTGAGCAGGATCGGTGCGTTGCTTGCATCCATGGCTCAGGGTTTGCGGAACCCGAAGCGCGTCAGTACAGCCTGGGCCGGTGCTGTGCGCAGATAAGCGATGAATTCGCGCGACAGCGCCGGACGCTTTGTGGTCGCAACCTGGGCTACGGGATAAGACACTGGCGTTCGGGTCGGCAGTTCAAGCGCAATTTTCACGCGCTCCTTGTCGATCAGCGCATCGGTGCGATAAACGAATCCGGCGTCGACCTCGGCACGCGCCACATAGGCCAGCACCTGTCGCACGCTGTCGGCGTAGATGAACCTGTCCTGCAGCGCCTCCGTCAGGCCCGCGGCATCGGTGGCTTCGCGCGCATAGCGGCCGGCCGGCACGGATGCCGGACTGCCAATGGCAATGCGGCGATAGCCGCTTGCAGTCAGATCATTGAGAAATATCGGCACAAGTGCGGCGCCGGCAGGAATCGCCAGCACCAGTTGGTTGTTGGCAAAAACCATGCGCGAATCTGCAACGATCAATGCCTTGGCAGCAGCGCGATCCTTGGTTTCCTGGTCGGCGCTGGCGAACACGTCCACCGGTGCGCCCTGGGCGATCTGCTGCAACAGCGGCCCGGAGGCGCCGAAGTTGAAGATGATCCGGGTACCCGGCTTGCCTGCCTCGAAAGCCTTGCCAATTTCCCTGAATGCATCCGTCAGACTGGCCGCCGCGGATACCGTCAACTCCTCCGCCCATGCCGACGGACTGGTGCCGACGCAAACAAACAGCGTGGCGACAATTGCAAGCACACGAACAACCGCACGATGAACAATCAGCGACAAGCGAAACATGTTGGGCATCCGGATTCTTGACAAATGCTGTGTATGCAAGACTTGAACCAAGTTGCCGGAATCTCTCCAAACCCTGTCGTGCCAAGCGATTGGCTTGAAACGGGTCAATACGGGTTTTGTCGCGATCCGACAAATTGTCGCAATTGTGACCAAGTCGATTTCCTAATCCCTTACCGCTGGCACGGAAGCTGCGACGGTTTCAGCAAAACAAAACTCCGGAGGGGACAGCTTTAGAACTTGGAGAAAAAAGTGCGGAATACCCCAGCCTCACCACCTGCCAATCTGGAACTCATAACAATCTATGAAATCAGCAAGATACTCAGCTCTTCGCTCGACTTTTCCAAGACCATCCAGGATGTTCTGAACGTTCTTCTCAGTCATCTGCACATGCACCATGGCGTCGCCAGTATGGTGCAGGAGTCCGGCCAGTTGCACGTGGTTGGTGCATCGGGTACGGCACGCGAGCTGGACAAGTTCATCGAGCTCGACGTCGCCGAAAGCATTTGGGGCAAGGTTTTCAAGGGCGGGATGCCTGTCGTGGTGCCCGACATCAGCCAGGATACGATTTTTGCAAGGCATGGCGGCGCCAAAACCAGGAACTGTGCGGGAGTCGCCTTCATCGGCGTGCCCATCCGCAGTGGCAGGGAATGCCTCGGTGTCTTGAGCGTAGACCGGCATCCCGGAGGCGATCGACCCATCAACTTCGAGCGGGATGTGCGCATCCTGTCCCTGGTGGCCAACCTTATCGGCCAGACCTGGAAATTGCACCAGAGCGTGGCGCATGAGCGCTCTTTGCTCATCGAAGAAAAACAGCGCCTGCAGAAGCAATTGCAGAAGGACCACGACATCGAGAACATCGTCGGCAAATCCAGGCGCATCAAGCAGGTCTTTGCCGAAGTGCATCAGGCGGCGCCGGGCAAGGCCACGGTGCTTTTGCGCGGGGAATCGGGTACCGGCAAGGAAGCCATCGCGCACGCCATCCACTACCTCAGCCCGCGCGCCAAAGGGCCATTCATCAAGGTGAATTGCGCTTCCCTGCCGGAAACCCTGCTCGAGTCGGAACTCTTCGGCCACGAGAAGGGCGCGTTCACGGGAGCGATGACGGAACGGCGCGGGCGATTCGAGATGGCCGACAAGGGCACGCTCTTCCTCGATGAAATCGGCGACACATCGCTCTCGTTCCAGGCCAAGCTGTTGCGCGTGCTGCAGGAGCACGAATTCGAACGCATCGGCAGCAACAAGACCCTGCGTACCGAGTTCCGTCTGGTTTGCGCCACCAACCGCAACCTCGAGGAGATGGTGACCAAAAATGAATTTCGCGCAGACCTCTACTTCCGCATCAATGTCGTCGCCATCCTGCTGCCGCCGCTGCGCGAGCGCAAGGAGGACATCCCCTTGCTGGTGGATTTTTTCCTCGGACGGTTCAATCGCGAGAATGGTCGCGCACTGACGATGTCAGCAGAAGCCCTGCAAGTGTTCGCGCGCTGCAACTGGCCCGGCAATGTCCGCGAACTGGAAAACTGCGTCGAGCGCGCTGCCACCATGTGCCGGGGTAATGTCATTGAAGGCCTGGACATGCGCTGCCAGAAAGGCCAGTGTTTCTCCTCCTTGCTGCTGGAGACAACGGCCCGTTCCTCATTCCCGATCGTGGCACAGCAGCGGACCCATGCGCCGACCATGCCTGCCCCTGAGGCAAACGATGCGGAAGACCAGGTCGCTACCATGCCCAGCCTCACCCTGACCGAACGCGAACGCATGCTCGACGCGATGGAAAAATGCGGCTGGGTCCAGGCCAAGGCAGCACGTATGCTCAACCTCACCCCGCGCCAGATGAGCTATGCGCTGAAGAAGTACGGCATTGAGGTAAAACACTTTTAGGGGATGTCCTGTCGCAAACACGACAAACCGCACCGCGTTGTCGTTACCACGACATCTCTGAAACAAGCCGTCGCTCTACGCTAAGCCGATAATATTCAACGCCTATTCCCTGGTTTTCAATCGCTGGCATGAGCATTGCAAAAGCACGGGCGATGACAGCGCAAGTCCACTGACTTGTGCGTTTCGCAGGAGTGCTTCATGTCTCATGAAAACGCATTGGCGGCGATCGGTTCCGCTCCGCGGCGGGTGTTCGAAATCGTATCCCGGCAGACGGGTTGTGCCGCCAAGGGCAGCAACTCGAAATCCGGTTGCGGCACATCGGCCGGCCAGGACGATCTGCCCGGATCCGTCTGGGAACGCATCAAGGACCATCCCTGCTACAGCGAGGAGGCGCATCACCACTTCGCACGCATGCATGTGGCCGTCGCACCGGCTTGCAATATCCAGTGCCACTACTGCAATCGCAAGTACGACTGCAGCAATGAGAGCCGGCCCGGTGTGGTCAGCGAACGGCTTACGCCGGAGCAGGCGGCCCACAAGGTTCTGGCCGTCGCCGCACGCATCCCGCAGCTCTCCGTGGTCGGCATTGCCGGGCCGGGAGATGCGCTTGCCAATGCCGAGAAAACTTTTCGCACTTGCCAACTGATCCAACAGGCTGCGCCCGACATCAAACTGTGCCTGTCCACCAATGGGCTCGCTCTTCCGGATCATGTGGCAGCAATCAAGAATCTCAACATCGATCATGTCACCATCACCATCAACATGATCGATTCTGATGTGGGTGAGCGCATCTACCCGTGGATCTTCTACCGCAACAAGCGCTGGACCGGCCCGGATGCGGCTCGAATCCTCAGCGAACGGCAATTGGAAGGGCTCGAAGCGCTGACAGCGGCGGGAGTATTGGTCAAGGTGAACTCGGTGATGATTCCCGGCGTCAACGACCAGCATCTGAAGGAAGTCAATCTGGCGGTAAAGGCGCGCGGCGCCTTCCTGCATAACATCATGCCGCTGATCTCCGACCCGGCGCATGGCACCCATTTCGGACTAATCGGTCAGCGCGGGCCGACACCCGCCGAACTGAAGACGCTGCACGATGCCTGCGCAGGCAACATGAACCTCATGCGCCATTGCCGCCAGTGTCGAGCGGATGCCGTCGGCCTGCTCGGCGAAGATTTGTCGGCAGATTACAGCTTGGCCAAGCTCGAGGCTGTGCCCGCCTACGACATGGATGCGCGGCGTGCCTACCGTGAGCTTGTCGCTGCGGAACGCTTCGATCAGCGCAACGCCCGGGAAGCCGAAAAGAAAAATCTGGCTGGCGCCTGGGCCGATCTGAAGATTCAGATCGCTGTGGCGACCAAGGGCAGCGGTCGCATCAACCAGCACTTCGGTCACGCGTCCGAATTCCAGATTTACGAGGTGAGCAGCGCCGGCACGAATTTCATCGGGCATCGCAAGATGGACCACTACTGCATGGGCGGCTATGAAGAAGATGCAGCCATGCCCTCCATCCTCCAGGCCCTCTATGGTTGCGTGGCGGTGCTGGTGGCGAAAATCGGCCACTGCCCGCGCAAGGATCTACAGCAGGCCGGGATCGAGGCCGTCGAGGATTTCGCCCATGAATACATCGAGGCTTCCGCTCTGAAATACTTTGAACGCTATGCGGCCCGCCTCGAAAAAATGGCGACTGCCGCCTGACAAGGAGAGAACGCATGTGTGTCACGTTCACGCCCGCCGCAACAAGGTTCATGCAACGCATGCTCCGTCTGTCCGGTGCCGGTCCGGGGGCGGGTTTCCGTCTCAGCGTGAAAGAAGGCGGATGCTCCGGTTTCGACTCCAGTTTCAGCGTCGAAGCCGGTCCGAGGTCAGGAGACACGGTCATACAGGAGAAAGGCGTCACGCTGTTCCTGCCGGCGGATACCTGCGCACTGCTTGCGGGCTACACCATCGACTTCATCGAGTCACGCCTGGAAGGCGGCTTCAGCTTCACCAATCCGAACAAATCGGCATCCTGCGGCTGCGGGTCCGGACAGGGCCTGACCGCCCAGGTCGTCCGCTTTCGTCCCGGCACCTGCCGCAAAGCATGAGCGCCCGCGACAGCGACATCGTGGAACTGGACGGTCCGCCGGCCTTCGACTACGGCGACAAGGTGCGCGCACGCAAATCGGTGCGCAACGACGGCACTTTCCCGGGGCGCGAAATCGGCGAAGAGCTGGTCCACAAGGGCGATCTGGGCTATGTCGCGAGCATCGGCACCTTCCTGCAACAGTTTTACATCTATGGCGTGGATTTCGTCGAACGCGGTTGCGTGGTCGGCATGAAATCGCGCGAGATCGAAGTGGCAGAGAAATGAAAGTCACCATACGCAAGACCAGGACCGGAGGCTATTCCGCCTATGTCGCCAAGAAGGATTTGGAGGCCGCCATCGTCGAACGTGATCGAGAAGAACTGTGGGGCTCAACCATATTGCTGGACAACGGCTGGCGCCTGGAACTGCCGATGATGGCGGCGGAGACCCCGTTGCCGGTGACCGTAGAAGCGCGCAAGCTCGGCGAATAGGAAATCCCATGTCCAACGACGAATTCGCTGCCATCGCCGATGGCCTGCGCGCAGGACGACTGATTCCCTACCTGGGTCCCGGCCTGCTCGAAGCTGGGAATGCCGCCTGTGTACCCGCGACTGACGCGACTCTGGTCGCGCGCCTCAGCGCCGGTCAACCGGTACCGGCACGCATCCGCCGCAACCTGACGGCGGTCGCCCAGTACATCGAGAATTTCCGTCACCGCAAGGCATTGCGCGCGCGCATGGTGGAGGTATTCGATACGCCGACACCACCCGGATTCCTGCACCGCTATATCGCCGGATTGGAGAACCTGCCGCTGGTCGTGGACACCTGGTACGACGACGCGCTTCTCACCGCCTTGGCGGAGCGCCGCGAAGGCTCCGCCTGGGGCCAGGTGCAGGGCGTTTCGCGCGCCGAGCATCGCGACATCTGGCATGCCTACTTTCACTCCGACGGCAGTGCAGCCACAGCGGAAGACGTCGCCCATTGGCGTACCCTCGTCTACAAGCCGATCGGCTGCATCCGTCCATCGGGCAACTTCCTGATTTCCGATTCGGATTTTGTCGAAGTGCTGACGGAGATCGACATCCAGACCCCGATTCCCCCTGAAGTGAAGCAGCTGCGCCAGATGTGCGGATTCCTTTTTCTCGGCTGCCGCTTTGCCACTCAGCTGGAACGCATTTACGCGCGCCAGATCATGAAGCGCTCTGCGGGCCCGCACTGGGCGGTCATCGATGACGACCTGACGCGCAACGAATCGCGCTTCCTCAGCGAGCAGCGTATCTATCCCATCCATCTGCCGCTGGAAGAATTTTCGGCGCGCCTGGTCGATCTATCCGCCTTGATTGTTTAAATCAAGCAAGGCCTCAGTCTGCTTTTCGATCCTTTTCCGCACGGCGCGATCAAGCCGCCTTAGCCAGCGCGCGGGTATCGCCTCTTCACCATAGTGTGCACCGGCGAGCATGCCGGCAATGGCGCCATTGGTATCGGCGTCGCCACCCAGGTTGACCACCTTCACCAGGCAATCCTCCAGGCTTTCTGTGGTCAGAAACCCGTGCATGACAGTTTGGTAAGTGTCGACGACATAACCTGTCGTGTTCTTCGGGTAAGGCACGAAACGGAAAGTGCGGTGAGCGGCAACCAGTTTGTCGCTGATGGCCCGGCAGTCGGCCCGGCTGCCGCCGAGCAGCAGCACGCGGGTCATGTGCCCCAGCGCAAGTGTGGCCGCGTCCGACAGCGGATGATTGTGGGTGAAATGACTCTGGGCCAAAGTCCAGCGTTCGAAGAGCTCGGCGTCGTTCAGCGTGGCGAGCACTACCGGCAGATTGCGCATGCAGGCGCCGTTGCCCGCGTCACCTTCGCTGAATGCCGAAATCAGGCTGCCATCCAGCCGGTAGCGCTGTATGCCGCGGCGGCAGGTATTGCCCACATCGACGGGCTTGGACTTGAGCCAGGCAAGAAAATGTCTGGCGACGGTTTCCAGATCGAAACCGTTCGCCTCCAGCAGGGCATCGCCAAGGGCAAGCGCCATCTGGGTATCGTCGGTCACTTGTCCGGGCTTCAGGCGCAACCAGCCGCCGCCGACGATGTGTCGATGGCAGCCGTCATGCGCACGCGCGATTTCCGATGCCGTCATGAATTCAACCGACGCTCCCAGCGCGTCGCCGATGGCAAAGCCGAGGAAGGCGCCGCGGGCACGGGAGAGCAGGCCAGGCACGATCACAGGTAGGACAGCTTGACGTGGTAGTCGCCGCCGATCACCAGGTATTCTCCTTCCCCGCGCAACACGTGGCCGGGCAACAGTGCATTGAAGAACACGATCTTGGCGGTGGGCACCTGTGCTTCCAGAATGGTATCGCCGAACTGGTCGGCCACGTCGCGGGCGGCAGAGAACGAAACCAGATTGTTCTGCCGTGCGATCGCCTCGCGCTTGTTGATGCGCGTGATGAGCTGATGCTCGGCGAAATCGTTGACGCCGCGGTAAAGCACGGGACGATGGCGTCCGGCGGAGAAGAAGCGCGCCAGCATCCATTGACAGTACTCGTAGAGCAGATCGAGCTGAAGATGGATGGAATTGTTGTGAAAGCGTGCCGACATTTTTTCTTCGACGTAGGCCATCCAGGCCGGCGATGGGTAGCGGCCGAGGGGCGACTTGTGAAACGTCGGCAAAAGGCCGAAGCGGCTCTCCACCCAGCCCTTGAGTACCGCCCCTTCCGGTCCGTTGGCATCGAAGCCCCAGCCGGCCAGCAGGCGCAGATAGCTCGCGCGGAAACGGCGCCTGCCGCTGCTGTGGCGCTGCGCTTCATCCAGCGCGAAGACGGCGCGCATGTAATTCTGGAATGCTTCCTGCGCTTCTTCGATCGAGGTTGCATCGTTCAGCATGGAGAACAGCGCCGGGTTGGTCTCGCGCACCCCGCTGATGCGCAACTTGAGCGGATGCTCGTTGAAAGCGCTGCTTGCCAGCAAACCGGTGGGGATGCCGACGAGGTTGGTGCTGTGGACGGAAGGGTTGGCATCAAGGGACATGCAGGCACAAGAGCAATATCCGTTCCCCTGTTGCGCAAAAACCCTCCTCGTTGTGACAGCCACTGAACAGAACCGGCGCGGGCATGTTTGCCGGTCCGGTTCGCGATCGGAACAGTTGCATTCTTTGCGACGAGACGACCTGATTTTGTCGTATTCGCGACATTCGTCACGATGCCGACGCCATGTCGCAAATGTCCGCCAAAACATCCGCTTACTGCGCTGCGGCAGACATGGCATGGCGCTTGCGATAAGGAAGTCGAAGCCCGGTATTTCCGGAAACGATCGAAAACTTCTCAGGAGAATGACATGAGCGACTTGCGGCAAATCGCGTTCTACGGCAAAGGTGGCATCGGCAAATCCACGACTTCCCAAAACACGCTGGCAGCATTGGCGGAGATGGGACAGAAAATCCTCATCGTCGGCTGCGATCCGAAAGCCGACTCGACCCGCCTGATCCTCCATGCCAAGGCCCAGGACACGGTGCTGTCGCTGGCCGCCGAAGCCGGCAGCGTCGAAGACCTGGAACTTGAGGACGTGCTCAGGGTCGGCTACCGCGACATCAAGTGCGTCGAGTCCGGTGGCCCCGAGCCAGGGGTGGGCTGCGCCGGCCGCGGCGTCATCACCTCGATCAACTTCCTCGAGGAAGAAGGCGCCTACGACAACGTGGACTACGTTTCCTACGACGTGCTGGGCGACGTGGTCTGCGGCGGCTTCGCCATGCCGATCCGCGAGAACAAGGCCCAGGAAATCTACATCGTGATGTCCGGCGAAATGATGGCGATGTACGCGGCCAACAACATCTCCAAGGGCATTCTCAAGTATGCCAACGCCGGCGGCGTGCGCCTCGGCGGCCTGATCTGCAACGAGCGCCAGACCGACAAGGAATACGAGCTTGCCGATGCCCTGGCGAAGCGGCTCAACAGCAAGCTGATCCATTTCGTGCCGCGCGACAACGTGGTGCAGCACGCCGAGTTGCGGCGCATGACGGTGCTCGAATACGACCCGGGGTCCAAACAAGCCGAGGAGTATCGCCAGCTCGCCCGCAAGATTCACGAGAACAAGGGCAAAGGCACCATTCCCACACCGATCACCATGGATGAGTTGGAAGAGCTGCTGCTCGAGTTCGGCATCATGCAAAAGGAAGACGCATCCATCATCGGCAAAGCCGCCATGGCAGCCTGAGGACAAGAACATGAGTGCGGTTATCGAAGACACCAAGGTACGCAACAAAACGCTGATCACTGAGGTGCTGGAAGCCTATCCCGAGAAGGCGGCGAAGAAGCGCGCCAAACATCTCAATGTGTATGAGGAAGGCAAGCCCGACTGCGGCGTGAAATCCAACATCAAGTCGCTGCCCGGCGTGATGACCATTCGCGGTTGCGCCTACGCCGGCTCCAAGGGCGTGGTGTGGGGACCGATCAAGGACCTGGTGCATGTCAGCCATGGTCCCGTCGGCTGCGGCCAGTATTCCTGGGGAACGCGCCGCAACTACGCTTCCGGCACGGGCGGCGTGGACAACTTCGTCGTCATGCAGGTCACCTCCGACTTCCAGGAAAAGGACATCGTCTTCGGCGGCGACAAGAAACTCGACAAGGTCATCGACGAAATCAACAACCTGTTTCCGCTCAACAACGGCATCACCCTGCAATCGGAATGCCCGATCGGCCTGATCGGCGACGACATCGAGGCCGTCGCAAAAAAGAAGGCCAAGGAAATCGGCAAGACCATCGTGCCAGTGCGCTGTGAGGGTTTCCGCGGCGTCAGCCAGTCGCTCGGTCATCACATCGGCAACGACTGCATCCGCGACTGGGTGATGGACAAGTCGGAGTCGAAGTTCGAAGCCGGCCCCTATGACGTCGCCATCATCGGCGACTACAACATCGGCGGCGACGCCTGGTCCTCGCGCATCCTGCTCGAGGAAATGGGTCTGCGCGTGATCGCCCAATGGTCCGGCGATGGCACTCTCAAGGAAATGGAGAAGACACCCAAGGCCAAGCTCAACCTGCTGCACTGCTACCGCTCGATGAACTACATCTCGCGCCACATGGAAGAGAAGTACGGCATTCCCTGGGTCGAATACAACTTCTTCGGTCCGACCAAGATCGCCGCCAGCCTGCGCGAGATCGCCAGCCATTTCGACGACACGATCAAGGCAGGTGCGGAGCGGGTGATCGCCAGGTACCAGGCCATGAACGATGCGGTCATCGCCAAGTACAAACCACGCCTCGCGGGGAAGAAGGTCATGCTCTATGTCGGCGGGCTGCGCCCGCGTCACGTGGTCGGCGCCTACGAGGATCTCGGCATGGAAGTAGTGGGTACCGGCTACGAATTCGGCCACGGCGACGACTACCAGCGCACCGCCGAATATGTCAATGACGGCACGCTGATCTACGACGACGTCAGCAGTTTCGAGCTGGAACACTTTGTCGACAAGATCCGCCCCGACCTGGTGGGTTCCGGCGTCAAGGAAAAATACATCTTCCAGAAAATGGGCGTGCCCTTCCGCCAGATGCACTCCTGGGATTATTCCGGCCCTTACCATGGCTACGATGGCTTCGCCATTTTCGCCCGGGACATGGACATGGCGATCAACAGTCCGGTGTGGGGCATGACCAAGGCACCCTGGAAAAAATAGGAGAATCGAAATGGCACAAAATGCAGAGCGGGTCCTCGACCACAACGAGTTGTTCCGCCAGCCCGAATACCAGTCCCTCATGGAGGGCAAAAAACTCTTTGAGGAAGCCAGGCCCGTTGCCGAAGTAAAACGCGTCGAGGACTGGACCAAGAGCTGGGAATACCGCGAAATCAACTTCAAGCGCGAGGCCGTCACCATCAATCCGGCCAAGGCCTGCCAGCCGCTCGGTGCGGTGCTGTGCGCGGCAGGCTTCGAAGGCACCATGCCCTACGTGCATGGCTCGCAAGGTTGTGTTGCCTACTTTCGCAGCCACTTCAACCGCCATTTCAAGGAGCCCTGCTCGGCGGTATCCGACTCCATGACCGAGGATGCGGCGGTGTTCGGCGGCATGAACAACATCATCGAAGGCCTGGCCAACACCTATTCGCTCTACAAGCCCAAGATGATCGCCATCTCCACCACCTGCATGGCGGAAGTGATCGGCGACGACCTCGATTCCTTCGTCAAGAACGCCAAGGGCAAAGGCTCGATTCCCGAAGATTTTCCGGTGCCCTTCGCTCACACGCCGTCCTTCGTCGGCAGCCATGTCACCGGCTACGACAACATGCTCAAGGGCATCCTGACCCACTTCTGGGAAGGCAAGGAACGCCAGGCCGGCACCAAGATCAACATCGCCGGCGGCTTCGACGGCTACTGCGTCGGCAACAATCGCGAGCTCAAGCGCATCCTCGGTCTGATGGATGTCGATTACACCTTGCTGTCCGATCCAGCCGACGTCTTCGATACGCCCACCGACGGCGAGTTCCGCATGTACCATGGCGGCACCAGGCTCGCAGATACTGCCGAAGCTCTCAACGCCAAGGCGATCGTCTCGCTGCAGGCCATCTCCACCGCCAAGAGCCTGGAATATGCCGCCAGCAAAGGCCAGGAAGTCGTGGCGCTGAACTGTCCGATCGGCGTCACCGGCACCGATGTCTTCCTCATGGAACTGGCGCGCGTTTCCGGCAAATCCATCCCTGACGAACTGGAACTGGAGCGCGGCCGGCTGGTGGACGCCATCGCCGACTCGCAGGCCTATCTGCACGGCAGGAAATTCGCCCTATTCGGCGATCCGGACATGACCCTGGGCCTGGCGTCCTTCCTGCTGGAACTCGGCGCAGAACCGACGCATGTGGTATGCACCAACGCGACCAAAGACTGGACCGAGAAGATGGAAAGCCTGCTCGCCGCCTCGCCCTTCGGCAAAGGCTGCAAGGCTTACCCGGGCAAGGATCTGTGGCACCTGCGTTCGCTGCTCGCCACCGAGCCGGTTGAATTCCTGATCGGCAGCACCTACGGCAAGTTCCTCGAACGCGATACCGGCACGCCGCTGATCCGGATCGGCTTCCCGATTTTCGACCGGCATCACCACCATCGTTTCCCGATCTGGGGCTATCAGGGCGGCCTGAACGTGCTGGTGAAGATCCTCGACAAGATCTTCGACGTGCTCGACAACGATCCCAAAGGCACCAGCTTCGACGCAGTGAGGTAGGGGAAATGGCCAACGTGACTTTCAGTTCTCCGGCGATCCCCAAGGACGTGACGCTGTACGCCGTCGCCGGCGATCGCCAGACCATACTGGGACTTGCCTTGCAACATCACATCCCCGTGCATTGCGAATGCCAGAACGGCGAATGCGGCTCCTGCGCGATCCAGGTGATCCAGCTGGGCAACAAGCCGCCGCTCGCCGCGCATCTGACGGAGAAGGAGAAAACCGTGCTGGTGCTGACCGGCAAGCTCAAGAAGCAGGAGCTCGCCGAGATCGAGATCAAGGACCTGGCACCCGGCTGGCGGCTGGCCTGCCAGTACATGCTGCTCGACGAGGACATCATGGTGAAGTTCTGAGCTTCCGAAACTTGGCGGCGATGCCGGGAGTGATCATGGGTTCAAGGTGTCGATGAACTGTTCGGCACTGAGAATGGGGCAGACGAAGCTGTCGGCCAGGGCGAGCAGATCCCGGTCGCCGGTGATGAGCACCTTGGCCTTGCCGACCAGTGCCAGTTGCAGGAAGGGCACATCGAAAGCGTTGCGGCAGGCCGGCACCTTATAAGTTGGTGGCAGCGGCTCGGGAATGCTTATGGTCTTGCAGTAGGGCAGGTAGTCGGCCAGCAATTCCTGCTGTTCGTCGAACGAGAGCCTGAATTTCGGGTAGGTGAGCACGCGGATCAGTTCGGCAGCGGTGACGCGGGAAACGAGCGGCCGGATGCGCTGTTTCTGCCAGGCCTGGCGCAGGGATGTCAGGCGTCCGTGGGTAAACACCAGCGCGGACAGGACCAGATTGGTGTCAATGACGACCGGGAGCGGGCTGGCCGCACGCCTCATTTCTTGCGCGCGGCTTTGGTGGCAGGGGCAGCCGGCGCCTGCCGCGCCCATTGCACGGCGGCGGCGATGTCCTGCTCTTGCAGCCCCAGTTCCGCCAGCTTGGCGCGCACGGCGTCGCCGCGCTGAATGCGCACCGGCGTCAGCACGATCTGGCCGTTGACGGCTTCCACTTCAAAATACTCGGGGGAATCGACGGCCGCCGTGACGCTCTTAGGCAGCGTCAACTGGTTCTTCGAGGTCATCTTGGCGAGCATCTTCGTCACCTGTTTGGTAAAGTAAGGAATCCTTACATTACGCGATTCGCCGCGACAGTTCAAGGCATCCCCGCGCTTGAACACCAGGTCGGGATCGTCGAGCGCTTTGCGGTCCACCGTCGGGTTGGCCTTGGTTTGCGCGGCGCTGGGCAATTTGTCTTCATGCTCGGAGATGAATGACGGCTATGCCAGATGCTGGCTACACCACTCTCAGCGTGCAAGACCGCCGGCGCCAGCTACCTCACCACCGGCGACAAAGACGTGCGGGCAGTGGCCGAGCCACTCCATCGTGTCGCCCACGCAATTCTGGGCAACCCACGCGGGGAGTTAGATTTGCTTGGCCTTCTGGCAAATACTTCAGTTCTTGGAAGTTGGCTGGCGGTCAGGTATTCGGCCAAAGCCGACCTTGGGCATATCGTCAAACTCGGGCGGCAATGCGCCAGTCAACGGCCGTTCAGCCGAGAATCACGTTGAACGTCTGCTTCTCGATCCGGCGAACGCGCACTCCGTGCCCAGAAGAGACATTCATCGTCTCGGTGGTCCAGCGGCAGGTTTCTGAACGTAGCAGTCATCCAAGGCAATTGCGTAAGCGCCCGGGGAAGTCGTCTATGAGTTTCGTTAATTTCACATGATCCCTTGTTCGCATGCATCATCAGCCGCGCATCGTTGCGCTTAAGAAGCGATCTGGTCAGCGGCGTCAAAACCATCTCTAGTGACTTTGAAAATCTCCCGCTTTTTACCAAGCGGAGATATGAGTCCGCGCTCTTCTAGTTCTTGAATAGCACCTTCCCACATCGCCTGCGATCTTGCGTCTGCACCCTCTGTGAAATTTCGGCTGCCAACCTGGATGGTCAGTCCGCCGAGCATAAGAAGACACAAAATTTGTCCGTCGGCACCAACGGCATCCTTTAGCAGTATTTGTGCTTCGGATGAAAGTTGGTCGGCCAGTCGCGGTGGAAGGGTTTCCAGTTCGGCTGATTGTGTGCCGGAAGAAAAATACTCGTCTCCATTCAGCTTGATTTGCAGATGGCGGTAGAACTTATCGCGGAACTCGGCAACACTGGAATACGACTCGAGAAGGCCACGAGTCATGCAATCATCCCTGAATCGTTTCAGGCGCGCGTACTGCGCTTCGTCAACGCTGCCCATGACCACCGGAACGTCTGAAAAATAAAGCATTGCTGGCTTCCCTGCCTTCAAATGCTCCTCAATCTCCTCTACGGTTCCGCTTTGGTAGGCTCCCGTTTCAGTGCCGAGACGCGTCCAGAAGACCCCTACCAGGAGATCACAACCTCCAAGAATCTGCTTATTGATAATTGCCTGGGGACGATTTCCCATCTCTGGAACGGAGTGCGTTTCCCAACCTATGGACAAAAGAACGGTACGTCTTGAATCGGCATTGACGTTGTTCCATTCCGTGATAATTTCGCGGATCACGTTGCGTTCGGCAGCGACGTCGCTGGGAGACGCGATCATTACTTTGAAGACAGTCGCCTGGTAGCTCATTACTCACCCCTCACAATAGTGCCGTTTCCAAACGTTGTTTCCGCTTCTCCCAATCTGGCATCACCCGCCCGAGCAGACGAAAGAAACTCGTATCGTGATCGCGGTGCTTGAGGTGGCAAAGCTCATGGGCCACCACGTACTCGATGCAGGAACGGGGAGCCCGAACCAGATTGGCATTCAGTGTCATCGTGCCGGCCTGCGACAGGCTGCCCCAGCGAGACTGCATTGACCGCACAGTCAGGCGTGGCCGCCGGTACCCCTTGAAGCGGAGCAACCATTCATCCATCACATCAATGAACACCTGCCGGGCATGGTCGAGATACCAGCGGTGCAGAAACACTTTCACCCGATCCGGATCAGATTTTCCAGGCAGGGTCATTACCAGATGGCCGCGACTCATCTTTACCGACGCCGTCTCGCCAGCGCCGACTTTCAGCCGATACTGCCGACCAAGGTAGAGATGTGTTTCCCCGCTGACGTACTGCCTCGCCGGCGTCCTCGGGCTATAGCGCTGGAAATTGGTCAGTTGCTTACTGATCCATGGCGCGCGCTTTCCAACTCGGGCTAGGATAATCGCCGGATCGCAATCTGACGGTGCCCGGACGACCACCGACAGATCAGGGTGCACCTCAATCCCGAGTGTGCGTCGCGTTGACAGAAATCGAATCTCGTAGCCGATGGTTTCAGTGCCAAAGACAATCTCTTGCCGCATGGTCTTCACGCCGACATCCGGTGTCTGGCCAATTGCATCGAGCGGTCGATGATTTCGTCCATTTCCTCAGTGGTCAAGGGAACGCCCCGCTCACCCCGGATTGCGTCATAGAGAAAGTCGTCCATCTCGTTCATCGTTCGGCGCTGCGCGTCCAGGTTGTCCCAGAACCCCACGACTTTGTTTCGTTCAACGATGCCCCAGATGCTGACTGCCGCGATTGCCGCCACGTCCTTTGCCTGTGTGGCATCTGAAATATGCCGACCGAAATACGGCTCAAGGACACCGAAACAGGCAATCGCGTGATCGTTGCCGTGCAGGACGGCAGGCACATCATCGACCTTGCGATTAACCACAGCCTCCTTGATCTCGCTGGCCTGCTTCAAATACTCCAGATCAGAAATCCGACCGGCCCGATAGTCGTCGATGGCCTGCTGGATCAGCTTGGAGAATTTCTCGAAGAAGGCCGGGTCTTCGTCCAAATGCTCGGTGATGGCGCGCTTGGTGGCGTGGGCAATCATGTCGGCCTTAGCGGCCGTCGGTTTGCCCTGGCCTTGCTCCTCGACGACTTGCTGAAAGGCCACGCCGTCGAAAATATTGACCGGCTCGTTGAGCCTCAGCACCTCATTGGCCGAGATGTGGGTGTCGAGCAATTTTTGGATTTTCGGCTCGTAGTCGCGATAGTCAATGGACTCGGCGTAGCGTAATTTCACCGCCGCCTTCAGATTGGTGAAGCGTTTGAGATCGGCCTTATAGCTCTTGAGGCGATATTCCGGCGTCGTGGTAATGAAGTCTTCGGAGGACATCGCTATGGCCAGTGTTCTGGCGTAGGCCGATAGCCGCTCGTAAAAATTCTCGCGAATCTTTTCATCGGCCAGCAGTTGCTCGAAGGCTTCCTCGTCCTGCCGGTTGGAAACGGTCTTGAATACATCCCACAACTCGGCGTGGCGCTGTGGCAGTTGGCGTACCTCGTCGTTGATGCTGGCCAGTGCGCCGGTGAGATCGCCTTCCTCGAAACCCTCGAGTGCGCTGTAGGTGGTCAGCGCCTGATCGAGTTCACCCAGGACGCCAGCGTAGTCGATGATGTAGCCGAACTCCTTGGGCTGGGTCCCTTCGTCGTCATCGTAGAGGCGATTAACGCGGGCAATGGCCTGAAGCAGGGTATGTTCCTTTAGGTTGCGCGTCAGGTAGAGCACCGTATTGCGTGGTGCATCGAAGCCGGTCAGCAGCTTGCTGACCACGATGAGTATTTCCGGGTCGCTGCCGTGCTTGAAGGCATTGATGATCTGCGTCTCGTAGGCTTCGGCATCGCCGTAACGCTTCATCATGCGCTGCCAGAAAGCGACGACCTTGTCGGTGGATTCGTCGTCATCCACATCGTCGAAACCTTCCCGCTCATCGGGTGCCGAGATGATGACCTCGCTGCTTATTTGTCCACTGAGTTCGCCGATGTCATCCAGGAATGCCTTGTATTTCAGCGCCGCCACCTTGGATGGAGCCACTAGCTGTGCCTTGAAGCCCGTGCCTTGCCAGTTCTGGCGGAAATGCGCACTGATGTCGAAGGCGCGCATATAGATGACCTGATCGGCCTTGTTGAGCATTTCTGCGCGGGCGTACTTCCGCTTCAGATCGGCCTTCTGCGCCGGCGTCAGGCCGGAGGTCAGGCGCTCGAACCAGACATCAATCGCTGCCTTGTTCTGCTCGATCTCGACCAGGCGACCTTCGTAGAGCAAGGGCACGATGGCCCCATCGGCGACAGCCTGGTTGATGGCATAGGTGTGAATGATGCCGCCGAAGCGCATCACGTCGCTCTTCTCACGCTTGAGCAATGGCGTGCCGGTGAAGCCGATGTAGCAGGCATTGGGGAACATCTGCCGCATCCGCGCCGAAAACATGCCTAGCTGCGTGCGCTGGGTTTCATCCACCAGCACGAAAATCTCGGTGGATTCGTCCTGGAACTTGCGCGTGGACAGCGCCTTGTCGAACTTGTGAATCAGCGTGGTGACGATGTGTGCCTTGCTATCCGCCACCAATTCCACCAGATGCCGCCCCGACTCGGCGCGATCCGGCGTCAGGCCACAAGCCGCGAAGGTATTGCCGAGCTGCTTGTCGAGGTCGACGCGGTCGGTGACCAGCACGATGCGCGGCGTGCGGATATCAAGATCGAGCACCAGCGCCTTGGCCAGCATCACCATGGTCAGCGACTTGCCTGAGCCCTGGGTGTGCCAGACGATACCGCCAGCCCTTCGCCCTGCATCGTCCCGCTGCTTTACCCGCCCGAGGATACGTTCGACTGCGAAGAACTGCTGGTAACGGGCAATCTTGCGCCGCCCGCCATCGAACACCGTGAACAACAGCGCCATACGCAGCAGACGCTCGGGCCGGCACAGCGCGTAAATCGTGCGGTCCTGCTCGGTCAGCGCCCGACGCACCAGATACTCGGCATCGGGTTCGCGTACCCCGAAGCCTTCGGCCAGCAACTCATAGAGCCCGGCCTTGGCTTCCTGTGGCAGGGGCTGATCCAGCACCGCGCGCAAGGCCGCGCCGTCCTCGTCCTTCTCTTCCCGCTCCTCGCGCCATACCGACCAGTACTTCGCCGCCGTGCCCACGGTGGCGTATTTGCAGTGGTTCTTGTTGGTACCGATCACCAGTTGGGCGTAGGTATAGAGCGTGGGAATGTACTCGTCGCGCTGGTTACGGATCATCTGCGACACCGCCTGCGCCACCTCGGTCTTGGGCGATTTGCACTCGATCACCGCGAAGGGGATGCCATTGACGAACAGCACGATGTCCGGCCGCGCCGTCTCGTGGCTGCGGGTGCGTTCCACCGGGAATTCGGCGGTGACGTGATAGACGTTGTTCTCCGGATTTTTCCAGTCGATGTAGTTGAGGGTGAAGCTGCGCACCGCGCCTTCCACTGACTGTTCCAGCGCCACGCCGAGGGTCAGCAGGTCATAGACAGCTTCATTGGTTTTCAGCAGGCCGTCGTACTTGACGTTCTTTAGGCGCTGGATGGCGGTCTGGAGGTTTTCCTCGCTGAACAGGTAACTGTTGCCCTTATGCTGAATGCGGTTGATGCGCTTGAGGCTGTCGCGCAACACTTCTTCCAGCAGCACATTGGACAGCCGCCCGCCGCGCATCGCCAGCGCCTCGGTTGGTGTCAGGTAGCGGAAGCCGAGATTGGCCAGCAGTTGTAGCGCGGGAATCTGCGAGAGATGTTTTTCGTCGAAGCGGAAGCTGCTCATGGCGGCTCCTATGCGATCCGCGAGGATGCTTCGATTTTGTCGATGATGGCCTTCACGGCCAGATCGACGACACTGCCTTCCCGATAGTCCGCGGTGGCAAACAGCGTGGCGCGGCCATCCTTGATCAACTGTTCCGCATGTTTTTTTGCACCGTGTTTGCCAGTGTTATAGACCGCGATGGCATGGCCGCCCTGATCCTTGACCAGCCGCATGCAGGGAATGTCGGTTTCCCCGTCGCCTACAAAAATCATGTTCTCGAAAGGAACCGGGCGCTGCTCCTTGGGCACATATTTGTTGATGACGGAGTTGTCATGAACATCCAGGCTGCCCTTGTTGATGCGGAACAAATACTGGGTCTTAGTCGTGTAATTCACCGCCAGGGCCGGCCAGCAGGCGACGCCGTTGTGATCAAACATGAATCCCGATGCGTAGACCTTCTTGAACTCCTTGTAGATCGGCGTCCCCTCCACTATTTCCCGGATGCCCGAGGAAATGATGAAATGCTCCAGCCGCACTCCCTTGGACTTGGCGTAGGCGTTGGTCCGCTTGAACCAATCCGTAACACCGGGGAACAAGCCGATGTGCGCGCCGAAATTCTTGAAGTCGGTCTTTCGCACTGCGACCTCAGCTTTTCGTGCCTCTTCGAGCATGGTGCGCATATAGGCGAGTATCTGGTCCATCTCATGCTTTTTCGCGAGGTCATCCACCGCCATCCAGAACTGCTTGGATCGCATATTCAGCGCCGGAATGAAGTCATACTCCTGCATGTTGCCAGGTGCGAGGGTGCCGTCGAAATCGTAGGAAATCGCCATCGGGATAAGTTTCTTAGGCATGGTGCGCCTCCTTGTTTGCTGGGACGGTTACTCGCCACTGGCCGGTGAGGAGTTTTTGCATCAGGCCGCGTTTCTGTTGTTTGAGGGCTTTGACCTCTGTTTGCAGCAGAACAATTTCCCGCTTGGCATCATCAAGCACGGCATTGATTTCGTGTTGCTCATCGAGCGGCGGAAGGGGAATATGAATACGGGCGAAGTCTTTCCAGCGCAAGCTACCGCGCCGATCCACCGATGAGTTGGTTCTCGCCGAAAAAATCTGGCGTAGTTTTTCGGTCTTGAGCAGTTTGTAGAAATAACCGTCGGCTATCTTCTTCGGGTCAGATTGAAAGACCGTGTAGATCGGGCTGACTAGTCCAGCATCTACAAAATCCTGATACCCGATGGAGCCTTCCTCAACATGGTTGGTCGCATAAGCAAACTGGCCGCGTCCGACGACCTTGTATTTCGAGGTGTCATGGCTGAATACCTGCTTGTCAAAGTATTCGAGTGAATCGACCAAGCCGTCGTATTTGGTGCAGGAAAGAACCGGCAATCCGTCGTCGCTACCGTTCAGGGCCGATACCTCGCGGGCAACCTTACCAATTTCCACGAGCTGCCAGTCGCTCGGTGCGGAGAACCAATGAAGCGCCCTTGTGTCCTCGGTATTCCGTTGCCTAAGGCGAGAGTGACCGAACAGCAAGCGATTTGACAGTGATTCGCTCCGTTTCTGCTTCGCCGCAATTAGTCGCTCTGTTTTTTCTATGGCGGTGTCCCATGCTAGCAACACGCCCCGAATGGCTATCTGCTCACCTAACTGTGGAAGCGGAATGTAAAAGTGGTTTTTGAATGTGGTGGGATTTAAGTTGGCTTGGCTGACGGCTCTCGTTGCCAGTTGCTTTATGTGACGCTGCCCACCTTCGCTGGCCAGAATCTGGATTACATAGTCGGGATCAACGCGTTCACGATCCAGTACCAATCGCACCAGATAGGACGCGAACACGGCCTTCCCATCGCCACGGTAGATGCCAGTTTTGCCAACCAGATCTGGGCTGTTGGTCCGATTCAAGAGGATGTCACCATCCGCCAAGAGATAGTCCGTTGCATCCTCTTCTGACATATTGATGCACACGGTCGGATCAATCCGCACGCGCCCATCCTGAATGTCCTTCATGCCAACAATAGGCAGGAGACCTTCGGGATCAGATGGAAGCGACAGCCCATATTGCGAAGAGCGGATCACCGTTCCGATAGGTACGGTTGCCCAGGTCATTTTTTCTTCTCCAGCTTCTTCTTGGCGCTTTCGATCTGCTGGATGCTTTTCTCCGGTGTCGGCAGCGCCTCGGGCATGGTGCCGCCCAGTTCATCGATGGTCTGGCGCACTTTTTTGCCGACCTCGAAGTGGGTCTGATTGGCTATCTGCTTGCCGTGTACCTTATCGCGGCGCAATTTCTCTTCCGTTTGCGTGGCGCGGAACAGGTTGGCAGCGAGTTCGGTGCTGCCCATGTGATCGAGGATCTTCTGGCTTTTCTTCAGCCCCTTGACGGCATGAATGTCCTTCGCGCCCTTGCCGCCATAGAGCCCCTTGTAGCCGTGATCCTGAAAGATGGCATAGTCGAGCGGCGTTTCGACGCCTGCATCCTTGGCCGCAGCCGCGAGATGCTTGTTGTGCTCGGCGAGTTCGTTACGGATGGCCAAACGCTTGTCGTTTTCTGACAGGCGAGCAAAGGCTTCGTTATCGTTCAACTCCTGCCGGCGGGTTTGCAAGGCGAAGTAGGTCTGGCCGTTGGCGATGACCGGTTTGGACGGATCGCCGTTCTGGACGATCAGGTAGCAGGCGTAGCGCGAGAGACGAATATCGGCGATCTGGCGCTTTGCACCCGAACCGATGTCGACCATATCGAGGACATCCTCGAAATGGTCCTCGACCGCATGACCGCTGTTGCGGCATGACTCTTTGGCGCGTTCGATAACCGGCTGGAAGTGTCGGTACTCGGAATACTCAAGCACCTTGGCGAGTTGGCGTGTGATCCAGAATTCATTACCGTCGGCATCGAACTGACGGATGCCCTCGAAGGTTTCGTGGTGCTGCTCAACAACACGTTTTGTAGTCATACGCCCAACTCCTTGAGATAGGTTTTCATCTTCGCCCGCACTTCGGCCAGTTCGCCTTCGAGGCGTTCGATTTCCTGTTCCACGGCAGCCACGTCGATTTCTTCTTCTTCCTCAAAAGTATCCACGTAGCGCGGAATATTGAGGTTGAAGTCGTTCTCGGCAATCTCGGCCAGCGTGGCGACATAGGCGTATTTGTCGACGTTCTGGCGTGCATCGAAGGTGGCGACGATCTTGTCGAGGTGAGAATCGAACAGGGCGTTCTGCGTTTTGGCAGCCTGGAAATCACTGCTGGCGTCGATGAACAGGACATCACGACAGGCTTCGCGCTCGCCGCCCTTTTCCCGCGACCGGTCAAAGACCAGAACGGCGACCGGGATGGAGGTGGTGGGAAAGAGGTTGGCCGGCAGGCCGATGACGGCATCGAGCAGATTGTCCTCGATCATCTTCTGGCGGATGCGGCCTTCGGCACCGGCACGGAACAGCACGCCGTGCGGCACGACCACCGCGACACGACCGGCCTGCGGCAGTGCGGTTTCGACCATGTGCGTGATGAAGGCATAGTCGCCCTTGGACTTGGGCGGCACGCCGCGCCAGAAGCGATTAAAGCGATCCGACTCGGCATGCTCTGAGCCCCATTTGTCGAGACTGAAGGGCGGGTTGGCCACCACCACGTCGAAGCGCATCAGGCGGTCGGCTTCGACCAGCGCCGGGCTGTTGAGGGTGTCGCCCCATTCGATGCGCGCGGAGTCCTTGCCGTGCAGGAACATGTTCATGCGCGCCAGAGCCCAGGTACTGCCATTCACTTCCTGGCCGAAGAGGGCGAAATCACGGCTGCCAGTTTCTTCCACCAGCGCCGCTGCCTCGATCAGCAGGCCGGCTGAACCACAGGCCGGATCGCAGATGCGGTTGCCGGGTTTGGGCTTGGCCAGTCGGGCAAGCAGACGCGAGACCTGCTTGGGCGTGTAGAACTCGCCGGCCTTCTTGCCGGCATCGGAGGCAAAGCGCTCGATCAGGTAAATGTAGGCATTGCCGATGACGTCCTCGGAAACGCGAGAGGGGCGCAGATCGAGTTTGGCGAAATCCTCAAGAAGATTTTTCAGGCGACGATTGCGATCCTTGGTCTGGCCGAGATTGGATTCGGAGTTGAAGTCGATGTTGCGAAATACCCGGTCGAGTTTGGCCTTGTTGGCATCCTCGATACCGTCGAGCACGATGTTGATCAAATCGCCGATATTGGCGGCGTTGCGTCGCTCGTACAGGCTGTTGAAATCACCGGCGAAGCGCTCAATGACCTCGGCGGTTTTTTCATCCTTGAATTCGACGAAGGGCAACGTGAAGCGCTCACGATCCAGCTTGCGCCGGATACGCTCATCGTCGTCGCCGTATTGCTGGCGATAGGTGTCGTAGTGGTCTTGCCAGAGATCGCTGATGTATTTCAGAAACAACATCACCAGGATGTAATCCTTGTATTGGGCCGGATCGACAACGCCACGGAATGTGTCGCAGGCGGCCCACGCAGCCGAGTTGACTTCTTGTTGCGTGATTTTGTCGTTCATCCGAAATTCCTTTGTAGTTTGAGAGAGGCGGGAGGATCCCTCCCGCCTTTGGTCTTAGCCGGGGATGTTTCTCGGATCGTGACCGTGGCTATCCGACTGTGCGATCTTTCCGTCCAGGTTCTTGATCTTCAACTCAGATCCTTCACGCTGACTCATTTGCCGGGCGGCATCGATGGCTCCCTGCTTGGTGTCGTGATGTGAACCGGCCCGGCTTGCGCCGGCTTTTTTGTTGTCCCAGCCACCTTGGGGGTTGGGCTGAACAAAACGGGTGTTGCTAGTTGAAGGCGTTTTTGCCATGATATGTACCTCATACGTTGTGTTGCATAACGTGCCGGCTCAGGTATTACCAGTACCTGGGTCGGCGTCCTGACCCACCAGGCCTCAGTGGGTATCCTGAGCTTTACGCATCAGAATTCCGTCGATCAACGCTTTACGCCGATCCATTAATTCGGTTGTGATCTTTGTCTCCAGATCGGCAAGCTGTCCGATTTCGACGATTCGCCGCTGTGTCTCCAAGGGTGGAACTGCGATCAACAACTGCTCCAGCGCTGCCTTGCTGATCATCCGCACCGCCGTGCCCTCTGCCTGTGCTGCCAACACTGCCTGAATTGCCGGCAAGTTGATGTACCAGAGCAGGTAGGCGGGCAGCACATCAACGGGGCGAATCAATAGCATGGGAGCTGCAAGAACCGCCGGCCCCACGTTCTCAGAAATTAGCGCCACAGAATTGGTCCGCCCGCGAGAGCGAAATACCAAGTCCCCCTGCCTGATCAGGTGATGCTCATTGAAGTCTGGCATGTTCACCCGAACGGCATCCTCCAAGTGCAGCAAGCTGGCGTCGTCTATGTCCTTCATCTGCACCACAGCGATTGCACCCGCCGCATCGTGCTCAAGGCGCGAGCGGAAGGGGTAACCCATGCGGATGCTTGCCACTTGCCCCAATTTCGTCATATCAGTAGAAAACGCTTTTCTGGTTGATATGTGAATTCTAGGCTGACAGATTACTGACGTCAACTGTAGTAATGATGTTTCTGTCTAATTTACTTGGTTTCCTGATCGAACGTATGTGTTCATAGAGCCTATCCGCTTTCGTGCTGCACTCCTGACCTTGACGTTACAGATGTGGCTGACAGCAGCGGGGCGGGGGGGGTGAGTTCGCCGAATTGGAAAGATTTCACTCGCGTTCCATAAGCCCTGAAAGGCGGTTGCTTACCGCCTGATTGCTGCCCAGCAACGAGTTGATCGGCCAACGACGTGATCGGCTGATCAGTTTAAATTGGGCTTGAGGCAGGTCTCGAGGTACAGCGGTCGCTAGGATGGCGGCTTTGTGGGAGTGGCGTGCGACCGCTGTGGCCGGTAGGGTGAGGTCGGCAACGGCCGCTTCGTAGAATTCCATTGCGCAAAAGCTTGGTTTGGCCGGGCGGCCGCTTTGGAGAAAGCTGACGGGCCGTTTTGGGCACGGAGTGCGCGTTCGCCGGATCGAGAAGCAGACGTTCAACGTGATTCTCGGCTGAACGGCCGTTGACTGGCGCATTGCCGCCCGAGTTTGACGATATGCCCAAGGTCGGCTTTGGCCGAATCCCAGCCACTCATCTTCTCCGGAAATCCAGAGTGTTCGCCGAAACGCAGCTCTTCCCCGCATCTCATAAGCCATTAACTCCACCCAGCAATGCAGCATGTTCGACATTGCGCGTGTCGCACTTCCGACAAAGCTGCGCTGACGTCAAGGCAAGCATCTGAATTCATGGCGGTTCGACAGCTGGCATCGTTCCTGCTCTATTAGCTTCGTCACCAGCGGCATGTTCGCCCTTGGTGGCTTGGAGAATTCGAGGAAACAGGCATGAGCGCCCTCACCAAGAAAGTTGCCGAACTGATGATCGAACCCGGTTGCGCCGTCAATCAGGCGAAGCCGGAAAGCGAGCGCAAGCGCGGCTGCGGCAAGCAGCTCACGCCGGGCGCGGCGGCTGGCGGCTGCGCTTTCGATGGCGCCAAGATCGCCTTGCAGCCGGTAGTCGACGTCGCCCATCTGGTGCATGGACCGATCGCCTGCGAGGGCAACTCCTGGGACAGCCGCCACGTCTTTTCCTCCGGCGCCAGCACTTACCGCACCGGCTTCACCACCGACCTGGGCGAGCTGGACATCATCTACGGCGGCGAGAAGCGCCTGTTCCGCGCCATCCGCGAGATCGTCGAAAAGTACGATCCGCCGGCCGTGTTCGTCTATCAGACCTGCGTGCCGGCGATGATCGGCGACGACATCGAGGCCGTGTGTAAGGCGGCGCGAGAGAAATTCGGCAAGCCGGTGATTCCGGTGAATGCCCCCGGCTTTGCCGGCAGCAAGAACCTCGGCAACAAACTTGGCGGCGAAGCCCTGCTCGAACACGTGATCGGCAGCGAAGAGCCGGAGACCACGACGCCCTACGACATCAACCTGATCGGCGAGTACAACGTCGTCGGCGAGCTGTGGCAGGTCAAGCCGCTGTTCGACGAGTTGGGCATCCGCATTCTCGCCAGCATCTGCGGCGATGCCCGCTATCACGACATCGCCTGTGCGCACCGGGCGCGTGCCGCGATGATGCTGTGCTCGCAGGCCCTGATCAATGTCGCCCGCAAGATGGAGGAACGCTACGGCATTCCCTATGTCGAGGGCAGCTTCTACGGCATCGCCGACATGTCCGAAGCCCTGCGCAACATCGCCCGCCTGCTGGTGCAGCGCGGCGCCGACAACGAACTCCTGGGGCGTACCGAACAACTCATCGCCCGTGAGGAGGCGCGTGCCTGGGCGCGGCTCGAACCCTACAAGGCGCGCCTCAAGGGCAAGCGCGCATTGCTGTTCACGGGTGGCGTCAAGTCCTGGTCGGTGGTCTCGGCCCTGCAGGAAATCGGCATGGAAATCGTCGGGACCTCGATGCGCAAGAGCACTTTGCAGGATCGCGAGAAGGTCAAGCAGATCATGGGTACCGATGCCCACATCTTCGATGAGCTGCCGCCGCGCGAAATGTACAAGATGCTCAAGGAGGCACGCGCCGACGTGATGCTCTCGGGCGGCCGTTCGCAATTCGTGGCGCTCAAGGCCAGGACGCCCTGGGTGGAAGTGAATCAGGAGCGCCACTACGCATTCGCCGGCTATGCGGGCATCGTCAACCTTGTCGAGGAAATCGACAAGGCGCTGACCAACCCGATCTGGGCGCAGGTGCGCACCCCGGCGCCCTGGGAACGCACGCTGAGGGAGGAAAACCATGGCTGAGGTCAGGCACGGCAACAAGGCATGTACGGTCAACCCGCTCAAGATGAGCCAGCCGATCGGCGCGGCGCTGGCTTTTCTCGGGCTGGACCGTTGCCTGCCTCTGCTGCATGGCTCGCAGGGCTGCACCGCCTTCGGCCTGGTGCTCTTCGTGCGCCACTTCCGCGAGACCATCCCGCTGCAGACCACGGCGATGAACGAGGTCACCACCATCCTCGGCGGGCTGGAAAATATCGAGCAAGCCCTGCTGAATATCCACAAGCGTGCCCAGCCCGCCGTGATCGGTCTGTGCTCGACCGGCCTCACCGAGACCAAGGGCGATGACGTGGCGGGTTTCCTGAAGCTGATTCGCGCCAGGCATCCCGAACTGGCCGACACGGAAGTCGTGCTGGTGTCGACACCCGATTACCGCGGCGCCTTCCAGGACGGTTGGGGAACGGCCGTCAAAAGCATGGTCGAACAGCTGACCCATCCCACAACAGTGCGTACTTTACTGCAGGTGAATATCCTGCCGGGCTGCCATCTGACGCCGGGCGACATCGAAGAAATTCGCGAGATTGTGGAAAGCTTCGGCCTGGTGCCGATCATCCTGCCCGATCTTTCCGGCTCGCTCGACGGACACATCCCTGCGACCTTCCTGCCCACCACCCTGGGTGGCACGCCGCTTGAAGACATCCGCAATCTGGGCGAGGCCAGGTTGACCATTGCCATCGGCGAGCAGATGCGTCCGGCAGCGGAAGCCCTGGAAAAAATCACGTCCGTGCCGTATCGCGTGTTCGACAAGCTGACCGGCCTCAAGGCCAGTGACGATTTCATCCAACTTCTCGCGGAACTCAGCGAAAACGAGGTGCCGGCCAAGTATCGTCGCCAGCGTTCGCAGTTGCTGGATGCCATGCTCGACGGCCACTTCCATTTCGCCAGGAAGAAAATCGCGCTTGCTGCCGAACCCGATCTGCTCTTTGCACTAGGCACCTGGTTTGCCGAGATGGGCGCGGAAATCCAGTGTGCCGTGACGACCACGATGTCGCCTTCGCTGGCGCGCCTGCCTTGTGACGAAGTCCTGATCGGCGATCTTGAAGATTTCGAGCGCGCCGCGGTGGGCGCCGACTTGCTGGTCAGTCACTCCCATGCCCGGCAAGCGGCGGAGCGCCTGGATATCCCGTTGTTCCGCACCGGCTTGCCGACTTTCGACCGGATCGGCGCAGCGCACCGTGTATCGGTCGGTTATCGCGGCACGCGCGACCTGATCTTCGAGGCGGCCAATCTGTTCATGGCGGCTCATGCGGACTTCCCCGCGCTGGCCGCCTCGGATCCGGCACTCCTTCCCACAACCCCACTGTCGGAGGCCGGCCGTGCATCTGCAACGTCGACTATCCATCGTCACTGACCCGGATCAAGGAGGATCCAGCATGAAGGTCGCATTCGCCACCGAAGGCCTGACGCATGTCGACGCCCACTTCGGCTGGGCGCGCCACATCGCCATTTACGAAGTTTCTCCCGAAACGCACCGCCTGCTCGAAGTCGTCCAGTTCGACGGCGATCTCAAGAGCGATGGCAGCGAGGACAAGCTGATCGTCAAGCTGGAGGCGATCAGGGACTGCGCGATCGTGTATGTGGCTGCGATCGGCGGTTCGGCCGCCGCCAAGGTGGTCAACCTTAAGGTGCATCCGGTGAAGATACCCCAGCCCCAGGCCATCGAAGATCTCATTGCCCGCATGCAGGTCGTCCTGCAGGGCACGCCGCCGCCCTGGCTGCGCAAGGCCATGCTCAAGGGCAAGGAACGCACATTGCAGGACTTCGAGGAACCCATCCATGCCTGAAACGATAGACACCCCGCTGGTCTCGCCCTTCCTCGACGAGCTGGTGAAACAGTTGCGCGCCCAGGACAGCTACGGTCATTGGGACGGCAAGAGCGACGAACAGGTGCTGGCGCCCTATGTCATCGATGCCGCGGCACGCAAGGCCCTGCCCCTCATGGCCGATCCGGATCCCGATGTCTTGTGGCGCCTGGAATTGTTCTACAACGCCGTGGGGTTGGCCATCGAGAGGCGTACCGGCGTCATGGTGGCGCCCATGATCAAGATGCACCATGAGGGTTTCGGTCGCGTCGTGCTGATCGCCGGCCGCCTGGTGGTCGTGAATAAATATTTGCGCGACGTTCACCGCTTCGGCTTCGACAGCCTGGGCAAACTCGCAGAGCAGGGGGACAAGCTGATCAATGAGGCCGTGGCGATGATCGAGCGCTATCCCGACGTCGCCAAATACTAGGAGAGCGGGAAATGGCTTATGCATGCGTGACCATGCCCGATGGGCGCACCTGGATTCCGAAGTTTGTCGCCGCCATCGACGATGCAAAGTGCATCGGCTGCGGACGTTGCTTCAAGGTTTGCGGACGCGGCGTGCTGCAGCTCATGGCGGTCAATGACGAAGGCGAGTTCATCATTATCGACGGCGACGACGATGACGACGAGTACGAAAAAAAGGTCATGACCATCGCCGCAGCGCAGGCCTGCATCGGTTGCGAAGCCTGTGCCCGCACCTGCACCAAGAAATGCTTCTCCCACGCGGCAATGGATATCTGAGGCGTTGCCATGAAAACGACAATCGTGCGGACAGACGAATTCGACGACCTTGTCGAACTGTTGAGCAATCATGCCATCGACCAGAGCGCAGAAGTGCAGTTGCTGGGCCGCATCATCGCCCATGCCTGCCTGGGAGAGAATCATCTCTGGCAGGATCTTGGACTGCCTGAACGGCAGGCGCTCAATCATCTCATGCGCGACTTCTTCCCGACGCTGCATGCGCTCAACACAGGCAACATGCGCTGGAAAAAATTCTTCTACCGCCAGCTCTGCGAGAAAGAGCAAGTGCTGATCTGCAAGTCGCCCAGCTGCGGCGATTGCTGCGATTATGCCGCCTGCTTTGGTCCGGAGGAGGAAGCGGTCAGCCCGAGCTATGCCAACGGATCGGGGCAGTTTGACCGGGTGCGCCAGCCCGCGACTGCAGCACCTTGAACACTTTCTGTTGCCGGGCTGACGAGCCGAGAAAGTCGCGGTAGGCGCGCTCTAGCAGTTCGCGCGCCGCGGTATGCGCTGCGATGTACTCGATTCCCTCCATTCCCTCCGACTGGCCCAGGTACTGATTGAAGCGCTTGAGGATGTGCAGCCGGTTTACATTCAGGACGGCCGGCTCGAAGGGAAGGTCGAAGTGGGCAAAGATTTCCTCGGCACTGGATAACCGGTTCAAAGCAGTGATCGCTGGATTCATCGGATTCTCCTGATTTCAGGCGGGCGAGCTGATCTCGGGCGAATTCGGCAAGCTGGCGCCATCCAGCAGGAAACGCATCAAATCGCGGAAGCCCGGGGAACGCTTGCTGGTAACGGCGAAGCTGCGCACCCGGGAAAGGATGTTCTGCGCCCTCTCCTCTTCCAGTTGGATGCCCAGCTCGGCATATGCCCGAATCACCGAAGCCGAGCCCGAGTGCTTGCCCAGCACCATGCGATGCTTGCGCCCCACTTCGGCCGGGTCGAGGCCCTGGTAGTTGAGGTAGTTCTTGCTCAGGCCATCGACATGAATGCCCGCCTCGTGCGTGAATACGGAATCGCCTACGATGCTCTTGTTGGTCGGGACAGGGCGTCCCGAGGCTTTGGCGACAAGACTGGAAATTTGCCTCAGGAGCAGCGCATTCACTCCGGTCGCCATGCCGTAAAGATTGGACAAGCCGATCACGGCCTCTTCCAGCGGCGCATTGCCGGCGCGCTCGCCGAGTCCGTTCACCGTGGTATTGATATGCGTGGCTCCGGCGAGCACGGCCGCAAGCGTATTGGCAGTGGCCAGACCCAGATCGTCGTGGGCGTGCATCTCCAATTCCAGATCGCTGCGCGCGCGCAGGGCGGCAACGCGGTCATGGGTCGTGAAGGGATCGAGCAGGCCCAAGGTATCGGCAAATCGGAATCGCCTTGCGCCGGCTGCCTGAACCGCATCGACCACTGCGAACAGGAATTCCGGATCGGAGCGTGAAGCATCTTCGCCGCCGACGCAGACATCCACGCCAGTATCCAGTGCCGCAGGCACAACACGAGCGATGGTGTCGATCACCCAGGCCCGGTCGCGACCGAGCTTGTGCCGAATCTGAAGATCGGAAACGGGAATGGACAAGTTGATGATATGGGCACCGCAGCCGCGGGCAGCAACCAGGTCATTGGCACACATGCGGCCCCACACCATCAGACAGACAGGTAATCCGATGTCGGCAACGGCCCTGATGGAGTCACGCTCAGATGCTCCCATGGCGGGGATCCCGATTTCCATCTCGGGCACTCCGGCCTCGGCCAGGGCGCGTGCAATGGCAATCTTTTCAGGTACTGTGAAGGCAACGCCTGGCGTCTGCTCGCCATCGCGGAGCGTAGTGTCATTGATTGTGATTGACCGCTGGTCCATTGGCTCTGCAAAACTTGATCGTATGCTTGGCATCGCAAGTTAAATGCCAGTTTCTGCAAGAGGTTATTTCCATTGCAATTTAGGGCGATGTGTGGGACGGACGGCCCTTGTTGTTGTGGCTGAAATGCTACAAAAGTAAACTTTCCGACACGAATTCGCCGGATGGCTGATCAACCTTTATGAGTGGCACAACAAGAAATCAATTATGACTTACTCATATCGATGTTTGTCATTTGGATGATCGAGTGGCGGTGGCCTGAGCGACGACCAGCACTGGGCAGAGCCACTGAACATGCGGCGGAAGGAAGGAGCGCTGGAACTCGTGTCGGTTACCGGGGGCCCCGAGGAAAAGCTAGGGACCATGATCGTCCTTCCGTCGGTCAACCATGACCTCCGACAGCAGCCTGACTTGCCCGTTTTCGTCCTGCTCTTCGAGTCTGACAGGGAATCCCCACAACGTCGCGACATGCTTCAGCACCGTCTCGCAAGCATCGCCCAACGGCCGTTCCTGGTGCCTGAAATGACGTAAAGTCAGAGAACGTCCACCGCGCAAATCAACATTCCAGATCTGAATATCCGGCTCTCGGTTGCCGAGGTTGTATTGATCGGCGAGGCATTGTCTGAGCAGTCGGTAGCCTCGTTCATCGTGAATCGCCTCGATACGCAGCCTGGGATGGCTGGTGTCGTCGAGAATATTGAAGAAGCGGAATTCTCGCATCAGCCTGGGCGACAGATATTGGGCAATGAAGCTTTCATCCTTGAAATTGCGCATGGCGAAGTCGAACACTTCGCGCCAGTCGCCTCCCGCCAGGTCGGGAAACCACTCGCGATCTTCCGCTGTCGGATATTTGCAGATGCGCTGGATGTCACGCCACATGGCGAAGCCCAGTGCATAGGGGTTGATGCCACCGTATTGCGGGCTGTTGAAGGGCGGCTGAAGCATGACGCTGGTGTGGCTTTGCAGGAACTCCAGCATGAAGCCATCGCTGAGCAGGCGCTGTTCGTGAAGATGATAGAGCATGGTGTAGTGCCAGAAGCAGGCCCAGCCTTCGTTCATCACCTGGGTCTGCCGCTGCGGGTAGAAATACTGCCCGACCTTGCGCACAATGCGCACGATTTCCCGCTGCCACGGTTCAAGCAGGGGGGCGTTCTTCTCGATAAAGTACAACAGATTTTCTTCCGGTTCCGCCGGAAAGCGCCGATCCGCCTCCTTCTCTTCCCTTTCGTGACGCAGCGGCAGCGTACGCCAGAGATCGTTGATCTGAGATTGCAGGTAGCTTTCGCGCTCTTGCCTGCGCTCACGCTCCTTGGTCAGTGACAGTTTGGCTGGCCGCTTGTAGCGATTCACCCCAACATTGATCAGGGCGTGACAGGCGTCGAGCAATTGCTCCACTTCATTCTCGCCGTAGCGCTCTTCGTATTCGGCGATGACGTTGCGCGCAAACACCAGGTAATCGATGATCGCCTCCGCCGCCGTCCAGGTGCGAAACAGATAGTTGCCCTTGAAGAAGGAATTGTGGCCGTAGGCGGCGTGGGCGATGACCAATGCTTGCATCGGCAGGGTGTTTTCCTCCATCAGGTATACGATGCAAGGATCGGAATTGATCACTATTTCGTAAGCGAGACCCATCTGGCCGCGCCTGTAACTCATCTCGGTGGATAGGAAACGCTTTCCGAACGACCAGTGGTGATAGAAGACCGGCATGCCGGTCGAGGCATAGGCGTCCATCATCTGCTCGGCGGTGATGATCTCGAGCTGGTGGCGATAACAATCGAGGCCGTACTCTCTGGCAATGCGGCCGATCTCCCGGTCGTAGCGCTCGATCGACTCGAAGCTCCACTCGGAGCTGTCGGGCAGCGCAGGCTGTTTTCTTTTCATGGTGCAATCACGCCAGTTTCTTTTTGAACAGCTCGCGAAAAACCGGATAGATGTCGGCCAGATTGCCGATCTGCTGCATGGCGAAGCATTGCGAGTATTTTGCTTTGATCTTGGAATATTCGCGCCACAGGTTCTGCGGCTCGCCGTCAGAAATTTCGATGTAGGCGTAATACTGGACCAGCGGAATGACGACGGATTCCAGTAGATCGCTGCATTTCGGCGAATCGGCATCCCAGTTGTCGCCATCCGACGCCTGGGCGCAGTAGATGTTCCAGACATCCGTGGTGTAGCGCTCGCGTACGATGCGGCACATCAATTCGAGCGCGCTAGACACCACGGTGCCGCCCGATTCGCGCGAGCGGAAGAAATCCTCCTCGTCGACTTCCAGCGCCAGAGTATGGTGGCGGATGAAGACAATCTCGATATGCTCGTAAGTGCGCGTCAGAAACAGGTAAAGCAGCATGAAGAAGCGTTTGGCGATCTGCTTCTTCTCCTCGTCCATCGATCCCGAAACGTCCATGATGCAGAACATGACGGCTTGGGTTGACGGCGCCGGGATGCGGATGCGGTTGTTGTAGCGCAGGTCGAAAGTATCGATGAACGGCAGGCTGTCGATCTTGCGCAGCAAGTAGCCAATCTCGCGACGCAGTTCCGTAGCGCGATCGCTTTCGCCTTCGCCGCACGCCTCAAGTTGGGCAAGCTCTTCCCTCATTGCACGCAAGGTCTTGAGATAGGGTGCGGCAGCGGCAATGCGCCGTCCCGTAGCGCCGCGCAGCGAGCGCACCACATTGATGTTGGTTGGCACTCCTGTGGAGGTAAAGCCGGCACGCACGCGCTTGTACTCGACGACATTGGCAAGTTGCGTCTTGACCAGGTGCGGCAGGGCCAACTCGTCAAAGAAGATGTCGAGGAATTCCTCGCGCGAAAGCGAAAACACGAAATCGTCGAGACTTTCGCCATCCGGACTGGCGTCGCTGCCGCCATCTCCGGCACTCCCTTGGGGTCGCTCGATCTCGTCGCCGACAATAAAGCGGTCATTGCCCGGCTGCACGATATTCCAGCGCCCACCCCGGCCGTGGCGGAACTGTGGCTCGGCAATGTCCTTGGCCGGGATACCGACTTTCTCGCCTTTGTCGATATCGGCGATGCTCCGACGCGCGATGGCTTCCCGCACCGCCTCCTTGATTTGGCCCTTGAAGCGCCGGATGAATCGGTTGCGATTGACGGCGCTCTTGTTCTTGCTGTCGTTGCGCCGGTCGATGATCTGAAGCATGTTGTCCTCCCGCTGCCCGGTCGCCTGCTCTTGCCCGCCCGCGTCAAGGCCAGCTCAAGACGACTTGCGTACGCGTAGATACCATTCCGCCAGCAAGCGCACTTGTTTCTCGGTATAACCCCTGGCCTTCATGCGATTCACGAAATCCTCGTGCTTGCGCTGATCGTCAGCACTGGCCTTGCTATTGAAGGAAATAACCGGCAGCAATTCTTCGGTGTTGGAGAACATCTTCTTCTCGATCACGGCACGCAGTTTCTCGTAGGAGGTCCAGGCCGGATTCAAGCCTTCGTTCTTGGCCCTGGCGCGCAGCACGAAGTTCACCACTTCGTTGCGGAAGTCCTTGGGATTGCTGATGCCGGCCGGTTTCTCGATTTTCTCGAGTTCGTCGTTGAGTGCGCCGCGGTCGAGGATCTCGCCGGTATTCGGATCGCGAAACTCCTGATCCTGAATCCAGAAGTCGGCATAGGTAACATAGCGATCGAAGATATTTTGGCCATATTCCGAATACGATTCCAGGTAGGCCGTCTGAATTTCCTTGCCGATAAATTCGGCATAACGCGGCGCGAGAAACTCCTTGATGAAGCCGAGGTAGCGCTGCTCCACTTCGGCGGCGAACTGCTCCTGCTCGATCTGCTGCTCAAGCACGTACATCAGGTGCACGGGGTTGGCCGCCACCTCACGATGGTCGAAGTTGAATACTTTCGACAGGATCTTGAAGGCAAAGCGCGTGGACAGACCTGTCATGCCCTCGTCGACGCCGGCGTAATCGCGGTATTCCTGATAGGACTTGGCCTTGGGGTCGGTGTCCTTGAGATTCTCGCCGTCATACACGCGCATCTTCGAATAGATCGCCGAGTTCTCCGGTTCCTTGAGGCGCGACAGCACGGAGAACTGCGCCATCATAAGCAGCGTGTCCGGCGCGCAAGGTGCCTTGGACAGGGATGAGTTCGCCATTAGCTTCTCGTAGATCTTGACCTCCTCGGACACGCGCAGGCAGTAGGGCACCTTGACGATGTAGATGCGGTCAAGGAAGGCTTCGTTGTGGCGATTGTTCTTGAACGCCAGCCACTCGGCCTCGTTAGAGTGCGCGAGGATCATGCCGTCGAAAGGAATCGCACCGAAACCTTCGGTACCTTTGTAGTTGCCTTCCTGCGTCGCCGTCAGCAGCGGATGCAGCACCTTGATCGGCGCCTTGAACATCTCGACGAACTCGAGCAGGCCGCGGTTGGCCAGGCACAATCCACCCGAGTAGCTGTAGGCATCGGGGTCGTTCTGCGAATACTCTTCGAGTTTGCGGATGTCAATCTTCCCGACCAGGGAGGAAATGTCCTGATTGTTCTCGTCGCCCGGTTCGGTTTTCGAAATCCCGATCTGCCGCAGCACCGAAGGCCGCAACTTGACGACGCGGAATTTGGTGATGTCGCCATTGAATTCATGCAGGCGCTTGACTGCCCACGGCGACATGATGGTGTTCAGGTAGCGCTTGGGAATACCGAAGTCGTCTTCAAGGATCGGGCCATCCTCTTCGACCTTGAACAGGCCCAGGGGCGATTCGTGTACCGGCGAGTCCTTGATCGCATAAAACGGCTCCTTCTCGATCAGGGATTTGAATTTTTCCGCCAGCGACGATTTCCCGCCGCCGACCGGGCCAAGCAGATACAGGATCTGCTTCTTCTCTTCCAGGCCCTGGGCAGCGTGACGGATGTAGGCAACGATGTTCTCGATCGCCTCTTCCATGCCATAGAAGTCGCGAAACGCCGGGTATATCTTGATGATCTTGTTGGCGAACAAGCGTGACAGGCGCGGATCGAGGCGCGTGTCGACCAGTTCCGGTTCGCCTATTGCAGCCAGCATGCGCTCGGCAACACTGCGGTAGGCTGTCGGCTCCTTCCGGCACAATTCAAGATACTCCTGGACCGACAGGTCTTCTTCCAGGGCGGACTCGTAGCGGCCTTGATAGCGGGCGAAGATGGACATGGCCTAGCTCCTCATTCTGTTATCGGCGGATGTTGGCAACCTTCACTGCTTAGAAACATTAACGGCCAAGAGATTTCATAAGTTGACTAATTAAATATGGTATTTTGGTTATAGATCGTTCCGATTCCCTGCCAGAGTGAACTCAATGCCCTGAGCCAATGGCAAATCGGAACCCCAGTTGATGGTGTTGGTCTGGCGGCGCATGTAGGTTTTCCATGCGTCCGAACCGGCCTCGCGACCGCCGCCGGTTTCCTTCTCGCCGCCGAATGCACCGCCGATCTCCGCTCCCGACGTGCCGAGATTGATATTGGCGATACCGCAATCGCTGCCCGACGCCGAGAGGAAGCTTTCGGCATGCCGCAAGTTCAGGGTAAATAGCGCGGACGACAAGCCTTGCGGCACGGCGTTCTGCATTGCCAATGCCTGGTCAAAGTCTCGATATTGCATGACGTAAAGAATGGGACCAAAAGTTTCACGCTGCACCACCGGGAGATCGTTCCTGGCGGCAATCAGCGTCGGCTGGACAAAATATCCCGGCCCCTCCAGCGACTTGCCGCCGCACAGCACCTGTCCGCCGCCTGCCTCGGCTTCGGCGACGGCGGCGACAAAAGCGGCGCGCGCCGGCGCATCGATCAGCGGCCCCATCAGGGTACCTTCGGCCAGCGGGTCGCCGACGCACACCTGGCCATAGGCGGCGAGCAGGCGATCGATGAGTTCCGCATAACACGACTCATGCACGATCAAGCGGCGCGTCGAGGTGCAGCGCTGGCCGGCGGTTCCCACCGCACCGAAAATGATGGCGCGCACCGCCAGATCGAGATCGGCGCTTTCATCGACTATCACGGCGTTGTTGCCGGAACATTCGAGCAGGCTGCGGCCGTAACGAGAGGCCACAGCAGTTGCCACCTTGCGACCCACTGCGGACGAACCGGTGAAAGACAGCAGCGGCAGGCGCGGATCGCCAGCCAGGCGTTCACCAACCCCGGCCTCGTCGGAAATCAGTAAGCCGAAAACGTCCTGTGCTCCATGCTGTTGCGCCACATCACATGCCAGACGGTGGATGGCCAGCGCCGTCAATGGCGCCTTGGGGCTGGGCTTCCAGACGATGGTGTCGCCGCAAACCGCGGCGATGAAGGCATTCCATGCCCACACTGCGGCCGGGAAATTGAAGGCGGTGATGACACCGACCGGGCCGAGCGGATGCCATTGTTCGAACATCCTGTGGCGCGCGCGCTCCGAGTGCATGGTGTTGCCGTAAAGCTGGCGGGAAAGACCGACGGCAAGATCGGCGATATCGATCATTTCCTGCACTTCGCCATCGCCCTCGGCCTTGATCTTGCCGGTTTCTAGGGAAATCAAGGTACCGAGCAGATCCCTGTGCCGGCGCAGTTGCTCGCCCAGCGCACGGACCAGCGCACCGCGGCGCGGCGCCGGAACCTCCCGCCATTTCCGGAAGGCGACCCGGGAAGCGGCGAGTACCGTCTCGATCTTTCCGCTTTCGTCACGACGGACGCAAGCGATGGCTCTGCCCGTCGCCGGATTTTCCGAAACCAAGCCATCATCCGCCTCGGCGATGCTGCTGGCGATATCCAGTCCGCTCAGGATATTCCCGGTATCGATGCTGCCCATCGCTCCTCCTTCACGCCGCGCGGGGGAAATCCGCCACAATCCGCCACAATCCGCCGCAAGGTGGCAGCAATGCGCTCGATGCCGTCGTCAAGCTCGGCCTGCTCAATGATCAGCGGCGGTGCAATCCTGATCACCGTTGCATGGGTATCCTTGCTCAACACGCCGGCCTCAAGCAACCGCAGGCAGGCGCTGTGGGCATCGACGATCTTTGGATCAAGCTCGATGCCGGCAAACAGTCCGCGCCCCCTGACCGCGCGTATCGCAGGATTTTCGAGCTGATTCAGCCGCGCCAGCAGGTACTGGCCGAGCATGGCTGACCGTGCCGGCAAATCCAGTTCGACCAGCATATCCAGAGCTTCCAGCGCCACCGCGGCGGCCAAGGCATTGCCGCCAAAGGTGCTGCCATGATCGCCGGGCGTAAACACGTCCATGACCCGGCGGTCGGCAAGAAAAGCCGATACCGGCAGCAGGCCGCCACCCAGCGCCTTTCCCAGGATTACCGCGTCGGGCCTCACGCCTTCATGCCAGGACGCAAGCAGTTTGCCGGTGCGGCCCAGGCCGGTCTGCACCTCATCGCAGATCAGCAGAACATCGTGATGCCGGCAGATGTCGGCGCAGTCTCGCAAATATCCGTCGGGGGGAACGATGATGCCGCCCTCACCCTGCACCGGTTCCACCAGGAAAGCCGCCGTCTGCGGCGTGATGGCGGCCTCGAGCGCGGCGGCGTCACCATAGATGACGCGCTTGAAGCCTGGCGGGAATGGACCGAAGCCGTCGCGATACTGGGCTTCAGACGACATGCCGACGATGGCGATCGAACGCCCGTGAAAATTGCCCTCGCAGGCGATGATCTCGGCGCGGTCCACAGCGATGCCCTTGTGCCGGTAGCCCCACTTGCGCGCCGCCTTGAGCGCGGTCTCGACCGCCTCCAGTCCGGTATTGACCGGCAGGACTGCTTCGTAGCCGAACATTTCGCTTAAGCGCACAAGTAACAACGGCAACCGGTCATTGAAGAAGGCGCGCGAAGTAACCGCCAGGCGCTGCGCCTGCCGCGCGAGCACCGCAACCAAGCGCGGATGGCAGTGGCCGAAGCTGGCCGCCGAATAGGCAGACATCATGTCGAGATAACGACGTCCTTCCGTATCCCAAACGTAGACCCCTGCCCCGCGCGCAAGCACCACCGGCAGCGGCGCATAGTTGTGTGCGCCGTAATGCGACTCGATCTCCCGGTAGTCGGCGCCGGTCAACACAGTCATCGATCCGAGCAAGGCGGACACAAGCTTGGCGGTCTTGCCGTCGATATCGAAGTCGGGGTTGTACTCGGCGATCTCGATCGCGGCCAGTTGCGGATTGCGCGCCAAGCCGCACAATGCCTCAACTACGGGCTCGTCATCCAGGCCGTTCGCGCACGGCATGTTGACGCCCGGCGCAGCGGGTGGATCAAAGGCATCCAGATCGATGGATATGCCGAAGCGCCCGCTACTGACATGGGACAAAGCCTCGGCAAGCGTCTGTGGCACCCCCCTGCGGCGGATTTCTTCCATGGGCACGATCTTGACGCCCATGTCCTGCAGCAATACCAACTCGGAATTCTCGTAGCTGCGCACGCCATAGACGCAGCAACGACTCGCGTCTATCACTCCCTGCTCGCATTCCCACGGATTGGGGCCATGGCCGAACAGCGCCGCCAATGGCATGCCGTGGGGATTGCCGCTCAAACTGCTGACCAGTGTATGTGCATCGAAATGGGCGTCGATCCACAGCATGCCAAGCCTCTTCTTGACGACGCGCGCGACACCCTGCCAAGTGCCTACCGCCATCGCATGATCACCACTCACCACAACGGGTAATGCACCGCAGCCCAGGCATGCGGCAACACGCTCAGCGACTTGCTGGCACAGCAGGCGCAACGCCGTGTCACGGGGTAGTTGCGGATCAGGAGCGTCGATCATCTCATCCCAACTGCAGTCGACCCGCTGCCTGTGCATTCCAGCACCGACATCTGCGACCTCTAGTGCCGTAGCCGCCCGCTCACTCCCTGTCCTTCTGTGGGCAGGCACTCCCAAGCCGCTGGCAACGCCGATCAGGCGTATCGTAAGCCGTTTCAGAGGGCCTAAGCTGTCCATGAGTGCATCCCATCCTTACGCTTTCACTATAGTCGACTAAATTACTATAGTAAATACACCGCAGGGGGGATTCGGCGGAGCAGTCCGTGACCGGCTCTAGCCGACTGCCGACTGTGACCGGATACTTGTCAGGGGCTCCACATAGTTGTAGCCGTGTCTTGTTGCCACAGGGAAGCAGGTAACCTCCCCGCGATGGATGTTCAGTCCCATACGCAGGTTGGCGTCATCGAGCAGTGCCTGCTGGCAGCCCTTGTCGGCAAGAGCCAAGACAAAGGGCAATGTGGCGTTAGTGAGTGCGAAAGTGGATGTGCGCGCCACAGCGCCCGGCATGTTGGCTACGCAGTAATGGACTATGTCGTCGACAATGTATGTCGGATGGTCGTGCGTCGTTGGCCGGCTTGTCTCAAAACAGCCACCCTGGTCTATGGCCACATCCACCAACACCGAGCCCGGTCGCATGTGCGCCAAATGGCTTCGCGCCAGGAACTTCGGGGTTGCAGCGCCAGGCACGAGCACTGCTCCCACGACGAGGTCGGCAGCAAATGCATATTCCTCTATCGCCGCTGCCGTCGAATGGATCGTATGAATACGATTACCGAAGCACGCATCCAGATAGGCAAGTCTCTCCAGCGATCGATCGATGACCGTGACATCAGCCCCCAATCCCACGGCCATCTGCGCAGCGTTGCAGCCAACCACCCCGCCACCGAAAATGACTACCCGCCCAGCGGCCACTCCCGGTACGCCACCGAGCAGCACGCCGGCACCACCATGCGACTTTTCCAGGCAGGTCGCACCCGCTTGAATGGACATGCGGCCGGCCACTTGGCTCATCGGCGCCAGAAGCGGCAGTCCTCCTCCGGATGCGGTGACCGTTTCATACGCAATGGCGACACAATCCGCGGTGATGAGTCCTTTTGTTTGTTCTGGATCGGGGGCGAGGTGAAGGTAGGCAAAAAGTATCTGTCCAGGTCTCAACAGGCCAAGTTCCTGATGCTGGGGTTCCTTCACTTTAACGATGAGTTCGGCTTGTCCGAAAACTTCACTGGCCGACATGACCACTTCGGCGCCGGCTTCGGTGTAGTGTTTGTCGGCCAGACCAACTCCGATACCTGCATCGCTTTGCACCAGTACACGATGGCCATGACCAACCAACTCACGTACCCCTGAAGGCGTCATGCCCACGCGGTACTCGTTATTCTTGGTTTCTTTAGGTACTCCAACTAGCATCTCGGCACTCTAGTCCAATATCTTGAGCTGAAGTGACATTCATTCATAGTGCATTAACGGCTCAAGAATTTCTTAAGTTGACAAAACAAGTTGGATTATCTTTATTAAGACTAGATCGTAGTAGTCAAGAGGTCGCGATGGCAACCAATCTAAGACAATTGGTTAGGGAGGCTTGTCGATCTGAAGAAGCCGCTTGCGTCGCAACTCTGGCAAGAGAGCTTGAAAATCTGCACATTGATCAGCAGCCAATCAAGATTCTCGCGTGCAGGCTAGTCGCCGCAATGCGGAGCCAGCGCAGCGAGAATATCGTCGCTCCTCTGATGCATGAGTTCTCTCTCTCGAGCCAGGAGGGAGTTGCTCTGATGTGCTTGGCAGAAGCGTTGCTACGGATTCCGGACAAGAACACGGCGGATCGCCTGATTCGAGACAAACTCAGCCAAGGCGATTGGCAAGCCCATCTCGGCGGCAGCGCATCGCCAGTCGTCAACGCCGCCACTTGGGGTCTGCTGCTAACCGGCAAACTGGTCGCGTTGGACAATGCACTGATGAGGCTGCTGTCCAGGGGAGGGGAATCGCTGATCCGCACTGGCATCGATTTCGCCATGCGCCTGCTGGGGCAGCAGTTCGTAATGGGCGAGACCATCGAACCGGCCTTGGCTCGAAGTAAAGCAAATGCAGCGCGCGGTTATACCTACTCCTTCGATATGCTCGGTGAAGCCGCAGTGACCGAAGTCGATGCTGAACGCTACTTTCAGGCCTATGCTGCAGCAATTCACACCATCGGCGTTGCCGGTGAAGGGCGCGATGTGGTGGATAGACACGGAATTTCGGTCAAGCTTTCGGCCTTGCATTCCCGCTACGAGCGCGCCCAGCGTGAGCGGATGATGACCGAGCTGCGCCCGCGCCTGAAAGAATTGATGCTGCTGGCCAAACACCATGGCATGGGTTTCAATATTGACGCCGAAGAAGCCGACCGGCTGGAACTTTCCCTGGACCTGCTTGAATCGTTGGCGAATGACTCCGATTTGGACGGCTGGAATGGTCTTGGCTTCGCCATTCAGGCCTACCAAAAGCGTTGCCCATATGTCATCGACCTGTTGTCGGACATGGCGCGGCGCAGCCGGCGACGGCTGATGGTTCGTCTGGTCAAGGGCGCATACTGGGATAGCGAAATCAAGCGAACGCAGGTCGATGGCCTGTCCGATTACCCGGTATACACGCGCAAGATGCATACCGACCTTGCCTATCTGGTCTGCGCCAATCGGTTGTTGGCCGCTCCGGATGCTATCTACCCACAGTTCGCTACCCACAATGCCTGCACGCTTGCCGCAGTATTCCAAATGGCACGCGAACGCGGCATTGAAGAATACGAGTTCCAGTGTCTGCACGGCATGGGCGAGGCTCTCTACAACAATGTAGTGGGACAGGGCAACCTTGGCAAACGATGTCGCATCTATGCCCCGGTAGGCACCCATGCCAATTTGCTGCCCTACCTAGTGCGTCGCTTGCTTGAAAACGGAGCCAACAACTCCTTCGTGAATCGCATCGCCGACGAGACAGTGCCGATCGATGATTTGGTCGAGGATCCCCTGGCGCTGGTCAAGCGAACAGGCGGTGTGCGCCATCCGGCAATTCCGTTACCAATTGATCTGTATGGCACGCGGCGGGTCAATTCAGCGGGGATCGATCTGGCAGATGAAACGACCATCGAAAAACTGGGGAATGCAATTGACAAGCTTGCCAATAGATTTTGGAAGGCTCAGCCGCTGATCGCGAGCGGTCGACAGGCAAATGTTGCTGCGCAACCCGTTAGGAATCCGGCCAATCCTGCGGATTTGGTCGGTGCGGTGATCGAGGCAGATCCTGAAATGGTCGATCACGCATTGACCAGCGCGGATGCCTATGCCGCAATCTGGCATCAGACGTCGCCAGACAAACGCGCAGCACTGCTGCTGCGCGCCGCGGATTTGATCGAATTCAACCGAAATACGTTGCTCAGCTTATGTATCCGGGAAGCCGGAAAAACCTGGGCCAATGCCGTGGTCGAAGTGCGCGAAGCGGTCGATTTTTGTCGTTACTACGCGCAACAGTTGTCGACCGGCCAGTTGCAGAACTTCGGTGTGGCGCCAGGCGTGGTGGTTTGCATCAGTCCTTGGAATTTTCCCTTGGCGATTTTTGTTGGCCAAATAAGTGCCGCATTGGCAGCCGGCAGTCCGGTGATTGCCAAGCCGGCCGAACAGACGCCGCTGATCGCCTGCTTCGCCGTCGAATTGCTGCACCAGGCAGGAATACCTCCCCAAGCACTGCAATTCCTTCCCGGTCGAGGCGAAACCATTGGAACCGCGTTAACAGCGGACCCGCGCGTTCATGGCGTACTGTTCACCGGCTCGCTCGAGGTTGCACGACGGATCAATATGAACATCGCCTCTCGCCCCGGCGTGCGCCTGATCGCTGAGACTGGCGGTCTGAACGCCATGATTGTTGACTCCTCCGCTTTGACTGAACAAGTGGTCAAGGATGTGCTGACTTCAGGTTTCGACAGCGCCGGCCAACGCTGCTCGGCACTTCGCGTGCTGTGTCTGCAAAACGACATCGCCCAGCATGTGCTGAATACGCTGAAAGCCGCCATGATCGAGATGAAACTTGGCGATCCGGCCTTGTTGTCGACCGACATCGGACCGGTCATTGACATGGATGCAAAGACGCGGCTCCTCGCACATGTCACACTGATGAGAAACAGAGGGTTCAAGGTGTTTCAATCGCTATTGCCGGAAGAATGTGCCAATGGCAGTTTCGTGCAGCCGACGCTGATCGAAATCGACTCGCTGCATGATCTTGACGGAGAAGTATTCGGTCCTGTTTTGCATGTGTTGCGTTTCGATGGCGAAAAGCTGGGAACCCTGGTCGATTCCATCAATGCCTCTGGCTTCGGCTTGACGCTTGGCCTGCACAGCCGTATCGGTGAAACGGCACAACAGGTCATTGACCAGGCTCATGTGGGCAACATCTACATCAATCGCAACATGGTCGGCGCTGTAGTCGGAGGACAGCCCTTCGGGGGAGAAGGACTTTCCGGTACCGGTCCCAAGGCCGGTGGACCGCTTTATCTGCACAGCCTGTCTGGCAGTGAATACGTTCATCCTAGCAAGCTGGGATGCCGGTCGCGTGAAGCCTCTCATAAGAGAAGCACAGTATTCCAGAACATGGTCAAATGGGCTGCCGTGTCTGGATGGCGTGAACTGGCAAGACTTTGCTCGATCTATGCGGATCTGACTCCAATATATTCCTGGATCGATCTTCCTGGCCCGACCGGGGAACGCAATACCCTCAGCTTCTCACCGCGTGGGCGCTTCCTGTGCCTTGCACCAGACGAAGATAAGCTGCTTCGACAATTTGTCCCGGTCCTTGCTGTGGAAGGCAAGGTCGTCACCCTCGCCAACCCAATCAGTGAGTCGATCCTGCGAAAATTGCCCAGGGATATTGTCAAGCACATTGAACTGCGAACCCATCCCGAATACGCTCGCTTGTCAGGTGTCCTCTTTGACGGTAACCCGGAACAAGCCTCTGCACTCCGCCAGCGTTTGGCTGAAGAGCCGGGAGCCCTGATCCCGCTGTTTCAGCCCGGAATCAATACAACCTTGTATCCTGTATTTAGAATGGTTTTTGAACGAGTAGTGAGTTGCAACACCACTGCGGTCGGCGGCAATACTACATTGTTGACGATCGTTTATTGATTGCTACCGGTCGCATCCGGTTACCTTACTCACCCACTGGAGGTCACAATGAAGACAGTTAGGCAGTTGCTTGAAGCCAAGGGCGGTACCATTGTCTCTATTTCGCCGAATGCATCAATGTCCGATGCAATGCAAATGATGCTTGACAAGAACATCGGCGCGTTGCTGGTCCTGGATGCGGAAAATGTCCTGGTCGGAATTGTAAGCGAGCGGGACTGTGTGAAGAGGATGGCTACTCCAGGCCCGCTGACACGGAACATCCTTGTATCAGAGCTCATGACTACAAAGGTACTCTACGTCCGCCCAGATCAAACGAACGAGGAGTGCATGGCGCTGATCACCGAGAAGAGAATCCGCCACTTGCCCGTGCTGGAGAACAATTGCGTGATAGGCATACTCTCAATTGGCGACATGGTCAAGGACACTATTGCCGAGAAGGACTTCCTCATCGATCAGCTCATTAACTACATTTGCCGCTAAGGAGCTTTTCCACTGCACTTGCCATGCCTATCAAGGTTACCTATTCGGCCGACCGGGCCAGAGGGTTTTGAAGAGCTTGTAGCAAGGATTTGATTCCCGGGTTTATCGCTGAGGTTAACCCTCTTGCCCGCAACCGTGGTGGACTCCGGCCATTGCCGGGTCTTCCGCAAGAAAATCAGCGCCGCGGGCCTGATCGCCGTTGCTTGGCCAGGGAATAATCATGGCTCTTGACTCAAATCAATTCAATAGCTTACACCCCGGGTAGATTGCTGCTTTTTCTTGCTGATCAGCAGGAAAGGGGTAATTGTGCAAGCCGATGATGCCGTCTCTGGCATGGCGTTGATAAATGTTGAACAGCGCTAGCTACTTGCCTATAACAGCTCGCAGCCACGGGGAAAGTTCGCTAAAACGAAAAATCACCCTTGGCATCCTCGTCATCTTCCTGGCTGGCATCTGGGCCATGTCGTACTACGTCACGCTAGTATTGCAGGACAACATGCAGTTTCTGCTGGCAGACCAGCAAGTTTCAACAGTGTCGTTAGTGGCGTCGGAAATAAACCATGAACTGACGGATCGAGTTCAGGCACTGGAAAAAATAGCCCTCTCGATTGACCAGCCCTTGCTGAATAACCCGAACGGACTCCAGCAACTGCTGGAACAGCGTCCAATTTTTCTGGACATGTTCAATTCGGGCGTCGTCGTGGTCGCGCTGGATGGCACCGCGCTTGCCGAAGCCCCCACCGTCGCGGGACGCCGGGGAACCAACTATGCCAGCAATGTCGCAACGCATAGCGCCCTTGTTGAAGGCAAGACCGTCATCGGGCGTCCGGTCGTGGGCCGGGTGCTGCGTCAACCGCTGTTTAACATCAACGTCCCGATCCGCGATGCCCAAGGCCGCGTCATCGGCGCCATTTTCGGTGTGATCAATCTTGCCAAGCCCAACTTTCTCGATCGGCTCGGTGAACATCGTTATGGCAAGAGCGGCGGCTATCTGGTCATCGCCCCGCAACACAATTTGATAGTGACTGCCACCGACAAGACCCGCGTGATGCAACCGCTGCCAGTTCCGGGAGCCAACAAGGTCCAAGACATGCGCATGCAAGGTTTTGACGGGACGGTGGTTGCCAAGAATTCCATGGGAATCGAAGTGCTCTCCTCGTCAAGCCGGATCCCCGTGGCGGGTTGGTACGTGGTGGCGACGCTTCCGACTGAGGAGGCCTTTGCGCCGATTCGCAACTTGAAGCAGCATATCCTGGTGGCTACGGTATTGCTGACCTTAGTGGCGGGAATACTCTCGCTATGGCTGTTGCACCAGCAATTCAAGCCCCTGGTCGCAGCCGTGGAAGACCTGGCGGCAATGTCGGATGCCAGCAAACCGCTGGCGCCCTTGACGATTCGAAATCGGGATGAAATAGGCCGATTGATCGCAGGCTTCAATCAGTTACTGGAAACATTGAGGCTTCGGGAAGAACAACTCCAGGCTGAACGCAATTTCTTCAGCGCATTATTGCAACAGTCCTCGGATGGGGTATTTCTGTTTTCCCCCAACGATCTTGCGATTCAGGAGGCAAACCCCAGTCTTTGCAAAATGCTGGGCTATGAACGCAATGAGTTGCTCAGTCTGAAATTCAGCGACCTGACAGACACGCCCCTGGTCACGGAACAAGATCGCGCCGGAAAGCTGGTGAGCCAGACATTTTGCCGGGCTGGCGAACGCAATTATCGCCGGCAGGACGATTCATGGGTCCCTATGGAAGAAAGCGCCAGTCTGGTCGAAACGAGTGATCGGCAGTTGATCATGGTCAATCTTCGGGACCTCAGCCAGCGCACGCGCGAACGCAAGGAAATGCAGCTCGAATTAGCCGCCTACTCGATGAAACTCGACCTGGCCTCGCGGCGATTGCTGGTCATGCAGGAAGAAACCAAGCGGCGTCTTGCCGCGGAATTGCATGACCGCACCAGTCCCAACCTCGCGGCCATCGGACTCAATCTGAACAATGTCGTTGCGGCGCTGCCTCAGGAACGATCGCAAGAACTTGTCGAACGTCTCGACGACACGCGCGCATTGATCGAGGATACCAATGCCAGCATTCGCGAGATTTGCTCCGAACTGCGCCCCACCGAGCTTGATTACGCCGGTCTGGCGGCTGCATTGAATGACTATGCCCACCAGTTTTCGCGGCGCACGGGAATCAGGGTACAGGTTTCTTGCGCGCAAGGCGAAAGGCTCTCGCCCGAACTCGAATCCCTGCTATTCCGAATTTGCCAGGAAGCGCTGACAAATTCGTCCAAGCATGCGAAGGCCAGCCTGATCACGATCGAGCTGGACAGCAATGCGCAGCCCGTTATCATGACGGTATCCGACAACGGCAGCGGGTTCGATCAGGAGACGCTCGGCAAGGCCGGCGAAGTCGTTGGCATGGGATTGCTCAACATGCGGGAAATGACGGAACTTTCAGGCGGGAAATTCCGTATCGAGTCGAGTCCCGGCAAGGGCACGCGAATCGAAGTGAAAATATAGGGCTCGATTCCTGAAAGAACAGCGATGAAAATGCGCATCATGCTTGCCGATGACCATCAATTGTTTCGCGATGCGCTCAGGAGCATGCTGAAAAATTCGGCGGATCTGGAAGTCGTCGCCGAAACCGGCAACGGCCTCGATGTCGTCAATCTGGCGCAAGAATTTGCGCCCGATATTGTGTGCATGGACATCGGCATGCCCGGCATGAACGGCATTGAAACGACGCGGCGGCTGCTTGCCGCCTGTCCCGGAGTCAAGGTGATCGGACTTTCGGCTTTTTCCAGCCAGCAATACGTTGTAGACATGATGAACGCAGGAGCATCGGCTTATGTCACCAAGGCCGGCGCCGGCGAAGAACTGCTGCGGGCGATCGAGGCCGTAAGAAACAACCGCAATTATTTTTGCCCGGATATCTCCAGGGTGCTCACCGAAGCATTGTCCGGGAACGAAGGCAATGCCAGGCTTCCGGTCCAGCTCAGCACGCGCGAGCGCCAGGTGCTGCAACTGGTCGCGGAAGGATGCACCTCGCCGCAGATCGCCGCGCAATTGCGCATCGCGGAAAGTACCGTCGAAGTGCATCGACGCAACATCATGCGCAAGCTTGACATACGCGGCGTTGCCGAACTTACCCGCTACGCGATTCACAACGGGTTGATCCCGAACTGAACGTCTTTTCCCCGCGGGACGCCGTGAATACCGGGAAGTAGGTAGGATTCAAGCCGCCAGAAAACTCCACAACAAGCGTTGAAGCGCATTCCAGCCCAGCGGAAAGATGGCGCGTGAGCAGTTAATCGACTACTGGTTGACGACCCGCATCTCCAATGAGATGCTTGCCGTACTTTATCGGCGTCTGGAGGGCGTGCCGCTTTCGACTTAAACCGGTAAAGCCGGGGACCGCTTATGGTTTTGCCAGATTTACATTCCAATAACAATTTTGCGAAAAGATCAAGGAGGAGATGACCATGACCCTGAAGATGAAGCTCTCGTTACTATTGCTGGCTTCCGTCGTCGCCATGTCTGTGCTTACTGTCATGCAGTGGAGCAGTGCGCGCAGCCAGCGCGCACTCGCGGAGACGATGGAAACCCTGGACCAAAGCAGCTCGATGGTGCTCGAGCTGCGCAAGCACGAGAAAGATTTTCTGATGCGACTTGACATCAAGTATGAGGCCGAATTTTCCAAGACCATGGCGCAGATTATGAAAAACCTTGACATTCTGAACAATGGGATGCGCGAGGCGGGTCTGGCTACCGGCAACATCGAACCGTTCCGGAACGCACTGAAAACCTATGGCGACGCCTTCAAGGCAACCGTGGCCGCCTTGAAGTTGGTGGGGCTGGATCCCAACTCCGGGCTGCAGGGTAATCTCCGCAAAGCCGTTCATGAGGCCCAGGCAGTTCTGGATGCCGGCAAGAACAATTTGCTGCTCAAGGAACTACTCATGCTGCGGCGGGACGAGAAGGATTTTCTCCTGAGGCTCGACATGAAATACGTCGAGAGTTTCAACAAGCACTTCGAATCCTTCATGACCAACCTGAAAGGGAGCGACGGTCGCGGCGGAGAAGAAGTAGCCACGAAAATGGAGCAGTACAGGAAGGACTTCCTGGCGCTGGTCGAAGGCTACAAGACGATAGGGCTGACGCCAGCGGAGGGGACGCAGGGTGTGATGCGCAAAGCGGTACATGGTACCGACGAGATGTCCCAGAAAATCGATGAGGAGCTGAAAAAAGCTATCGGTGAAAAGATCGACTCGTCGAACCTGACCGCCATCCTCATTTCCATGACTGCTGGAGCTCTGGTGATCTTTCTTGGTCTCTTCCTCATCCGCAGCGTCCTCCGGCAGCTTGGTGGCGATCCGGAATACGTAGCGGGAATTGTCCAGGAAGTTGCCCAGGGTAACCTGATCGTCAAGATCGACACCGCTTCCGGAGATACCACGAGCCTTCTGGCCGCTGTCAAAGGCATGGTCGACAAGCTTTCCAATATCATCGGCGAAGTGAACACCGCCTCCGAAGCCCTCAACAACGCCGCCGGCCAAGTGTCGCAAACCGCTCAGTCGCTGTCGCAGAGTTCCAGCGAGCAGGCCGCCTCGGTCGAGGAAACCACCGCTTCCATCGAGCAGATGACCGCCAGCATCAACCAGAACACCGAAAACGCCAAAGTCACCGACGGCATGGCGAGCAAGTCCGCCACCGAAGCCGCCGAGGGCGGCAGCGCGGTCAAGGACACGGTCGAGGCCATGAAGCAGATCGCCGGCAAGATCGGCATCATCGACGATATCGCCTACCAGACCAACCTGCTCGCCCTGAATGCCGCCATCGAAGCGGCGCGCGCCGGCGAACACGGCAAGGGCTTCGCGGTGGTTGCCGCCGAAGTGCGCAAACTCGCCGAACGTTCTCAAGTCGCGGCGCAGGAGATCGGTGAACTGGCCGGATCCAGTGTCAAGATGGCCGAAAAAGCCGGCAAGCTCCTGGACGAGATGGTGCCCTCGATCCGCAAGACCTCCGACCTGGTGCAAGAGATCGCCGCAGCCTCGCAGGAGCAAAGTGCCGGCGTCGGCCAGATCAACGGGGCGATGGGGCAGCTCAACAAGGCCACCCAGCAGAATGCTTCAGCTTCGGAAGAACTCGCAGCCACCGCCGAGGAGATGGGTGGTCAGTCGTCCCAGCTCACTTCGCTGATGTCCTTCTTCAAGATCCACCAGGAGCAGGCCTCGTCCAGCAGCCGTCCGGCAGCCCGTACCCAGGCGGCCGGCTCCCGCGCTGCCGCACCAGTATCGAGAAAAGCGCCTGCCGCAGCAGTGAGCGAGCAGGATTTCGAACGCTTCTGAGCGGAGGCCAGCATGGCAAACCAAGTCCAAACCGCAGCCGCAGCCAAGCCCGCAACTGCGTTGCGCCCTGCAGGAAGTCCCCTTGGGGGACAATCGCAACAGGAGCTCACGACCGCCCGCCAACTGGCCTCTGCCGGCGAGGCCAATCAATATCTGACCTTTTCCCTGTCGGGCGAGATGTATGCAGTCGGCATCCTCAACGTCAAGGAGATCATCGAATACGGCAATCTCACCGAAATCCCCATGATGCCGGCCTTCATCCGCGGCGTGATCAACCTGCGCGGCGCGGTGGTGCCGGTGGTCGAT
>JACRAR010000023.1 GCA_016234745.1 Betaproteobacteria bacterium | reverse complement strand
AGGAATCGGCATCGAGAGTCGTGCTGCGGATATCGTCGTTGTCCTTGCTCATATCGTTCTCCAGTGAAAAGGGTTTGGGCATTGCCTCATTTCAACGCTGCTGGCGCCAGTTTGAGCGGGCAATCTTAAGGCCGCCTTAACAATCCACCCGCTCGCAGAAATAACCCAAACGCCGCTGTCAAGCCGCATGATGGCCTGATACCGGATGCAACCGGTATCTCGGGGACTTCAATTGCCGATGTAGGGACGATAGCGCTGGTCATCACCCAGGATATGGTCGCGCAACCAGTCGCGGAGAAAGCTCAGGATGTGTTCGCCGAATTGGGCACGGCGGCGGTAAAGAAATTCCTCACGCACCTTGGCAATCCATTTCACGAAACTCTGATGGATGCTGCGGTGCTTGTCCAGCTCCGGATATCCGCCCAATTCGATGAGGCGTTCTTCATACTGGAAATGGAAGGCAGCGTAACTCACAAGTTCATCGATAATCATGGATACCACGGGCCGGTCATTCTGGCTTTCGGCACTGGCGAGTTGATTGATGGTATCAATGAGGATCTGGTGCTGTTCATCGATATGCTGGTTTCCCACGCTCATCGAGTCATCCCACTGCACCAGCGACACGATTTCCCGTTCCCGAATCACTGCGGCAAACGCGTCCACAATGACCGGATCGAACTGGCTGCCACTTTGCTGGCGAATCTGTGCCACGGCTTGTTCGGTAGTCCAGGGCCCCTTGTAGGGGCGGCGCGAGGTCAGGGCGTCGAATACATCGGCAATGGCGCAGATGCGGCCGGCCAGAGGTATGTCTTCCCCGGCGATTCCTGACGGATATCCGTTGCCGTCGAACCATTCATGATGCGTCAGGGCGATTTCAGCACCCAATTGCAGATAGGCGCTCTCGCCCATCATCATGTGCGCCTGCTGCAGCAACTGGGCGCCCACCGCGGAATGAAGTTTGATGACTTCGCGCTCATCGTCTGAAAGCGGCCCCGCCTTCAACAGAATCCGATCCGGGGTGGAAATCTTGCCGACATCATGCAGGATGCTGGCAGTGGCAACATGCCCGATGAAGGTCTCATCGACAGTGGCGGGAAAATGGCCGCGACGTTTCAACTGCCGTGCGGTCTGCTCTACCAGCCGCGCCACCCGCAAGACATGCACCCCGGTATCTGTGTCGCGGTGTTCGGCAAAATTCGCCATCGCCACCACGGTGGCCTTTGCGTGGCGCTTTACTTCCTCCAATGCATGGTTTTCGCGAGTGATATCGAGATAGGTATAGACATAGCCGCCGGAGGGCAGCGGCACTGCGGAAATCCTTAACACTGTGCCGTTGGGCCGAACGCGCTCGAAGTGGATGGAATTCTGGTTCTGCAGGGCGAGCATGCGCTCGGCAAGAAACTTTTCGTGATCTTCCGCCTCGATAAACTCGCCGCGCTTGAGCAAGAATTGGATCAGTTCGCTGTAGGGGCGGCCAACGAACCTGCCGTCTTCTATCTCCAGCAATTCACGGTAGGCACGGTTGTAACATCTGACCACGAGAAATTCGTCGAGCCGCAGGTAGCCCTGATCCATCGCATCAAGGGCTTCGGTCGGTTCGCCATTCATGGAAAGACTTGCATTGCTTTTCATATCTGACATTGCGGGAGCGTATTCTCCCGCCATTATGTGATTGTTTGCCGGAGTTACGACCACGCCCAAGTTGATATTCCGGGGTACCTACCAAGAGGTATGAGCACAGTTCCCATCCCGTCACGAATCGCCGTAACAACCCACGACCCGGCGTTGGCCAAATTGGCGCGACGGTCCGCAAAGGGGCGCTGCGTTCGGCTGGCTTTGGTCGGCCAGCTATTCGAGCAAGGTGTTGAGTTCGGCGATATCCGGATCGGCGAGCGATCCGGCGGCAGCTTTGAGGCGCACTTGGGCCGCCAGGGTGTCGAAACGGGCCTTGGCCAGGTCGCGTTGCGTAGAGGAAACCTGCTGCTGCGCGTTGAGGACATCGATGTTGGCGCGCATGCCGACCTGGTAGCCCATGCGGTTCGAGGCCAAGGCCGATTGCGACGAAACCAATCCCTGTTCCAGCGCCTGGACCTGCGCCAGCCCCGAGGTGATGCCCAGATAGGCCTGGAGCGCCTGCTGTGCAGCCTGGCGCCTGGCGTTATCCAGGTCGGCCCGGGCCTTCTCGCGCAGCGCCGCCGCTTCGCGATCGCGTGAGTTCGTCGAACCGCCGGAGAACAGCGGCAACGCAAGCTGCAGCCCGACCGTCGTGGTGCTGGTGTCGTTGCCCGGATAGAGTATGCCTGCGACCATGGTGGTCTGCTGCGCAGTGTGGCCGCGCGTTGCCACCAGGTCGAGCGTCGGCAAATGGCCGGCGCGCTGCTTCTCCACTTCACGCTCGGCCATGGTAAAGCCGGCTTGTGCGGCTTGCACGACGGGACTGCCCTGTTCCGCCGCCGTGGCCCAGGTATCGATGCTGTCCGGTTGCGGCCGGCGCATCGTCACTCCCGGCCGCAGGACCTTCAGCTGTTGCGCTTCCTTGCCGGTGATGATTTTCAAGGCGCGGCGGCGCACCAGCAATTCGTTGGTCGCGGCGATTTCCTGGGCCGTGGCCAGGTCGAAGCGCGCCTGCGCTTCCTGGGTATCGGTCAGGGATGTGGTGCCGATCAGCTGACCCTGCCTGGTCAGGGCGAGTTGCTCGGCGATGGCGCTCTTTTGCGTTTGCGTAGTCGCCAGGGTTTCCTGTGCCAGCAGCACGTCGAAGTAGGCCTGGGTCACTCTGACCAGCAGGTCCTGCCGGGCGATCGCGTATTGCGCTTCGGCATAGGCCACCGCCAGTTCCGACTGCTTGTAGCCGGCCCAGTTCTGCCAGCGCAACAGGGGCTGGGTCAGCGAGACGCTCCAGCCGTTGCTCTGGTAGTTGATCGGCAGCACGCCGCCGCTCGGACGCGTTTCGTAATCGACTTCATTCTTGAGCGTATTGGCTGACAGGTTGATTACGGGCAGCAAAGCGGCGCGACCCTGCGGCAGTTTCTCCCGTCCGGCGTCAAGGCCTGCCTTGGCCGAGGCAAACTGGGCATCGTGATTCAAGGCGTCGCGATAGGCTTCGAGCAGGTCCATGGCGCTGGCGCTCAGTGGCGACAAGCTCGGCAGCAGGACCGGCAGCAGCGGCAGCAACAAGCGAAGATTCAACTTACGCACACCGATCGACAGCGTGGCAAGTCCGGGCAGGCAAGCACGAACGTTCATGCCCTTTACTATGGCCCGATCAGTTTGTTTCAAAGCCTGGAAAAGGCGGGCCATTCCGGGTTATTTTCCCGGCCCGTGCCGGCAGATTGGATGAAAGAACGGGAACCCGGCGCCCTCAAGGCGATCCGGATTCCCGTCTGGGTAAAGATTTGGGAAACGCGGGGAATTCTATCCGCGCATTTTCAACTGGTCCCAGCCCGGGTTGAGGCTGCTTTGGGCGCTGGCGCGCGAATCGACGCGCTTGAACCAGGCGTTGATGTTCTTGAGGGCAGGATCGATGGGCTGGCCGACATCCTTGGCGAAATCCATGCAGCAATACAGCGCGATGTCGGGCAGGCGCAGCTGGTTGTCGACAATGAAATCGCGGCCGTTCATGAGTCCGTCGAGCCAGGCGAGTTTTTCCTGAGCCACTTGCTTGAGGTCGGCGGCGGCGGCGGGGATGCAGCGCATCCGTTCCTTGAACAAGCCCAGCCCTTCCGCATAGCGAAAGCCGGCGTAGATGTTTTCCGTGATGTTGAGCTCGACGCGGCGCAGCCACATGCGCGTGCGGGCACGCTCTTCGGCATTGGTGCCGATCAGCGCCGGGGTCGGGTGGATCTCTTCGAGGTATTCGCAGATCGCGGCGGTTTCCGCGATGACCGTGCCGTTGTCGAGTTGCAGCGCCGGCATCTGGCCGCCCGGATTGAGCTTCAAATAAGGTTCTTTACGATTTTCCGCAGCCAGGATATCGAGGTTGTCGAAAGGCATGCTGATGCCTTTTTCGGTCATGAACATGCGCACCAGGCGCGGGTTGGGGCCGAAGGAATTGATGAGTTTCATTGCGTTGTCTCCAGGTGAGTCGTTAAGGTTTGGCGGGATACCATTGCAGCGGCTCGGGCAAGGCGAAATCGCCCGGGATGTCGAAAATCTCTATCGTGGTGGTGGTCGCTTCCTCGGTTTCGAAGTAGGCCCAGGGCACTCTTTCCGCCCAGGTGCCGGACTGGATCATCTTGAAGCCACGGTCGGTGAAGGAACGCTTGCGCTCCTCCCAGTCGCCGTTGTTGCAGCCCTGCGCGACGTGGTGGATGCCTTCGCCGTGCTTCTCGAGGAACTCGGTGTAGATGCTCGGGCCGATGATGGGCTGGATGATCTCCCACATCATGGTGCCGGAAAAAGCCAAGCACAGCTTCATCGAGAGGTTAGCCGGCTTGCCGCGGAAGGTCAGGTCCTTGCAGTTCTGCGCATTGAATTCGTAGACGCGCCAGGGGCCGATGCCGAGCTTCACCATGCCGTCCATGGTGCGGTACATGTCGCGGGTCACCACGCAGACCTGGATGGTGTCGCCGAGGAAACTGTTCGAGAGGCTGACCTCGCTGGTCACTTTGGGTGTGGCTGTCATCTTGTTTCTCCTTGTTGGGTTGTGCTGATGATTTCGATCCGTTCTGCCTGTTGCGGTCTCAACCGACGTGCGCCTTGAGCAGCGTATTGACTTCGCCGGCCTTTTCCATTTGCACCATGTGTCCGGCGCCGGGCAGCACCGCCACCTTTGCGTCCTTGACACTCTTGGGCGCCAGTGCCGCGTGGCTGGCCGGGATGATGCGATCCTCCTTGCCCCAGATGACCAGCAGCGGAATGCCGCCTGCTGCGAGGCTTGGCACGGGCAACTCGCCTTGCTGTCCGCCGGGAAACAGGCCTGCCGCGAGTTCGGTGAGCGCCGCACTGACGCCGTCGAGCCGCTTGTACTTGAGCAGGTCGTCGAGCATTTGTCGGCTCACCAAACTGGCGTCGGCAAACAGCTGCTCGACCACCGGCTTGAGGTCGCGCCGCGAGTTGGCCGCAACATAGCCGGCCAGATACCCGGCGTTGATCTCCCGGCCCAAGCCGGCGCTGCCGATCAGGCTCAGCGAGGCCACCCGTGCGGGGGCATCGAGCGCGAGCCGTGCCGCGATGGCGCCGCCCATCGAATGGCCGACCAGATGCGCGCGCGGCACTTCGAGGGCATCAAGGAATTTGGCGATGAAGCGCGCCAGATCCGCCAGCGTGGTCCCCGCGAGCGTCAGCGAGGATTGACCATGCGCGGGCAGGTCCAGGGCGATCACGGGATTCTGCGCGCCCACCGCGTCGATGTTGAACAGCCAGTTGTCGAGATCGCCGCCGAAGCCGTGGATGAACAGCACCGGCAGCTTGCCGTCCTGCGCATTGCCACGGCGCGCATAGCGCACCCGGATGGCGTCGATCTCAACCCACTGCCAGGCCTGTTCCGCGGCGCCGTCTTCAGCGTCGTCCGCATCGACCGGCGTGACATAGCTGGCGATGAAGTCGTCGATCTGTGCGTCGGTCACTTCGGGGCCGGCCATCACGCCGAGCAGCGCCTTGACCGGAAATACGTCGCCGGGATTGGCGATCTTGCGGCGCAGCAGGCCCGGATCGGGCGCCTCCACGTCGCTGGCGATCTTGTCGGTTTCCACTTCCATGATCGGCTTGCCGACGTTGATGCTGGCGCCAACGTCTACCAGCCACGACACCACGGTGCCCTGCTTCATCGACAGCCCCCATTTGGGCATGATGATCGGCGTGATAATCAAGCTTGGCCTCCCTTGATGGTCTTGCGCACCGCTGCGGCGATCTGGGCGGCGCTCGGAATGTACAGATCCTCGAGCGTAGGCGAGAACGGCACCGGCGTATGCGGCGGCGTGACCATCTCGATCTGTGCCTTGAGGGCGCTGAAAGCCTGCATCGCGACCTGGGCGGAAATGTCGGTGGCGATGTTGCAGCGGGGACTGGCCTCATCGACGCAGACCAGGCGGCCGGTCTTGGTGACGCTGTCGAGCACCGTGTCCAGGTCGAGCGGCGAAAGGCTGCGCAGGTCGACGATGTCCACCTCGATGCCTTCCTTCGCCAGAGTCGCGGCGGCTTCGAGAGAGCGATGCACCATCAGGCCATAGGTGACGATGGAGCAATGCTTGCCTTCGCGCACGATGTTGGCTTCGCTGAGCGGGATGGTGTAGGACGCCTCCGGAACTTCGCCTTCGATGCCATACAGCGCCTTGTGTTCGCAGAAGATCACCGGGTCGTTGTCGCGGATCGACTGGATCAGCAGACCCTTGGTGTCGTAGGGCGTGCTCGGGCAGACCACCTTGAGGCCGGGAATGTGAGTGAACAAGGGCGTGAGCATCTGGCTGTGCTGCGCCGCGGCGCGGAAGCCGGCGCCGACCATGGCGCGGATCACCACCGGCGTTTCCGCCTTGCCACCGAACATGTAGCGGAACTTGGCGGCCTGGTTGTAAATCTGGTCGAAGCACACGCCCATGAAGTCGATGAACATCAGTTCCGCCACCGGCCGCATGCCGCAGGCGGCCGCACCGATCGCCGCGCCGATGTAAGCGCTTTCCGACAGCGGCGTGTCCATCAGGCGGTCGCCGTACTTGGCGTAGAGTCCCTTGGTCACGCCGAGCACGCCGCCCCAGGCATCCGCTTCGCCGCCGGCGCCGGTGCCGCCGACAATGTCTTCGCCCATGCAGATCACGGCCGGGTCGCGCGCCATTTCCTGATCGAGGGCTTCGTTGACGGCCTGCTTGATGCTGATTTTTCTTGCCATGAATATCTCCTGGATTCGGTTCAGTAGCTGATGTATACGTCGGTGGTCAGGTCGGCCAGCGTCGGCAGCGGCGCTGCCTTGGCCTGCTGGACGGCATCTTCGATGACGGCCAGCACCTGCTGATCGATGGCCTGCAGTTCGGCGGCGCTGATCACGCCGGCTGCGGTCACCTGGACGCCGAACTTCTTCAGGCAGTCGTGATTGGCACGGATGTCGTCGAGTTCGCCGGTGGCGCGATAGGTCTGCGCATCGCCTTCGAAGTGACCGTAGAAGCGCACCATCTTGCATTCGAGCAGCGAAGGGCCGCCGCCTTCACGGGCGCGCTGGATGATTTCTCCGGCCGCCTCATACACCGCGAAAAAGTCCGTGCCGTCCACCGTGATGCCGGGCATGCCGAAGCCGGCGGCGCGATCGACATAACTGTCCACCGCGGTGGCGTAATCGCGCGCGGTGGATTCGGCATAGCCGTTGTTTTCCACCACGAACAGCGCCGGCAGGTTCCACACCGCGGCGAGGTTGAGGCTTTCAAGAAAGGTGCCCTGGTTGGAGGCGCCGTCGCCGACGAAGCTGATCGCCACTTCGCCTTTGTTGCGGAACTTGGCGGCCAGCGCCGCGCCGCAGACCAGGGGCGCGCCGGCGCCGAGAATGCCGTTGGCGCCCATCATGCCCATCGACAGGTCGGCGATGTGCATCGAGCCGCCCTTGCCGTTGCCGGTGCCGCCCTTCTTGCCGTAGATTTCCTTCATCATCGCCACGACATCGACGCCCTTGCTGATGCAATGGCCGTGGCCGCGGTGGGTGCTGGCGATGCGGTCGCCGCTGTTGAGGTGCTTCATGATGCCGGTGGCGGCTGCTTCCTCGCCGGCGTAGAGATGGACGAAGCCGGGTATGTCGCCGCGGCTGAAATCCACGTGCAGCCGCTCCTCGAATTCGCGGATGGTGCGCATCGTGCGATAGCACTTCAATAAATCGTCCTTGCTTAAGGGAAAGGGGTTGGTCATGGTTGTGGTCTCCTCTGGTGGCTAGTGACTGCGGGAAGCTGATTTTTCAAATGAGCGGGAAGATAAGTGAGAAGATACGCGGAACAGGCCCGTGCTTGCGGCAATCTGCATGCAGCGGGCGACGTCCAGGGTGGGGAAAGCGTTTTCGCGCAAGGTGACCGTGACGCGTTCTTCGGCATTGAAAGTCATTTCACGTTCGCCGTCGAGTGCGACCACGCCGGACGATAGTTCGACAGTGAAAGCCTGGTTGGCGGGCATGGTTTCCCAGCGGCTGATGCCGACGTCGCGCACCATGCCGGGCGCGATGGGCACCTGCAACTGCACCTGCGGCACCGATTCGGCCTGGCACAACTGCACGGCGAGACCGCCCGCATCGCGGCGGCCGAGCGGATGCAGCAACCCGCCGATGGCCGACAGGCCGATGGCTTCGGGTTCGGCGAAACTCAGATAGACGGCGGCGAGGTTCTCGGTCTTCCAGAGTGCGCGTGCGCCGATGTAGTGGTCGGTCGCGATGACCGCATCGACCAGGGCAATGTCCCGCCGCTGTCCGTCGTTGATCGAGACTTCGAGCAGCTTGTTGGCTGCCAGCGCCTGCTCGTCGTTCAGCCGTCCGGTGAGGTAGAGGCCGACAGCGAGTGCAGTGATGGTGGGCTCGCGCATTTCCGGAAAGGCGTTGTTGGTCCCCGTCGACAGGCCGGCGATCGGGATTTGTGCGCCGAGCCGCATCAGTTCGCTGACGACGGCGCGATGCGTGCCGTCACCACCGAGCACGACGATCGCCTTGACCCCGGCGGCATGCATCAGGCGGACTGCCTGCAAGGTATCTTGAACAGTCGACGTGGGTTGCATGTCGACAAAGTCGACCTTGGGAAAGGTGTGGTGCAGATTTTTTTCGCGCTGCAGGCTGCGCAGCAACAGGGCAGCAATACCGCCCTTGTCCGGCATCATGAGCACCTGTTTCACACCCAGGCTGGCCACGGTGGTGAGCACGCGCAACACGATGTTGACCCGGTCGGCGATCTGCAGATTGCTGGCGTTGGCGATGATGCGGCGGATGTCGCGGGCGGATACGGGATTGGCAATGATGCCCAGGCTCGGCGAGGAGACAGAAAGACTCTCGACAGCACCTTGCTGCAGGCTCATGCAATGCCTCCTCCACACCAAGAATTTGAAGGCACTGAAATGTTGCGAACAGGTGCCGAGGGTTTGAATTTTTTTTTGCATTGTATTGGATTATTTTTGCGCGTGTCGAAAATCTTGCATGCGCCGCGGGCTGCTCTCACAGGGGCAGCGCGCAAGAATTACGTGCCGGATTTCTCGCTGAATAGCCATTGAATACCCCCATCCGGATATCATGGATTGCGCTGCAATATGTCTATGGCATCAGCTGTCTGGTGCCTGAATGTTATGGTCGAGCTGGTTTGAGTTGGGTCATCTTAAGTTGCCGGTTTCGCGATGTTGCCTTGCAGCAGGGAAGGTGGATTTCCTGTACAAGCCTGTACCCCAACGTCTATTGCTTTCCTAGATACAGACTTGCCAAGTAAATCATTATTCTGCGCCCCTTGCATCAAGTGATGCCGATACCAAAACAGCCAAGGAGAATGTGAAATGGCCAACGTAAAATTGGGACCGCTGGGAGCCGAACCGGAACTGCCCGAGATGATGCAGATGTTTCAGAGCAGCGTGCACAAATTTGCCAAGGATGTCTTGCGGCCGATCGGTCAGAAGTTGGACCGCATGACGCCGGAGCAGGTGATTGCGCCCGACTCTCCGTATTGGGAGGCGCGCGCGAAATACCTGGAACTTGGCGTCAATATCGACGCACTGGCGGAGTTGACGCCGCAGGAACAAGCCAAGATGTTTTGCATTCTTTACGAGGAACTCGGCTGGGGAGATTCCGGCCTGGCCATCTCGTTTGGCGCGGCGATCCTGCCGGCCTATCTGTCGAAGATGTTCAAGAATGACTATCTGCGTTCGCTCGCGCCGGACGACGTGATCGGCTGCTGGGGGATTACAGAACCCGATCATGGCTCGGATACGCTCGACCCGAACGGTTTGATGTTCCATCCAGAGGGAAAGTACGGGCGGCCGAATTGCGTGGCGACGATCAAGGGTGACGAGGTTATCCTGAATGGACAAAAGTCGTCATGGGTATCCAATGGCACGATCGCCAAGGTTTGCATCCTGTATTGCGCGGCCGATGTCGGCAATGGTCCGGATACCAAGAACGGGTGCACGTTGATTTTCCCGATGGATACCAAAGGCATCTCGCGCGGCAAGCCGCTTGACAAAATGGGACAGCGTGCCTTGAACCAGGGCGAGCTATTTTTCGACAATGTCAAACTGAGCAAGAAAAATATT